>JBJEVT010000024.1:0-51892 GCA_051884615.1 Oligosphaeraceae bacterium
GCAGGTGAGGCCGAAGGACTTCTTGGAGTCGTAGGCGAAGTAGGCCTGGGCGTCCTTGTCGGTCAGGTGTCCGATGACCTTGATGGTGGTCTTGTTGGCGCCCACGGTGCCGTCGCCGCCCAGTCCGTAGAACATGCAGGCGGTGGTGCCGGCGGGCTCGGTGGTGATGTGCTCGTCCACCTTCAGGCTGGTGTGGGTCACGTCATCCTCGATGCCCACGGTGAAGCCATGGAAGCCGTTCTGCTCCAGGTGCTTGTAGACCGCGAGAATCATGGAGGGGGTGAAGTCCTTGCTGGAGAGGCCGTAGCGTCCTCCGATGACCGTGATGCCGGGGTTGTTGATGGCCACCTTCACATCCATGTAGAGGGGTTCGCCCATGGCGCCGGGCTCCTTGGTGCGGTCCAGGACGGCGATGCGCTTCACGGTCTTGGGGAGGGCGGCCAGGAACTTGTCGGCGTAGAAGGGGCGGTAGAGGCGGACCTTCACCAGGCCGTACTTGGTTCCCCGGGTGGTGTTCAGGTAGTTGATGGTCTCTTCGATGGCCTCGCAGGAGGAGCCCATGGAGACGATCACGTCGGTGGCGTCGGGGGCGCCCACATAGTCGAAGAGGTGATAGGCGCGTCCGGTGACCTTGGCCACGGCGTCCATCTTCTCCTGGACGATGTCGCCCACGGCCATGTAGTACTTGTTCACCGTCTCGCGGCCCTGGAAGTAGACGTCGCCATTCTGGGCGCCCACCTTGGTGACAGGGGCCTCGGGGCGCAGACCGCGGGCGCGGAATTCGGCGATGGCCTTGCGGTCCACCAGCTTGGCGATTTCCTCGTAGGGGATTTCCTCGAACTTGTGGACTTCATGGCTGGTGCGGAAGCCGTCGAAGAACTGGAGGAAGGGGACCTTGGAGGGATAGGTGGACAGGTGGGCCACCAGGGCCATGTCCATTTCTTCCTGGACGGAGTTGGCGGCCAGCATGGCGAAGCCGGTGTTGCGGCAGGCCATCACGTCGGAGTGGTCGCCGAAGATGGCCAGGGACTGGCAGGCCAGGGAGCGGGCGGTGACATGGAAGACCGTGGGCAGCATTTCGCCGGCGATCTTGTACATGTTGGGGATCATGAGGAGGAGTCCCTGGGAGGCGGTGTAGGTGGTGGTCAGGGAGCCAGCCGCCAACATGCCGTGGACCGCGCCGGCGGCGCCGGCCTCGGACTGCATTTCCACCACGGAGACCTGCTTGCCCCAGATGTTCCGCTTGTCCTCGGCGGCCCACTGGTCGACCCATTCTCCCATGGTGGAGGAAGGAGTGATAGGATAGATGGCGGCGGTTTCGCTCAGGGCGTATGCCACATACGCCGCTGCGTAGTTGCCGTCCTGGGTGTTGATTTTACCCGGCATGTTTTTTCTCCTGTATGTTCCTGATTTCCTGGAAGTCAGGGGTTGTTGTGGATGACCCCGCCAACGCAAAGGGACGCCGTGAGGCCGATGAAACTGTCTGTTTTCCCATCCCGTCGTCCCCTTGTGGAAGGGGGAGATGGAACGAGGAGCGCCCTGGCTTCCACCGGGGAAACCAAGGAGTCCGTAAAGCGGGGAATATATGCCGGATTCCCGGGTCTGTCGCCCCGTCCGGGTGCTTTCCCGCCCCTCCCGCGACCGGCTTGGGGGGAAAAAACGAAGGCTCCCCTTTCCGGCGAAACGGGGAGCCTGTCCGGGGAGGGAGCTAGCGTGTCCTCCCCTCCTTTTTCCAGAGGAAGGGGGTGGACTTCCAGAGGATGGGGGAGCCTTTTCCCGCCCCGTCCTTTTCCTCCAGATGCCACTGATAGAGTCCCGCCTCCGAGGGGGGGAAGGAGAGCTGGAGGGTGCGTTCCCCCAGCCAGCGGACCTTTCCCTGGACGGGGGCGGGGGAGCCCTGGAGAAGGAGGACCGGCCGGAGCGCCTTCCGGTCCAGGGGAGTCCATTCCTCCGGGAAGGTCACCTGGCAGACCAGGGGCGTCCATCCCTCCCGTTCCCAGAAGAGATACCAGGGAGGGACCCTCCACTCTCCCCCCGACCATTGCCAGGCGGGGCGCGGGGCGTTCCAGCGCCGCGGGGGGGGCGCCTTCCGGGCGGTCTCATTGGCTCCCAGAATGGGGAGCCAATCCCGGGCGAAGTTCTCCTTCAGCTGGAAGCACACGAATCCCTCCGCTCCCAGGGTCCGGGTGTCCCGGATCTCCTGGCGCAGGGCCTCCGGCGTCTCGCACATGTAGTTGGCCAGGCCGGAATAGAGGGGGATGCGGCCGTCGACCACCCCGACCTGGGCGGTCAGCCACTTGGCGGCCTCCTGGGGCTTTCCGCTGTAGTTCATGGGGCAGAGGAAATCCACCAGCCCCTCCTCCACCCAGGCGGCCGCATCCTGGGCCACGGTCTCCCTGGCCCCCGGCCAATATCCGTAGACGGCGGCGGAGAGCGCCGCCTCCGGCCGCGCCTCCCGCAGGGCCTGGCGCGCCACCCGCACCAGGGCGGTGACATTGTCCCGGCACCATTGGCGATAGGCGTCCCGCAGGGCGCCTCCGGGCATGACCGCCCGGGGCCACTTCGCCACGGGGCGTCCCAGGGCCTTCTGGAAATCCCGTTTGGCGGCGGGGGAGCAGTCGTATTCCCCCAGGGGGTAGCGGATGTAGTCCAGATGGACGCCATCCACGGGGTATTTGGTGACCAGTTCGACGAGGACCTGGCGAAGGAGCTCCTGGTTTTCCGGGAGCTGGGGGGCCAGATAGTCGGAGGGGGCGCCCTGGCTGTCCTCCTGGGTGCGTCCCGCCCGGCGCAGGGCCTCCTTCACCGGTTCCGGCGTATGGTCCCCCATGTTGCACACCACCACCCAGACGTGGAGCTGGACGCCATATTTGCGGCAGGCGTCCAGACATTCCTGGAGGAGATCCTGGACCGTGCCGTCCTCCCGGACCAGGGAGGGATGGGGTTGGGAGAACTGGCTGGGATAGTCTCCGGAGACCGTCCAGGAGAGATTGGCGAAGAGGGCATTGAAGCCGTTGTCCGCCAGGGTCTTCACCGTGGCGTCCCATCCCCATCCCGGGATTCCCCGGGGAGAGTGTATCCAGGCCCCCCGGAGCTCGGTGCCGGGGGCCTCCTGAGCCGGGGCGTTTCCCGCCAGAAGCACGAGGAACCACAGGGCGAGAAGGGCGCCGGGACGCCGGAGAGGGAAGAGGAGGGAGAGGGGCATGAGGGCGGGAAGAGACGGGGGAGGTGTCTGCCTGGCGGGGGCGGGCCGTGTTCCGGAAACGGACCAGGGCGGCCTCCCCTGCGTTTCGGGGAAAGACCGCCCTGCGGGCCCGGAGACGATGGCGACGGAAGACCGTCGCGCCTCTCCGGGGAGTTCTGGAACGGGAGGAGGCGGGGAGAGCGGCTCTCCCTACTCCACATCCTCCACCAGCGCACGATGCAGAGAGATCTGCGCCTTATGGAAATCCTCCCGGCGCACGATGAACTGCATGTTGATCTGGCGGGGGGACTGCACCATGGCCAGGGTGTTGATATGGGCGTCGGAGAGGGCCTTGGCCGCCTTGGAGAGGAAGCCGGGGATCTTCATGTTGGTGCCGATGATGGAGACGATGGCCGCCGGGAAGGAGTAGATGGAGGCCTGGGGCAGACGGCGCCGGATATCCTCCATGCACCCCTCGATGGGCATCTTCTTGCTGGGCACGAAATGGGTGATGGTGTTGGCGTTGGTAGTCTTGGTCACATAGCTGATGCGATAGTCCACGAAGCTCTGCAGCAGGGTGTAGTCATATCCGGGCTTGGAGACCATCTCCGGATCCACCACCTCGATGCCCACCACGTCGCTCCGTCCGCAGATCATCTCCACCCGGGGAGTGGGGGAGATGTAGTCGCAGCTGATGAGAGTGCCGGGATTTTCGGGGTCGAAGGCGTTTTTTACCCGGATGGGGATTCCGCACTGCTCCATGTCCTTGGATGCCTTGGAGTGGATGGCCTCCATGTCCAGGTCGGAGAGCTGGTCGGCGATGTCGAAATTCGTGTGGCCGATGATCTTCACCTTGTCCGTGCCGATGACCTTGGGATCTCCGGTGCAGAGGTGGTACTCCTTGTGGATGATGCCCTCCCGGGCCTTGGTGAGCACCGCGATCTTGCTGAAGGTGATCTCGCTGTAGCCCCGGTCGAAGTGGGTCATGATCCCCTCGTCGTATTTCACATATCCCGTGACGATGGGGAGTTCCTGGCTCAGGTCGATGTCCTTGAAGGCCTCCAGGATGGCGTCGTCGAAGGTGGGGAGGGAATCCACCTTCCAGCCGGTGAGGTCCACGAAGCGCGCGTTCACGCCGTTTCGCTGGAGGATGTTCGCGGAGTTGAAGGCGCTCTGGGCCTCGCCCACGGCGCTGAGGAGCTCCCGGGTCTGGGGCAGGAAGCTCTTGTGGTCGAAGTGGCCGAAGGAGCGGAGATTGGTCAGGTCGTGGAGGCACTCGCAGACCCCGTCGATCCGTCGGTTCACGAAATCATCGGCGGCGGTCTGGTCCAGTCCGATGCTCACGAAGGAGCGGTTGTACTCCAGCATGCTCTGCCGCACCGTCTCCAGGGCCTGCTCCCAGGCCGAATCGTCCATGGCGAACCGTCCGTAGACGCCGGGGGCCCCGGTCTTCTTGTCCTCCAGGAGGAGATTGGTGATTCCCCCGTAGGCGGAGACGATGAAGATCCGGTTGTAGTAATCCTCCGGTCTGCGGTGTCCGATGATGACATTCCGCATGACTTCGCCGAAGCGGGACATGGACGTCCCGCCGATTTTCTCCACGGTATGTTTATTCAGCATAGAAACCTGTGGTCTCCCCTGGCATGGCGGGGGAGGCGTCAGACAAAGAGGGGGGATGGACAGGAGAGGAGCCCCGCCGCCGGAGAGAGCGGCCTTTCCGCGGACGCGGAGGCGGGGTGGCGGGTCAAAGGGAAACGAGGCTTAATGTATTCCACGAAACTTGTTTTCCTCACCTGGCGCGCAGGGAGGGCGGCGGGTCTCCTTTCCTGGTGGCCAGGAAAGCCGCCAGGGCGGTTCCCGGATCTTCCCGCGTGGTGAGGCTCAGCAGGGGGATTTCCTCCTGCTGGAAGATGGTCTGGATGCGGGCCTGGTGTTCCCGGAGGCGTTGTTGATATTCCTTGCGCGCCAGGGGCGCCAGGGCCTCCACCTCCATCCGGCGGCGCTCCGGATCCCGGAAGAGGCGCACCTCCTGGAAGGGGAGATGGACCTCGTCCCAGTCCAGCACCTGGATGGCATAGACCCCGCTGCAAGCGGAGCGGAGGCTGCGGAGACGGAAGGCCAGTTGTTCCTCCTCCTCCAGGAAATCGGAAAGCCAGAGGGCGACGCCCCGCCCCGCCAGAAAATCCCCGCAGGCCTGGAGGGCGGCGTCCGGCGCGCCGGTTTCCGCGGCCTTTCCCTCCAGGGCGTCCAGGCGCGCGCACAGCATCTCGAAGGAGAGTCGTTCCCCGGATTCCTCCAGGAGCGTCCGTCGATAGGCGAAGAGTCCCAGCTGCTCTCCCTGGCGGGATGCCACCCATCCCAGACAGGCGGCCAGGAGGGAGGCGTAGGCCAGTTTGCCGCAGGAGGAGTGGACGCCCTGGTAGCCCATGGAAGCGGAGGCGTCCAGCAGGAGGGCGAAGCGTCCGGGAGCGTCGGGGGTCTGGACCCGCACGGAGAGGCCGCCGCCCCGCCCATAGAGACGCCAGTCCAGATGGCGCAGACTGTCCCCCGCCATGTAGGGTCGATAGTGATGAAATTCCAATCCCTCCCCGGGGCGCCGGCTGCGCTGGATGCCCGCCAGGGGCAGCCCCTCCATGAGACGGGGCGCCAGAATCCGGCACTCCCCCAGCCGCTTCAGGATTTCCGGAGGAATAGGCATGGGGACGCGGGGGGGAGGGAGAAGTGGGAGGGGGAGGAACGAAAAAGCCGCCGAAGCGTGGCGCTCTGGCGGCTTTTCCCTGGCAGGAAGATGGAGCGGGCAAACGGACTCGAACCGTCGACAGCTACCTTGGCAAGGTAGCGCTCTACCAACTGAGCTATGCCCGCAGAAAATCGGAGACCGGGAAAAGATGGAGCGGGCAAACGGACTCGAACCGTCGACAGCTACCTTGGCAAGGTAGCGCTCTACCAACTGAGCTATGCCCGCATCTTTCGGACCTCGGCTTCCCTCCTTTCGTCGGAAAGCGGGGTTAAGATAAAACATTTCTCCCAGTTTGCAAACGACCCCGCCGATTTTTTGCCAAGCTTCCTCCCCGGGGAGGATTTTTCCGCTCCGGAGCGGGCCGGCATCAGAGTCTGGCGGCGCCGCCGGCGGGCACGCCCCCCTGCCCCGCCCCTGGTTCGGGACGGAAGAGAATCTCCCCTCCCGGCACGGGCAGCGTGCTTCCGGAAAGATTCAGCAGGAAGTCGCCTTTCTTCATCCGGGGCAGGAGCTCGGGCAGGAGGGCGGGTTCCTGGAGGATGGCCACGGAGGAGGCGCCCGGAGCGGTCAGGAGGGCGTATCCCGCCTGGCTTCCCAGGGGGCGCAGACGCCAGCGTCCCGTCTGATAGGCGGCCATGTTCTGGCGGTAGAATCCCAGCCAGAAGGCGATGATCTCCCGCTCCCGGGAAGAGAGCTTCGCGAGGTCCATGGAGAGCATGGGGACGCCCAGCAGGGAGGCCACGAGATGGCGGGAGATGTTGGCCAGGCTTTCCCCGGGCGCCCAGTAGACGGGGTCGGCATGGACGGGGGTTCCCTCCCCGATGGCCAGACGGATCAGGGACATGTTCCGGAAATTGGCGAGGAAGTCGAAGGGGACGTCTCCGGCGCGGAACTGGGTGGCGAAGGGAAGCATCGCCGGGGTGGCGTAGGATTGCCGGAACTCCACCAGGGCCCGGGGGCGTTCCCGGAGGATGGTCCGATGGAGGCGCTCCACGAAAGCCAGGACATGGGCGCTGGTGGGGGTTTCCCGGCTGGGCTCGATCTGGTCCAGGAAATCCACCTTCAGGCCGTCGACGGGAGTTTGGCGCAGCAGGCGCTCCATGCGCCGGAGCACAAGGTCGGCCTGGGGCGAGGCGGGATCCAGGAGGCGGTATCCCTCCCGGATTTCCCCGGGAAGGAGGGACTGGGGCATTTCCCGGAAATGCCGGCTCTTCTTGCCCACCAGGAAGGGGGCCACCCACAGGAGATAGCGCATCCCCATCTGGTGGACGCGCTCCACATGGCGGTTGAAATCCGGGAATTTCACCGTGGAGAGCTCCCACTCCCCCACATTCTCATACCAGTCCCCGATGGTGGCGGGGGAAACCCGCTTCGCCTCGTCAAAGCACCAGCCATCATCCACAATCAGCGTCCCCATGCCCAGGGAGGCCGCCAGACGGGCATTCTCCTCCACCCACCTCTGCTCCACCGCCGCATGGACGGCATACCAGGTGCAGAAGACGGGCTCCCATGCCTCCCGGGGCACGGCGGGGCGCGCCACCCCCAGGCCATCCCGCCATTGGGCCAGGGCCTCCATCCAGGGAAGGGGGCGGCAGTCCACCACCAGCTCCACGGGCTCCGCGGAGGGCAGCGACTCCACCGTGATGTCGTAGGTGCCCTTCTCCTGGTTCATCCGGGCCGTGATGAGGCTCTCCCGCTTCAGCTGGGAAAGCGCCACCAGCCCCCGGCAGATGCCCTGGGTGTTCACAAAGGCCAGGGCCGGATAGTCCGACTGGGCGGAGGCCTCCACCGCCAGATTCCAGGGCAGGAAGAACTGGGGCCAGGCATGTTTGGGCGTCCAATGCCCCTGGATGTCCGCCAGGGGCAGGGAGAAGGTGGCGACGTGCCCCCCTTCCTCCCGGGGAAGGACGAAGCGGTGCAGGGAGGCGGGAGCCAGGGCGTCGATGTGCATGGCCGTGAGGGTTCGGGGAAGAAGGGAGGGAGACACAAAAAAACTCCGCCCCTCCTGGAAAGCCAGGGAGAGGCGGAGGGGATGCGGGGCCGGGGGAGGGAGGCCCCTTCGGGGCGGGGGCTATTCCAGATCGTCCAGCAGCTTCGCGTCATCCGCGGAGCCGTCGGGGCCGAAATCGAAGAGGCCCATCTCCTTTCCGGTGCTGATGTTCAGGTCCTGCTCCACCAGATCCTTTTCGCTGGCCAGACTGCTCATGTTCAGATCCATGTTCTGGTCTTCGTAGGGATCTCCGGGCTCGGCCATGTGGTTGCCGTCATCGCTGATTTCGCTGACGTTGCCGTCGGCGTCCATGGTCTTCAGGACCGGGTTCTGGATCTTGTAGTATCCGGTGCCGGCGGGGATCAGGTGACCCATGATCACGTTTTCCTTGAAGCCGTGGAGGTAGTCCACCCGTCCCAGGGTCGCCGCCTCGGTGAGGATGCGGGGCGTGTCCTGGAAGGAGGCCGCGCTGATGAAGGAGTCGGTGGCCAGGGAGGCCTTGGTGATTCCCTGGAGAATCTGCTGGCCGTCGGCGGGCATCTTGCCTTCCGCCACCACCTTGTCGTTCACCGCGTTGAAGGCCCGCATGTCCACCGTCTCGCCGAAGAGGAAGGTGGTGTCCTTGGGGTCGTTGATGCGGATCTTCCGCATCATCTGGCGCACGATGACCTCGATGTGCTTGTCGTTGATGCCCACGCCCTGGGAGAGATACACGCGCTGGACGGACTCCACCAGCAGGGCCTGCAGACGCTGGGGTCCGCAGATGTCCAGGAACTCCTGGAGGACGGGGGCGCCGTCCGTCAGGCAGTCGCCGGCATTCACCAGGTCGTCGTTGACCACCACCATGTGCTTCCCGGGGGGAATCTGGTGTTCGGCCTTGATGGGGGACTTCATGATGTCGATGTCGCCCTTTTCGTCCCGGACGGCGGTCTCCATGTCCACCACATAGACCTTGGTCTTGTTCTTCACCGTGCCGCTGGTCTTCACGATGCCGCTGATCTGGGCCAGCACGGCGGCGTCCTTGGGGCGTCGGGCCTCGAAGAGTTCGGCCACGCGGGGCAGACCGGTGGTGATGTCGGAGGTCTTGACCTGGCTCTTGGGCGTCTTGGCGATGTACTGGGGTCCCAGGATCTCCTCGCCGTCGGAGAAGAGGATCTGGGCGCCTTCGGAGAGGGGCTCGTTCTGGAGAACATCGCCCTCCTCGTTGACGATGAGCAGGGTGGGATGGGTGTCCTCGGGATGCTGGATGACGGTGATCTCGTGCTTGCCGGACTGCCGGTTGAAGGTCTTCCGGATGGTCTGGCCGTCAATGAGGTCCTGGTACTTGATGAAGCCCTTGGTGCGGGCGATGGTGGGATTGGTGTAGGGGTCGATGATGGCCAGGAGGTCTCCGGGCTTCACCAGCTGCTCGTCCTTCACCTTCAGGACGGCGCCGTAGGGGATGTCGAAGACCGCCAGGTCCACGTCGCCCATCATGGGCTCCTTGCTGTTGCGGGGGAAGAGAGCCACCTTGGCGTGGATGCGTCCGTCGCGGGAGGCCACGTAGCGGGTCTTGTCGCCGTCCTCTCCGGGGCCCTCCAGGATGGTGTCCAGTCCCTCGAAGACGAGGAAGGCCACGTTCTCCCGCTTCTCCAGCTTGCGGCGTTCGTCGTTCCGCTTCTTGTCGCTCCACTTGGAGGACTTGGCGCGGTTCTCCAGCTCGTCCAGCTTGCTGCGCAGTTCGGGGGAGACCTGCTCCCACTTGGCGGTGATCTCCTTGTCGGAGGCGTTGGTGGAGGCGGTGCCGCCGGAGTGGAAGGTACGGAGGGTCAGCTGGGTGCCGGGTTCGCCGATGGACTGGGCGGCGATGATGCCCAGGGCGTCGCCCTCCATGGGCATTTCGCCGGTGGCCAGGTTGCGTCCGTAGCACTTGGCGCAGACGCCCCGGTGGGATTCGCAGGTGAGCACGGAGCGGATGTGGACCTTTTCGTAGCCGGCCTCCTTCAGGCGGTTGGCGATGAAGGGGGTGATCTCCTCGCCGGCGCCCACGATCAGGTTGTTCATGCTGTCGTAGATGTTGTCGGCGGAGAAGCGTCCCACGATGCGGTCGGCCAGGGACTTGGTCTCCTTGTTGCCATCCTTGAGGGCGGAGAGCCAGATGCCGTTGGCGGTGCCGCAGTCCTCCTCGGTGCAGATGACGTCGTGGGCCACGTCCACCAGGCGGCGGGTCATGTAGCCGGCGTCGGCGGTCTTCAGGGCGGTGTCGGCCATGCCCTTCCGGGAGCCGTGGGTGGAGTTGAAGTATTCCAGACCGGTGAGGCCCTCCCGGAAGTTATGGACGATGGGGGTCTCCACGATGTCGCCGCTGGTGTTGGACATCAGACCGCGCATGCCGCCCAGCTGGGTGACCTGGTCCTTGGAGCCTCGGGCTCCGGAATCCATCATGGCCCACACGGAGTTGATGCCGGGGCGGCCGCCGTTGGCCTTCAGGGTCACCTCCAGGTCCTCGCCCAGCTGCTTGCGGACGTTGTCCCAGGTGTCGATGCAGCGCTGGCGGCGCACATTCTCGTCGATGGAGCCCTGGAGCTTCTCCTGGCGGGCGTTCTCCACATCCTGGTTGGCGGCCTGGATGCGCGTCTCCTTGTTGGCGGGGATGAGCATGTCGGCGATGGCGATGGAGAATCCGGAGCGGGTGGCCCAGGCGTATCCCAGGTTCTTCAGGCGGTCCAGGAGAGGCAGCAGCTCGTCGTGGCCGCAGATCTCGTGGCACTGCTTGATCATGCCCTGGATGTCCTTCTTCTTGGCGGGCTTGTTCCAGAAGCCCAGCACGCCGGGCCAGATCTCGTGGTAGATCATGCGTCCGGGCGTGGTGACCACCCAGCGCTCCTTCCGGTTGCCCCAGACCATCTTCCGGTCCTCGGCCTCCTGGCGGAGCTTCTCGGCTCCCTCCAGGGCGTCCAGCCGGGCCTGCTCCGCGGGATCCCGGTAGTACGGGTTCTTGAAGTAGAAGAAGTCGTGGATGTCCAGCCCCACGGGGATGGGTTCCCGGGCATTGTGGTTGTTCTCGTTGGCCATGCGGTGGGCGTCCATGGCCTGGAGGACCTCCTCGTAGGTGTCGTAGTGGGGCTGCTCGTGGGCGGGCTTGGCCAGGAAGGCGGCCTTCCGGGTTTCGTCCTCGTAGCACAGGTAGTAGATGCCCAGCACCATGTCCTGGGAGGGCAGCGCCAGGGGGCGTCCGTCCGCCGGGGAGAAGATGTTGTTGGGGGAGAGCATGATGAGCTTGGCCTCCAGCTGGGCCTCGTTGGAGAGAGGCACGTGGACGGCCATCTGGTCGCCGTCGAAGTCGGCGTTGAAGGCGGCGCACACCAGGGGATGGAGGCGGATGGCCTGGCCGTCGATGAGGATGGGGTCGAAGGCCTGGATGGAGATCCGGTGGAGGGTGGGGGCGCGGTTCAGGAGGATGGGATGGCCGGTGACCACCTCGTCCAGCACGTCCCACACTTCCTTCCGGCGCGCCTCGATCCAGCGCTTGGCATTCCGCACCGTCGTCACCTTGCCCTGCTCCCGGAGGCGATGGATGATGAAGGGCTCGAAGAGGCGCAGGGCCATCTCCTTGGGCAGCCCGCACTGGTTGATGTTCAGCTCGGGACCCACCACGATGACGGAACGGCCGGAGTAGTCCACGCGCTTGCCCAGCAGGTTCTGGCGGAAGCGGCCCTGCTTGCCCTTCAGCATGTCGGTGAGGGACTTCAGGGGGCGGTTGCCGGTGCCGGTGACGGCGCGGCCGTGGCGGCCGTTGTCCAGCAGGGCGTCCACGGCCTCCTGGAGCATCCGCTGTTCATTGCGGATGATGACGGGGGGGGTGGGGATCTGCTTCAGGCTGCGGAGGCGGGAGTTCCGGTTGATGACGCGGCGATAGAGGTCGTTGAGGTCGCTGGTGGCGAAGCGGCCGCCTTCCAGGGGCACCAGGGGTCGCAGGTCGGGGGGGATGACAGGCAGGACGTGGAGGATCATCCAGCGGGGGTCCATCTTGTTCTTGATGAAGCCCTCGATGAGACGGATGCGCTTCACGATCTGGGTGCGGCTCTGCTTGCTCTTGGTGGAGGCCAGCTCCTCGGCCAGCGCGTCCCGCAGGGCGGGCAGCTCCTCGGGGGTGGGCATCAAGGCCTCGATGGCCTCGGCGCCGATGGCCGCCTTGAAGGCGTCGCCGTAGACGGCCTGCTGTTCCTTGTATTCCTCCTCGGTAAGGAGGCTCTGCCTGGCGAGGGGGGTGTCACCGGGATCGGTCACCACGAACTTCTCGTAGTAGAGGACCTCCTCCAGGGCGTTCTGCCCCATGCCCAGGAGCAGTCCCAGGCGGGAGGGAGCGCACTTGTAGAACCAGACGTGGGAGACGCCCACCGCCAGCTCGATGTGGCCCATGCGCTCGCGGCGCACCCGGGCCTGGGTGACTTCCACGCCGCAGGTCTCGCAGACCACGCCCTTGTACTTCACCCGCTTGTATTTTCCGCAGCTGCACTCGAAGTCCTTCTGGGGTCCGAAGATGCGCTCGCAGAAGAGGCCGTTCCTCTCGGGCTTGAAGGTGCGGTAGTTGATGGTTTCCGGGCTCTTGACCTCGCCGTGGCTCCACTTGCGAATGATGTCGGGGGAGGCCACGCTGATGGAGACACTGTTGGAGTCCTTCAGCACATCCACATCGGCCGCGGAATCGGTTTTGTTCATCAGAGTATCCACTGTTTATCCTCAGGAAAGGGGGGTATTTCGGCGGGTCCCGGAGGGCCCGCCACACTGGGAAGGGGAGGGGCTGGTCTCCGTCTACGCCATATTGGCGGCGGCGCGCTGGATGCGGACGTCCAGACAGAGACTCATCATCTCCCGGCGCAGCACGTTGAAGGACTCGGGCACTCCGGGCACCAGTTCGTTGTTGCCCTTCATGATGGAGTCGTAGATCTTGGTGCGTCCGATGATGTCGTCGGATTTGACGGTCAGCATCTCCTGGAGGGTGTAGGCGGCGCCATAGGCCTCCAGGGCCCAGACCTCCATTTCTCCGAAGCGCTGTCCACCGCCCTGGGCCTTGCCGCCCAGGGGCTGCTGGGTCACCAGGGAGTAGGGTCCCACGGCGCGGGCGTGGATCTTGTTCACCACCAGGTGGTCCAGCTTCAGCATATAGATCTGGCCCACCATGACCCTCTGCTCGAAGGCGTCGCCGGTGCGTCCGTCGTAGAGGCGGGTCTTGCCGTCGATGTCCACGAAGTCGTCGGTGCGGTCGGTGCCGTTGGCATCCACCACCTTGCCGCCGGTGCCGATGGCGTCGTTCCGGGGGCCGACCTTCCAGCCGGCCTGCTCGATGAGCTTCCGCAGGTCCGCCTTGGCCTTCTCCACATCCTTGCCCTCCACCTTCCGCAGACCTTCCATGATCTTCTCGGGGACGGCCTTGCCGGCGGCCTCCGCGATCTTCACCAGGCGGGCGCGCTCCAGCAGGTCCACCATGCGCTCCTCGGGCATGCCGTCGAAGGCCGGGGTGGCCACGGTGATGCCCAGGACCTTGGCGGCATAGCCGGCGTGGGTCTCGAAGACCTGTCCGATGTTCATTCGGGAGGGAACGCCCATGGGGTTCAGGACGATTTCCACGGGGGTGCCGTCCGCCATGAAGGGCAGATCCGCCACGGGGACGATCTTGGAGACGATACCCTTGTTTCCGTGACGGCCGGCCATCTTGTCGCCGATGGAGAGGCGGCGCTTGCTGGCGATGTAGACCTTCACATGGGAGATCTTGCCGGGCTCGGCGCCCTCGTTCTTCTCCAGGAGCTCGATGGCCTCCTTGCAGCAGCGCTCGTTCTCCCGGAGGCGGCCGCGGTACTTCTTGACGATCTCCTCGATCTCGTCCTTCTCCTTGCCCTCGGGCATCTGGTACCGCTCGTAGTTGCTGGCCAGGTTGGAGAGCATCTGCTTGGTGATCTTCCGGTCCGCGGGGATGAGGATCTCCACCTCGTGGCTGTCATTGGTGTAGGTGACCTCCACGGACAGCTTGCCGCCGGAGAACTTGTCGGCCAGCTCCTTCACCAGCTCGTCCTGGATCATGCTCCGCTTCTGGCGGTACTTCTCCCGGGTCTCGTTCTGGCTGTTGCGCAGCTCGCTCTTGTTCATCTTCACCTTGGTGGGATCCTGGTTGCGCCGGATGCGCAGATCCATCACCACGCCGTCGTTGCCGGGCTCGGTCTTCAGGGAGGTGTCCTTCACATCGCTGGACTTCTCGCCGAAGATGGCCTTCAGCAGACGCTCCTCGGGAGCCAGCTCGCCCTCCTGCTTGGGAGTGACCTTGCCCACCAGGACGTCGCCGGGCTTCACCACGGCGCCCAGACGGATGACGCCCTCCGTGTCCAGATTGCTGAGGGTCTCCGCGGCCACGTTGGGGATGTCGCGGGTGATTTCCTCGGGCTGCGACTGCTTGGTGGGACGCACCTCCACCTCCTGGAGGTTGATGTGCACGGAGGTGTAGATGTCCTCCTGCACCAGCTTCTCGCTGATGATGATGGCGTCCTCGTAGTTGTAGCCGCGCCAGGACATGAAGGCCACCAGGACGTTCCGGCCCAGGGCCAGCTCGCCGCCGTCGGTGCAGGCGCCGTCCGCCAGGGGCTGCTCCTTGCGGACCTTCTGTCCGGCCTGGACGATGGGCCGCTGGTTCACCAGGGTGCAGGCGTTGGAGCGCAGGAACTTGAAGAGGAGGTAGACCTGGATGTCCTCCTTGTCCAGACTCTCGGTGTAGTCGGCGGCGGTGGTTCCCGCGGGCAGCTTGCCGTCGGGGGTGACGATCACCTTGGTGCCGTCCGCCCAGGCCACCACGCCGTCCCGGGTGGCCGCCTGGATGGCGTGGGAGTAGCGGGCGATGACGCCCTCCATTCCGGTGCCCACCAGGGGAGCTTCGGGACGCATCAGGGGCACGGCCTGGCGCTGCATGTTGCAGCCCATGAGGGCGCGGTTGGCGTCATCGTGCTCCAGGAAGGTGATGACACTGGCGGCGGCGGAGATCATCTGCTTGGGGGAGACGTCGATGAAGTCCACTTCCGAGGCGAGGAACTCGCCGGCCTCGCCGCCCTTGCGGCCCAGGACGTAGTCCTTGATGAAGAAGCCCTTCTCGTCCCGCGGCGCGTTGGCCTGGGCGATCACGTGCTCCTCCTCCTCGTCGGCCTTCATGTAGACGATTTCGGGCTGTCCCTTCTTGTCGGTGACCACCTGTCCGTTCTTCACCCGGCAGTAGGGGGTGCGGATGAATCCGAACTCGTCCAGCTGGGCGTAGAGGGCCAGGCTGGAGATCAGACCGATGTTGGGGCCTTCGGGCGTCTCGATGGGGCAGATTCTGCCGTAATGGCTGGCGTGGACGTCGCGGACTTCGGCGCCGGCGCGGTCGCGGGTGAGGCCTCCGGGGCCCAGGGCGGAGAGTCGGCGCTTGTTGGTCAGTTCAGAGAGGCAGTTGGTCTGGTCCATGAACTGGGAGAGCTGGTTGTGCTGGAAGAAGTCCGTCATGGCGCTCTCGAAGCCCTTGGGGGCGATGAGGCTGCTGATGGTGACGTTCCCCATCTCCACGTTCCGGTTGTTCTTGCGCTCCCGGGCCAGGTTGGCCACCCGGTTCAGCCCCACGCGGCACTGGTTCTGCAGCAGTTCGCCGATGGTGCGGATGCGGCGGCGGGAGAGATGGTCGATGTCGTCCTGCTTGCCCCCGCTCTTGTAGAGGCGCATCAGCTCCCGGGTGGCGGCGGCGATGTCCTCCTTGGTCAGGGTGCGCTCGTTCTTGTCCACCTGGATGTGGAGGAGCTGGTTGAGCTTGAAGCGGCCCACCAGGCCCAGGTCGTAGCGATGGACATCCTGGAACATCCGCTCGAAGAGGGCCCGGACGTTGGTGGCGTTGGCGGGATCGCTGGGGCGCATCCGCTTGTAGATCTCCCGCTGGGCATCCTCCTGGGTGATGGTGCTGTCGTTCTGGAGGCACTTGATGAAGTAGTCGCCGATCTCGTTGGTGTCCACCACGCAGATCTTCTTCACGCCGGCCTCCTTCAGGGTGGCCAGGTACTCCTGGCTCAGGGGCTCCAGGGCGCCCAGAAGGCGCTCGGACTTGTCCTCGGGGTTCACCACCTCCTCCACGTTGGTGAAGTGGGCGGGGTCGGAGTCCTTCATGAGGTCGGAGACCTTCTTCTCCTTCACGCCGTAGACCGCGTCCAGGATCTCCTTGTTGCTGTTGTAGCCGAAGGCCCGGAGGAAGACGGAGACCAGGAACTTGCGGCGGCGGCGCTTCCGGTCCAGATAGATGTACATCATGTCCTTGATGTCGAACTGGACTTCCAGCCAGGAGCCGTGGTCGGGGAGGATCTTGTAGCTGTAGATGTTCTTTCCGCTGGCGTGGTGGGTGCTCTCGAAGCACACGCCGGGGGAGCGGTGGAGCTGGCTGACGATCACCCGCTCGCTGCCGTTGATGATGAAGGAGCCGCTGGGAGTCATCAGGGGAATGTGCCCCATGCGGATGGTCTCCTCGTGGGTGTCCTTGTTGCTGGCGCCCCGCATCCTGAAGGTGACGAACAGCTCGCCCTGGTAGGTGCCGCCGGACTTCAGCAGCTCGGAGAGATTCCTCTCCCCCACCCGGATTTCATAGCTGACGAACTCCACGCCGCAGCCCGCCCGGCCGTCGCTGCTGGGAGGGGGGAAGAAATCCATCAGGACTTCCTGGAGACCGGCCCGTTTCCGCTTCTCCGGCGGGACGTCCAATTGCAGGAAGTCCGCGTAGGCCTTGGTCTGCAGGCTGATGAGGTCGGGAATGGGAAGGACTTCCTTCAGACGGCCGAAGTTGATGCGCTCGCCTTTCATCTTGCTCCTTCTGTTGCCACAGGGGGATGGGGGGGGGATGGGGGAAAAACGACGCCCGGACAGGACCGGGGGAGCACAATGCCCCCGGACGAAAACGGACGACGAACCGGATTCAATGGGAAAAACAGGCCGGACGCCAGGGGCGCCCCGGCGAAAAGCCGGACACGGGGGAAACCAGACCGGGGAGGACACCCGCCCTCCCCTCGCACACGAAAAAGACACGCCCCGCCCCCACGCAATCACACAGGGGACAGGACACGCCAGCGGCGCGCAGAAACACCCCCGCACCACGAAAACCCAGGGCTCCTCTCATAATTCTGGGGCGATCTACTTCGTCTCACCACCCCTCTCCCGGAACCCGGAACGCACGGTGCGGAAAAATGCTCTCCACTTCTGGATTTCTCCGGCTCTCCCGGGCAGAAAATCCCTTCCCTGCCAGGGAGAGCCGAAGGCGCCCCGGCGTCGCCAGACACCAGGGCGCAAAAGCGCCGCAGAGGACAATCCCCCAGGGGAAAACGCCTCTGCGGCGACGACCACTACGCTGCCGTGAACGACAGCTCCATGGCTACTTGACCTCGATCTTGGCGCCGGCAGCTTCCAGCTTGGCCTTGATCTGCTCGGCCTCTTCCTTGGTCGCGCCAGTCTTCAGAGCCTTGGGAGCACCGTCCACCAGGTCCTTGGCCTCCTTCAGGCCCAGACCGGTCAGAGCGCGGACTTCCTTGATCACGGGGATCTTCTGGGCGCCGGCGTCCACCAGGATCACGTCGAACTCGGTCTTCTCCTCCACGGGAGCGGCGGCGGCGGCGGGGGCGGCGGCGGCCACGGCCACGGGGGCGGCGGCGGAGACACCCAGGCGCTCCTCAAGAGCCTTCACCAGCTTGGAGAGATCCAGGACGGTGAGTCCCTCGATGTAGCTCACAAACTGCTCCATTTCGGCAGTCAACTCGATCTTTTCATCAGCCATTGTAGTAGTTTCCTCTGTTTTAAGCGGCTTGCTCTTTCTTCTGCAAGAAAGCATTTAAGACGTACACAACACTCGACAACTTCGCATTGAGGACGCGAACCAACTGACCGGCGGGAGCCTGCAGCAGACCCAGCAACTGGGCAAGAAGGGCCTCCCGGGGCGGCAGCTCCGCCAAAGCCTCCACGTCGGCGCCGGAAAGGGCCTGGCCTTCCAGCCAGCCGGCCTTGATGGTGACCTTGGGGCTCTTGTCATCCCGGATGGCGCTCTTGGACAGCTCCTTCACCGCCTTCGCCAACGCCACGGGGTCCGCGTCTCCGCTGACCACGGCACTGGCAAGGGCGAGCTTCTGCTGCGCCAGACCATCGTACCCCAGGGCTTCGGCGGCCTTGCGGATCAAGGTGTTCTTGACCACATGGACCTCGCCGCCCAGGGACGACAACTTGGTGCGGAACTCGCTGAACTCGGCAACCGTCAGAGCATCGAAGCCAATGATGAAGACGGGCTTGTCCTTGAGGAGCCCCTTCACCACTTCCAACATCTGCACTTTTTCTGCTCTCATGGCTTACCTCTCCTTCAGCTTGGCGTTCACATCCAGCGGAATGCCCGGGCCCATGGTGGAGCACAGGGTGGCCGCTCTCATGTAGACGCCCTTCACGGCGGCGGGACGGGCCTTGAGGATCGTGCGGAAGGCGGTGTTGATGTTGTCCAGCAGGGCCTCGCCCTCGAAGGAGAGCTTGCCCACGGGCATCATCACGCATCCGGCCTTGTCGCAACGGTATTCCACACGTCCGGCCTTGGCCTCCTTGACGGCAGTGGCGGTGTCATCGGTCACGGTGCCCGTCTTGGGGTTGGGCATCAAACCGCGGGGACCCAGCACACGGCCCAGGGTACGCACCTCTTTCATGGCGGCGGGAGTGGCGATGAGGATGTCAAAGTCCAGCCAGCCGCCCTTGATCTTCTGGAGGAGTTCCTGGTAGCCCACCTCGTCCGCGCCGGCCGCCTTCGCGGCGTCGGCGGCGGGGCCGTCGGCCACCACCACCACCTTCTGGGTCTTGCCAGTTCCCCGGGGAAGCACCACGGCTCCACGGACGATCTGGTCGGACTGGCGGGGGTCGATGCCCAGCACGAAGGCCAGCTCGACGGTCTCGTCGAACTTGGCGGTGGGCATGGATTTCAGGAGCTTGATGCCTTCCTCGAAGGCGTAGTTCTTGCTGCGGTCCAGATTCGCGCAGCGAGAGCGATAGAGCTTGCTTCTGCGTTTCATTCCACCACCTCGATGCCCATGCTCCGGGCGGTTCCGGCGATGATCTTGACCGCCGCCTCGACACTGCGAGAGTTCATGTCAGCCTTCTTGGTCTCCGCAATCGCCTCCAGGTCCTTGCGGGTGACCTTGCCGACCTTTTCCTTCCCCGGGGTCTTGGCGCCAGCCGCGACGCCCGCTGCCTTCTTCAGCAGCACGGCGGCGGGAGGGGACTTGGTGATGAAGGTGAAGGAACGGTCCTGATAGACCGTGATCACCACGGGAATCACCAGTCCGGCCTGTCCCTGGGTAGCAGCGTTAAACTGCTTGCAGAACGCCATGATGTTCACGCCAGCCTGGCCCAATGCCGGTCCCACGGGGGGAGCGGGATTGGCGGCGCCGGCGGGAATCTGCAGGCGAACGATACCCGTGACTTTTTTTGCCATCGTGTTTGTTCCTAAAAACGGACATTCTTCGGTAAGAAGTGGCAGGTCCTCTCCCGAAAAATGTCACTTTTTCTACGGTCCATGTCCTCCCCTGTCAAGGGGATGACACGCCTGCCATGAAAAGACGAGCCATTACTATAACCCCTGCCCGCCTATTTGCAAGCCCCCCGAAGAAACCCGGGGGGAGCCGGACGCCCCCGTCCCCCCCCCGTCTTCAGCCCTCCGTGTGGTCTGCGGGCGCCGCAGGCGCCTCCGTGTGGTCTGTGTTCCCGCGGCAGCGCGCGCCGCCCCGGCCGTTTCCCCTGGCCTTACGGCGACGGCACCTGGGGGATGTCCTTCCCCAGAGCGGTTCCCAACGCCTGGGGAAGTTCGTCTCCCGTCGGCACCAGGATGGCGCCTCCCTCCCTCTGCGTCTCCCGGTAGGCCTCGCCCATGGCGTGTCCCCATTCCTCGTCTTCCAGGAAGAGGACATGGCATCCCTCGGGGATGTTCATGGACTCCAGGGAATGTTCCTCCATAGGATGTTGCCAGATCGGTTCCCAGAGCACCAGCGCCTTGATCTCCTCAGGACGGTTTGTGCAGAAATATCGGAAAGCGCTGTTGGAGGGGAGGGAGCCGGAGAGCATCAGGACGGAGAAGGGGGTGTCTTCCTCCCGTCTCTGGAGAAGCAGGGGAAGTCTTCTGGCGATTTCCTCGGAGTTCCATTTCTCCGTGTCCTCCACGGCGAAGATCCCGTATCCCTCCTGGCACAGAGGCAGAATCCGGGTGCGGGCCTCCTCCTGCACGTCTCCCGCCAGGTGGAGAATCCACCGTCCATTGGGAGCATTCGCCGTGAACCGCTGATAGGTCATCTCCTTGCCGTCCAGGGACAGCGTCCCGGTCGTCCGTCGGTAATACTGTTCCCGGCGGGCGAAGGAGCCCATCACCACCACCACCAGCAAAGGGAGAAGGGCCAGGCCCGCGCTGGCGCCCGCCAGGGCCGCGCCCCTCTTCCCCAGAGCCGCCAACGCCCCCGCCTGCCGACGCAGGACGCCGCGATGAACCCAGAGCGCGCCGCCCAGGGCGAGGATTCCACTGACCCGCATGCACCAGTAGATGGGAGGAAAGATGAACATGGTGCTGAAGATCTCGCAGACGGCCATGGAGATCATTCCCGCCCCCAGACATCGGTAGAAGGGGACGCCCCTGAGATATCCCAGGTCCAAGGCGCAGCAGACAAGGAAGAACATCCCCCAGAAGACCAGGAAGGCCTTGGGCAGGCCATTGTTGCCCATGTAGGTCAGATAGCCATTCACCATGCCATAGTATCCTTCCACCTTCTGTTTCAGCGGCTTATACCATCTTGTATAATGCGTGCCGCAGGCCTCGGTCCTCACGCCTTTCCTCCAATAATCCAAAACCATCCCCGAGCCATGATACCAGAGAATCAGGCGGTTTCCGACGGAGCGGTCCTGGAAATTTCCCACGTCCTTCACCCGGTTCAGGCCCGAGGGGGTGAAAGCCAGCAGGAGGAGCGCCGGCACCAGGAGGGGGAGCAGGAGGCGCCATTCCTTCCAGACCAGCAGGAGCAATCCCGCCGTCAGGGCCACCATGCCTCCCCGGGAATAGGTGAGCAGCAGGGCCTCCAGAAGCAGGAGGCACAGGAGGTACCCGGGGATGCCCACCCAAAGCCAGCGCTTTCCCGGGATGCGTTCCCGGGCGAAGGCCAGCCCCCCCAGCGCCAGGAACAGCATGAAGACGAAGACCGTGGCCGTCACATTGGGAGAAACCCCGAAGAGCTGTAGTCTCAACTGCCCCTGATAGTAGAAATCCATGGCGATGGTATGATGGGATGTGGCGACGCAAAGTCAGGGGCCCCTCCCCTGCCCCTCTCTCGAAACGGACGCAGGTTAATTTGCCCCGTTTTCCCGGCTTGACCTCCCGCGCACGCAAGAAATTTCCCCATTCCCCCCGAAATCTCCGGCAGAAAAGGGGAAAGAGACGCTAATCCTCCAGGCTTCCGGAGGTCTCGAACTCCTCCAGGAACCCGTCCACGAAAATGTAGGTGACCGTGGACTTGGTGCCTTTGGAGAAAAGTTCGGCGGCCTCCTGGCACCCCATGGATTCCCCGTGGCCATCCCAGAAGCCCACGTTGATCTTGCGTCCATGGCGGGCCGCCGCCAGTTCGTCGGCGCCGGAGGAGCCGGTGTGCATGCGATAGGTCTCCACATCCGGCTTGTATCCATTGTAGGTGATCTTCGACTGCTCCGCAAAGCAGGAATCGCTCAAGACGTAGGTCCGGGAAGCGGAGAGGGGTGAGCTGTCGAAGCGGAAGATCTGGTCAAATCCCTTCAAGGTCACCACGCCCTCCAGGGCGCCGTAGGCCCGGGGCCAGACCCGGTGGGTCTGGGGAGTGGCGTAGCACCAGGTGGTGCGCCAGGAGACGAAGAGGCCATTGGGACAACTCGTGGCCTGCTCCGGAAGATACCCCAGGGAGAACTTTCCCCCGTAGGCCCGTCCATAGCGCTCCACCGCCTGCTTGCGCCAGTTCGGGGAAGTGCCCAGCACCGCCTTGTATGCCCACACGTCGTTCTCGTTGAAGCCGGCACACACCATCATGTCGCCATTGAAATCCCCGGCATACATCTGCATGGCCAGCAGGGTCTGCCGCTGGTTGTTCAGACAGGCGGTGCGCCGGGCGTGCCCCCGGGCCGTGGACACCGCCCCCAACAGCAGGGAGGCCAAAATGCCAATGATGCCAATGACCGTCAACAACTCCACCAGAGTGAAGCACCGCTCCACACCAGTCCGTCCTTCATCAAATTTCGTCCTTGCTCTCATGGTACCTCCCTGGTTTCTTTTCTCTTGAACACCTTAAGCGCCAGGGCGGTGCCCAGGGAGAGCACCGCCAGAAGAAGGACGCCGCAGGCGGCGGTCCGGCCCGGAGAACGGCGCAGGCGCCGCCAGGCGCGGGAGAGGGCGGGCTCTTTTTTTCTAGGGGGAGCCTTTCCCTGGAGAACCGCTTCCGCTTCCTCCCACAATTCTCTGATCACCCGCATACGCGCATCCCACCATTCCTCCGGCGATGAGAGGAAAATGATCCTGTCCAGCTTGGGAACTTGAAAGGCATCGGGAGGGATGGTCGGTGAAAAGGTGAAATCCTGATACGCGGTGGTCATCAGCAGCCTGCCATCTTCATTGATGACCCTCCTCTCGTGGAGGACATGCCTCTCCTTCTCCACCACATACTCCCAGAACCGCTTCTTCCCCCCGGCTTTCCCTTCCACCAGGATCACCCAGCAGGGCTTTCCCCGGAACTCCTCCTCTCTTCCCGATATGCTTCCCTTCGGCATCTCGTAATATCTCATGGGATCCCGGATTCCCCACCGGGTGAACTGGGAAGTCCATACGCTAGTCCATCCTTGGTCTGTGAAGTAATCCATCCGACTGAGGAATCCCGGAGGAAGACGCTCCTGGGGCGGGTATGGCTTTTCTTCCCCCAAAAGGTGCTCTTCCCTCCGGCGCACGGTGCCATCTTTCTGCCGTTCCTGGATGATCCGGGTATGGGAGGAGAACTTCCCGCTTTTCGTTCCCATTCCCCCAATCTTCAGGTACCCAATGGTCTGGTTGCACATCACTTGCAAGCATTCCTCCAAATGGGCGCGGTAGTCCTCCTCGGCGAGAAGGGGAAACTCGGCCAGCAACACGGCAAACATGGCCAACCATGGAATGCTCCGTAATGTCTTTGAGAATCTCATGATGTCGCCCCGTTCACAGTTCTCCACATTCCGCCCCACAGGCCGCAATTCTCTTAGTGACCATCTCAAGACAGGACTCAAGGTCTGTAACCACGGTGTAGTTCCGTGGGAAAGCCACCCGGCAATCGTCGTAGTAGGCCTGGTATCGAGCTCGGCAAGCCGCTCTGCAACTTTCCACCGTCTCCTCGCCAAAAAGCGGCAAAAGGCAAAGCAGCAAACTGAACAACGCAAAGAAAAAGCATTTTGCCATTTTGGGTGATTTTTCCTGTTCAAGTTTTCCTATGTTTCAGCGCCAGGGCGGTGCCCAGGGAGAGCACCGCCAGAAGAAGGATGCCGCAGGCGGCAACCCGCACGGGGGAACGGCGAAGGCGCCGCCAGGCGCGGGAGAGGGCGGGCTCTTGCTTCTTAGGGGGAGCCTTTCCCTGGAGAACCGCTTCCGCTTCCTCCCACGATTCTCTGATCACCCGCATATGCGCATCCCACCATTCCTCCGGCGATGAGATGAAAATGATCCTGTCCAGCTTGGGAACTTGAAAGGCATCGGGAGGGATGGTCGGTGAAAAGGTGAAATCCTGATACGCGGTGGTCATCAGCAGCCTGCCATCTTCATTGATGACCCTCCTCTCGTGGAGGACATGCCTCTCCTTCTCCACCACATACTCCCAGAACCGCTTCTTCCCCCCGGCTTTCCCTTCCACCAGGATCACCCAGCAGGGCTTTCCCCGGAACTCCTCCTCTCTTCCCGATATGCTTCCCTTCGGCATCTCGTAATATCTCATGGGATCCCGGATTCCCCACCGGGTGAACTGGGAAGTCCATACGCTAGTCCATCCTTGGTCTGTGAAGTAATCCATCCGACTGAGGAATCCCGGAGGAAGACGCTCCTGGGGCGGGTATGGCTTTTCTTCCCCCAAAAGGTGCTCTTCCCTCCGGCGCACGGTGCCATCTTTCTGCCGTTCCTGGATGATCCGGGTATGGGAGGAGAACTTCCCGCTTTTCGTTCCCATTCCCCCAATCTTCAGGTACCCAATGGTCTGGTTGCACATCACTTGCAAGCATTCCTCCAAATGGGCGCGGTAGTCCTCCTCGGCGAGAAGGGGAAACTCGGCCAGCAACACGGCAAACATGGCCAACCATGGAATGCTCCGTAATGTCTTTGAGAATCTCATGATGTCGCCCCGTTCACAGTTCTCCACATTCCGCCCCACAGGCCGCAATTCTCTTAGTGACCATCTCAAGACAGGACTCAAGGTCTGTAACCACGGTGTAGTTCCGTGGGAAAGCCACCCGGCAATCGTCGTAGTAGGCCTGGTATCGAGCTCGGCAAGCCGCTCTGCAACTTTCCACCGTCTCCTCGCCAAAAAGCGGCAAAAGGCAAAGCAGCAAACTGAACAACGCAAAGAAAAAGCATTTTGCCATTTTGGGTGATTTCTCCTGTTCAAGTTTTCCTATGTTTCAGCGCCACGGCGGTGCCCAGGGAGAGCACCGCCAGAAGCAGGACGCCACAGGTGACGGCCCGCACGGGAGAACGGCGAAGGCGACGCCAGAAACGAAGAAAAAAGCCCTCTTTCCTCGCTAGGGGGCTCTTTCTCGTCCCTCCCTGGGACTCCGGAATGGCCTCCTGGACAATCTCCCAAGAGAACTTCTTGACCTGTTCCACCTCTTCCCGGGCATCTTTAGCAAAGGCGATTTCATCCAGGGGAGGCACTTGAAACAGTCCCTCCTCAAAGACAGGAGAGAAGAGAAAGTTGATTCGCTTCCGTTCCATAAGCAGCCCTCCATTCTCATTGAAGGCACGCTGACGGCGAATGACGAAACTCTCCTTGTCCACGGCATATTCCTCCACCTTCAACGCCCCTTCGGCTTTCTTGCCCCTATCCCTCCGGATGATCCAGCAGGGGAACCCGTCCACCTCCTCGTCCGTTTTGCCCGTGATTTTGTCCCCCGGCTCCACCTTCTTTCGGGGAATTCCCTGCTTCATGCGGATGCCACGAATCTTCTCTCGGCTGACATACACGTAGGTAAACCCCTCGTCGGTGTAATAGAAGTGGGTATCCGATACCCCGGGAGGCAATTTCTCCCGGGGTTCCCATTTCTCATTCCACGATCCCTTCTCCACCCGGAGGGTGCGTCCGTCCGGCTTCTGACATTGATAGACCTTCATCTCGCTTCTTCCCCACTTCCCCATCCCCACCAGTTCCCGATACTCCATGGTGCGGGTGGCCATCACCTCAAAGGCCTTCTCCAAATGGGCACGGTAGTCCTCTTCGGCACCCCCCAGAAACAGGAAACAACAAAGAAGGGAAAGACAAAGAACCGGTCTCATGGGTGTTGTTTCTTTTTTTGACAAAGTCCTCTCAAGACGACGGCCGTCACGAGGCAAAGGAGACTACCCGCCGCCAAGACCCACCTCCCCCTCAAGAAGGCAGAAATTCCGCTCCCGCCTTTGACCACAGGACGTGGCAGATTCCGTTTTTTTTCACTCAAAAAATCCTGGGTGCGCGCTTCTGTCACTCCTCGATAGGCCTCTCCCAATTCCTCGGGAGTTCGGGCAAAGAACAGGACATCCGGAGCAGGAGGCTGAAAAAGGTCCGGAGAGACTTGAGGCGCAAAGGAGAAGTTTCCATACGTCGTTTCGCAGAGCATACGGCCATCCTCTTCCAGAAGCCTTTCTCGTCGAATGACATGACTTTCCTTTTCCACGATGTAGTCCCGAGGAAGAGACTTTCCTTGCCATTTTAGCGTGTGATGGATTTCCCAGCAGGGGACTCCGGCATAGGTGATCTCCCTTCCCGAGAATTGGCTCTCGGAAGTGAAGGTCAACTTGCGGACGGGATCGGGAGTACAAATGGTACGAACCGACTTTGCAGAGATAAAGACGATGCTTTCTCCTTGGTCTGTGTAATAAATCCGCTGGATTTCCTGGATTCCCCGCAGAGACTCCCGACGGAGAAGACGCCCCTCATGCATCAACTCCTCTCTACGGAACAGGGTGCCATGAGGCTGCATTTCCTGGATCACATCATAGGAAAGCTCTCCCCGTTTCCCCGACATCCCCATGCGCACCGTCCGCGTATAATGCATAGTGGCCGTGGCCATCACCTCAGAGGCCTTCTCCAAATGGGCGCGATAGTCCTCCTCGGCAACCCCCAGGGACAGGAAGCCGCAGAAAAAGAAAAGGGATAGAACCGGTCTCATGGACATCTACGCTCCTGGGTGAAACTGCTCATCCTCTCCCGGGTCGCAAGAAGGATATGACACGGGCAACCCCCAAGGGGGAACAAGACCATTATAGAAACTTTTTTTAAGAAATCAAGATAGTTCTCTCCATTTTTTCCTTTCCGGCGAATGACCTATCGCTCTCCTATCCATGCGGCATGGGGATCATTTTTCCTGCCGTTGGGAGGAGCGGGAATCTTGAGAAGTCGATACCCCTGAACGCAAAAAGGGCGGGCATGCTGAAGCATGTCCGCCCTTGAGCTCGTTGTGCGATGGGGCCGTAGGCCTACATCGTCCGGCCGTTCCGGAGGATTCCCTTGGAGAGGAATCCATCGTAGTTGCGGCTGATGAGATAGGTTTGGATTTGCCGCATGGTGTCCAGCATCACGCCCACGATGATGAGGAGGCTGGTGCCGCCGAAGAACTGGGCGATGGTGTGGGGGATTTTCAGGAAGGAGGTCGCCAGGATCATGGGGAGGATGGCCAGGATCAGGAGTCCGATGGCGCCGGCCAGGGTGATGCGGGTCATGGCGTGATCCAGGAAATCGCTGGTGGGCTTTCCGGGGCGGATGCCGGGGATGTAGCCGTTGTTCTTCTGGAAATCATCGGCGATCTGGATGGGGTTGAACTGGTTGGCCACCCAGAAGAAGGAGAAGAGGAGGAGGAGGGCGGCGTAGATCACCAGATAGCTGGGGGAGCCATAGGCCAGCTTGGTGCTGAGCCATTGGGTGACCGCATTCACGGGGAGATAGCGGATTCCCATCTCGATGAAGGAGAGGATGGCGCCGGCAAAGATGATGGGCATCACGTTGGCATAGTTGACCCGGAGGGGCAGATAGGTCGTCTGCACTCCGGCGGAGCGGCCCAGGAAGCCCAGGGAACGCTGCTGTGCGTAGCGCACGGGAATCTTCCTCATTCCCTCGGTGAGGACGATGGCGCCCACGGTCACCGCCACGAAGAGGACCACCAGAATCAGGAGATGGAGGATGGTCAGCTGGCTTTCGCCGGTGGCGCTGCCCATGAAGACCATCTGGTAGAGACTCACCAGGGCGCTGGGGATTCTCGCCACGATGTTCACGGTGATGATCAGGGAGGCGCCGTTCCCCACGCCCCGCTCCGTCACCATTTCCCCCAGCCAGGTGATGAACATGGAGCCGCCCGTGAGGATGATGATGGTCTGCAGGATGAAGCCGGCGCCGGGATTGGAGACCACGGAGACGTTCCCCAGACCCACCCGGGAGGGTTCCATCATGGCCATGGAGAACATGATGCCCTGGACGATGGCCACGGCCACCGTCAGAAGGCGCATGATGAAGTTGTACTGCTGCATTCCGCTCTCTCCTTCCCGGGTCATCTTGCTCAGGGCGGGGATGACGGGGGTCATCAGCTGGAGGATGATGGAAGCGGAGATGTAGGGCATGATGCCCAGGGCGCCGATGGCGAACTTCTCCATGGCGCCGCCGCTGAAGAGGTTGAGCATGCCCATGATGCCCGAGGCCCCGGCGTCGCTGTTCAGATTGCCGAAGAGCTCCTTCAGCCGGGCGGGGTCGATCCCCGGGCAGGGGATGGCGGCCGCCAGCTGCACCAGCGCAATCATGGCGAAGGTGAAGAAGAGGCGCTTTCTCAATTCCGGAATCTTAAAGCAATTCAGATAGGCGGAGAGCATGGCAGAATCTTTCAGTGTCGTGGATGACGGAACGAAAAGGAGCGTCCTCCTTCCCGGAGGGCGGGGAGGAGATCAAGAGCGGGCGGTGATGTCTGCCGCCCCAAGGGCCTCAATATACCCGTCAGGGAACCGTTTTCCCAGGGGAAAAAACGGGAAATCGAGGGGAAATGGGTATCCTCTTCCGGCGGAAAGAGGCTTCTCCCCCATGCGGGGGGAGGAAAGACTCCGCCCTCCCTCCGGCCCCGTCGGCGGGGACCAAGAAAGAACGGGGAGCCGAACCCGAGGCGTCCCTTTCCCAGGGGGAGGGAGGAAGGGGAAGCCCGGCGGGGAAAAACGCCCCGCAGGACGAACCTGAAGGGCGCGGAAGCATTCCCCGGCCGCTCCGGAGGCACGAAGCCCGGAGAGCAGGCCAGGGAAGCGGAGGGGATTCCCTACTCCGCGGCGGGAGCGGAAGCCTTCAGCTCGGCCTGGGCGGCCAGAGCGGCCTTCTTGTGCTTGCAGGCCACATGGGCGGCGTGCTTGGCGGCCTTCGCCTCCTCGCGGGTGGGCATCAGCTGGGTCACCGTGCCGCCGGCGGCCTCGAGCTTGGCGCGGGCCTGGGCACTGAACTTGTCAGCCGTCACCTTCAGGGCCTTGGTCACCTCGCCGTTGGAGAGGATCTTCAGGGGCAGCTCGGCCTTGGAGAGCAGCCCCTTGGCCTGCAGGCTCTCCCGGGTGACTTCCTCGCCAGCCTCGAAGTGCTTCTCCAGGATGTCCAGGTTCACCACCTCGAAATCCACATGGGAGGCGTGGTTGAAGCCGCGCTTGGGCAGACGGCGGATCAGGGGGATCTGGCCACCTTCGAAGTAGGGGCGGCGCTTGGCGCCGGCGCGCTGGCCGGCACCCTTGTCACCACGGCCGGCGGTGCGGCCGTTTCCGGAACCATCGCCACGGCCGACGCGCTTGCGGGCCTGGCGATTGAAGGTATTCTTCAGTTCGTGAAGTTTCATGGGAACTCCTCCTTAAAGCGCCTTGAGGTCGCGCTTCTCCATCACCTCCGCCTTGGTGCGGAGCTTCTTCAGCGCATCAAAGGTGGCCTTCACCACATTGGACTGGTTGCTGCTGCCCAGAGACTTGGCCAGCACATCCTGGATGCCCGCCAGCTCCAGCACGGCACGCATGCCGCCGCCGGCGATCACGCCAGTACCCTGGCTGGCAGGCTTCACCAGAACCCGGGCCGCGCAGAAACGGGCCTCCACGGCGTGGGTGATGGTGGAACCCAGGGTGGGAACCGTCATCATGTGACGACGGGCCTGCTCGCCGCCCTTGCGGATGGCGTCGGACAGCTCGTTGGCCTTGCCAAATCCCATGCCCACGCGGCCCTTCTTGTCGCCCACCACGATCAGGGCGCTGAAGGAGAAGTTCTTGCCACCCTTCACCACCTTGGTGGAACGGTTCACCACAATGGTGCGTTCCTCCAGATCGTCCTGCTCCACCTCCCGCTCGCGGCGGGCGTCACGGCGTCCTTCCCGGCGGGGAGGACGGCCCTCGGACTTCCGGGGAGCCGCGGGCACGCTGGCCTCGGGGGTCTCCGCCACGGTCACATTTTCTTCAATTGCAGTTGTCACGGATGTATTCTCCCTATGTGAGACGGTGGGTGACTAGAACTGGAGGCCGGCCTCGCGGGCGGCTTCGGCCAGGGCCTTGACGCATCCGTGGTAGGGGAACCCGCCACGGTCGAAGACCACGGTCTTGATTTCCTTCTCCAGGGCCCGCTGGGCAATGGCCGCGCCAATCACCTGGGCACTCTTCACATTGGCGGAAAGCTTCTGGTCCCGGAAGACCTTCTCCACGGTGGAGGCGGCGGCCAGGGTTCTCCCTGCCTCGTCGTCAATCACCTGGGCATAGATGTGTGCCCCTGTGCGGCAGACGCACAAACGGGGCATCTGGGCAGTGCCGGCCACCTTGTTCCGAATGTGGCGGTGACGGCGCACCCGCTGTTCCTTCTTGCTGAGCTTGCTCATGATTTTCTGTCCTCTCTACACACTTGCCGCCGGCTTGGTACGGCGGCCGCCACGAACCCGCAGAGGGAACCCCCCTCCCGGTTCGCAGCGCGCTTTCACCAAAGGACGCCAGGCCTGGCCTCTCCGGCGGTCACGCCGCCGGAAGGGCGCGGCCACGGCGCCCGGGACGAAACACACTACACCTTCTTGCCTTCCTTGAGGGTGAGCTGCTCGCCGGCATAGCGAACGCCCTTCCCGTGGTAGGCGTCGGGCACGCGGTTGCGGCGGATGGTGGCAGCCGCCTGCCCCACCGCCTGCTTGTCGATGGACTCCAGCAGAATGTGGGTCTGATCCTTGAGGGTGACCTTCACATTCTCGGGAACCATCTCCACCCGGGGGTTGCTGTAGCCCAGGTTCAGGGTGAGTTCCTGGCCCTTGAGGGCGGCGCGGTAGCCCACGCCCACCAGCTCCAGCTCGATGGCGAAGCCCTTGCTGACGCCCACCACCATGTTGTTCAGCAGACTGCGGATCAGACCGTGGTTCATCTTGGTCTGACGCGCGTCGCTGGCGCGGCTCACCAGGATCTCCTTCCCGTCCTCCGCCACCTTCACGGTGATGTCGCCGGGAATGGCCTGGGTCAGGGTGCCCTTGGGGCCGGTGACGGTAGCCACTCCGTCCTTGATCTCCACCTTCACCTTGGGATCCAGTGCAATCGGCTTGTTACCCATTCTAGACATTGCGGTTCCTCCCTTTAGCGCTACCAGACATAGCAAAGCAGTTCGCCGCCCACGTTGCGCTTCCGCGCCGCGCGGTCCGTCATCAGGCCCTGGGAGGTGGTCAGGATGGCCACCCCCAGTCCGCCCAGGACACGGGGAATCTCGGAACTGTTCACATAGACCCGGCAGGAGGGGCGGCTGACCCGCTTGATCCCCTCGATGACAGGAGTGGAATTCTTGCCCTTGTACTTCAGCGTGATGCTCAGGGCCTTCTTGTTGTTGCCCAGGTCCTGGACCTCAAAGCTGTCGATGAACCCCGTCTCCTTCAGCGTCTGGGCCAGGGCGGCCTTCAGCTTGCTGGAGGGCATGGTGACGGTGGGCAGCTTGGCATTCGAGGCGTTGCGCACCCGAGTCAGCATATCGGCAATGGGATCGCTCATGCTCATGGTTGTTATGCCTCCTTCCGGTTACCAACTCGCCTTGGTCACGCCGGGGATCATGCCATTGCTGGCCAGCTCCCGCAGGCAGATGCGGCAGAGATGGAATTTGCGATACACGGCGCGGACACGGCCGCAGCGCTCACAGCGGGTGTAGGCCCGGGAGCTGAACTTCGGCGTCCTTTGGGACTTGACGATCAGACTTTTCTTAGCCACAGCGGTATCCTCCTCAGTTCTTGGCGAAAGGCATGCCCAAGAGCGCGAGCAGGTCCCGCGCCTCGTCATCGGTCTTGGCCGTGGTGACGATGGTGATGTTCATACCCACCGTGTGCTTGGCCTTGTCCATGTCGATCTCGGTGAAGACGGACTGCTCCGCCAGTCCGAAGGTGTAGTTACCCGCACCGTCGAAGGACTTGGTGGGCACGCCGCGGAAGTCGCGGACGCGGGGCAGCACGATGTTGACCAGCCGGTAGAGGAAGTTGTACATCTTCTCCCGGCGCAGGGTCACGGAGGCTCCCACGTTCATGCCGGCGCGCAGCTTGAACTGGGAGATGTTCTTGGTGGTCTTGGTGATGACGGCCTTCTGGCCGGTGATGCGGCTCAGGGTGTCCACCACCTCGTTCAGGGTCTCCCGGTCCTTGTCGGGGGAGACGCCGCTGTTGAGAACCACCTTCACCAGCTTGGGAACCTGCATGGGGTTCTGGTAGCCGTGATTGGCCTTCAGGGCGGGGACAACCTCATCCTGGTATTTCTTGTAGAGCGGATTCGTGTTCATTGGTCACCTCCTGCCGTCTAGGCCTGCTTCGCCTTGGCGATCTGGGGACGGGCGTTGTAGCGGCCTTCCTCCATCACGTTGCTGATGGCGATGGGGCCCTCCACGTCCATGATGCCGCCCTGGGGCTTCTCCTGGCTGCGGCGGACGGTCTTCTTCTGGATGTTGAGACCCTCCACGTACACCCGGCCGGCCTTGCGGTCGACCCGCAGCACCTTGCCAGACTTGCCCTTCTCGGCGCCGGCGATGACGACGACCACGTCGTTCTTCTTGATGTTGGCTTTGGACATTAGAGCACCTCCGGGGCCAGCGAGATGATTTTGGTGAAATTCTTGTCTCGCAGTTCACGGGCAACCGGTCCGAAGATGCGGGTGCCGCGGGGGTTGTTGGCGTCGTCGATGATCACAGCGGCGTCCCGGTCGAACCGGAGGCAGCTGCCGTCGGCGCGGCGGATGTTCTTGGCGGTGCGGACGACGACCGCCTTGACGACGTCGCCCTTCTTGACGACGCCGCGGGGCTGGGCTTCCTTGACGCTGGCCCGGATGATGTCGCCGATTTCGGCGTACTCCTTGCCTTGCCCGAGGCACCGGATGGCCATGATTTCCTTGGCGCCGGTGTTGTCAGCCACCTCGAGTGTGGTCTGCATCTGAATCATGATTGTTTCTCCTGGGCTGGGTTGAGGTTAGTCCGTGTCGGCGTGCTTCTGGATTTCCACCAGGCGCCAGCGCTTCATCTTGGAGAGGGGGCGGGTCTCCATGATGCGGACCACGTCGCCCATCTTGGACTCGTTCTTCTCGTCGTGGACGTAGCACTTGGTGGTGTGCTTGATCACCTTCTTGTAGAGGGGATCGGGAGCGGTGCGGGCGACGGCGACCACACGGGTCTTGTCCTGCTTGTCGCTGACCACCGTTCCCACGCGCACCTTGCGGTGGTTTTCGCGGGCCTCCGTCTTGGCGGGGGCGTCGACTTTCTGCGTATCTTCTGACATCTTTCTGTTACCCCTTTGCGGTTAGGCCTTGGCCGCCTTGCGGGCGGTCATCTCGGTGTTCAGACGGGCGATGTCCTTGCGGAGCTTCCCGATGCGCGCGGTGTCCTTCAGCTCGCTGGTCTGCACCTGGAGGCGAAGCTGGAAGATTTCCTTGCGGCAGTCGTTGAGCTGCTGCAGAATCTCGTCGTCGGTCTTCTGACGGATCTCGGATGCTTTCATCTTGAAATTCTCCTTGGTCTCTGGCAATTCCGGAGCCCTTGTCCCGGAGGGGGAGGGAGGCGGGAGGCGCGGGGGAAGCTCCCCTGGTCTCCCCCTCCCCTTGTCCGCCGGGGGCGGTGCGCCGGGGCCGTGACTATTCGGCGACGTAACGGGAGAGGAACCGGCAGCGGACGGGCAGCTTGCTGGCGGCCAGGGCCAGGGCTTCCTTGGCGACGGTCTCGGAGCATCCGGAGATCTCGATCACCATGTTGCCGGGACGAATGACGGCGACCCAGAATTCGGGAGCGCCCTTTCCCTTGCCCATACGGGTCTCCAGGGGCTTCTTGGAGACGGGCTTGTCGGGGAAGATGCGAAGCCAGAGCTGGCCCTTTCTCTCCATGCGGCGGGTGGCCGCCACACGCGCGGCCTCGATCTGGGCGCCAGTAAGCCAGGCGCGCTCCAGAACCTGCAGGCCGTAGTCGCCGAAGTCCAGCTTGTTATTGCGCGTTGCGAGGCCCGCGCGCGTTCCGCGTTGCACCTTTCGGTGCTCTGCGCGTTTTGGCATTAATGGCATTGTTGATTTCCTCCCAGTTTTCGGGTTTGCAGATCCAGACTTTGATTCCAATCAGACCGGCCAGGGTGTGGGCTTCCACGAAGCCGTAGTCGATGTTGGCGGAGAGGGTGTGCAGGGGCACCTTCCCTTCCTTGTACTGCTCGACACGGGCCAGTTCAGCGCCGCCGAGACGCCCGCTGATGCGGATTCTGACGCCCTCGGCGCCACGTTCCATGGCAGTCTGGATGGCGCGCTTCATGGCGCGGCGGAAGGCCACGCGGCGCTCCAGCTGCTGGGCGATGGACTCCGCCACCAGGACGGCGTCCACCTCGGGGACACGGATTTCCTTCACATCCACCAGGACTTCCTCGTCCACGGCGATGTCCTTCAGCTCCTCCTTGATCTTGTCCAGTCCCTGTCCCTTCTTCTCGGCCTTCAGGTCGGCGGCGGGGGCGGGCTTGGCGCGGCGGTCGTTCCGTTCCTCGAAGTGTCCGGAGATGATGACGCCGGGTCTGGAGGTGTAGATGGTGAGACGGAGGCGGCGTCCGAAGCGCTCGATGAGCACCTTGGAGACGCTGGCGTTCTTCAGCAGATCATCCAGGCGTTTGCGGATTTTCAGATCCTCCTGGAGGAGTTCTCCGAAGGACTTGTTGATGCTGCCTGCCTTCTCCTTGCTCCGTGCGAACCAGCGAGACTTCCAGTCCTTGCGGAGGGGGAGGCGGAATCCGATTGGATTGACTTTTTGACCCACGGTAATTCCTCCTGATTATGCCTCGTCGGAGACGACGATGCGGATATGGCTGGTCCGTTTGAGGATACGGCCTGCGGAGCCGCGGCTGCGCGGCCAGAAGCGGCGCATGGTCGGGCCCTCGCCGATGGTGGCTTCCTTCACGACGAGATCTTTGCGGTTCACACCACCCTGCTCCGCGTTTTCCGCATTGGCGATGGCGGACTTCAGCGTGGACTCCACCAGGCGGGCTGCCTTGCGGGGAATCAGCGCCACGGTGTTCAGCGCCGTAATGGCGGGCTTCCCCTGGATCAGCCTCGTGACCTCACGAGCCTTGAAGGGGGAAATCCGCACATACTTGGAAATGGCGATTTTTTCCATCTTTGCTGTGTTTGGGTTTCCTTGTTGGGACGTTTTCTGACGAAAAAAAGAGAAAAAAGCGGGGGTGCGCGGCCGCGGGCCAGGGGAGCTGGTCCGGGGCGTGACCGTGGGTGTGTTCCTCGTCCGGCGCGTGGGCGCAGGGCCTAGCCTGTCACGGGGCGCCGGGGGGCGTCTCCGCCCTGCTCCGGGGTATGACGGTCAATACGCCACCTTCGGAGCCTGTCCAGCCATGGCGAGAGACCCCGCCCAGCCGGGATTCGGCAGAGAGTGTTTGCCTGGCCCTCCCTGGAAATCCAGGGAAAACCGGGTGCAAGGTTGCTTAATGTAACTCCATTCCCGATTTTTTCCAGCGCCCGCCCGTTCCCGGGTCGCCAGTTTCCCCGGGACCCCGGAAAAATTTTCCCGTGGAGCGGGGGGAGGGTCAGGGAGTTTCCCGGCGCAGGAGGGTGCCGGGAGCCAGCTGGTCCAGCTTTCCCTCCAGGGGGAAGGCCACGGCGCGGAGGGGACGGACCAGGGCGATTTTCAGGCGGGCGAGGGACTGGCCCTCCCGCTGGAAGAGGAGGACCTGCCCTTCCCGGAGGCCGTGGAGGCTGCCCTGGTCCAGGAGGACCAGCTGGGTGGCCTGGTCGATCTGGAGGACGGCGGCGCTGCCGGCCGACGCCTGCAGCCGGGGAAGGGTGGCCAGGCCCAGGGCCTTCAGCGTCTCCTCCCAGCCGTTCCGCAGCTCCTCCCGCTGGCGCTCCAGGGGAAGACGGAGGGCTTTGGACGCCTGGGTGGCTTCCAGGGCGGCGTCCATGGCCTCCTGCTGCCGTTCCCATGCCTTCTGGAGATCCTGGAGCAGGCGTCGGCACTCTCCCATGGCGGCGAGCATCAGGAGGGCGTCGGGCTCCCCGGGGCTGTCGCTTTCCGCTTCCCGGACGAGGTGGGCGGCGGCCAGGTCCTGGCGGGCGAGCTGTCCCGCCAGGCGGTCGGTCTCCAGGAGCAGGGTGGCGTATTCCCTCCGGAGGTCCGCCAGTTCCTTTTCCTGTTCCCTGGCTTGCCGGCGCAGCTGGGCGTTCTCCTCCCGGAGCTGGGCGTTGAGCTCCCGGCTTTCCGCCAGCTGGAGCCGGAGATCCTGGACGGCCTCGCCGGGGGCGTCCTGTCCCCGGAGGGGGATCGGGGAGGCCATTCCCGGGAGCAGGAGAAGCGCCAGGAGGAGGGGCAGTCCGGGGCTCGTCCGGCGGCTACTCATGGTCGAGGAGGTGTTCATCCCCCAGGTGCGCCCCTTTCCGCAGATAAGCCACATACTCCCGGGCGGCCTCCTCCAGAGTCAGGGGGGTCTCCCGGTAGCCCGCCCGGCGCAGTTTCTCCATGTCCAGGCAGGTGTAGTACTGGTAGCGGGCCTTCAGCTCCTCGGGCATTTCGATGTATTGGATCTTCACGGGCTTTCCCATGGCGTCGAACATGGCGCGCGCCAGGTCGTTCCAGGTCCGGGTGCTCCCGTAGCCGATGTTGTAGAGACCCGTGGCGGAGAGCCCCTTCTCCTCCATGAAGAAAATGGTCATCTTCGCCGCGTCCCGCACATAGAGGAAATCCCGTACCTGCTCCCCGTCCCCGTATTCGGCGCGGTAGCTCCGGAAGAGCTTCACCTCGCCGGTCTGGTTGATCTGCTCGAAGCACCGCAGGAGCATGCTGCGCATCTTCCCCTTGTGGTATTCGTTGGGGCCGAAGACATTGGAGTATTTCACCCCCACGAAGGAGGCGCCGCCCTCCCCCGCCCCCGTCAGCCATCCCCGCTGCAGGAGATACTGGTCGAAGAGCTGCTTGGAGTAGCCGTATTTGTTCAGAGGGCGCAGGGCGTGGATTCCGTCCTCCCGGTCCTGGAAGCCGGATTCGCCGTCGCCGTAGGTGGCGGCGCTGGAGGCGTAGACCATGCGGACGCCCCGGCGGCGGCAATATTCCGCTAACTTCTTGCCGCACAGAAAGTTATTCTCCATGAGATAGGAGGCGTCCGCTTCCGTGGTGTCGGAGCAGTTTCCCAGATGGAAGATGACCTGGAAGGGATAGGTGCGGTCGTAGACTCCCTGGAGGAGGTCGTCGTAGAAGGAGGAATCCTTCTCGAAGTAGTCGGCGAAGCGGAGGGCGCGGAGATTCTGCCATTTTTCGCCCGTGCCCAGGTGGTCCACGACGACGATGTTCTCGAATCCCCGCAGATTCAGTTCATGCACGATGGCGCTGCCGATCAATCCGGCCCCGCCGGTCACCAGAATCCAGCTCTTCTGATCCATGGTTTTCGCTTCTCCGTGGTTTTGCTTCGTGAAACTCTCTTGCGGGCGCCCCGCCCCTTCCGGCTCCCGCCAGGGGAGGGGTCGCCGCCGCATTTTTCATTTGCCGTATTCAGGGGCGGGGTTCCCGGAGGGCATCGTAGAGCGCCAGGGCGGCGGCGGCGATGACCACGGGAACCGCCCGGAGGACGATGCAGGGGTCGTGGCGTCCCGTCACCCGCAGTTCCTGGACCTCCTTCCGGGAGAGGCTCACGCTCTGCTGGGGCAGGGAGATGGAGGGAGTGGGCTTGAAGGCCGCCTTGAAGAGGATGGGCATGCCGGTGGAGATGCCCCCCAGGATGCCGCCGCAGTGGTTGGTCACCGTGCGGATCGCGCCCTTCTTGTCCACGGTGTAGGGGTCGTTGTTTTCCGAGCCCCGGCGGGCGCTGGCGTCGAATCCGTCCCCGAAGGCGACTCCCTTCACGGCGGGGATGCCGAAGAGGGCCTGGGCCAGGCGGTTCTCCAGGCCCAGGAACATGGGGTCCCCGACGCCCGGGGGCATGCCCACCACGGCGGCCTCCACCACGCCGCCCACGGAATCCCCGTCCCGCCGGGCGGCCTCCACCTCCCGGGTCATGGCCTCCTGGGAGGCGGGGGAGAGGACGGGGAAGGGCTTTTTGTCCAGCCGCCGCAGGCTGGCGGCGGTGACCTTCACGGGGTCGAAGGGGGCTTCCTCCACGCGACCCACCTGCAGCAGATGGGCGCCGATGACAATCCCCTCCTGCTCCAGAATCTGCCGCACGATTCCCCCGGCGACGCACAGGGGGGCCGTCAGGCGTCCGGAGAAAATCCCGCCGCCCCGGATGTCGTTGCATCCATGGAATTTCACGGCGGCGGGGTAGTCGGAGTGTCCCGGGCGGGGGCAGTCCTTCAGATTTCCGTAGTCCTTGGAATGCTGGTCCCCGTTGCGGATGACGGCGCACACCGTGGCGCCGGTGAGGACGCCGTCCAGGAGGCCCGACAGGAACTCCGGGCGGTCCGCTTCCTTTCTCTGGGTGGCCAGCAGCCCCTGGCGTCCCGGCGCGCGGCGGGCCAGAAAGGCCTCCAGGGCGTCCTGGTCCACCTTGAAGCCGGCGGGAAGCCCCTGGATGGCGCATCCGATGGCGGGTCCATGGGACTCCCCGAAGATGGTGACGCGGATGTTTCTTCCCAACGTGTTCACAGTGAAACCTCCTCCCCCGTGGCCAGGGTTCGCGCCTGCCAGAAGGCGGGCCAGGATTTGGCGACGGCCTGGGCGTCGCCGATGGTGACACTCCCCCGGACGGCGACGGCGGCCGCCGCGGCAGCCATGACGATCCGGTGGTCGTTGCGCCCGTCCACCGCGCCTCCCGTCAATTCCCGGACGCCGGTGACCTGGAGCACATCCCCCAGAAGCACCGCCTCGCCTCCCAGGGAGACCACCAGGTCCCGGGAGGCCTCCAGGCGGTCGGACTCCTTGAGACGGAGGCGTTCCCCGTGGACGAAGCGGGTGGTGCCCTGCGCCAGGGCGGCCACCACGGACAGGGCGGGCACCATGTCCGGAATGGGGCGCACGTCGATTTCCGGCAAAGCCCGGAGGGGCGCCGGGCGCACCTGGAGCCCCTGGGGCAGGAATTCCACCCGGGCGCCAAAGGCCCGGAGGAGCTCCACGATGCGGCGGTCGCCCTGGAGGGAGTCGGGGGAGAGATTTTCCAGAAGGAGCCCCTGGGGATTCCGGGCGTCCAGGGCGGCGGCCACCATGGGGAAGGCGGCGGCGGACCAGTCCCCCTCCACCACGGGCAGATTCTCCACCGGACGATAGGCGCTCCCCGGAGGCACCACGAAGCCATCCTCCTCCCGCCGGACCTCCACCCCGAAGCGGGCCATGGCCTGCAGGGTCAGAGTGACATAGTCCTGGGATTCCAGAGGGGAAGTCAGGCGCACCGCCCCGCCGCCGGCCAGGGGAAGGGCCAGGAGCAGCCCCGTGACGAACTGGGAGGAGACGTTGCCCGGGAGATGGAAGGTGCCGCCCGTCAGCCTGCCCTCCAGGCGGAGGGGGAGATGCTCTCCCTGGATCTCCACCCCGTGGGCGCGCAGTTCCCCCAGCAGGGGGTCCAGGGGGCGCCGGGGAAGGCGGCCACGGCCCTGAAAGCACCATTTCCCGCCCAGGGCGGCGGCGACGGGCAGGAGGAAGCGGAGGGTGCTGCCGGACTCCCCGCAATCCAGGACGGGCCATTCCCCCCGGGGGGAGCGGAGGGTCTCCAGGGCGTTCCGGGTCGCCGTCAGATCCTCGGAGGCGGGTCCCTGGAGGCGCACCGCGTCCAGGGGCATGCCCGCCAGGGCGGCGCAAAGCAGCTGTCGATGCGCCACCGACTTGGAGGAGGGGACGGCCACCCTGCCGCGCCAGGAACGGGGAGAGAGGACCGCCTGGCTCATGGCGTCTCCTCCCCCGTCCGCAGTTCCTCCACGGAAATCGTCTTCAGGACGCAGCGTCCCAGGGAATCCGGCACCACCAGCTGGATGCGGTCTCCCCGTCTCTTCTTGTCGTGGAGCATGGCCGCCGTCAGGCGCTCCCAGGGATAGGGGAGCTCCGTGGGCAGTTCATATTCCTTCAGGGCCTCCACCAGGGGAAGGTGCAGATTTTCCGGGCACCAGCCCCGGCGTTCCGCCCAGCGGGTCACCGCCACCATGCCGATGGCCACGGCCTGGCCGTGGGAGATGGCGAACTGGCTTTCCCGCTCCACGGCATGGCCCAGGGTGTGGCCGAAATTCAGGAGCGCCCGTTCTCCCCGGTCGAACTCGTCCCCCGCCACAATCTCCGCCTTGATCTCCACGCAGCGGGCGACGACCTCCTGGAGATGGGTCTGGAGGCCGCGGGGGGATGCCAGGGTGCGGAAGAGGGCGGCGTCCCGGATCATTCCATATTTCACCGCCTCGGCGGCGCCGTCGAAGAGGATGCGCCGGGGCAGGGTCTCCATCAGGGTGGTGTCGCAGAGGACGGCGGAGGGCTGCCAGAAGGCGCCGGCCAGATTCTTGCCCTGGGGCAAATCCACGCCGGTCTTGCCCCCCACGGAGGAGTCGATGGCGGCAAGCAGGGTGGTGGGCAGTTGCACCACGGGAATGCCCCGGAGGTAGATGGCGGCGGTGAATCCCGCCATGTCCCCGGCGACGCCGCCCCCCAGGGCCACCACCAGGTCGCCCCTGGTCAGCTGCGCCTCCGCGAGGAAATCCAGCATGCCGGCGATGGTGCCCAGGGTTTTGCTGGCCTCGCCGGCGGGAAAGACGTAGAGGGGGCTGTCCGGAGGCAGGAACTGGCGCACCCGGTCCGCATGGAGGGGGGCCACGTTGCTGTCCGTGATCACCGCCACCCGGCGAGCGCCAAGCCCGGACACCACCTGGGGAAGGAGGGAGAGGGCGCCAGGACCGATGGAGACCTGGTAGGTGCCGCCGGAGCAGCGGACCGGAATCTGGGAGAGGGAAGCCATGGCGGGGCGGGGGAAAGGGGGGGGAAAAGACGGGGGGAGGAAGGGAGGCGGGGGATTTTCCGGGGGGCTTCCGGCTGCTAGAAGAGGGAGTAGGGAGTGCGGGGAAGGGCGTTCACCTTCTCCTTGGTCTCCCTGCCCCGCCGCACCAGCGCGCGGAGGCTCTCCCGGTCCTCGTCGGCCAGGGCCTTCCGGAACTGGGCGAGATTGTCCAGGACGCGGTCCAGCTCGGCCAGCAGGGGTTCCCGGTTGTCCAGGAAGAGTTCGGTCCACATCTCCTCCTGCATGGTGGCCACCCGGGTCATGTCCCGGAAGGAGCCCGCGGAGAATCCGCTATGCTGGAGGGCGGTGGGAGACTGGACGTAGGCGCTGGCCAGGATGTGGGCCAGCTGGCTGGTGTAGGCGATGATGCGGTCGTGCTCCTCGGCGGTGGAGAACTTCACCGTGCCGAAGCCCAGCTCCAGGAAGAAAGCCTTGGTCTTCTCCAGAATCTCGATGGGGGGATTTCCCCAGGGCACCAGAATCATGGAGGCCTGGTTGAAGAGATTTCCCATGGAGGCGTCGAAGCCGGAGCGCTCGATGCCGGCCATGGGGTGCCCCCCCAGGAACACCAGCTTGCGCTCTTCGCAGAGCCTGCCCAGCGCCTGGCACACCACCCGCTTCACGCCGCAGGTGTCCACCACCAGAGTGCCGGGGCGCAGGCGGGAGACATTCTCCTCCGCCCACCGGATGGTGTCCCGGGGATACAGGGCCAGGATCACCATGTCCAGCTCCGGGAGGCGTTCCGGGGTCAGGGTGTCGTCCACGGCATGGACCAGTTTGGCACGGAGGCGCACCGATTCCTGGAGGTCGTAGCCCAGGACCTGATATTCTCCCCGGGCCTTCAGCGCCCGCGCCAGCGAGCCTCCGATGAGGCCCAGTCCCACCACGCCGACGGTCTTCATGCCTGCGCCTCCTCCCTCTTCTCCAGCGCCAGCGCCTGGCGCACGGCGTGGACGCGGGGCACCATTTCCTGGAAGACGGCGGGGGTGATGGACTGGGGGCCGTCGCACCAGGCGTGCTCCGGGTCGTTATGGACTTCCACGATCAGGCCGTCGGCGCCGGTGGCGGCGGCGGCCACCCCCATGGGGGGCACCAGCCAGGAGCGTCCGGAGGCGTGGCTGGGGTCGATGATGACCGGCAGATGGGAGAGCTTGTGGAGGACGGGGATGGCAGTGAGGTCCAGGGTGTTCCGGGTGTAGGTCTCGAAGGTGCGGATGCCCCGTTCGCAGAGCATGACCTGGGAGTTGCCGCCGGACATGATGTGCTCCGCGCTCATCAGCAGTTCCTGGTAGGTGTTGGCCAGTCCCCGCTTCAGGAGGATGGGCTTCCGGACGTGTCCCAGGGCGTGGAGCAGCTCGAAGTTCTGCATGTTCCGGGCGCCCACCTGGATGATGTCCACCTCCTCGAAGAGGGGGAGCTGGGCGGCGTCCATGATTTCGGTGACCACGGGCAGTCCGCTTTCCCGCTTGGCCTCCAGGAGCAGCTGGATGCCCCGTTCCCGCATGCCCTGGAAGGAGTAGGGGGAGGTGCGGGGCTTGAAGGCGCCGCCCCGCAGCACATTGGCGCCCGCCGCCTTCACCGCCAGCGCCACGGAGCAGATCTGCTCCTCGCTCTCCACGGAGCAGGGTCCGGCGATGAGGGCGAAGTTGCCTCCGCCGATCTTCACGCCGTTCTCCAGCTCCACCACCGTGTCCTCCGGGTGGAACTTCCGGTTGGCCGCCTTGTAGGGGTCCTGGATGCGCTTCACCTCGTCCACGATGTCCAGGGCGCTGATGAGATCCATGTCCAGCCGGGAGGTGTCCCCCACCAGGCCGAGAATCATCTGCCGCTGTCCGTGGGAAGTATGGATTTCCACTCCCTGGCTTTTGAGCCAGGAGGTCAGGTCCTTCAGTTGCCCGGGATCGGGATTCTCTTTCAAAATGACTATCATGGTGCCGATGCCTCCATATGCCGCGAGGCCGTCGTCCGCCGTCTGCCATCCCCGTGCTTCTCTGTCCGTCCGGGAGGGCTCTGTCTGTCCGGGAGGGGGGTGTGGAGGGGAGAGGCGGGCGCCCGCCTCGGGGCGCGGGGGCTAATTTAGCCCCGATTTCTCCCCCTACGTTCCGCCTTCCCTGATTATATTCTCCCCTTGACTTCCCCCGGCGGCCCCCTCCTTTCCCGGGGCGCCCTCCCCCGCGGCATTTCCCCAGCCCCTCCCCCTCTTTCCTTTTCCCATGAGACTGCCTGCCATCTGGTCCGATCACGCCGTCATCCAACGGAACAAGCCCATCGTCGTCTGGGGCTGGGCCGACGCCCCCCGCCGCATGGTCCACGTCACTCTGGGCTCCCTCTCCGCCTACGCCCCCAGCTCCTGGGACGGACGCTTCGAGCTGCGGCTCCCCGCCCTCTCCGAAGGCGGACCCCTGGAGCTCCGGGTGACCTGCGGCGAGGAGGAGTGCGTCTGCCGGGATCTGCTGGTGGGGGAGACCTGGCTGGTCTCCGGCCAGTCCAACGCGGAATTCCCCCTGATGACCTTCGCCACCGGGGATCCCCTGGACCAGACCCCCCAGTATCTGGAGGAGGGCGGCGACGACCCCCTCATCCGCTGCTTCACCACCCCCAACGACGGCCTGGCCACCCGGCCGGACACCCTGCCCCCCGGCGCGGAATGGCAGCTCTCCAGCCCCAGCACCGCCCCCGGCTTCACCGCCATCGGCGCCTGGTTCGCCCTCTTCCACCGGAAGAAGTTCCCCCAGATCCCCGTGGGCCTCATCCACTCCTCCTGGGGCGGCACCTTCGTCCACGCCTGGACCAGCCGGGAGACCCTGGCCCGCCGCCCCCAGAACTGGCGCATCCTGGAGAAGGACGACGCCTGCGTCTACCACCCGGAATCCTGGAAGAACCTGGAGACCCATTCCTCCTTCCCCGACTGCATCAACGAGGATCTCCAGTGCTTTGACAACATCACACACAAGGACCCCGGCAACAGGGGTTTCGCCCTTGGCTACGCCGACCCGGATTTCGACGACTCCTCCTGGAAGGAGATGGAAATCCCCGGCTCCTGGCTCATCCAGAAGATCTCCACCCACGGCTCCCTGTGGGTGCGGAAGGAGGTGAACCTCCCCGAATCCTGGGCGGGGCAGCCCCTGGTGCTGCACCTGGGCGGGGTGGACAAGCACGACATCAGCTATTTCAACGGCGTCCAGGTGGGCGCCACAGGCACCGGCTTCGACACCCAATACTGGTGCACTCCGCGGAACTATCCCGTGCCCCCCGAGGCGGTGAAGGCGGGGCGCAACGTGGTGGCCGTCCGGGCGTACTGCTTCTTCTACGACGCCGGATTCACCGGCAACCGGCGCTCCTACTTCCTGGAGAACACCACCACCGGGGAGACCATCCCCCTGGCGGAGACCACCTGGAAGGCCTGGCCGGAATACGCCTTCGACCCCATGGGAGGGCGGGAGCAGGCCGTCAATCCCATCTGCGACCGGAACTCCCCCCACCGCCTCTTCGACAACAAGATCCGCCCCCTCGTCCCCTTCCCCATCCGGGGCGTCCTCTGGTATCAGGGGGAGAACGACGTGGACACCGATGAAAACACCTCCCTCTACGCCATGCGCTTCCGGGACCTCATCGAGGACTGGCGGCGCGCCTGGGGACAGCGGGAGGACTTCCCCTTCTACTTTGTTCAGCTGGCCAACTACCGGGACCCCCGCCCCCTGAACTGGCTGAAGGTCCAGGACGCCCAGAGACGGGTCTTCCTGGACACCCCGGAGACCGGCGTCATCACCGCCACGGACCTGGCCCTCTTCGAGCCCACGGACATCCATCCCCACGACAAGCGCTCCTTCGGATACCGCCTCTTCCTCCTGGCCCTGGCCAACCTCTACGGGGAGAAGGGAATCCTCCCCCAGGGACCCACCCTGGACCGGGTCACCCGGGAAGGCGACGCCCTGCGCCTCCACTTCCTCTACGGCGAGGGACTCCACGCCAAGGACGGAGAGCCCCTGGCGGGCTTCGAGGTGGCGGGAGAGGACGGCGTCCTCCATCCCGCCCAGGCCACCCTCCAGGGCGAGGAACTCCTCCTCTCCTCCCCCCAAGTCCCCCGCCCCGTCCTCTGCCAATACAACGGCAAGGTGGATCTGCCGGAAGGCAATCTCCTCAACCGGGACAATCTGCCCGCCCTCTCCTTCCGTCAGGAAGTGTAGGACACCTCCCCCCTCCCCTCCACGGCCCTCCCCGCACACTCCATGAGCATCATCACCATCGTCGGCGCCGGCATGATGGGGTCCGCCATGTGCTTCCCCGCCTCGGACAACGGGCACACCGTCCGTCTGGTGGGCACCCCCTACGACCAGGACATCATCCAGCGCATCCGGCAGGACAACTTCCATCCCAAGCTGGGCATGCCCCTGCCTCCCCGGTGCACCGCCTTCTTCTACGAGGAGCTGGACCGGGCGTTGGAGGATTGCCAGCTCCTGATCGCCGGCGTCCCCTCCTTCGGCGTGGACTGGTTCGCCGAAAACGTCCTCTCCCGCATCCCCGACAGCCTGGTGGTGCTCTCCATCACCAAGGGACTGGAGGACGAGCCGGACGGCACCCTCCTGCCCATCTCCATGGCGTACAACCAGAAGAAGCTGGCGCCGGGCCGGAAGCTCTCCATCAACTCCATCGGCGGCCCCTGCATCAGCCAGGAGCTCTGCCAGCGGAAACACACCTCCGTGGCCCTCTGCGGCGAGGATCTGGACACCCTCTACTGGCTGAAATCCCGGCTCATCACCACCTACTACCACATCCAGCCCACCCAGGACGTGCTGGGCATCGAGTGCGCCGTGGCCATGAAAAACGCCTACGCCGTGGGCGTCTCCCTTGCCATCGGGCTGGCCAAGCAGCAGGGCGTGGCCCTGAGCAACCCCCAGGCCTCCCTCTTCGGGCAGGCCGTCCGGGAAATGCTCCGCCTGGTCCACCTCCTGGGGGGACAGACCGACAGCGTCATCTACGCCACCAGCGACCTGTATGTCACCATCAACTCCGGACGCAACCGGAAGCTGGGAGAGGCGCTGGGAGAGGGGCTCCCCTTCCAGGAAGCCCTGAAGAAATACCCCGGACTGACCCTGGAATCCATCCCCATCATCACCCGCGCCGCCAGAGCCCTCCGCACCAGACACCAGCGGGGCACCGCCAATTTCAACGAGTTCCCCCTGCTGCGGCACCTGGATGAAATCATCAACCAGGGGGCGCCCGTCCGCATCCCCTGGAACGAGTTTGGATGATTCTTTCTTTATAACTCGTTGAATATCAAGTATTTATAAAAATTCGCCCATGAGGATCGGTTTGCTTATCCCCACCCGGGAGGAGGCGGAGGGCCTTCCCCCCGCCCTGCCCTGCGCCACGGGCTTCGGCCCGGGCAAGACCGCCGCCTGCGCCGCCGTCGCCAAGCTCCTCTTCCAGGACCGGTGCGACGCCATCCTGGTCTGGGGGACGGCGGGCGCCCTGAAGCGCACCCTTCCCCTGGGGGGGCTGATGGTGGCGGACAAAGTGGCCTACAGCGACTACGACGTCTCCCCCCTCTACGGCTCCGACGGCCTGGGCTTCGTCCCCCGGATTGCGGAGCAATGCTGGATGCCCTGCGATTCCCGGTTCAACCAGGCCCTGGCGCGGCTGCTTCCCCTCCACTTTCCCTCCACCCCCTTCTGCGGCACGGGGCTCATCTCCGCCGGGGATGTCTTTGACAACGCCAAATACTATCGGGCGGACAACCGGATCGAGGCCAGGGCGGACGCGGTGGACATGGAGAGTCCCGCCGTGGTGCACTTCTGCCGTCTGATGGAGCCGGTCCTGGGGCGTCGGATTCCCGTGGCCATTGTCCGGTATCTCTCCAACTATATCGGCGGCGCCGCCTCCGAGGAGTTCCGGGACGCGCTGCCGGGCATCCAGGAGAGGAACCCTCTTCTGCCGCCCCTGCTGCGTCGACTGGAGGGCCTCCTGGAGGCCGACGCCGCTCCCTGAGGAAGGTCGCCCATGCTCTCCTTCCTCCACCCGGAGCTGCTGTGGCTGCTGCCCCTCGCCGCCGCCCCCCTCCTGATCCACCTGCTGGGCAACCCCGCGCCGCCGCCCCTGGATTTCCCCGGACTCCGCTTCCTCCGCGCCACCCCCGTCCCCATCCGGGGCCGGCGCCATTGGCGGGATCTGCTGCTGATGCTCCTCCGCACCCTCCTGCTGGCCGCCACCATCCTGTTGGCCGCCGCCCCCGTCTGGATTCCGAAGGACGAACCGGCGCCCCCCTCCCCGGAGGCCGCCGGCGGCCAGGCGGTGCTCCTGGACGCCTCCGCGTCCATGCAGGCCACCATGGGCCAGCTCATGCCCGGCCTCCTGGGCCTCCAGGGCGCCCATATCGCCTATTGGGAGGTCGGCGCCGAGGCCCGCCAGATCCCCTCCCCCGCCGGATGGAGCTGCGGCTGGAGCGGCGCCATGGCCATCCCCCAGGCCCTTCAGCAAGCCTCCCGCTGGCTGGTCAAATTTCCCCCGGGCCAGCGCACCCTCCACATCTTCAGCGACCTCCAGTCCTGCGACTGGGGACGGAACCTGGGGAAAATCCCCCCGAACACCCGGCTGCGTCTCCACACCCCCGCCAGGCTCGTCCAGGAGAATTGCGGCATCCTGCAGACCGCCGTCGCCTCCGCTCCCCAGGGCCAGCTGCGCGTCCAGGTGCGCTGCCGCAACTGGGGAGACGCCTCCTCCATCCGGGACGTGGTCCTCACCGCGGACGGCAAGGAGACCCGCGTCCGGCTGACCCTGCCCCCCAAAGGGGAGCTCTCCACCTCCTTTCTGATTCCCGCGCCCGGCAATCCCCAGGGGACCCTCCAGCTGCTCCCCCAGGATGATTTCGCCTTCGACGACAAGAGAATCTTCTGGGTCAAGCCCGCGCCGCCCAACCCCCTGCTGGCCATCTTCTCCGACGAGCCGGAGGACACCCGCCTCTCCCAGGAGCTGGAGTTCTTCTGCGTTCCCGCCCTGACGGCGGAGCCGCCGGAGTCCTCCCCCGCCTTCCTCCTCCATCCCCTGGGCACCTCCGGCGCCCCCTTCTCCCCCTGGGAGAATCTTCCCGCCATCCTCCTGCTGGGCTCCGCGGAGCGTCTGGCGCCCCCGGAGCTGCAACGCCTCCGCAGCTATGTGGAGGCGGGCGGCGTCCTGCTGGTGGTGCCGGGGAACGCGCCCCTCACGGGCTGGCGCCATCTGCAGTCCGTGGAGCTGGCCCCGGAGGGAGCCGCCCAGGAGACCCACCGGCAGACCGGCATCGCCGAACTGCCCCCGGGCTCCCCCCTGGAGAAGCTCTTCCCCCGCCAGGCCTCCTCCGACCTCCACCTCTTCCCCATTCGCCGCTCCCTCCAGATCGAGACCCGCCCGGGAGACGCCCAGGTGCTCCTCAGCACCCTGGAGGGCGCCCCCGCCCTGCTGCAAAAGCCCCTGGGCAAGGGACAGTGCCTCCTCTTCACCTTCGGCTTCCACACCGCCGCCTCCGACTTCCCCCTCACCAAGGCGTTCCTGCCCATCCTCCGGGAAATCCTGGAGCAGGCCCTGGGGGGACACTCCTCCATCCTGCAAATCCCCTGCGGGGAAATCCCCCTGCCCCGAAAAGACCTGCTGGGCAAGATGGTGCTGCCCGATTTCACCACGGAGGAGCCCGGCCTCCATCAACTCGGGGGCCAGCTGGTGGAGGTCATCCCCTCCCCCGCGGAATCCCTCCCCCTGTATCTCCCCCCGGAAGAAGTGCAGCGCATGCTCGCCTCCGCCGCCACGGAAGGCGCGGAGCCGCCCCGGGACGGGCAGGAGCTGCGGCGGCGCCCCCTGCTGCGGGGAGGCGGGCTGCTGGTGGCGCTCCTCTTCCTTCTGGAGGGGCTCTGGGTGTGCCTGAAGACCAGGCGCGCCCACGCCCCGGGACACCCCCTCCCCCCACCATGATCCTCCCCTTCCCTCCCATGGAGCGCACCGTCCAGGTGGTGACGCCCCCCGATGCCGCGGGCGCCTCCCTCCTGGAGTTCCTGACCCTGCGCTACAACTATCTCGACCGGGAGCAGTGGCTCCAGGAAATCCGGCGGGGAAACCTTTTCCTGGACGGGGCGACGGCCCGGGAGGACACCCTCCTCCGGGGCGGGGAGAACCTGTTTTTCCAGGCGGGGGATCTGAAAGAGCAGGAGGTCTCCTTCCAAATCCAGGTCCTGGAGGAGACGGAGGAATATCTGATTCTCCACAAGCCGGGAAATCTCCCCTGCCATCCGGCGGGACGCTTCTTCAACCACACCCTCTGGGCATGGCTGCGCCAGGCGCGCCACCTCTCCAGCATCCATTTCGTCAACCGGCTGGACCGGGAGACCTCCGGCATCGTCCTGGTGGGAAAGACGCCGCGCTTCGCCGCCACCGCCGCCAAACTCTTCCACTCCCTCTGCGGCGAAACCCAGAAAAAATACCTGGTGCTGGTCCATGGACGGGTGCCCTGGAAACAATTCTTCGCCAACGGCTGGCTGATGAAGGACCCCCGCTCCCCCGTGGGCAAGAAACGACGCTTCCAGCCCATCCTCAACCAGGGAGACTCCGACGTGGTGGAACTCCCCGAGGACGACGAGGCGGTCACCGCCCAGACCGATTTCCAACTCCTGGACTACCGGCGCCCCCCGAGAGACGACGAACCGCCGGGACGCTTCCCCCAGGACGAACAGGGCGAATTCTCCCTCCTGGAGGCCACTCTCCACACCGGAAGGACCCACCAGATCCGCGCCACCCTGTGCTCCCTGGGATTCCCCGTGGTGGGCGACAAACTCTACGGGGTGGACGACACGATCTTCCTCCGATTCGCCACCAGCACCCTCTCCCCCCGGGACTGGCAAAGGCTGATCCTCCCCACCCAGGCGCTTCACGCCTGGAAACTCCGCATCCCCCGGTTGCACATCCAGGCCACGGCCCCCCCTCCCTGGCTTCCCTAGCCCCCGCTCCTCACGGATTGGGATAGGTCACCACCCGCGCCGTCATGGGCACAGCGCCGTTGACCTTCCGCACCCAGACAATGCTGTTTCCTTCCGGAAGAGCGAGTTCCAGATTCTGTTCCTGGCCGCCGAGCCGGGCCGAGAGCACCAGGCGGCCATCCTGGGGGCGGGGCACATGGCCCACCCAGATCACCTTGGGCAGGGAGACCCATTCCCGCAAATCCGCCTTGGTGGAGGAGGCGGCCCAGGCCGCCATGCCGACCTGCGCCATCTTCAGGGCAAACCGCGCCCCGGAGTCGTCGCAATTCTGGGCGGCGATTTGGAGAGCCACCTGGGCGGAGACCTTCGCCAGGGTGCGGACAATCTCCCGCTTCACGGCGCCCCGCATATAGACATCGTATTCCGTGCGCACCAGGCGGTCCATGTTCTCCAGCAGCTCCAGGGGCGTCTGGCCCCCGTCGGCTTTCACCCAGTATTGCTCCGCGGCGGCGGAGCGCTCCACCAGCCGGGGGAAGGCCATGCCCGCATAGAGGGCGTAGCGGCCCAGGCCGGGAAGCAGGAACAAGGGCAGATCCACACGCCACTCCACACGCTCCACGCACAAGCCGTCCTCCACGTAGAGCCAGACCTGGTTCCGGGGACGCACCCCGCCGTCAATCTCCCGCCAGTCCCGCTGGAGGACCGTCGACTGGGGCGCCAGGGCGGCGGCGTCCCGGAGGAACTCCCGTCCCCCGTCTCCCTGAAGCCATCGGAAGACGCCGCAAAAGTGGTTCAGGTAGACATTGGTGTAGTCGCTGGTGGCCAGACGGCTCAAGTCCCCGGAGGAGGCCAGGTCGAAGCCGGTGTTTTCCCGGAGGGACTGGGCGAAGTCCCGGTCACCCAGGAACACCGCCTGCTGTCCCATGGGATCCACCTCGTCCGACGCCTCCGCGGACTGGACCGCCACCGCCTGCTCCAGCTTCTCCTCCGCCGCGGCGATTTCCCTGCGCCGGTCGAAGAGCCAGTTTTCCTGGTGTTGGGCGGCGCGGTTCAGCTCCGTCCGGGTGGCGGCCACGTTTCCCAGGGTGGCATAGGCCAGTCCCTTGTAGAGGCAGCAGAAGAGCCGGTCCTGTCCGAAGCCGCGATAGGGGAAGGAGAGTTCGTTGCCCAGGATGGCCTTGGCCTGCTGGGCGCCGGCGGCCATGACGGAGGTGGCGTCATTGTCGGCGAAGAGGTCCTCCGCCAGATCCAGCTGGGCGGTGGAACTCTCCGCGTCCCCCGCCAGCAGATAGGCGTTCCCCGCCAGAAGGCGCCACAGCAGCTGGTCCGCATCCTCCTTCTCCGCCGTGGCGAGGACGGATTCCGCGGCGGCGGGATAGTTGCCCAGCCCGATCTGGTTCTCATATTGATACAGAACGCTGTTGGTGCTGCGGCATCCCGTCAGGAAAAGGGAGGCCGTCAGAAGGGAGCCCAGGAACCATGCAGCCGTGGAGGGGAAATGCGCCATGTTCTTTTGCCTTGCCGGTGAAACTCTCGAGGGGAGAAAACTCTTCGGGGAAACGGGAAAAAGGGCGAACCTCCACCCCCCTTCCCTCTTGCATACGGAATCCCCTTTCTCCTGAAAAACAGGGGGAAAAATAACACAATCCCCGCAAATTTCCACCCGCGGAATCCCGTCCCCGCGGGACAGGGGAAGGAAAACAAAAAGGTCCCCGGAACCGCGCATGCCGTTCCGGGGACCAGAGTGCTTCGGCGAACCGAAGGGCGTGTCAGGCTAGACGACTACTCCTCGTCCTTGGTGCCATCCACTTCCAGGGTGCCATTCTCCTTGGCGCTGTAGGCGGCGTCCAGGACGGCGCCCAGGCCGCCCAGGGCGCTGGTGGCCTCGGGGGCGCTGGTGAAGGTGGCGCCGGCCACAGGACGCTCCTGGGCCTCGAAGGTGGCGTTGCCGCTCTTCATGGTGAGGCCAATCCGGCGCTCCTCCACGGAGATGTTCTTCACGCGGGCCTTGACCACCTGGCCCACGTTCACCACGTCCTTCACCCGGTTCACCCGCTCGTCGGAAAGCTCGGAGATGTGGATCAGGCCGTCGATGCCGCCGTCCAGCTCCACGAAGGCGCCGAAGCTGGCCAGCTTGGTGACCTTGCCTTCCACGGTGTCGCCCACCTTGTACTTCTCCTGGATGTTCTGCCAGGGATCGTCGGTGAGCTTCTTCATGGAGAGGCTGATGCGCTGGTTCTCCACATCCACGTCCAGGATGACGGCCTCCACTTCCATCCCCTTCTGGAGCACTTCGCTGGGATGGTTGATCTTCCGCAGCCAGCTCAGGTCGGAGACGTGGATCATGCCGTCGATGTCGTCCTGGATCTGGACGAAGGCGCCGTAGCCGGTCA
>JBJEVT010000025.1:0-3084 GCA_051884615.1 Oligosphaeraceae bacterium
GGCGATCGTTTGGGGAGCAGCTGCGCTTTTCCCTGTGCTTTTTCTCTCAAGAGGCCTCCCGCAGCTCCGTTTCTTTTCTTCCCATGGGAGCCTCTTTGTGTCTGCCCATACACGTGGCCTGAGGACCTGATCCAAAGCCAGGTCTGGGGAATTCAGGCCGGTAGATGGATCCGAGGAGAGCTCTGGCGGAGATCCCTCCCGGCGCCCTGGCTCAAGGATGTGTCTCTGTCCCTGCGGTGGCTTCGGGAACCCCTGTGGCCTTGAACACCGTCGGCCCCTTTTGGGGTGGGGGGGTGGGCTGGGCACAGCACACACACACACGTCAGCTGGGGTGGATTCAGAACGAACGAAAGGCAGAAGGACAGAACGAAGGAACGAAGGGAAGACAAAAGACAGGCAGACAGGCAGGCAGACAGAGAAGAGAGACAGAAAGAGAGAAAGAACCATGACAGACATAAAAGCAGCAAGACCCACAGGAAGGAAGGATTCCCAGTTGGGACGTCCAGAATCGTCCAGAATCGAAGTCAGCAGTTTCCCGGACACCCACCTCTCTTCATCCACGCTTCGGTGCCTGCCTGTCTGAGCAGGGGCAGAAGGCTGTCCTGACAGGATGGGTCGGGAGCTGAGGGTCTGACCGGAGGGGCCTGGGGCAGGTTGGCCTCAGGGCGCTGAAAGGCTTGGGGAGAGGAACGGCCCAGCTTGTAGGGCCCTTCTTGGTGCTTCAAGCACGGGGAGGCAGGAAATCCCACCAGCATATCGCCCAAGGCCAATGAAGCCCCGGGGGCTGCTGAGCCAGAGAGAGGAGGAGAGCCTGAGAGGTGCTGTTCGAGCAGGCGTCCACAAGACGGCGCCAGTGTACCTTCTGGACCCAGGGGCGGCTGCAAGGCTGCAAGGCCAGGCTCAGCGTTGGCCTTGAGGGGCTGTTGGGCGGAACCCACAGGCAGCACCCAGAGGGTTGGGGCTGCTTTCCGGGCACCTGGGCCTCTCTGCTCCCAGAGGCCCCCTGCCAGGCAGAGGACGCCTGGTCGGGCGGGTCCGGGGGGTGGGGAGGCAGAGGGTTGCCAAGGCTTCGAGGGTCCGACTGGCTGTGGGAGGGCCTTGTGTTCCTGCCGAGGCAAGAGCTGGGACCCACGCGGCGGCGGCTTGGCATTGGGAGCTGGGCATTTTCCAGCCCCTGAGCGTCGAGGGTTTGGCTGCCCGGATAGAGGCTGGGGCTGTGGAAGGGCTGGGGGACTTCGGGGGCCTTTGGGTGGGCGGCCGTGCTCATCCCTGTGCTTTCTTCGCTCCAGAGCCCTAGGGAAACGTCCTGCCTGCCTTTCCACATGAGCCTCTCTTTCCCGTTCCCGCGCCAGGGGATGGGGGCCTGACCGAACGAAAGCAGGTCGGACCCATCATCGAGCAGGGCCGATCGGTACCACGCACGCGCTCGGGGAGTTCCCGCGTGGCTGCCTCCCTTAAGGGCCCGTCTCTGTCCCTGCCGTGGCTGGCTGTGGGAAGGGCTGCGTTGGGCGCTCCAAACCTGGCCGGACCCCTGCCCACCGTCGCCCATGAACGCATACAAATGCACACTGAAGAGGTCGAGCTCGATGGAGCAAGAAGTCCCTCGAGACATACCTGCATTCCTCCACGGTCCCTGAGGGAATCGAGAGCCAAAGCCGCCGGCAGGGAACTCCTGGCCTCATACACGTGTGCTGGCAGAGGGTCTCCTGCACGAGCCTGGGCTCGGAACGGCTGGAGCGTGGCCTCGGCTCCTGGCCAGACCGTATCTGCCTGCCACACGTGGGTCCAGACTACTCAGCGAGGAAAGAAAGCAACAGACGCACACCCCGGCGATACGGACGTCTGGTCGGGCGTCACGCTGCCATGCCACCTTGGCCGGTTCCACGCGGTCCGATGGCCGGTTGACTCTCACGAGCGGCAGGACTCTGCACCCAGAGATCTTCTCTGGAGGAATCGGGGCTGCTCTTTCTGCTGGGGTTTGATGACTTGGTCCCCACCAGACCTGATGTGTAGCGGCCCTGTCCTTGTCTCTGTTCCAGCCAGGAGATCCAGCCTCCCAGGCGTGTCCCCGAGCCCTTTGCTCCCGTTCGCCTCCCTCGTGTGCCGAGCCACATGGCTAGATACAGAGCTCCCTGTGCTCTAGAGCAGGATCTGATTGCTCCCCCGCTCCAAGTGCCAGAGTGTGCCTCCGTTATCCCCAAACTCCCCGTCCTTCCCGCACCCTCCCCAACCCCTCTGGCCCCCAGCCATCGCTCTTCCAGACCATGCGTCTCTTGTCTGTGGGAAGGTCGGTGCGTTTGTGCCCTAGCTTCGACGCCAGCCAGAAGCGATCGCCGACGGCAGGTGTCTGTCTCGGGCGTTCTTAGTTCCCTCAGGGGGCGTGTTCCTTGTTCCCTCTAGGTGGCCAGGCAGGGCCTTGCTTCGTCCTTTGCTTCTGGAACGGCCCGGGAGGAGGTCCTTGTGCGTCCGTCCCCCATCGCCCCCACGCATTCACCCGTCGATGGGCATGTGGTTGGTTTGCACGTCTTGGCGGTTGTCAAGAGTGCTGCAAGGAACAGGGGAGGGTATGGGTCTCCTTCAAAGAACGTGTGTCCGGACATACGCCCCGGGACGGGATGGCCGTGTCGCAGGGTCGTGGTTCTCTACGGAGGTCTCGGAGCGCCCTCCGCACTGGTGTCCGGAGTGGTTGTGCCAACGTACACGCCCACCCACCCTGGAGGAAGGTGCTCTTTGCGCCACCCCCACTGCCGCATCGGTCCTTGGTCGTCTGGCGACGGATGGCCATTCGCCCAGGTGTGAGGTGGTCCCTCGGCAGCAGTTTGGCTTTGCGCTTCTCGACACACGCGGGGTGGGGAGCATGGCTTGGGTCACGTGCTCCTTGGCCATCTGCACATCTTGTGGGGAGAAAGGTCTTTTCGCGTCTTTGGCCCGTTTGTCGAGTGGGCCGTGGCTTTCGTTGGCCCTTGAGTGGCGTCAGGGCTTGAGCTGGCCATTTGGAAAGCCCAGCCAGGCCCCCGGGGGTGGGGATCCGGATCATGTGCCTTCCGGGGGCGGGGGGGGGGAATGGGAGGTGGACACCCGGCG
>JBJEVT010000026.1:0-3059 GCA_051884615.1 Oligosphaeraceae bacterium
GCCGGCCTCACCGCCTATGACACCCAGAAGCTGAAGAACATCCACGAAACAGGCTTCAACCACACCGGCATCGCCGTCCTGGGCGCCCTCAGCCTCTATCTGGATTTCATCAATCTTTTCCTCTATCTCCTCCGGCTTCTGGGACGCCGCAAATAGGGGCGGCAGGCAGCGAGGAGGCCCGCCGAAGGGGGGCGGCGGGCTAGAAGAGCTTTAATGTGACCCTGCAGGTCATCCAGAGCCCCGTCAGGAGAAAGAAGAGTCCCGTGGCGCGTTTGAGCCAGACTTCGGCGCAGGTGGCCTTCTGAAGGAGGCGTCCGGCGCCCTGGACGCCCGCGGCCAGGAGGAGGGCGGCGGCCAGCACGGGCAGGGAGGTGCCCAGGCCGAAGGCCACGGGCGGCAGGAGGGGATGTCCTGTGGAGAGGGTCAGGGGGAGGATTTGCCCGAAGAAGAGGGCCGCGGAGGTGGGGCAGAAGGCCAGGGCGAAGAGCAGGCCGAGGAGATAGGCGCCCAGGAGGGGGCTTTTGGTGGCTGGCGGGGGGAGCTGCGCCTGGGGATTTCCCCGGGGCCAGGGGAGGGAGAGCAGTTCCAGGAGGAACATGGCCGCCAGCACCAGGAGCGGCCCCATGAGGAGGGGCATGAATTTCTGCAGGGCATGGGCGGCGGCGGGGATGGCCGCCAGGCCGCTGGCGAGAAGAAGCCCCACCGCCACATAGGCGGAGAGGCGCCCCAGAAGATAGAGCCAGCCCGAGAGGAAGACCAGGCGGGGCCTCCCGCATTCCTTGGCAAGGTAGCCGGTGGCCGCCAGGTTGGTGGCCAGGGGACAGGGGCTGACGGCGCAGAGAAGACCCAGCCAGAAGGCCAGGAGAAAATCCCGCAGGGCGTCCATCAATGGTCCTGCTCCCGCATTTCCCGGAGATTCCCGCGGAGATATTCCTTGAAGGTCTCCTCCCCCTGGAAGATGACCACCCAGATCTTGTCCAGATTCCGGTAGCCGGAGGGAGTGGAGAGGACGAGGCTTTCGGAGGTCAGGCCGAAATCCCGGATGAAGTGGGCGTTGGCGGCGTCCTCCACGTTGACCGGCAGGAAGCGGATTCGTCCCTCCGCCAGCTCCCGGGCGTATTCGGTCTCCAGGACTTCCCTGGCGAGGGACTCGAATTTCTGGCAGGTGGGGCAGCGCTGGTTGCCGTGGAAGAGATAGACGGTCATGACGTCCTGTTCCGGCAGGGCGGCGGTCTCCTCTGGCGCGGCGCCGGCGCCCGTGGCTCCGGTTTCCCGGAGAACCATGATCGCCACCGCGACCCCCACGAAGGTGAGAAGCAGGTAGGTCAGGAGGCGGCGGGGCAGACTGGCGCCGCCCTTCCCGCCGCCGCAGCAACAGCATCCCGCCTGCTCCCGGACCGCCGGTTTCTCGCCGCAGCGGCAGGGAGCCGCCTCCGTCCCCCCGGAGCACTCCCCCTCCGGCAGGACCTCCAGAATCTCCTGGAAGGTGGGCACCTTCCCGGAGAAAAGCACCCGTCCGTCAATCTCCAGCGCCGGCGTGGAGAGAATCCCCGCCCGGGCGATCTCCTGGAGATCCGCGACCTTTTCGATTTCCGTGTCGACGCCGGCGAAATCCAGGGCCGTCCGGACATTGTCGTACAAGGCGCCGCATTTGGCGCAACCCGTTCCGTAGACTTTGACTTTCATGGGAGACGATTTTCCAGGGAGGACAAGGAGGGTGCCCGGGAGGGGATGGCCCGGCGCCACGGCCCCCCTCTGCGCGCCGTCCCAGGCAGGGAAGTAGACCTGGGAGGGCGGGGGAGAGTTCCGGTTGTCCCGGGAGAAAGGGAATCACTCCTTGGGAAGGAAGCGCTGGAGGTGTCCGTTCAGGGTCTGGAGGACCAGGCGTTTCTCCTTCTGGGTTTTGGCGATTCCGTATTGTTCCCACAGGAAGGGGAGGGGGGCATAGAAGGCCAGGGCGAGCTTTCGGGGGTCCTCCCGGGGAAAGAGCTCCCGGAGGAGGTCCTCCAGATAGGCCAGCACCCCCTGCCCGAAATATTGCTGATAGAGGGCGGCGAAGCGGGCGTCCCGGTATTGTTCGATGGTGAGGAGCTGCCGGAAGGGGACGGCGAAGTCATCCTCCGCCCAATACAGGAAGATTTCCCTGGTGAATTTGGCCAGGCCGCGGCGTCCCGTCCCCTGGTAGGCGGCGGGATCCTGGCTTCGGGGCAGGGCGGGGACGCCGTTTCCCCGGGCCATCTCCGCGTCCTGCTCCTCCATTCGCCGCAGGATGGCCTCCAGCACCTCCTGCTTGCTGGCGAAATGGGCGTAGAGGGCCGGCGGCGTCAGCTCCACCGCCTGGGCGATGTCCCGTACGCTGACTCCCTGGAATCCCCGCCGGGCGAAGAGGCCCAGCGCCGCCTTCAAAATCCTCTCCTTCGCTTTTCCCATGGCGCCGCCTCCCTTGTGTCAGAACAGCTGTCCCGGCAGACGCAGCTTCTCCCGGGGAGGGAACTGCCGGTCGAAGACCTCCGCCTCCTCCTCCGACACGAAATATTCCGCCGGCACGCGGTAGGGCTCCCGGACCCCGGCCAGCCGTTCCTTGTCCAGGGGGCAGGCCAGAAAATAGGGCACGGGATCCTGGGCGGGTTCCTCCATGTAGCGGATGCCCAGGGTGGAGGCCACCACAAACCCGGAACCCCCGTAGAACGCCGGATTCCCCTCCAGGAAGATTCCCGCCGCCCCCGTCTCCCGTGCCAGGGCAACCCCGCGGTCCAGCAGAATCCTCCCCAGGCCCTTCCGCTGATGCGCCGGCAGAATGGCCAAGGGCCCCAGGGTCAGAATGGGAATCTCCTCCCCGCCGCGGGAGATCAGCGTGTTGCCCAGGAAGGCGATCTGACCCGCCAGCTCCCCCCGGTGGTACAACACCAGGGAAAGGGAGGGAAGGAACGCGGGACTGCGCCGAAGACAATGGAGAACGTAGTGCTCCAGGCAGCCGGGACGATACACGTTCCAAAACGCCTCCCGCACCAACGCCTCCACGGCAAAATGCTCCTCCGGCCTCTCCGGACGAACGACAA
>JBJEVT010000027.1:0-46337 GCA_051884615.1 Oligosphaeraceae bacterium
CGGACAGCTTCACGTTGGTCTGACCGGTGACCACGTCCTTCACCAGGAGGTTCAGACCGGCGGAGAGGTCCACGTCTTCCACAGTGGCGGTGACGGGGGCGCCGACGGTCAGGGTGCCTTCCTCGGCGATGACGGTGACATCGGTGGCCAGCACTTCGCCATTGAGGGTGGCGTTGTTCTTGGCCATGACAAACGCATTGCCGTTTTCGGCGGTGAGGTCGTCCAGCGTGGCGTCACGTCCGGCCATGACCGCGATGCCCGCGTTGTCCGCCTTCACGGTGTTCTGGGTCGTCACATCCTGTCCGGCGGTCAGGGTCACGTTGGCCTCGGTGGCTTCGATGGAGGAGATGGCGAGCACATCGCCCTCGGCGGCCGTGACCATGACACCCTTGGCAAGGACATCGCCGTTGAGGGTGGCGTTGTTCTTGACGGTGACGGTCACGGAGCCCTGCTCGGCGGTGAGGTCGTCCAGCGCGGCGTCACGGTCGGCCTTGATCAGGATGCTCCCGTTGTCCGCCGTCACGGCGTCCAGAGTCGTCACATCCTGTCCGGCGGTCAGGGTCACGCTGCTCTCGGTGGCGGTGACAGGAGCGGTGGCGGTCAGGTTGCCTTCCGCGGCGTCGGCCAGGACGCTCTTGGCAAGGACCTCGCCAGCGAGGTCGACGTTATTCTTGGCGTTCACGATCACGGCGCCCTGCTCGGCGGTGAGGGCGTCCGCGGCGATGTCACGTCCGGCATCCACAGTGAGGTCGCCGTTGATCGCCTCGATGGCGGCGCTGGCGGTCACATCATTCTGGGCGGACAGCCTCACGCTGGTCTGGCCGGTGATCTCGTCCTTCACCAGGAGGTCCAGACCGGCGGAGAGCTCCACGTCATCCACAGTGGCGATGACGGGGGCGTCAACCGTCAGGGTGCCTTCCTCGGCGTCGACGGCGACATCGGTGGCCAGCACTTCGCCGTTGAGTTCGACGTTGTTCTTGGCGGTGACGACCACGGCGCCCTGCTCGGCGCTGAGTTCGTCCAGCATGGCGTCGCGTCCGGCGGTGACGACCACATCGCCCTGCTCGGCGGTGACGGCCTCCAGGGTCTCCACATCATGGCCGGCGACCAGAGTCACGTTGCTCTCGGTGGCGGTGACAGGTGCGGTGGCGGTCAGGTTGCCTTCCTCGGCGACGCCCTGGACGTTCTTGGCAAGGACCTCGCCATCGAGGTCGACATTGTTCTTGGCGATCACGCTCACGGTGCCCTGTTCGGCGGCGAGCCCGGCCAGAGCGGCGTCGCGGCCGGCGACCACGTTCACGTCGCCCTGCTCGGCGGTGACGGCGTCCTGGGTCGCCACATCCTGTCTGGCGACCAGGTTCACGTTATCCGCAGTGGCGGTGACAGCCGCGCTGGCGATCAGAGTGCCTTCCGCGGCATTGGCGATGACACCGGCGGCCAGCACTGCGCCGTTGAGGCCGATGTTGTTCTTGGCGGTGACGTTCACGGCGCCCTGCTCGGCGGAGAGGGCCGCCAGCGCGGCGTCGCGTCCGGCGATCACGGTCACATCGCCCTGCTCGGCGGTGACGGCGTCCTGGGTCGTCACATCCTGCCCGGCAACCAGGTTCACGTTGCTCTCGGTGGCGGTGATGGTGGAGGTCGCGAGCACATCGCCCTCGGCGGCGGTGGCAAGGACGTTCTTGGCGAGGACATCGCCGTTGAGAGTGGCGTTGTTCTTGGCGGAGACGGTCACGGCGCCCTGCTCGGCGGTGAGGTCGTCCACGGTGATGTCACGTCCGGCCTCCACGACGAGGTCGCCGTCCACCGCCTCGATGGCGGCGATGGCGTCCACATCGTTCTTGGCGGTGAGCGTGACGTTGGTCTGTCCGGTGACGGCATCCGTCACCAGGAGGTTCAGACCGGCGGTGAGCTCCACGTCATCCACCGTGGCGGTGACAGGAGCGTTGGCGGTCAGGGTGCCTTCCGCGGCTTCGACGGTGACACTGGTGGCCAGCACTTCGCCGTTGAGGGTGGCGTTGTTCTTGGCGATGACAATCGCACTGCCGTTTTCGGCGGAGAGAGCCGCCAGGGCGGCGTCCCGTCCGGCCTGGAGCATGAGGTTCCCTTCGTTCGCCGTCACCGTGCTGACGGTGCTCAGGTCGCGACCGGCCTGCAGAATCACGGTCTGCTCGGCGGTGGCGGGTCCGCTGACGGACAGATCCTGTCCGGCGGTCAGGGAAATGCTGTCCACCGTGGCGGTCACCGTGGCGTTCACGTTCAGGTCGCCTTCCAAGGCAGCGCCCATGACTCCCTTGGCAAGGACGTCGCCGTTCAGGTTGACGTTGTTCTTCGCGGAGAAGCCCACCATGCCCTGCTCGGCGGCGAGATCGGCCACGGTAATGTCACGTCCGGCCTTGATGGTGATGCCTTCCTCCTGCGCCTTGATGGAGGCGGTTGCCACCACATCGTTCTGGGCGTTCAGGGAGACGTAGGTTTCGCCGGTGACGCTGCCGTTGATCACCAGATCCTCTCCGGCGGTCATTTCCACACTCTTTTCGGTGGCGGTGACAGAAGCGTCGGCGGTCAGGATGCCTTCCTCGGCGGTGATGTCGACCGCGAGGCCCTGCACATCGCTGTTGAGAGTGGCGTTGTTCTTGGCGGTGACGGTCACGGCGCCGGAAACGGCGGAGAGCTCGTCCAGGTCGGCGTCGCGTCCGGCGGCCACGGTCACATCACCCTGGTCGGCGGTGACGGCGCCCTGGGTCGCCACATCCTGTCCGGCGGTCAGGCTCGCGTCACCCTCGGTGGCGGTGATGGCTCCGGGGGAGGTCAGGTCGCCCTCGACGGCGGTGACCAGGACATCCTTGGCAAGGACATCGCCGTTGAGGGTGGCGTTGTTCTGGGCGGAGACGTTCACGGCGCCCTGCTCGGCGGTGAGGGCGTCCGCGGTGATGTCACGTCCGGCCTCCACGACGAGGTCGCCGTTGAACGCCTCGATGGCGGCGATGGCGTCCACATCGTTCTGGGCGGCGAGGGTGACGTTGCCCTGGCCGTTGATGACATCCTTCACCAGGAGGTCCAGACCGGCGGAGAGCTCCACATCATCCACAGAGGCGATGACGGGGGCGTCAACCGTCAGGGTGCCTTCCTCGGCGGCGACGGTGACATAGGTGGCCAGCACTTCGCCGTTGAGCTCGACGTTGTTCTTGGCGGCGACAGCCGCGGCGCCCTGCTCGGCGGAGATCTGGTCCAGCATGGCGTCGCGTCCGGCGCTCACGACCACATTGCCCTGCTCGGCGGTGACGGCCTCCAGGGTCTCCACATCATGGCCGGCGGCCAGGGTCACATTGTCCTCGCTGGCGGTGACAGGAGCGGTGGCGGTCAGGTTGCCTTCCTCGGCGACGACCTGGACGTTCTTGGCAAGGACCTCGCCATCGAGGTCGACGTTGTTCTTGGCGTCCACGTTCACGGTGCCCTGCTCGGCGTTGAGCTCAGCCAGAGCGGCGTCCCGTCCGGCGATCACGTTCACGTCGCTCTGCTCGGCGGTGACGGCCTCCTGGGTCGCCACATCCTGTCCGGCGACCAGGTCCACGTTATCCGCAGTGGCGGTGACAGACGCGCTGGCGATCAGAGTGCCTTCCTCGGCGGTGACGGTGACCCCGGCGGCCAGCACTGCGCCTTCGAGGTCGACGTTGTTCTTGGCGTCCACGACCACGTCGCCCTGCTCGGCGGTGAGGTCGGCCACCGCGGCGTCGCGTCCGGCGAGCACGATCACATCGCCCTGCTCGGCGACGACGTCGTCCTGGGTCTCCACATCCTGTCCGGCGATCAGGGTCACGTCGCTCTCGGTGGCGGTGAGGGAGGAGGTGGCGAGCACATCGCCCTCGGCGGCGGTGGCAAGGACGTTCTTGGCGAGGACATCGCCGTTGAGAGTGGCGTTGTTCTTGGCGGAGACGGTCACGGCGCCCTGCTCGGCGGTGAGGTCGTCCACGGTGATGTCACGTCCGGCCTCCACGACGAGGTCGCCGTCCACCGCCTCGATGGCGGCGATGGCGTCCACATCGTTCTTGGCGGTGAGCGTCACGTTGGTCTGACCGGTGATCGCATCCTTCACCAGGAGGTCCAGACCGGCGGAGAACACCACGTCACCCACAGTGGCGGTGACGGGGGCGTTGGCGGTCAGGGTGCCTTCCAAGGCCTCGACGGTGACATTGGTGGTCAGCACTTCGCCGTTGAGGGTGGCGTTGTTCTTCGCGGAGACGACCACGACGCCCTGCTCGGCGGCGAGTTCGTCCACGGCGGCGTCACGCCCGGCGCTGATCTGGAGGCTTCCGTTGTTCGCCGTCATGGCGCTGAGGGTGTTCAGGTCTCGGCCGGCCTGCAGCACCGCGCCCTGCTCGGCGGTGACGGCGCCGCTGACGGACAGATCCTGTCCGGCGGTCAGCCCGACGATGCCGTTCGTGGCGGTCATCGTGTCGTTCACGTTCAGGTCGCCGTCCACGGCATAGACCATGACCGTCTCCGCCAGGACTGCGTCATCGAGAGTGGCGTTGTTCTGGGCGCTCACGACGGCGAGGCCCTGCTCGGCGGTGACCGCCGCCACCTTGGCGTCACGGCCTGCCACCACGGTGAGGTCGCCGTCCTCCGCCTCGATGGCGGCGGTGGCGGTCACATCGTTCTGGGCGTTGAGCGTGACGGCGGTCGCGCCGGTCACGGCATCCGCCACCTGGATGTCCTTTCCTGCCTGCATCGTCACCGCTCCCACGGTGGAGGTGACCGTGCTGTTGGTGTAGACCGACTGCTTCTGGGAGGTCAGCGCCACGGCGAAGGCTTCCAGAGCGCCGTTGGCGGTCACGTCGCCCAGATTGGACTCCATGGTCAGGGTGCCCTGCTCCACGGTGATGGCGCCGTCCGCCACCAGGTCGGACTGGGCGGAAAGGGTCACTTCAGTCTTGGCGGTGACGTCGTCCGTCACCGTGAGGAGATTGCCGGCGGTGGCGGTCACGCCCCACTCTTCCGCGGTCACAGCCGCCAGAGAGGCATCCCGTCCGGCCTGGACGACCACTTCGCCATTGGCGGAGGTGACATCGCCGCTCAGGGTGACATCCCGTCCGGCCTGGACCGTCAGATCCTTCTCGGCCGTCACTTCGTCGGCCATGGCCACGTCGTGGCCGGCCACCAGGGTCATTCCCTCGGAGGCGGTGGCGGTGCCGCCCACAGTCAGGCTGCCCTCCTCCGCGGTCAGGGTGACTTCCTCACCCTCCACATCGCCGGTCACCGTCAGGTTGTCATTGGCGGCGATGGCCAGATCGCCCGTGACCTTGGCCTCGTCCAGAGTCACGCTCTGGCCGGCCGTGATCTCCAGGCTGCCGGCGGCGACGGTGCCAGCCAGCACTTCCTTGCCGGCCTCCAGGACGATGGCGTCGGTCACCTGGAGATCCGCTCCGGAGGCGTCCAGGGTTCCTCCCTCGGCGCCCGCATAGAGGCTCTTCGTGGTCACCACGCCGTCCAGGGTGGTGTTGTTCTTGGCGGACACCATGACCTGCAGAGGAGCGGTGATGTCGTTCACATTGGCGTCCTTGCCGGCCGTGACGGTCACCGAGCTGTTCGTGGAGGAGATGGGGGCGAGGGCGTTGACATCGTTGGCGGCGGCCAGATCCACGCCGGCGGTGGCGGAGAGGGCGCCGTCCACATTGATGTTGTTGCCGGCGGTGAAGATCACTTCGCCGTTCACGGCGGCGGTGGTGCCGGCGGCGTTGAGGTCGCCCTGGACGGCATTGGCCACGATGGTGGCGGCGCTCACGGAGCCTTCCAGGTCGATGTTGTTGGTGGCGATGAGGGTGGCGGAGCCATTGTCGGCGGCCAGATCCTCCACCTCGATGGAGTCACCGGCATCCAGCTTCACATTGCCATCGGTGCTCTCCAGGGTGGAGACCACCTTCACGGACTGGCCGGCGGTGACGGAGACATCTCCGGTCACCTGGACGTCGCCGCCCAGGCGGGCGTCCTTCTGGGCGTCCACGGTCAGGGTGTTGGCGGTCACCTCGTTCAGGGACACGTTGCCTTCGGAGTTGATGTCCATCTTGCCGGCGGCGGTCAGCGTGCCGTTGGCGATGAAGTCATCGTAGGCGTTGGCGGTGAGCTTGGCGGCGGAATTCACCTCGCCGTCGATCTGGGTCTGATGGCTGGAGGAGAGGGTCACATCGCCGGTGGTGGAGGACACGACAGCGGTGTCCGCCACATTCAGGATGCGCTGGGACTTGATGGTGACGCTCTGGCCCTCGACGGCGCCCGTCACGCCCGCGTCCTCGGTGGAAGTCAGGGTCACATCACCCTGGGCGGTCACATCGCCCACCAGCACGCCATGAGCCGCCACCACCACGTCGGTGGCCTCGATGGCCATGTCCTCGGCGTCCACCTGGCCATATTCGGCAGACACGACGACCACGTTGGTCGTCAGGGTGCCACCCAGGTAGATGCGGCCGTCTCTGGCGGTGAATTCCGCCACGTCCGCCACGTCCACGTCGCTATTCACGGAGAGGTTGTTTCCGGCATACAGTCTCAAGTCGCCGGTGGCGGTCACATCGTCCCGCACACCCAGGTCGGTGGCGGCGGCCATGTAGACGTTGGCGCCCTCCACGGTGTCCAGAACTTCGACCTGGCCCTGGGTGGACTGGATGACCACATCGTCCGTGGCCTGCACGGCACCATCGGAGACGAGAGTGTTCACGGCATCCAGGAAGACGCCGCCGTTATCGGCGGTGATTCCATTCACATAGAGCTTGTCGCCCGCCTTGACCTGCACGTCGCTGTCGGCGGCGTGGATGGCGCCCTGGGCGATCACGGAGCCCTGGACGGCCTCCATGGTCACATAACTTGCGGTCACGGCGCCCTGGGCGGTCACTCCGCCTTCCAGGGCAACCAGGCTCACCGCGTCCTGGCCGGTCACGGCGCCCACCAGGGCGTTGTTCTTGGCGTGCACGGAGATCACGCCATCGGCCTCCACATCCGCCAGGGTGGCGTCCCGTCCGGCGGTGGCCGTCAGGTCACCATCGGAGGCCAGAGCGGCGGTGACGGTCAGATCCCGGGCGGCGTCCAGGGTCAAGTCGGAGGTGGCGGTCAGTTCGCCGTCCACCGTCACGTCGCCCATGTCGGCAGCCACCTTGATCTCGTCGGCGGCGAAGTCCTCGGTCAGGGCGATGTTCCCTTCCTGGGAGAGGAGGCTCAGCAGAGTGACGGAGTCGGTGGACAGGGTGGCGGCCTGGAAGTTCACGTCTCCCCGGGCCTGCACGGCCAGGCTGCCGCCGTCCACGGAGGGAGCCACGATGGTGATGCCGCCCAGAGCCTCGATGGCGCTGGCGGCGGTCAGGGAGACGCCGTCGCCGGCGATCAGGGTGAGGTTGCCGGGGTTCTGGAATTCGGTGCCGCCCTTGAGGACGATGTATCCCTCGGCGTCCAGGCTCAGATTGTAGGTGCCGCCCATGGAGATGGCGTCGTTCAGAGTGATGTCACCCTGCCAGGCGGTGCCCTTGTCGTAGTCCAGGCTCACGGCGTAGTTCTGGAGGGCGTTGGTGAGATTGTCGTCGTAGTAGTAGGTCAGCACGCCGGTGCCGTAGACATAGCGGATATGGTCGCCCATGCCGTCGGTGTAGGGCTCTTCCGTGTAGGTGAAGGTCCATCCGTTGCCGTTGCTGTCATAGAGGGTGATGTTGGGGTCGGCGCATTCGCTGTTGGAGGTGGTGCTGCGGAGGGAATCCACGGAGGAGGGCAGCGTGCCGGAGCCCACGTTGGTGTAGGTCGCGCCGTAAGCGCCGGTGTTCTGGGCGGGGGTGTTGCCGATGACCAGGCTGGCCACGGGGTCGATGAGGATGGAGTCGGCGGTCAGGTTGCCCAGATTGGCGAGGGCGGAGTTCTTGCCGGAGAATTCGGCGAAGGAGGCGACCACGGTGCCGTCGTTGGCCTGGACCAGGCCGCGGCCCGCGTCGGCGGTGAGGATGACCTCGCCGTTGGGCGCCTGGATGGTGCCGTCATTGACCACGGTGGCGTCGGTGGCGTCGCCCATCAGCCCGGAGAGATCCAGGGAGAGCTTGCCGCCGTTGCCGAAGTTGTCCAGCGCCACGGTGCCGGTGGTGCCCACCAGGGCGGCCTGGTTGGCGTTGATGACGCCGTGGTTCTCCACGTTCTTGGCGATGAGGGCGGCGGAGGCGGCGTTGATCACCGCGTTGTTCACCACGCTGGCGGTGGAGTCGCCCTGGAAGCGGAGGTTGCCGCCCCAGAAGTCATCGTCCTTGATGTCATAGGTGGAGGCGATGAGCTTGTTCACGTCGATGACCGCGCCGGATCCGAAGAGGATGCCGTTGGGGTTCACCAGATAGAGTCCGCCGGTGGCCCGCAGGGCGCCGTAGATTTCGGAGGGGGTGCTGCCCACCACGCGGGCCAGCATGGCCGCGTTCTTGGAGATCTGGCTGATGTCCACGGTGTAGCCGGAGCCCACGTCGAAGGAGTCCCAGTTGATGATGGCCTTGGCGGTGGCCTGGTCAATGGTCATGGTCTTGCCATTGACGGTGATGGTGACCTGTCCCTTGACCACATTGGCGCCGGTGGGCAGACTGCCCGCCAGCACGGGGGTCACGGGCCAGAAGAACATGACGGCCGCCAGGAAAGCGGAGAGCGCCTTTAAGGGAAGAGAGAGCCGGGAGGCCCGGAGTTGCGTTGTGCTAATGTTTCTCATGTTGGTTGTCCCTCGAGCTTTTGGTCTAAAATGTCTTCTTGCTTCCTAGCCGGCTGCCGCGTCTGGGCGCCCCCCTCGGGCGGCGCCGGCGGTCTCTGGGGTTCCTGTTAGAATTGGAGTTGGAGAGAGAGATGGAAGCGTCCCCGGTTCGGCGTGTCCTCGGAGGCGTGCTTGATCAGAGCGAGGCCGTAGTCGGCGGCGGCCTGGGCGTAGCGGCTGATGCCCAGGCGGATTCCCACACCCACGGAGAGGAGGGACTGGCTGCTGTTGCGGCCGTTGCTGCCGTCGTTCACATAGTCGCGGCTGGAGATGTATCCGTAGTCGGTGAAGACGACGCCCTGGAGGCGATGGAGTTTCCAGGGGTTGGGCTCCTCGGCCATCTCCTCCTTGGTCTGCTCCAGCCCGGGGAGGAAGTTCTCCAGGAGGGGCGTGCGGAGTTCCACGGTGGCGCTGAACATGTTGTCGCCGGCCAGTTCGGACTCGTTGTAGCCGCGGATGGTGTCATACCCGCCCAGGTATTCCCGGCAGGAGTTGGGGAGGGTGTCGTCGCTGTAGACGGCCTGGGTGCGGGCGAAGAGGGTCCAGCGTCCGGGATGGTCTTCGCCCTCGAAGAGTCTCTGGACGCGGGCGGCGGCGAAGCGGGCCTGGAAGAAGGTGCCGTCGGCGCTCCAGCTTTCCTCCACGAAGGTTTCCTTCTTGGAGGCGCCCCACTTGTCGGCCCGGTTTCCGGTGAGGGTGAGGGTGGCGAAGTTGCGGCCGTTGTAGTTGTCGTAGACCTGGGAGGAGTATCCCAGGGTCAGGTAGGGCATGGAGACCACGGCGGTGGTGAGGTCCAGATTGTATCCGAAGACGTTCATCCGGTTCTTGGTGCGCGCCATCTTCCATCCGGCGGTGGCGGTGAGGCGGCGGAAGGCGTCGGCGTAGAGTTCGCGCTCCACCTGGAAGCCGAAGGTGTAGCCGCGGCCGGAGATGTCGGTGTCGGGAATGACGTTGGCGTAGTCGGAGTCGCTCCAGCTGCCGTAGAGGCCCACGCTCCACTTGTCGTCCAGGGGCAGCTGGTAGCTGCCGTAGACGGCGTTGGTGCTGTCGAAGAGGTCTCCGTCGGTGATGTAGCCCAGGGTCAGCACGTCGTCATGCTTGGTGAGGTTGGTGTGCTGGAGGGTGGCGCGGACCCGGACGTCGGAGTCGGCCTCCCGGCTGGTGGTGTTGGTGAGTTCCAGGGCGCCGTGGATGGGGAGGGTGTCCTCATACTCCACTTCGGCGTCCACATAGATGCGGCCGTTGCGGCGGGTGGGCTTCAGGGTGGTGTCCAGCTTGATGTCGCCGCCGTTGTTCAGGTCGGCCAGCTGGTTCCGCACATCGGCGTAGTTGAAGCGGTTGTCCCGGTTGGAGAGCTTGTTGATGATCTGCTGCTGGGTGTAGTGGCGTCCCTGGTTGCGGACGGTGATGTCGCCCAGGGGCCCGCAGTCCACGAGGGCCACGAAGAAGCCCTGCTGCCAGGGGGCGGTGGGGAATTCCACGGAGGCGAAGACGTAGCCGGCCTCCTGGAGGTTCTTCAGGAGGCTTTCCCGGAAGGCGCTGATCTCCTCGGCGGTGACGGCGTTGAAGGTGATGTATTCCGCCCAGTCGCGCCAGAGCTGGAGTTTCTCCACCTTGTCCCGGTCGCCGGTAACCATAGGTACATAAAAGCGGTAGGTGCCTTCCGCCACTTCCAGCTTCTCCCGCGCCACGTTGTCCACATTGATGCGCTCCGCGGCGTTGCGGGCGTGGTTGGCTTCGTCGGCGGGGGGGGTCTGGCGGCTCCAGGGGCCGGTCAGGGGCTGGGGTTCCGGAGGAGGAACCACCTCGGCCTCGGGAGCGGGTTCCGCCTCGGCGGCGGCCACGGCTTCGGCCTCGGGGGCGGGAGCGGGTTCAGCTTCGGGAGCGGCCTCGGGGGCGGCTTCCGCCGTCTCCACGGGAACCACCTCGATCACCACGGCGGCGGGCGCCTCCTCGGGGGCGGGCGCCTCCGCCGGCTGGGCTTCCACCGCCTCCGCCGGAGTGACCTGGAGAATCACATCTTCTCCCAGGGCCCAGGGGACAAGGCCCAGAAGAAGAACTGCGGACAATGTCAGAGAAATCCAATGGGGGGAACGTCTAGCCATGCGTTTCTATACTCCTCTTTGTGTGTCCTTACACTCCCGTCTTTCCATCTGGAAAATTTTTGGAGAGAAAAGGAAGGAGGCGCGGGGTGGAATGATCAAACAGAAAGAAAATCGGTGGAATCGATGTTAAGTCATAACAAGCTTGTATTCAGCAAGTTACAACTTTGCACAAAGACACAGTAAACCCGAACAGGGTTGGAAACAGGGTAACTGTAACCCATGAAAGGCCAAATTTCTACTCGCCCCACAATCTTTTTTTCGCACGCGCACGTTTTCGCACGCGCACGGGGGAGGAACGAGGCGGGGCCGCGCCCCTGGGGGCGGGGGCGTCCCTCCTTCCCAGGAAGGGGGATTATCTTATCCGGCATGCCCTTTTCCCCGGAAACATCCTCCCGGGGTCTTTCCGCGGGCGGCATGGTGAAGGCCCTTCGTCATTACGGGGCCAGCCGTCACAACCAGCGGAAGTCCCCCTTTTTCGTGGTGGAGGGATACCGTGTCTGCCGCGAGGCGTTGCTGCGTCGTCCCTCCTGGTTTTCCTTCTGTCTTCTCTCGGAGGCTTTTTCCTCCTCTCCGGAGGGGGAGGAGTTCCGGGGTTTGCTTTCCCGCCTGGGTTTTTCCTGGGGGAGCGTCTCCCCGGGGGAGTTTTCCGGGCTGGCGTTGACGGAGGGTTCCCAGGGGGTGATCGTGGCCATGGAGCGTCCCTCCTTCGGGGCGCCGGAACGTCTTTCCCCGGTGTGCACCCTGATTTTGGACCAGGTGCGGGAGCCGGGGAATGTGGGGACCCTGTTGCGCACCGCCTGGGCGGCGGGGCTGGAGCAGGTCTGGCTCACCGCCGGCAGCGCGGATCCCTGGAATCCCAAGGTCATCCGGAGCGGCATGGGCGCCCAGTTCGCCCTGGAGACCCGCCTCTTCCCCGACCTGGACGCCGCCGCGGAGACCTTCCGCGCCCTGGGGGGCAGGGAAATCTGGTGCGCCATGATGGAGGCGCCCACCACCCTCTTCTCCCCGGACTTCACCCCCGCCGGGGCGGCCCTGGTCCTGGGAAACGAGGGCAACGGCATCACCCGTCCCCAGGTGGGGCGCCCCGTCACCATCCCCATGCCCGGCCACGCCGAATCCCTGAATGTCGCCCAGGCCGGCACCCTTCTCCTCTTTGAAGCCCTGCGTCGCCGTCCCCCCGCGCCCTGACCCCACGTCAAAACCGCACACCGCCTCTTTGCCACCTATGCCTCATCCTCCCCGCATTCCGCGCCTGGCGGCCCTTGCCCTTCTCCTCCTGGCGCTCCCGCTCCCCGCCCAGATCGCCCTGGAACTCCAGGTCAGCCAGCAGCGCTACCTGCGCTACGAGCCCATCCGGCTCACCCTCGTCGTCCACAACCTCTCCGGCAACACCCTGGAATTCGACGCCAACAAGCCCGGCAACGGGGGACGCATCGCCTTCAAGGTGGACACCGCCTCGGGACGCACCTCCCGCCTCCTGAACGCCATGGGCAACCCCGCCCAGGGGCTTCTCCTTGCCCCCGGGGAGAGCCGGAAGGTGGAGGTCCTGCTGAACCAATACTACGACATGCAGCGGGAGGATGGCTACACCGTCCAGGCCCTGCTGGATCACGACCGCCTTCCCCGGCGCCACATCTCCGCTCCCGTCCGGGTGGAGGTGCAGGACGGGCTGCCCATCCTGGTGAAGAACATCGGCCTGCCCACCGAGCGCACCACCGGCCTCATCAAGACCATCCAGCTCACCCTCCTCCGCTTCGCCGACGTGGAGGAGGACATCTACGCCCTGCGGGCTGAGGATGACGACAACGTCTACGCGGTCCACCGTCTGGGTTCCTTCATCGACGGCGAGGCACCCCAGCTGGAGCTGGACGGCGACAGCCTGGTCCACGTGCTTCTCCAGATCCGCCCCCGCCTGTATGTCTACTACATCTTCGGCTTCGAGGGGAGGAATCTCATGCTGCGTCAGAAGCGCTTCTACATTTCCTCGGACGGGATGGCCCCCTCCCTGAACCGGGAGACGGGCTACCTGCGGGTCGTCCACGGGCAGCTCGCCCGGGAAGGCATTGACTACTACGAGCCCAAGGAGAAATGACCATGGCCGACACCTATCCCTATTCTTCCTCCACCCAGGTGCCCCTCACCCCCGCGCCCTCCAGCCCGCCCCCCTCCGCGCCCAAACGCTCCTCCGGGAAGGCGTCCTCCTATTTCTGCGGATGCTTCAGCGGGTGCCTCTGCGGATGTCTTGCCGCCATCATCCTGCCGTTCCTCATCCCCGCCCTCCTCATCTTCTCCTGCGGTCTCCTCTCGGACGGCGACACCTTCTCCATGCCCACCGGGGATTCCCAGGAGGTGATCCGTCCGGGGAGCGGCGAAAAAGCCATCGCCGTCATCCCCGTCCAGGGAGTCATCGGCTTCTACAGCCAGGACAACTCCTTCCTGGACAGCGCCCGGAGCGGTGACGCCAACCGGATTCTCCAGAGCCTTCGCCGCATCCAGGAATCCCCGGAGAAATACGCCGCCGTGATTCTGGACATGAACACGCCGGGAGGCGAGGTGGTGGCCTCGGACATGATCCGCCGCCAGCTGGACCGTCTGCCCCCCGACCTGCCCGTGGTCACCTGCATCAACTCCATGGGCGCCTCCGGCGGCTACTACATCGCCAGCGGGAGCGACTGGATTGTGGCCAATCCCATGAGCCTCACCGGCTCCGTGGGCGTGATCCTCCGCAGCATGCAGTATCGCGAGCTGATGGACAAGCTGGGGCTCAAGCCGGTGGTCTACCGTTCCGGCGAATACAAGGACATCCTCAGCGGCTCCCGGGAAGCCACTCCCGGGGAGCAGGAATACCTGGCGTACATGGTGAAGCAGGATTTCCAGCAATTCTGCCAGGTGGTCTCCCGGGGGCGCGCCGCCTTCTTCCCCACCCCGGAGGACGTGGAGAAGAGCCTTGCCGGCGACGGCCGTCCCCTCCTGGGGGTTGACGCCCAGAAGCTGGGCATGGTGGATCAGCTGGGCGACTTCGAGGATGCGGTGGAGGAGGCGCGGAAGCTGGGGAATTGCCCGGACGCCCCCCTGGTGCGCCTGAACGGCCGCTCCAGGTTCTCCGCGCTCTTCTCCTCCCTGGCCGGCGACGCCAACGGCACCCTGACCCTGAATCTCCCCGGCCTCTCCCCCCGGGGAGCCCTGCCCATGGGCAACCGCTTCTATCTCCTTCCCCAGGAAGCGGAGACCCTGATTCCCTGATTCCACGCCCATGCGTCTCCTCTCCCTTCCCCTCCTTGCCGCCATCCTCCTGCTCGCCCCCCTGGCTCCCCCTGCCCTCCGGGGGCAGAGCTTCCCCTCCCCGGAATGGCGGGAGAAGCCGGACCCCGCCGCCGACCCGGAGAACGCCCTGCCCGGCGGCACCTTCACCACCTATCTGGGCCCCTCCCCCAAGAGCCTCAACTATTACCTGGACAACAATGTCATGAGCGCCCAGGTCATGGGCCTGCTCTACGACTGCCTCCTCTCCCGGGATCCCGAGACCCTGGAGTTCACCCCCTGGCTCGCCAGCCGCTGGAGCATCTCCCCCGACCGCCAGACCTTCATCTTCTGGCTGGACGAAAACGCCCGCTGGAGCGACGGACGCCCCGTCACCCCCCAGGACGTGCTGTGGACCTGCCAGGTCCTGAAGGACCCCCGCAACCTCACCGGCCCCATCCGCTTCCAGCTGGAGCGCATGGAGGAGCCGGTTCTCCTGGAGGACGGGGGCATCCAGTTCCGCGCCAAATCCCTCCACTGGCAGAATCTCTCCACCCTTGGCGGCCTGATCGTCCTGCCCCGCCACGCCTTCCAGGGACAGGACTTCAACCAGATCAACTTCGACTTTCCCGTGGTCAGCGGCCCCTACCGGATCCGCCAGTTCCAGGAGGGGCAGCATCTGCTGCTGGAGAAACGCGCCGACTACTGGCGCCGGGAGTATCCCGCCTGCCAGGGCATCCACAACTTCCAGTCCCTGAAGCTGCGTTTCTTCGAGGATCCCCAGAATGCCTTCGACGCCTTCAAGAAGGGGGAGCTGGACGCCATGAAGATTTACACGGCCAGCCAGTGGCACGGTCTGGAGAACCAGGTCACCGCCGTCCGGAACAACTGGATTGTCAAGCAGGAGGTCCACAACCAGGAGCCGGTGGGGATGCAGGGATTCGCCATGAACCTGCGGCGCCCCCTCTTCCAGGACCTCCGGGTCCGCAAGGCCCTGGCTCTGCTCCTGAACCGGGATTTCATGAACCGCACCATGATGTACGGCCAGTATTTCCTCCACCGTTCCTACATGGAGGACCTCTACGACGCAGGGCATCCCTGCCCCGCCGAACCCACCCCCTACGACCCCGCCGAGGCCGCCCGGCTGCTGGACCAGGCGGGCTGGCGCCTGAATCCCCAGACCGGATGGCGGGAGAAGGACGGCAAGCCCTTCTCCTTCGTCTTCCTCACCCGGGGCGGCTCCACCGACAAGTTCCTTGCCGTCTACGGCGAGGCCCTCAAGGCGGCCGGCATCCAGATGACCCTGGAGACCAAGGACTGGTCCGCCTGGGCCAAAGCCATGGACTACTACGAGTTCGACATGACCTGGGCCGCCTGGGGCGGCAGCCTCTTCAAGGACCCGGAACAGCTCTGGTCCTCCCGGGAGGGCACCATGCCCGGCTCCTCCAACATCACCGGCTTCGCCAATCCCCAGGTGGATGACCTCATCCAACGGCAGCGGGGCATCTTCTCCGTCCAGGAGCGCAACGCCCTCTGCCGGGAGCTGGACGCCATCCTGGCGCGGGAATTCCCCTACATCCTCCTCTGGAATCTGGACTACACCCGCCTCCTCTACTGGAACAAGTTCGGGACGCCCCCCAGGGTCCTGGGGCGCTTCGGAGGAGACCCGGAGAGCCTCTGGTGGCTGGATCCCGACCGGCAGGAGGAGCTCCAGGACGCCATGGACTCCCAGACCCCCCTCGCCGCCGAGCCCGCCAGCGTCCATTGGAGCGACGCGCCCTGACCCCGCCCCCCTTTTCCTCCCTGCAATCCCCCCCACTTTCTTCCCCACTTCCTCCATGAGCGCCACCATCATCAACGGCAAGGAAATCTCCGCCCAAATCCGTCGGGAACTCCAGCAGCAGGTCCGGGAACTCCAGGACGCCAAGGGCGTCACCCCCGGCCTGGCCGTCATCCTGGTGGGAGAGGATCCCGCCAGCCAGTCCTATGTCACCGCCAAAGAGAGGGCCTGCCAGGAGACGGGAATCTACTCCGACGACAACCGGCTGCCCGCCGAGACCACCCAGGAGGAGCTGCTGGCGCTCATCCAGGAGAAGAACCAGGACCCCCGCATCCATGGCATCCTGGTGCAGCTTCCCCTGCCCCGCCACATTGACGAGCAGGCCGTCATCGCCGCCATCTCCCCCGAGAAGGACGTGGACGGCTTCAGCCCCGTCTCCCTGGGGCGCCTCATGCTGGGCCAGCCCACCTTCCTCTCCTGCACCCCCCACGGCATCATCCAGCTGCTGCTGCGCTCCGGCGTGAAGACCGACGGCGCCCATGTGGTGGTGGTGGGCCGCAGCAACATCGTGGGCAAGCCCGTCGCCAACCTCCTCTTCCAGAAGGCCGCCGGCGGCAACGCCACCGTCACCATCTGCCATCGCCACACCCGGGATCTGGGCTCCTTCACCCGTCAGGCGGACATTCTCATCGCCGCCGCGGGGGCTCCCCACACCATCACCGGCGAGATGGTGAAGCCCGGAGCCGTGGTCATCGACGTGGGCGTGAACCGGGTGCCTGCGCCGGAGTCTCCCCGGGGCTATCGTCTCCAGGGCGACGTGGACTTTCCCGAGGTGTGCCAGGTGGCCTCCATGGTCACCCCGGTTCCCGGCGGCGTGGGTCCCATGACCATCACCATGCTTCTCTACAACACGGTCCTCTCCGCCCGGAAGACCGCGGGTCTGGCCTAGGGGGCGCAGAGGAAACCCTCCACCATGGCCGCCATTTCCCCCCATCGATCCGACAAGCCCTCCATGCCTCCCGGGCGGGTGGCAACCCAGGCCCGTTCCGCCGCCCAGGCCGTGGTCTGGGTCCTGGCGCGGTGCCTGGGGCAGCACCGTCCCGCCGACCGGTGCCTCCACGACTATTGCACCCGGAACCACCAGCTGGGCTCCCGGGACCGCCGCATCCTCTCCGAGACCCTCTTCTCCGTTCTGCGCTGGTGGGGCTGGCTGCAGAAACTGGCCCCCGAGAACTTCGTCCGGGCCTGGCGGGAGGGTTCCCAGGAGCTTCCCGAGCACTTTGACGAATGGGCGCCGGTCCTTGCCGCCGCCTGGGTTCTGGAGAACCGCTTTGACTTTCCCCCTGCGGTGATGGCCTGGCTGCGGGATGCGGGGCTCTATCCCGAGCTCTTCCAGGGGCTCTCCCCCGAGACCCCCGTGGCGGAGCGCCGGCGCCATCTGCGCCCCTTCTTCTCCGCCCGGGCCATGCCCCCGCTGGTGCTGGAGGAACTGGTGCCCCCATGGCTCTCCCAGGAACTCGCCCCCCTGCCGCAGGACGCCTCCTTCGCCACCCTGGTGGAATGGCTCCAGAAGCGCCCGCCCGTCTGGATCCGCAGCCAGGACCAGGAGGAGGCGGGGGAGTCCTCCCTCGCCCGGCGGCTCCTCCAGGAATCCCCCCAGCCCCTGCGCCTCGCCCCCCATCCCCGCATGCCCCGGGCCTTCTGCCTCCGATACAACGGCGCCAATCTCCGGGGCACCCAGGCTTTCCGGGACGGCGCCTTTGAAGTCCAGGATCTGGCCTCCCAGGCCGTGGGCTTCGTCTGCGCCCCCAGGCCCGGGCAGCAGTGGTGGGACGCCTGCGCCGGCGGCGGCGGCAAATCCCTCCAGCTGGCACAGCTGATGAAGAACCGGGGCATTGTGGAGGCCACGGACCTGCGCGCCAGCAAGCTGGAGGAATTGAAACTGCGGGCGCGCCGGGGCGGCTTCTCCAACATCCGCATGCGGGAATGGCAGGGCGTCTCCACCCCCGAGCCCTTCCGGGAGCGCTTCGACGGCGTCCTGGTGGACACCCCCTGCTCCTGCTCCGGCACCTGGCGAAGAACCCCCGACGGACGCTGGAACACCACGCGGGAATCCCTCCAGGAGTTCTCCCGTCTCCAGCGCCAGATTCTGGAGGCCGCCGCCCCCGGGGTGCGTCCCGGCGGCGTCCTGGTCTACTCCACCTGCTCCATGCTGAAAGCGGAGAACCAGGATGTGGTGGACGCCTTCCTGGACGCCCATCCCCAGTTCATTCTCACGCCACACCCCGATCCCGTCACCGGAACTCCCTCCCTGGGCATGACCCAGCACTGGCCCTGGGACGGGGACTGCGACGCCATGTTCACCGCCAAGATGACCCGCCGGAAATAGGCTCCTCCGGGCCCCGGGACACCCCCGCCCCCTCCCTGGGGAAGTCCCCATTTGAGAAACTACATTACCTCGCCATGCAGGAGAAAACAGAGCACAATTCCCCTACGAATCCCTATCGCAGGGTGTGCTATGTCCTCTCCTGGAGCGCGCATCTGCTCTTCCTGGGACTCCTGGGACTCTCCTGCCTGACCCTGAAGGAGCCGCCGCCCCCGCCCCTGGTGGAGGTGGAGTTGCTGGAGTCCTTCGGCGGCGAGGCCCCCCAGGGTCCCCAGACGCCCGAGCCGGAGCCGCCCAAGCCGGAGCCTCCCAAGCCGGAGCCGCCAAAGCCCGAGCCTCCCAAGCCGGAGCCGCCCAAGCCAGAGCCCCCCAAGCCCAAGAAGCCGGAGCCAGAGCCGCCCAAGCCCAAGAAGCCGGAGCCGGAGCCGCCCAAGCCCAAGAAGCCGGAGCCCAAGAAGCCCTCCTTGGAGGAGCGTCTGAAGGAGGCGAAAGTCACGCCTCCCAAGAGCCAGCCCCAGACTCCCCGGCAGAAGGACTCCCTGGACAAGCAGGTGCGGGAGCGTCTTCAGCGCAGCGAGGGCGCGCTGTCCCGCTCCTCCGTTTCGGCGCCGTCCCGCAGCAAGGGCAATCCCAATCCCGGGTTGCGGGGAGCGCAGTTGGACGCCTACCAGAACTACATTGTCCTCTGCCTGCAGCCTGCCATGCAGCCCCTGTGGGATCAGCTGGGGCCGGAGGGATTGCGCAGCAAGCCCCAGGCGGTGCAGGTCACCCTCACCATTTCCCCCAACGGGAAAGTTCTTTCCGGCACCATCAGCGGCTCCTCCGACTCCGCGGCCATGAACAGCGCCGCCAAGGCGTTGTTGCAGAAAATGCAGGGCATGAGTCTTGCTCCCTTTTCCCAGGCGGGGCTTCCCACCCAGGGTTCTCTGCAGTTCGTGGTGAACCTGGAATACCTCGTCCAGAGTTCCCGTTGACCTTCTTCCTTTCGGCCCATGCCCTTTTCCTTTCCCATCCAGGAACCCCTCCCCGTCCAGGTGGTGGGACGCTACCGGGAGGAGCTCCTTCCCTTGCTCCAGGAGTTCCCCTTCCGCATCCTCCCCCTGGATTCCCGGGAGACCCCCGCCCTGGTCGTCTCCTACGGGGGAGACGGCACCCTCCTGGGCGCGGAACGGGACTTTCCCGGCATCCCCAAACTCCCCCTGCGGGATCGCTCCCACAATCCCCGGTGCCCCCGGCACCATGAACGGGATTGCCTCCTGGAGTTTCTGAAGGGCGCCCCGCCGGAAATCTTCCCCAAACTGGAGGGCGTCGGCCCCAGGGGGCAACGTCTCCTGGCCCTGAACGACCTGGCAGTGGCGCGGCACCTCCATCCCCAGGGCGCCATCCGCATCCGCATCCGACAAGACGGCGAATTGCTGGTGCCCCAAGTCATCGCCGACGCCCTTGTTGTCGCAACTCCCTACGGCGCAACGGGTTATTTCAAAAGCATCACCCGAGGCACCTTTCAACGGGGCATTGGTCTGGCCTTCAGCAACCCGGTGGAGGGGGAATCCTTCCTGATTCTCCCCTCCGAGGCCAGGCTGGAGGTGGAGCTGCTCCGGGGTCCCGCCCTGGTGCAGGCCGGCAACAACCCCCAGGGCTTCTCCCTCCAGGAGGGGGAGCGCCTCCAGGTTCGCCTCTCTTCCCAGACCGCCGCCATCTACGGACTGAAAGCCTTCCGGTGCCGGGAGTGCCATCGTCTCCGGCAGGATGGAAATCCTCCCGCGGAGCCCTGACCTGCGGGCGGCGCCGTCCCTCCCTTTCCGAGTCTCTCTCCTTATGGAAAACTCCTCCTACTTTCCCCTGTTCCTGGCCTGTCTCCAGGGTTATCTCCTGGGCAGCATCCCCTGGGGGCTGCTCATCGGGTTCCTGAACCACGTGGACATCCGCACCAAGGGATCCAGGAACATCGGCTCCACCAACGTGACCCGGATTCTGGGGGGCGGCTGGGGCAAGATCTGCTTCGTGATGGACTTTCTCAAGGGGTATCTGGGGGTCTTTCTGGGGGCATGGCTGGCCACCAGACTGGGTTGTCCGGCCCTGTCCCTGGCGAAGCTTCTCGGGGGCGGCTGCGCCATCCTGGGGCACATCTATCCCGTCTGGCTCAACTTCAAGGGCGGCAAGGGGGTGGCCACCGGCGCCGGGGCCGCCCTGGGCCTGGCGTTCTGGCCGGTGGTCCTGGGGCTTGGCGTGTGGCTCTTCCTGGAGCTTCGCACCGGCGTTGTGGCCATCGCCAGCATCGCCGCCGCCATCGCCGTCCTCTTCTTCTCCCTTCTCTTCCAGATCGCCGGATGGGAATCCATCGGCTGGCCGGTGGTGACCCTCATCGCCGCCATGGTGGCCATCATCGTCTACCGCCACAAGGAGAACATCCAACGGCTCCTGGAAGGCAAGGAAAACTCCTTCAAACGGAAAAAGCCCGCCGCCCCCGCCGCCCCCGAGCGGAAGGGCAACTAGCACGCCTCACCCCCATAGCAACATGTCGGAAGAACTCCCCCAGTCCAACGCCCCCGAGCAGGAGGGCGCCAATGTCATCGCCCTGCGCCGGGCCAAGGTCGAAGCCCTCCGCGCCGCCGGAAAGAACCTCTACGGGCACCGGGTGGACGACCTGACCCCCGTCCAGGCGGTGCGCGCCGCCCACAGCCAGCCACCCGAGGAGGGGGTCGCCGAACCCCACGAGCCCGTCTACCGCCTGGCGGGGCGCCTCATGGCGCGCCGGGTCATGGGAAAATCCCTCTTCGCCAACCTCATGGACGCCTCCGGCAATCTCCAGCTCTATCTCCAGCGCCCGGAGATCGGCGACGAACCCTACGCCGAGTTCAAGGCCCTGGATCTGGGAGACATCATCTTCGTGGAGGGCTACCCCTTCCACACCCGCACCGGCGAGCTCTCCCTCCATGTGACCCGCTTCGAGCTGCTCTCCAAGAGCCTCCTCCCCCTCCCCGAGAAGTTCCACGGCCTCCAGGACATGGAGCAGCGCTACCGCCAGCGCTATCTGGACATGATCTGCAACGAGAACACCCGGAAGACCCTGGCCCTGCGCTCCCGCATCGTCCGGGAATGCCGCCAGTTCCTGGACGCCCGGGGCTTCATGGAGGTGGAGACCCCCATCCTGCAGACCCTGGCAGGCGGCGCCGCCGCCCGCCCCTTCAAGACCCATTTCAACGCCCTGGACATCCCCATGTACCTCCGCATCGCCCCCGAACTCTACCTCAAGCGCCTCATCGTGGGCGGCTTCGAGCGGGTGTATGAAATCGGGAGGGACTTCCGCAACGAGGGCATGGACCACAAGCACAACCCCGAGTTCACCGTCCTGGAGCTCTACCAGGCCTATTCCGACTGCCGGGGCATGATGGAGATCATGGAATCCCTCATCACCACCGTGGCGCGGAACACCATCGGCACCCTCCAGATCCAGGGAGAGGACGGCAACACCATCGATCTCTCCAGCCCCTGGAGGCGAGTCTCCTTCCACGAACTGCTGGAGGAGCGCATGGGCGCCGACTGGTGGAGCCTCCCCGTGGAGGAGCAGCGGAGGAAGGCCAGGGAGCTGGCGCTGGAGATCACCGACGACATGGACAGCTTCCATGTCTCCCACGAGATTTTCGACCGCCTCATCGAGGAGACCCTCATCCAGCCCACCTTCGTCACCCGGCTCCCCGCCTATCTGGTGCCCCTGGCGAAGCGCTGCCCCGACAATCCCGAGCTGGTGGATGTCTTCGAGCTGGAGATCGACGGGCGGGAGATGTGCCCTGGCTACACCGAGCTCAACGACCCCATGGACCAGCGCTCCCGCTTCAACGCCCAGCTCATCGGCCGCGCCGACCAGGAGGGGGAGGTGGAACGCATCGACGAGGATTTCCTCACCGCGCTGGAATACGGCATGCCCCCCACTGGCGGCCTGGGCCTGGGCATCGACCGCCTGGTGATGCTCCTCACCGGCGCGCGCTCCATCCGGGACGTCATCCTCTTCCCCGCCATGCGCCCCAAGGCCTGATCCCTCCTCCATGGCCACCCAGGACTCCCCCATTCTGGAGCAGCTCACCGACGCCCAGCGGGAGGCCGTCACCCATGTGGACGGTCCCTTGCTGGTGGTGGCGGGCGCCGGCAGCGGGAAGACCCGGGTGGTGACCCGACGGATCGCCTGGCTCATCCACCAGGGGGTCTGGCCCAGCCAGATCCTGGCCATGACCTTCACCAACAAGGCCGCCGGGGAGATGAAGGAGCGGGTGGCCGCCCTGACGGGAGAGGCCCCCGCCAACATCGGCACCTTCCATAGCTGCTGCGCGCGCTTCCTCCGGCGGGATCTGGACAAGCTGCCGGGGGAGCGGGGGCGGGACTTCACCATCTACGACACCCCGGACCAGAAGGAAGTCCTCAAGAGGATCATCGCCCGCCAGGCGAAGGGGGAGACCAAGCCCGGGGACCTGGGCGCCTTCATCAGCTTCGCCAAGAACCACGCCCTCTCCTACGAGGAGGCGGCGGCGCAATATCCCTTCCTCTGCGCGGCGCCGGAGTCCATGGTCCCCCTTGCCAAAGCCTACGACGACGACCTGCTCCACGCCAACGCCATGGATTTCGACGACCTCCTCCGCCTCGCCGTGAGGCTCCTCCAGGAGGTCCCCGGGCTCCGGGAAGTCTATCAAAGCCGCTTCCGCTATCTCCTCGTCGACGAATATCAGGACACCAACCACCTCCAGTATCTCCTCATGCGTCTGCTGGCCAACGAGCGGCAGAACGTCCATGTCACCGGGGACCCGGACCAGTCCATCTACGCCTGGCGGGGCGCCGACTATCGCAACATCCTCTCCTTCACCCAGGATTTTCCCCAGGCCAAGGTGGTGAAGCTGGAGCAGAACTACCGCTCCACCCCCAATATCCTGGAGGCGGCCAACGCCGTCATCCGCTGCAACACCGACCGCATCGAGAAGGATCTCTTCACCCAGAACGCCGCCGGCGTCACCGTGGTGGACATCCAGACGGAGACCGACCTGGAGGAAGCGGACTGGATCCAAAGCAGGATTTTCCGGCTCCATGCGCGGAAGGAGATGCCCTGGCGCAGCTTCGCCGTCCTCTACCGCACCAACGCCCAGTCCCGCCTCCTGGAGGATGCCCTGGTGACCCACGGCATCCCCTACCAGCTGCTGGGCGGCCTGCGCTTCTACGAACGGAAGGAGATCAAGGATTTTCTCGCCCTGCTGCGCTTCATGGCCAATCCCCGGGATTTCCAGGCTTTTCTCCGCATCCTGGACACCTTCCCCCAGGGGAAGGGGCTGGGGAAGCGCACCGCGGAACTCCTCCTGTCCCAGGCGGAGGAGGAGGGGCTCCCCCTGGGGGAATATCTGATTTCGGAGCGTCTGCCCCTGCGCCAGAAGGGGCGCTCCGCCAAGGCGGAGAAGATCCGGCAGCTGGGGCTCTGGCTCCGCGCCATCCTGACCATCCCCCACAGTCCCGTTGCCGCCACCCTGGAACAAGTGGAGAAGGCCACCCGGTTCCTGGAACTGGTGGGCGTCGACTATGACAAGGACAACATCTACACGCGCCAGGAGAATGTGAGAAGCCTCCTGATGAAGGGGGAGATGTTCACCCGGAAATCCCCCCAGGGCACCCTGGAGGAGTTCCTGCAGGAGGTGGCGCTGGTTGCCGATGTGGACAACAAGGACGACACGGCGGACAGCGTCCTCCTGATGACCCTCCACTCCTCCAAGGGCCTGGAATTTCCCTGCGTCTTCATCGCCGGCATGGAGGACGGCCTGCTCCCCTGCCACCACGACGACGACGACCTGGAGAAGATCCTCCCCGAGGAACGGCGCCTCTTCTATGTGGGGCTCACCCGCGCCAAGAAGGCCGTCTTCCTCTCCCACGCCAGGACCCGCCTCGCCAAGGGAATGTTCGTCCGCACCCTCCCCTCCCCCTTCCTCCAGGAAATCCCCGATTCCCTCCTGCAGAAGCGGAGATACTTCGGCGGGCGCGAGATTCCCCGGCTTGACGACGGCGACGCGCCCCTCCTTCCCCGTTCCATGAAACCACCGCTCCGCTGGCGGTACTGACGTGCCGCCGCCTCCGTCCCCAGGACGTCCCCCTTTCCCATGAAAGCACTGGAAATCCCAGGTCCCCAGAGGGCCGTCGGAACCCTCCGGGTGGAGGGCAACAAGAACGCCGCCCTCCCCATGATCGCCGCGGCGCTCCTCACCGAGGAGCCGGTTCTGCTGCATGGCGTGCCCCCCATTCTGGATGTGCGGAACATGCTGGAGATCGCCCGGGAGCTGGGCGTCCGCATCCAATGGCAGGACGGGGACAGCCTTCTCCTCCAGGCAGACACCCTCCGCTCCTCCTCCCCCTCCCAGAGCCTCTGCCACGCCCTCCGCACCTCCCTCCTCTTCGCCGGCCCCCTGGCCGCCAGAACCGGAGAGGCCCATCTGCCCCATCCCGGGGGTGACGTCATCGGACGGCGGCGCATCGATCCCCATCTCTACGGACTGGAGCGCCTGGGGGTGGTATGCACCCCCAAGGACGGCGCATACCACTTCGCCAAGGGGCCCCAGGGGCTCCACGCCGCCCCCCTCTTCCTGGACGAGGCCAGCGTCACCGCCACCGAGCACATCATGATGACCGCCGTCCTCGCCCCCGGGGTCACCACCCTCCGCAACGCCGCCTGCGAACCCCATGTGACCCAGCTGGCGCAGCTCCTCAACGCCATGGGGGCGGACATCCAGGGGGTGGAGACCAATCTCCTCCGCATCCGGGGGGTGGAGAAGCTCCACGGGGCCGAGTTCACCATCAATGCGGACCATGTCAACGCCGCCAGCTACCTGGCGCTGGCCGCCGCCACGGGCGGGGAGGTGGAGCTCACCGGCAACCTCGTCCCCCACGATTTCTGGAGCACCAAGCGGGTCTTCCAGCGTCTGGGCGCCAATCTGCAGCTGGAGCCGGGGCGCATCACCTTGAAGCAGGACGAGCCCCTCCTGGTGAGACCCGACCTGGACAACTCCATGCCCACCATCGCCGACGGCCCCTGGCCCCAGTTCCCCTCCGACATGATGAGCTGCCTCATCGTGGCCGCCAGCCAGGCCCGGGGAAGCGTGCTCTTCTTCGAAAAGATGTTCGAGAGCCGCCTCTACTTCGTGGACCGCCTGATCTCCATGGGGGCGAACGCCGTCATCTGCGATCCCCACCGGGTGGTGGTGGCGGGGCCCAGCAGGCTCCACGCCGCCGAGCTGCTCTCCCCCGACATCCGCGCCGGCATGGCGCTGGTCATCGCCGCCTGCTGCGCCACCGGCACCTCCCTCATCCGCAACGCCGACATGATCGAGCGGGGATACGCCCATCTGACGCAGTCCCTCAACGCGCTGCACATCCAACTGCAAGAAAGAGAGCTATAGGAATCCCGCCATGCCCATGAACCATCCTCCCGCCCAATGGATCTGGCTTCCCCAGCAAGGGCACGACAAGGACGCCTACGCCCTCTTCCGCCGCAAGCTGCGCCTGCCAATCCGCGCCCCCTTCCTGCGCCTCTCCGCCTCCTCCGCCGTCCAGGTCTCCTGCAACGGCCGCCATTGCGCCGTCGCCACCCCGCCCTCCCTCCCCCGGGCCATGCGCTACCAGGAGGTGAACCTGGCGCCGTGGTGGAAGGCGGGGGAGGAGAACCTCCTGGAGTTCCAGGTCTATGTGCTGGGCCGGGAATCCCTCACCACCGCCCTCCTTCCCCCGGGACTCTGGGTGGAGCTGTGGAACGGAAAGACCCTGTGGGACGCCACCGACGAGACCTGGGAGTGCGCCCCCCACCCCGCCTACGAGTCCGGCAACGCCATCCCCCTCTCCGGGCAGCTGGGCGACACCTTCGCCTACCACCAGGACGCCCCGGCGCCACGCTGGCGCCACGCCCGCCTCCAGGAGGGACTGGAGCCCCCCGGAATCCTCCACGCCCCCGGGATGCACGGGGAGTGGAAGCTCCCCGACTCCCATGTGGTCCAGGCGGGCTTCCTCTTCCGTCCCGTCCCCGCGCCCGGCGCCACCCCCGCCGAGCAGGTGGCAGCCGACTTCCTTCAGCCCCATGTGGTGGACGACTCCTTCCTGCTCCAGGAAGAGGGCAGCCGCCCCCAGGCCCTGCGTTTCGGGCAGCCCATGCCCTTCCTCCTCTCCCATGACGCCTCCGATGGCGTCGACGGCGGCACCTTCACCTGGCCCCCGCGCCCCCCGGAGGCCAACGGATGGTATCTCATCGTGGATCTGGGGGAGGAGCGCACCGGCTGGCTCACCCTGCGCCTCAACGCCCGAAAGGGCGCCATCCTGGATGTGGCCCACGGAGAGCATCTGCGGGACGGACGGGTCCGCGCCGCCATCGGGGGGCGCAACTACGCCGACCGCATCCACTGCAGCGGCAAGCCCCTGGCTTTCACCCACCATCTCCGACGCCTGGGGGCGCGCTATCTGGAGCTTCACGTCACCAACACGGACACGCCCCCCAAAATCGCCTACCTGGGCATTCAACCCGTCCAGCGCCCCCTCTTTCCCGAGGACCATCCGGTGACCTGCGACGACTCCCTCCTGGAGCGCCTGGACCTGGCCGGCCTTCGCACCCTGGCATGCTGCCAGCACGACCACTTCGAGGACTGCCCCATGCGGGAACAGGGGCTCTACGCCTACGACTCCCGGAACCAGGCCCTCTACGGATACCCCGTCTGGGGCAACTACAAATTCGTGGCCGACAGCTATCTTCTCCTGGCGCAGAACTGGAACGAGGGGGCCGACACCATCCAGATGTGCTCCCCCGGAGACATTCATCTGGTCATCCCCATCTTCGGCCTGGTCTTCGTCTCCGCGGCCTGGGAGCTCTATCTCCACAGCGGCGACCCCGCCCTGGTCACTCCCCTGCTGCCCGCCATCGACCGCATCCTCCGCGCCGCCCTCCGGAGAATCCAGTCCATCCCCCGGAGGAAGCTCGCCCTTGCCCTCCCCCCGGAGCATCCCGACGTCTGGAACTTCTGCGAATGGCAGCCCGGGCTGGACGGACGCCCGGAGGTCGCGGAAAAGTGGGAGGCCCCCTACACCCTCTATCTGGTGGAGGCCCTCCGCGCCGCCGCCCGCCTCTCCCGCCATCTGCGCCACCCCCTGGAGGCCGGCGACCCCGCCCAGCTGGAGAGCCGGGCAGACTCCCTGGCAAAGGACTGGTTCGCCTTCTTCTGGAACCGGGACGCCCGCCTCTGCCGCACCTGCCCCCGGGAGGACGCCCCCCTCCACGAGCACATCCAGTTCCTGGCGCTCTGCAACCACGCCATCCCCCGGGAACACCGCCATGAGTTCCTGCGCGGCCTGGAAACGGCGCAGAAAGAGGGCAGGCTCCTTCCCAGCACCACCTCCACCCTCCCCTACTGGCTCATGGGCTCCCTGAAGCTCCCCAAAACCTGGCGGGAAAAAATCCTCCCCCGGCTCCTCCAGGTCTTCTCCCCCTCCCTCTTCCAGGATTCCTCCACCCTCTGGGAGACCGAGCTGGGAGGAGAGGACTTCACCTTCGCCGGCTCCCTCTGCCACGGATGGTCCAGCCTCCCCTCCTGGTATCTCCGCGCCGTGGCGCTGGGCATCACCCCCGCCACCCCGGGATACCGCACCTTCCATTTCAACCCCGAACTCCCCCCGAACCTTCACTACCTCTCCAGCAAAATCGCCACCCCCTACGGCCCCATCCACGCGGAATGCCGCCGCGACAGCCAGGGGAAGGTGGAGAAGGCCATCCTCCAGTGCCCCCCCCAGATCCACCCCGTCCGAGCCCCCCACACACCATGAAGAAAATCCGGAACATCCTCTGCATCGGGGCCGGCTACGTCGGCGGCCCCACCATGGCCGTCATCGCCGACCACTGTCCGGAATACCGGGTCACGGTGGTGGACATCGACCAGGAACGCATCCACGCCTGGAACTCCCCCAGCCTCCCCATCTACGAGCCGGGACTCCAGGAGGTGGTGGAACGCTGCCGGGGACGAAACCTCTTCTACTCCACCGACATCCCCGCCGGCGTCCGGGATGCCGATGTGATCTTCGTCTCCGTCAACACCCCCACCAAGACCTTCGGACACGGGGCGGGACGGGCCTCCGACCTCCAGTTCCTGGAGCGCACCGCCCGGGAGATCGTGGAATACGCCCAGGAGGGGAAGATCGTGGTGGAGAAGAGCACGCTGCCGGTCCGCACCGCCCAGGCCCTCTCCCGGGTGCTCCAGGCCAACAGCAAGGGGCTCCGCTTCCCCATCGTCTCCAATCCCGAGTTCCTGGCGGAGGGCACCGCCATCCACGATCTCAACTGCCCGGACCGGGTGCTCATCGGCGGCACCGACGACCCGGAGGGGCAGGAGGCCGTGGAGGCCGTCGCCCAAATCTACACCCACTGGGTCTCCCGGGAGAAGCTGGTCACCACCAACCTGTGGTCCAGCGAGCTCACCAAGCTGGTCGCCAACGCCTTCCTGGCGCAGCGCATCTCCTCCATCAACTCCATCTCCGCGCTCTGCGAAAAGACCGGCGCGGACGTGGACCAGGTCTCCCGCGCCGTGGGCATGGATTCCCGCATCGGCCCCAAATTCCTCCGGGCCGGCATCGGCTTCGGCGGCTCCTGCTTCCGGAAGGACATCCTCAACCTGGCCTATCTCTGCGAACACTACGGACTCTCCGAAGTGGCCCAATACTGGGAGAGCGTGGTGCAGATCAACGACTACCAGGCCCGCCGCTTCGTGGAGAAGATTCTGGAGGCCATGTTCAACACCGTCACGGAAAAGAAACTCGCCGTCCTGGGCTTCGCCTTCAAGGCCCACACCGGCGACATCCGGGACACCCCCGCCCTCGCCGTCTGCCAACGACTGCTGGCGGAACGCTCCACCCTGGCCATCTGCGACCCCAAGGCGCTGGACAACGCCCGCAGGGAACTGGGGGACGCCGACGGCAGGGTGACCTACCACGAAGACCCCTACCAGGCCTGCCAGGACGCCCACGCCGTCCTCGTCCTCACCGACTGGCCCCAATTCCAGACCCTGGACTACCACAGAATCCTCCAGGGCCTCCAAAAGCCCGCCTTCCTCTTTGACGGGCGCAACTGCCTGAACCACAAGGCACTCTTTGACATGGGATACAATGTCTATCCCACCGGGACACCGCCATGGACACATTTCCTCTAAACCCAGACGCCATCCGCATCCTCCTGATCCGCCACGGGGAGACCCGGGAGAACCTGAAAGGGGTCCTCCAGGGGCAGCAGGAGGGGGAGTTGAACCGCACCGGGCTGCGCCAGGCCACCGCCCTGGCGGAGGCGCTCTACCGCGCCCACCTGGACGCCTGTTATGTCAGCGACCTGGCCCGGGCCGTGGACACCGCCGCCATCATCCTGGCGGCCGGCCACCGGGAGCTCCAGCCCGTCCTGGAACCCGGGCTTCGGGAGTGGAGCCTGGGCGAGCTGGAGGGGCGTCCCCACCAAGAGATTCGCCAAAGCCATCCGGAGCTCATGCGGGCCTTCCACCACGAGCCGGAGCAGGACTTTCCCGTTCCCGGCGGGGAGAGCCCCCGTCGCTTCCGTCAGCGGGTGTGGGAATGTCTGGACCGACTGGCACGGCAGCATCAGCCCGGCCAGCAGATCCTCCTGGTCACCCACGGCGCCACCCTGGGGAAAATCTTCCAGCTGGCCACCGGCCCCCTTCCCCCGGGCAACCACATCCCCCTCCCCGACAACGCCTCCCTCTCCATCCTCCAGTTCTTCCCCGGGGAGAACGCCTGGCAACTGGTCGCCTGGAACCAAACCTCCCACCTGAAAGGACTCCCCAGCCACCCCACCCTGGTGTGAGCCTCGCCCCCCCAACACGCCTCCTCCCACACCATGCTCGTCAGTATCGTCGACAACGCCTACCCCGTCCCCGAAAACTACCCGGACCGCATCCTCCTGCTGAAGCGCCACGGCTACCAGGGCGTGGATTTCCAGGCCCTGGCCCATGTGGAGACCTCCCTCTGGCAACTCCCCGAACCCCGGTTCCTGGCGCTGCTGAAGGACACCGCGGATTTCCTGGGCGAGCAGGGCATGCGCATCGCCCAGGCCCACGCCCCCATGAAACCCGGGCCCACCGGGGCCACCCCCGAGGACCGGCAAACCGAATTCGAGAACGTCCACCGCGCCCTGAAGGGATGCCAGGTCCTGGGATGCAAGACCCTGGCCATCCATCCCCTCCTCCCCTTCGACAACGACCCCGGACAGGACGCCGACGCCGTCCTGGGCATCAACATGGGCTTCCTGGGAAAGGCCGCCGACTACGCCCGGTTCTACGGCGTCACCCTCTGCCTGGAAAATCTGCCCCACAACAATCTCCCCCTCTCCACCCCCATGGCCGTGCGGGATCTGGTGGAGGACATGGACCTCCCCAATCTCAAGGTCTGCCTGGACACCGGACACTGCGCCATGCGGGGAATCCCCCCGGGGGACGCCGTCCGCCTCATCGGCCCCCGGCTCCTCCAATGCCTCCATGTCCATGACAACGACGGCGCCCGGGATCAGCATCTGCCTCCCGGAGAGGGCGTCGTGGACTGGAAAGACTTCCGCCAGGCCCTCCTGGACATCCATTTCCAGGGCGCCCTGAACCTGGAGTGCAACCCCAAGGAGGAGGCGCAGCAACTCCGCACCGTCCAGGTGGCCCAATGGCTGGCCGGCGGACTCCCTCCCCCGGGCCTCCCTTTCGCCACCAACGAAAAAACTTCCTGAAATCCAGGCACTTTTTCCCTTGACCCGGAAAAAAATTCCCCCGGCCACTTGAAATTGGCCGATAAATGGCTAACTTTTCGTGTTTACTAATTTCCTCTAGCCTCGTCCCTGATTCCCGCACGGCTCTTCCGTCACGGGAGACTCGGCAGGAATGAACCACCCCCTTGAAGGAGAACCCTTTCCCATGAGCAAAAACGGGAAGATCATCGGCGTTGCCGCATTGGTGCTAGCCATCGCCGCCGTAACATTTGCCGTCTTTTCCCTGAAGCAGGCAAAGGCCCACGCAAGACGCTATCAAGAACTGGCGGATGCCGTCACCTCCCTGGCGCGGGTCCTGGATTCCGGCAGCGGCGTGGATTCCCGCGTCACCTTCTCCGTGGATGACGGAAAGGAGAACGGCTCCCTGGGCTGGACGGCGACCAAGGGCCTCCCCGGCGCCACCGAAAGCGCCGTCGCCCCCCTCAACGAACTGGCGGAGAAGGTCATCGAACAGCGCGAGACCATCATCAACGCCATGGTGGAGAAGGTGGCCAAGCCCCTGAACTGCCCCGCCTCCAAGTCCCCCCAGCCCACCATCCTCAACAACGTGGATGAGTACTCCACCGGCATGGACGGCTTCGCCGCCTACATCCGGGCCCGGGCCAATCGGGACCGCAACCTCCAGCAGAAGATCAACGAGGTCCTCTACAGCCTGGATGTCCGCAGCCGCTTCCAGGGCGAAATCACCGAGGACGGCTCCTTCGCCGCCGCCGACGCCCAGGTCTTCCGGGACGCCGCCAACAACCTGAAGAATCTCCGCGCCAACTACACCCAGACCGTGAACACCCTGAAGGAACTCACCACCGCCCTCCGGGGCGTCAACGTGGACGGGGTGACCTGGGAGACTCCCAAGGTGGTCGGCAACCTGAACACCCGCGGCCTCTCCGAGACCGACAGCTCCAACCTCAAGGCCGCCGCCGAGAAGTTCAAGGCGGACTTCCAGCAGCTGAAGATCCAGCTGGGCAGAATCGACCAGCTGGAGGATGACAAGGCCGACCTCCAGAACCAGCTGGCGGAAGCCCAGAAGAAGGCCGCCGCCATGGAGGCGAAGTGGCAGACCAGCGAAAAGGCTCTCCAGGACATCATGGACAGCGTGACCCCCGGCGGCAAGTACAGCCCCAACGCCCTCACCGACATCTCCCAGATGGACGAGCACCTCATGGGCAAGGTCATGGAGGTGAACGCGAAGTATGGCCATGTGGTCGTGGATCTGACTCAAGGCGAGGTGGTGGAAGGCGCCCTGTTCAGCGTCATGCGCAGCGGCAAGTATGTGGGCATGGTCCGCATCGCCACCCCCAGCCCCTTCAATTCTCTGGCCTATGTGGAAGAAGGGAAGGCCGGCGACATCCGTCCCGGCGACACTCTCCTCAGAGCCAGCAACATCCTTCAGTCCAACATGAAGTAACCCTGCGGGAGAGCAAAGACCATGTTCAAAAAGGATCCCAACGCCGCCAAGCCCGAGAATGCCGCGGCCCCTGCGCCCGCCCCCGCCCCGGAACCGAAGAAGGCGGCTCCCGCCGGCCCCAAGGCCAAGAAGACCCTGGGTGATTTCGCCATCATGGGCACCGTCATCCTCCTGGCGGCCACCGTGGTGCTGCAGCTCCTGGCGCTGAAGGCCCTCTTCCTCTTCTAGCCCCGGGAAACGGCTGGCATGAAAAACGCCCTCCTTCTTCTCCTGGCGGGACTCCTCCTCGCCGTGGCGGCGGGTTGCGTCGGCATCCAGACCGACCCCAACAGCGACCTGCCCGCCAACGCCCCCGCTTCCTGGGAAGGCAAGACCCTGGGCGTCCCCCTCTAGCCGCCGTCCTGGAACAGACGCAGGCCCGTCTCCCCCTCCCCCAGGGACGAGACGGGCCTTTTGCTTTCCCTCCCCTTCGTCCTCCCCGAGGCAATCCCCGCAAACAGGACCAAACCCCATGCTACGCACTGTCATCGTCACGGGAGGGGCCGGCTTCATCGGGTCGGCCCTGATCCGCCATCTTGTGAAGCATGAGCTGGCGCGGGTTGTCAATCTGGACAAGCTGACCTATGCCGGCAACCTGGCCAATCTGGAGGAGGTCGCCGCCTCCCCCCTCTATTCCTTCCACCGGATGGACATCGCCGACCGGGAGGGAGTGCGCCATCTGCTCCGGGAAGTCCAGCCGGAGGGCATCCTGCATTTGGCAGCGGAGAGCCATGTGGACCGCAGCATCGACGCTCCCCTGACCTTCGTCCACACCAACGTCCTGGGCACCGCCAATCTGCTGCAGTGCGCCCTGGAATATTGGCGGGGACTTTCCCCGGAGCGCCAGGCATCTTTCCGCTTCCAGCATATCAGCACCGACGAAGTGTATGGTTCCCTGGGCAGGGAGGGGCTCTTCACCGAAGCCACCCCCTACGATCCCCGGAGCCCCTATTCCGCCAGCAAGGCCGCCAGCGACCACCTGGTGCGGGCATGGGGACACACCTTCGGACTGCCGGTCCTCCTCTCCAACTGCTCCAACAACTACGGGCCCTACCACTTCCCCGAGAAGCTGATCCCCCTGATGATTCTCAACGCCTTGGAGGGAAAGCCGCTGCCCATCTACGGGAAGGGGGAGAATATCCGGGACTGGCTCCATGTGGAGGACCATGCCAAGGCCCTTTGGCTCATCCACACCCGGGGTGTTCCCGGCGAGACCTACAACATCGGCGGCGGCAACGAGCGCACCAACCTGGAGGTGGTCCAGGAAGTCTGCCACATTCTGGACGCCCTGCGTCCCAAGGCGCAGGGCAGCTACGCCGACCAGATCGCCTTTGTGGACGACCGGCCCGGACACGATCTGCGATACGCCATCGACGCCGGGAAGCTGCGCCGGGAACTGGGCTGGCAACCCGAAAGGACCTTCCAGGAGGGCCTGCGGGAGACGGTGCGATGGTATCTGGAGAACGACTGGTGGTGGCGCCCCATCCGGGAGGGCAACTACGCCGGCCAGCGTCTAGGCCAGGGAGGAAAACAACCATGAAGGGAATTGTTCTTGCCGGCGGGGCGGGCACCCGCCTCCATCCCATCACCTGCGGCGTCTCCAAGCAGCTGCTGGGCATCTACGACAAGCCCATGATCTACTACCCCATCTCCGTGCTGATGCTGGCCGGCATCCGGGAGATCCTCCTGATCACCACCCCCGAGGATCAGGAAAGCTTCCGGCGCCTGCTGGGAGACGGCTCCTCCTTCGGCGTGAAATTCACCTACGCCGTCCAGCCCCGCCCCGAGGGCCTGGCCCAGGCCTTCCTCATCGGCGAGGATTTCATCGGCCGGGACAATGTGGCGCTGGTGCTGGGAGACAACATCTTCTACGGGGCCGGGCTGGGGGCGCTCTGCCGCCAGGCGGCTTCCCAGCCCGCGGGCGCCACGGTCTTCGGCTACTATGTGAAGGACCCCCAGCGCTTCGGCGTGGTGGAGTTCGACGCCCGGGGAAAGGCCATCTCCATCGAGGAAAAACCCGCCGTCCCCAAATCCAACTTCGCCGTCACCGGCCTCTACTTCTATGACAATGACGTGGTGGAGATCGCCAAGGGCATCCGCCCCTCCGCCAGGGGCGAGCTGGAAATCACCGCCGTCAACAACGAGTATCTTCGCCGGGGCAGTCTCCGGGTGCAGAAACTGGGCCGGGGATATGCCTGGCTGGACACCGGCACCCACGATGCCATGCTGGATGCCGCCAACTTCATCCGCACCCTGGAAACCCGCCAGGGGCTCCAGGTGGCATGCCTCCAGGAAATCGCCCTGGAGAATGGCTGGCTCACCAAGGCCCAGGTCCGGGAAGGCATCCGGGAGCTTCTCAAGACCGACTACGGCCAATATCTCCAGAAGCTGGTGGAGGAGTGACCCATGCTTGTCAAGGAAACCGCCCTGCCCGGCCTCCTGCTCCTGGAACCCCCCGTCTTCCAGGACGCCCGGGGATATTTCCTGGAAACCTGGCAGGAGGAACACTACCGCCAGGCGGGCATCTCCTGCCACTTCGTGCAGGACAATGAATCCAAATCCTCCTTCGGGGTGGTGCGGGGACTCCACTGGCAGGCCCCCCCATACACCCAGGCCAAATTGGTGCGGGTCATCCAGGGAACCGTCCTGGATGTGTCCGTGGATCTCCGGAAGAACTCCCCCACCTTCGGCCAGCATGTGGCTGTGGAACTCTCCGGGGAGAACAAACGACAGCTCTTCATCCCCCGGGGCTTCGCCCACGGCTTCGCCGTCCTGAGCCCGGAGGCCATCTTCGCCTACAAGTGCGACAACCCCTACCGCCCCGAAGCGGAACGGGGACTGAAATTCGATGATCCCGCCCTGGCCATCGACTGGAAACTCCCCCCACAGGATTGGATTCTCTCCGAGAAGGACAAACACCACCCAACCTTGAAGGAAATCCAGCCCGTGGAAATCTAGGAAAGATGGGCTAGATGTTCTAGATGTTCTAGATGGGCTTGCCCCCCTAGGGAATCCAGGGAATCCAGCCCCTCTCGCTTCTAGTTCCCAGAATCATTTTCATTTCTTCCAACCTACGGAGGAGGATTTGGATTTCTTTTTTAAGGCTCTCATTTTCCCTGCGAAGTTCATTTCGTTCCTGTTCTACAGAATCCAGATACCCTTTTCTTGCGCGGCTCATCCTCTCCCGAATACCCCCGTTTTGGATGAATTCCCTTTCTTTCCGCTGGAGAAACGTGCATAGCATTTTGTCCTCGATTCGGCACAATGTCATGCCGACATTTGCGAGAGTCTCATCATTTCCTTTGTTGAAAATTCCCTCATAGTCTGCAAAATCATTGTGACATCTGCAATAGGCAAGCATCTTTCGGTATTGCGGGTGTTCCTCTTGCCATACCATCCTGTCGTGGGTGTTGAGGTAATCCATAAAGTCCTCCTTCAACTCTGCAAAACTTGCCCTGGCCACATTGAGCAGTTTGATTTCCATCTCCTTTGATGTGACTCCATCCGAGCATCCTTCCACAATGTTTTGCTTTCCGCTTCTCGCCGCCTGCACCATCTGATCCACTGTTCTGTCTCCAAAATGCGGGAGGAATCGTCCGCAGAACAGCACGGTCATGCGGTAGATGACATCTGCCTTCCGGTAGATAAAAAGCCTTTTGATGGTTGCCTGCTCCTGCAAAAAATTCTTCTCCATGAGAGAATCCATGATCCTTCCTTGACAAATGTCCCCGAATCGACATACTCGTCGGGAAAACCCATGGCACATTTTTTCACCACGGAGGAACAAGGACAAGTTTTTCCACCTTTTTCTCCCTGACGCCCTCCCTTCTTTTCTGCGTTTTATGCACATTCTCATCACTGGCGGCAAGGGAATGTTGGGCCGCACCCTGCAAAAGGAGCTCTCCCACCACCAGCTCGTCGTCGCCGACCTCCCGGAGTGGGACATCACCTCCCCGGAGGAATTCTCCCGGAAGTTGGAGAAGGCCGCCCCGGATACGGTCATCCACTGCGCCGCCATGACGGAGGTGGACCGCTGCGAGACGGAGCGGGAGCTGGCTTTCCGCATCAACGCCCAGGGCAGCCAGAACGTGGCGGAATCCTGCCACCGCCTGGGCATCCGTCTCCTGGCCATCTCCACCGACTACGTCTTCGACGGCAAACTCCCCCGGCCCTACCACGAATTCGACGCGGCGGGCGGGGCGACCACCGTCTACGGCGCCTCCAAATTCGCAGGTGAGGAAGCCATCCGCGCCTGCTGCCCCGACCACCTCATCTGCCGCGTCTCCTGGCTCTACGGCCCCGGGGGGCCCAGTTTCGTCCACACCATGATGAAGCTGGCGGACGGCACCCGCCCCGTCCTGAAGGTGGTGGACGACCAGCGGGGCAATCCCACCTCCACCCTGGCGGTGGCACGCCATCTGCGCCTTCTGCTGGAGCGCCGGGAATTGACGGGCACCTTCCATCTCACCTGTGAGGGAGATGCCAGCTGGGCGGAATTTGCCCGGGAGCTCTTCCGTCTCGCCGGAAAAGCGCAGGCCGTCCAGCCCTGCACCACAGCGGAATATCCCCGTCCTGCCCACCGTCCCCCCAACTCCTGCCTGGAGAAGCGGAGATTGCGCCTTGCCGGGCTGCCTCCCATGCCTCACTGGAAGGATGCCCTGGCGGAATTCGTGGCCCGGGAATTCTGAAAATCCCATTCCAGGGAAACCGGGGCGTTTCCCGTTTATAGTACCCGTCGCCCCCTCTTCTCTCCCCACTTCCCCTCTTTTCATGCCCACCACCCAAGCCACCCCTCCCCAGGAACTGGCCCGAAAACTCCAGTCCATTGGCGCCGCCTTCCACCTGCCGGGACTCTTCTTCTCCCACGAGGAAGTCCGGGCGGGCAATGTGAACCACACTTACAAGGTGAACTACATCATGGACGACGGGCAGGGCATGGCCCGCATCAAGTCCTATGTGGTCCAGCGGCTCAACTCCTTCGCCTTCCGGAATCCCGTCCAGCTGATGGAGAACATCGACAAGGTCACGGAGCACATCCGCCAAAAGCGCCCCGGAGCCATGAATCTCCACTACCACCACACCGACATCACCGGGGAGCGGAAAACCTATCTCATGGACGGGAAGGAATTGTGGCGCGTCATCAACTACGTCCCCTCCATCACCTGCGACACCTGCGAGGATCTCCGCATTGTGCGAAATGCCGGAGCGGCCTTCGGCGACTTCCAGAAGTCCCTGGAGGATTTCCAGGCCACCGACCTCTTCGAGACCATCCCGGATTTCCACAACACCCGGATGCGCTACCAGCAGCTGCGGGAGGCCGTCCACGCCAATCCCTGCGGACGCAGGGACGCCGTGAAGCCGGAGGTGGACTACCTTCTTTCCGTGGAGACGGAGGCATGTCACCTGACGGATTTGGAGAAGGCGGGGAGCCTTCCTCTCCGGGTCACCCACAACGACACCAAAATCAACAATGTCCTTTTCGACCCGGAGACCCGGGAGGCCCTGGTGGTCATCGACCTGGACACCGTGATGCCCGGCCTGGTGGCGCATGACTTCGGGGATGCCATCCGCTTCGCCGCCAATTTCACCGCAGAGGACAGCCGGGAGCTGGACAAGACCGGGCTGGACCTGAACACATACTGGGCCTTCGCCGACGGCTTCCTCTCCCAGACCGCCACGGGCCTCACCGACACCGAGCTTGCCACCCTGGGAGAATCCCCCTTCTGCCTGGCCTGCGAACTGGCCTGCCGGTTCCTGACGGACTATCTCCTGGGCGACCCGTATTTCAAGATCCGCTATCCGGAGCACAACCTGGTGCGTGCCCGCTGCCAAATCGCCCTCTCCAAGGACATGCGCGTCAAGGGGGACGCCATGCAGGCCATTGTGGAGGGGTGCGCCCGGAAATACCGCTGACCCTTTCCCCCCGCCTCCCGTCACCCGCCCATTCCTCCTTCTCATGCCACACCTCATCATCTGCAGCGGCGGCACCGGCGGCCACTTCTATCCCGCCCTGGCCCTGGCCCGGGAATACTCCCTCCGGGGAGGACAGGTCACCCTCCTTCTCTCCGGGCAGCAGGTGGAGGCGCAAAGAGAGCTGGTGGCGCGCCATGGCCTCGCCTGCCGGGAGATTCCCAGCGTGCGGGCGCCCCGCTCCCTCTCCCAGCTCCTGCTCTTCCCCTTCCGCTTCCTGTCCTGCGCCAGGAAAATCCGAAAGCTATTCCGGGAGCTGAAGGGGGACGCCCTCCTGAGCATGGGCTCCTTCACCTCCGTGGCTCCCTGCTTCTGCTGGCCCCGCCGCACCCCGCCCCTCTTCCTCCATGAGGGCAACACCTACATGGGACAGGCCAACCGGCTCTTCGCCAAAAAAGCCGCCCTGATCCTCCTCACCCTGCCCCTGGCCCATCCCCGGCAACTCAAGGGAACCCCCGCCCGCGTCGTGGGCATGCCCCTCCGGGAAACCCTCCTGGAGGCCGCGCAAAATCCCCCCTCCCCCCAGGAACGGGACGCCCTCCTCCAATCCTTCGGGCTCCTCCCCGGACGCAAAACCCTCCTGGTCTTCGGCGGCAGCCAGGGCGCCCAGGCCATCGTCCGGCTCCTCCATGACACCCTGCCCCTCCTGGCTCCCCTGGGCCGGCAAATCCAGCTGATCTGCCTCACCGGAAGCGAGGACAACGCCGCCCTGGAGGAGGCGTGCCGCGCCGCCGGCGTCCCCGCCCACATCCGGAAGGCAGACAACCAAATCCAGCGTTGCTATCAGGCGGCAGACGCCGTCTTGTGCCGTGCCGGGGCCTCCAGCCTCTGCGAGCTTGCCCTCTTCCGCAAAACTGCCTTCCTCATCCCCCTCCCCTCCGCCAAGGACAATCACCAGTATTGGAACGCCAAGACCCTGGCGGATCACCAGGCCGCCCTCCTTCTTCCCCAGGGGGAGACCACGCCGAAGAAGCTCCAGGGAGTCCTTCAGCGGTGGTTGCAGGAACCGGAGGCATTCCAGGAATATGCCCGGCGGATCGGCGATTTCGCCCAGCCCCAGGCCACCGCCCAGGCCATCGACGCCCTGGAGAATGCCATGGCCCCTGCGCCCCGCCCCTGACCGCCCCCCTTTCTTCCCTCCCTCATGGCCAGATTCGCTCCAAACTCCATCGACCTCTCCGCGGAGCGAGCCCTCCTGGCCAAGGACCCCGCCATGCAGGCCTTCCTCACCTATCTCCGGGGGGAGCGCCAGGCATCACCCCGCACCATCCAGGGATATTTCCAGGATGTGGCGCAGTTTCTCCAGGCCACGCCCGCGCTGAAATCCGGGGCGCCCCCCTGTCCCTGGCGGGAAGTCACCCCGGAGATGGCACGACATTTTGTGGCGGGGCTCTCCGCGGGGGGAGAAAAGGCCACCTCCGTCAACCGGAAGCTCTCCAGCCTCCGGGCCTTTTTCCGCTTCCTCCTGGGAGAGGAATACATCACCGCAGACCCCTTCCATCTGCTCCGAGGACTGAAACGACCCTCCCTGCTCCCCGTGACCCTGACCGTGGACCAGGTGAAACTCCTCCTGGAAACCCCGGAACGCTATTGGCAGCAACAAGCCGGCTCCGCCCTCCACGGAGACCCGGATTTCCTGGGACTGCGGGACCGGGCCATTCTGGAGGTCATCTACTCCGGCGGCCTGCGAATCTCCGAAGCCACGGGCCTCAACCGGGAGGAGGTGGACTTTCCCCAATCCCTCTTCCTCGTCCACGGAAAGGGACAGAAGGACCGCCTCTGCATGATGGGAACCCTGGCCGCCCAGGCCCTGAAACAATATCTGCGGAAACGCCAGGAACTAGGCTTGGGCGACCCGGACGCCCCCGGCCCCCTCTTCGTCAACTACAGGGGGGAACGCCTGACCCCGCGCTCCGTCCAACGCCCCTTCGAGAAATATGTGGCCTTCGCCGGCCTTCCGGCAGAGGTCACCCCCCACAAGCTGCGCCACTCCTTCGCCACCCATCTCCTGGCGGCGGGAGCCGACCTGCGCACCGTCCAGGAACTCCTGGGACACGCCAACCTGGCCACCACCCAGATCTATACCCATCTGGAAATCTCCCGCCTGGTGGAAGTCTACGACCGCGCCCACCCCAGACTGTAAACACGGAGGTCTAGACACGGAGAACACAGAACCGCCGCTGCGCGGCGCACGGAGGGAACGAAGGTGGGGGCGTGTCAATGCAGGACTCGGCGTATTTCCAGTCTGGGGTGATGTCCGAAGTTTAGGATGAGTCCCATCTTCATTCCTGTTGCCTTGAGATAGTTCACCACTTGCGCCACATGTTCCTCCTGGATTTTGGTCACTGCCTTTAGTTCCACAATGATGGAATTGTAGCATAAGAAATCGCAGCGAAAGGGAGCTTGGAGATTCAATCCTTTGTAATAGACGGGGATTTCCAGGGACAGGGCGTGTTGGTATACACTTTCCAAAAAACCGCATCCCAATTGGCTATGCACCTCTATGGATGCTCCTATGATGGATGATGTGCATGCCTGTGCATCGGGCTTTATTTCAAAAACTTGCATTCCTTGTTCCTCTTTGTGTGTTTGTTTGCGGGGAACCCCAAGGCCATGAATATACCTACTCGGCCCTTTGACCCTAGCCTTCTTACGCCAAATTCCTAAAAATCACATTCACGCTTATTCTTGCTTTGCCTTATGCAGAAAAAACAGGGGCGGGACGTGCGGGCAGCACGAACCGCCCCCTCCGTGCTCGACCTGTTTCCTCTCCGTGCCCGACCTGTTTCCTCTCCGTGCCCGACCTGTCTCCTCTCTATGCTCGACCTGTCGCAGGCGGGACGGGGGGAGGGGGATTACAGTATGCGCCATTCCCCAATTCCCCTTTTTCCCCATTCCCATGTCCTGTAGGAGCAAGAAGACCAAGACTGATTCCTCCAAACCCAAGTACGACCCGCCGGATTCCCTCTCCTCCGTGGGCTTGACCACGCCCAAGCACCTTCGCATTGCCGATGAAGGCCACCCGTTCCCCCTGGAATGTGGCGCCACCCTCCCCCAGGTGGACGTGGAATACGAGACCTACGGAGAGCTCTCCGAAGCCAAGGACAACGCCATCCTCATCTGCCACGCCCTCTCGGGGGATGCCCATGTGGCCGGATGGGATGCCACGGCGGCGGGGCGCCCCGAGCGCAAATGGAGACTGACCCATCCCGGCTGGTGGGATGCCGTCATCGGGCCGGGAAAACCCATTGACACCAACCGCTTCTATGTGGTCTGCGCCAACGTGCTGGGGAGCTGCTACGGCACCACGGGTCCCTCCTCCCTGGATCCCGCCACGGGAAAACCCTACGGCCTCACCTTCCCCATGGTCACCGTGGGCGACTGGGTGGTCATGGAAAAACTCCTGTTGGAGAAGCTGGGCATTCAGCACCTCTACGCCGTCATCGGCGGCTCTCTGGGCGGGCAGCAGACCCTGGAATGGGCGCTGCGCTATCCCCGGATGATGGGGAAATGCATCATCATGGCCTCCGGTCCCCGGCTCTCCGCCCAGGGACTGGGCTTCAACGCCGTCGCCCGCAACGCCATCATGCGGGATGTCCATTTCGAGGGCGGCAACTACTTTGGCAAGCGGCAAGGCCCCTCCAATGGACTGGCGGTGGCCCGCATGCTGGCCCACATCACCTATCTCTCCGGCAAGGGAATGGATTTCAAGTTCGGACGGAGACGGCTGGACGCCAAGGAACCCCAGAAGGGCTTTGAGGCCGAGTTCTCCGTGGAAAGCTATCTGAACCATCAAAGCAAATCCTTCGTGGAACGCTTTGACGCCGACAGCTACCTCTACATCACCCGCGCCATGGACTACTACGACGCCGCCGACGCCTGGGGCGACGGCGACATCCGAAAGGCCTGCCAGCGCCTCCATGCGGAGCTCATGGTGGTCTCCTTCTCCTCCGACTGGCTCTATCCCCCCGCCGAGGCACGGGAGTTCGTCAACGCCATCCTGGCCGAGAACAAGCCGGTGACCTATGTGGAGATCCAAACCGAATCCGGCCACGACGCCTTCCTGGTGGACACCGCCCCCGTGGGTCGCCTCCTCCGTGCCTATCTCCTGGCGCCGGGCATCAACCGAAGGAGCGGCGCCATCCGATGACCTCCCCTGCCCCACTCCCTCTGGAACCCGCCGCCGCCCCCACCCTCTGGATCATGGCGGGGGAGACCTCCGGCGACGGATACGGCGCCTCCCTTGCCCAGGCCATCCACGCCCGGGAACCCCGGCTGGTTCTCCGGGGCATGGGCGGCGTGCGGATGCGGGAGGCGGGAGTGGACACCTTTGTGGACTCCACGGAGCTGGGCATCATCGGCTTCTGGGAATGTCTCAAACACATCTTCTTCTTCCTCAAGCTGTTGAAGCGCATCACCCGGCTGGCCGCCCAGGAGCGTCCCCGCACCGTGGTGCTCATTGACTATCCCGGCTTCCACATGATGCTGGCGAAGCGTCTCCACGCCCTGGGAATCCGGGTGGTCTGGTACGTCAGTCCCCAGGTCTGGGCCTGGCGCTCCGGACGGGTCTGGAAACTGGCCCGCTACTGCGACCGGATGCTCTGCATCTTCCCCTTCGAGCCCGCCTGCTACGCCAAAACCTCCCTCCGGGCGGAGTTCGTGGGACACCCCCTCTTCCACATCCTTGCCCCCTACCGCAAATCCCGGAGCCAGCGGGAGGAGAATCTGGTGCTCCTGCTTCCCGGGTCCCGGCGCCAGGAACTGCAGCGCCTTCTTCCCTCTTTCCTCCAGGCGGCGGCCAGACTCCACCATGCCCGTCCCGAACTCCGCTTCCATATCCCACTGCCCCGCAAGGCTATCCTGGATTATGCCCAGGAATTGGCGCAAAAGGAGCAGGAGGCCCCGGAGGTCACCTGGTCCGTGGGGGACACCCGGGAATGGATGACCCGCGCCAGCGCGGCATTGGCCGCCAGCGGCACCGTGACCGTGGAGGCCGCCATGCTGGGGCTCCCCGTGGTGGTGGCCTACCGCATCAGCCCCTTCTCCTGGTGGGTGGCCAGCAAGCTCATCCAGATTTCCACCATCACCATTGCCAATCTGGTCTGCGAGCGGACCGTCTTCCAGGAAGTGCTGCAAAAGGCGTGTACGGGAGAGAACCTATGCCACGCCCTGGAGGACATTCTGCCGGGCGGGGAAAGGCGGCAACAGACCCTGGAGGGCATGGAGGAGTTCACACGCCGCCTGGGAGCGGCCGGGGAAGACGTCTCCGACAACGTCGCCCGCATCGCCCTGGAATCCGCTTCCTCCTCTCCCGCACGTCCATGAAAACCGGTATCACACTCCTTGCCAGCGGCAGCAACGGAAATTGCATCGCCATTCAATCCGAGGGGAGAACCATTCTGGTGGATTGCGGCATCTCCTGCAAGGAGCTGGGCGAACGCCTCAAGGTTTCCGGCATCGCCCCGGAATCCCTTTGCGCCCTCTTGGTGACCCATGCCCACATTGATCACATCAAGGGGATTCAACGCGTCTCCCAGACCTACGGGCTCCCAATCTACGCCACAAGAAACTGCTTCGAAGAAATTCAGGCCAGAATCGCCAAAAACAAGGCGACGAAGAAGGAGACCCCGTGCCCGCTTCTTCCCCGGCTTATCGAGGTGGGATATTCCTTTGCCTGCGCCGGCTTCCAGGTCACTCCCTTCCCCGTGGAACATGACGTGGAGACCGTGGGCTACGTCATCACCACCCCCCAGGTCAAAATCGGAATTGCCACCGATGCGGGAAAGCCCACCAATCTCCTGGAGACCTTCCTGCGGGACTGCCATGCCCTGGTCCTGGAAAGCAACTACGACCCGGATATGCTCCTCTGCTCCAACCGCAGCTGGGAACTGAAGCACCGCATTTGCGGGGGACATGGACACCTCTCCAATCGGCAGGCCGCCGAACTCCTCCCCCGGATTGTCACCCGGAACACCAAGAATGTGTTTCTGGCCCACATCAGCGAGGAGTGCAACAGATACGAGCTGGCCATGAACGCCGCCCAGGAAGCCCTCCGCAACATGAAACGGGAGGATATTTTCCTCACCTACGGAATCAGGGAGGGAGCCATCCCCACGATCTGGCTCTGAGTTTCCCCTCCCCCTCAAAAAAATAACACCCCCCCTTCTCCCATGACGGTCCTTCCTGCCCTCTCTTGCCCGGAAGAGCCGCTTGCCATCCTCCGCACGCTGCAGCAGGCGGGATACCAGGCGGTTCTGGCGGGAGGATGCGTCCGGGACATGCTCCTGGGACGCACACCCCATGACTGGGACATCGCCACCAGCGCCCGCCCGGAACAGGTGGAGGCACTCTTCCCCCAGACCATCCCCGTGGGGCGGCAATTCGGCATCATCCTGGTCCTCGCCCCCTCCGGCACGTCCTACGAGGTCGCCTCCTTCCGGGGAGAAAGCACCTATTCCGACGGAAGGCATCCCGATGGCGTCCGTTTCGTGGAGATGGAGGAGGATGTGAAACGGCGGGATTTCACGGTGAATGCCCTGCTCTACGACCCCGTCGCCCAGAGGATCCACGACTTCGTGGGCGGGCAGGAGGACTTGTCCCGCCGTCTTCTGCGTTGTGTTGGCGAGCCCATGCGCCGGTTCCAGGAGGATCGTCTTCGCCTCCTCCGGGCCATCCGCTTCACCGCCAATCTGGGCTTCACGCTGGAGGACTCCACTTGGCAGGCGGTCTGCCAGAATGCGGGCACCCTGTTGCCGGCGGTCTCCCAGGAGCGCATCCGGGAAGAGCTGGAGAAGATGCTCCTCCATGGCGCTTCCCGACAAGCGTTCTCCCTCCTGGAACAATCCGGCCACCTCCGGGAGGTTCTCCCCGAGTTGGAGGCCGAGAAGGGGGTGGCCCAACCGCCCCAGTTCCACCCGGAGGGGGACGTGTGGCAGCATCAGCTGAAGATCCTGGGATTCCTGGACGAGACCCTCCGCAATATTCGCACCACACCGCAGACGCCCGCCCCGGAAACCCGCTTCAACCAGGAGGGACGACTGCAGGAGGCCACCCAAGAGGAACAACGGTGGCTGGCCTGGGGCGCCCTCCTCCATGACATCGGCAAGCCCCCCACCTACCAGGAGGCCGAGGACCGCATCCGCTTCAACGGACACGATGTCCAGGGGGAAACCATGACCCTGGATGCCCTGAAACGCCTCCGGATGGACAACACGACCCTGGAAAACGCCGCCTTCCTTGTGCGTCGACACATGGAGGTCGCCAATCTGCCCCTGGCCCGCATCGCCCGGCAAAGACGGACCTTCCAGCACCCCCTCTGCCCCCTCCTCCTGGAGCTCCTCCGCATAGACACCCTTTCCTCCTGGGGAGACCTGGAACTCCATCGCACCCTTGTCCAGGGATGGCGGGAAGAGCAGAAACGACCCCATCCCCCCAAACCCTATATCAACGGAACGGACCTGCTGGAAAGAGGATATAAAACCGGGCCCGTCTTGGGCAAGCTCCTCCAGTCTATCCACGACTACGAGCTGGAACACCCCTTCGCCTCCCGGGAAGATGCCCTGGCCTGGCTGGAGGAAACAATGCAGAAGCCGTAGAGGCGCTCCGCTGGAACACGGAACACACGGAGGCGCTCCGCTGGAACACGGAGCACACGCCCAAGGCTGAAGCCCCCGCCCCCCCCTTTTCCGCAAAGGAAAATCCAGCCCCTCCAGGGAATCTAGGGAATCTAGGGCATCTAGGGCATCCAGGGCATCCAGGCTATCCAGGGCACCCTCCCTGGGCAAAAAAAAGGACCCGCCCCTGTGTGAGGGGGCGGGCCCTGAAGAAAAAGGTTCGCGCCGCGCTACTTTCGCACGCTCTG
>JBJEVT010000028.1:0-11912 GCA_051884615.1 Oligosphaeraceae bacterium
GGAGGTTAGAACACTTGGCAGGAGCCGGAGAGGAGGGTCTGGCCGAATCCGGCGTTGCCGGTCTGGACCAGGTAGCCGGCGCCGCCCGCCATCTCCAGGGCGATGGAGGAGGAGCGGAGGGCCTCCTTGCCATCCACATAGCCCACGGCCACTCCGTCCCGGCATTCCAGGCGCAGTTCGCGGGCTTCTTCGGAGCCCCAGGGCAGCGGGGCTTTGGCCAGGATGGTTTCTCCGTAGAATTCCTGGGCGAGCACCAGCGTTCCCTGTCGGATGGTGAGGGAGAGGTATTTTCTGGTGCCCTGGTAGCAGGTCACCAGGCCCGCCACCTCGGCGCCGTGAAGCCGGATGTGGCTCTGGATGGACTGGTTGCCCCACCACATGCCGCCGGTGACGGCGTAGCGGCGCTCCCCGTTGCTGCACAGGTGGCACAACGCCTCCTTCTCGTCGGAGAAGGAATCCGTGACCACGTCGGCATTGAGAATCCAGCCGGGATAGAGTGCCGCGTCGGAGGGCAGGCAGGGGAAGGCGTGACGGAATTCGCCGCCCGCCTCCACGGAGTGCAGGACGGCACGCCCTTTCGCCGCCCCCGGAAATTCCAGGAGGAAGCCCAGCTGACGGACGCACAGGCAATCCCCCTCGGGCACGGTGAAGACCACCTTGGACAGCTCCTTCTGGGGCTCGCCGCAAATCCGGGAGTCCTCCCCCTTGTGGTTCATGACGGTGATGTAGGGGGTGATGACGCAGGGCAGGTCGGCCTGGAAGGCGGCCGTCACCTGCAAGCCGGGATAGAGGGGGGAGACGGACATGGAGCGGTAGGAACAGGCGGGAAGCTCCCGGACCGCCGGGGCGGCGAGCTCCATGACCACCTCCGCCTTGGCATCCCCGCTCTTCGCCTCGGCGTCGATCTCCAGCCCCGCGCCCCGGGGATTCGCCAGGGAAACCTTGTCTCCCTTCCGGTCGGAGGCGGCGGCGCGGAAGCCGTGGACGGCCCCCGGCGCGGCGAAATCCAGCCATGCCCCGGGCTTCGCCGGGGCGCGGTCCTCCAGAAGGTCCAGAATCCGTCCCATGTGCCGGGCGATCCTCCAGCAGTCCGTATTGGAGTGGGTGCCTTCCGCCGTGGGGATATACACCTGGTCGGCGAAGGGCGTCCTGAAATCGTATTCCTCGCAGATTTTGTCCAGCCCCAGCAGCACGCCCATGACGGTGCCCACGTTGCCGCCGTTGCAGTCCGTGTCCCATCCCGCGGAGACGGAGATGGCCAGGGCCTTCCGGAAGCTGTCCTTTCCATAGCACCATGCCATGACCATCAGGGCATGGTTGGGAACCACATGGACCCCGCCCCCGAAACGCTGGTAGCCATATTTCTCCTGGATGCGTCCCATGGTGACCTCCCAGTCTCCGTCTTCCCGGCACCACTGGCGCACATCCCGGTGCACCTGGGCGATGAGAGAATCCTGGGGAATGAAGGAGACCCCGATGTCCAGCAGGCGGTCCATCTTCTTGATGGTGAAGGCGGCGGAGACCATGGCGGCCACCACCACGGCGGCATGGACCGCCTCCCCGTCGTGGGAGACGCCGGCGGCCATCCGGGCGAGGCGGGCCGCCAGGCCGGGACGCCCCGGGCAGACCAGTCCGAAGCCGTCAATGAAAATCTGCCCCCCGATCTGCTCCGACACGCACTTGCCATTGCGCTTCATGGAGCCGGATTCCGGGGAGTGAATCCCCGCCTTCAGACGGAGAAACGCCGTGTTCTCCGTGCTCATGCCCATGCCGCCCCACCAGAGAATGGTGAGATGCTCCAGGATGTAGTTCAGCCAGGTCTCCCCGAAGAAAACCGGACTGGTCTCCACTCCAAGGCCGGAATCCTCCAAGGCGCGCACAAAGGTGAAGGTGCCGGAAATGTCGTCGTCGGCCACCACCAGGGGCACGCCGCGCTCCCGGGCGACATAGTGATCGATGAACCCCACCTCCTTCTGGATGGCCTCCTTGGTCATCCCCTCCACGGGACGCCCCAAATACACCCCGATGACTTTGCCCAGAACACCTGCGTAGATCTCATGAAGTCTTTGGCTCTCTTTCATCTCTTTTCTCGTGGAGGGAGGGAAAACGGAAACGAACGCCCCTGCGGTTCCGCAGGGAAAACGAAGTTCCGCTACTATAGCGTGGAGAACGCCGCACAGACGCCCGGTTCCATGGAGAAAAAAGAGAGGAAGGACCATGCCGCCATGCCCGCCCCGGCCCGGCGGCGGGAGGAGGACGCGCCCCGCAATTCCATCAGTGTTTCATTTGTCGAACATTTATTCGCCTCGGAGGCTCCCGTCTGTAGATAACTTGTAGATTCCGTGTAGATAATTCCGCATCCTCTTGCAATATCAAGGAATTAGACCAATATGGAAATTCAGGGTGGATTTTTCCATTATGCGACGCCTTCGGGGATTGTGTGGCAAAGGGACATTCTGGGGTTGACGTGTAGAAAAAAAATTTTGTCAGGAAGAGAAATCAAGCACTTACGGGGAAAAAGAGGGGGGGGAGGAGGAAGGAAATGAAGGGGAGGCGGGGTTGCCAATTTTGGAAAATGGCTTACCTTTTCCCCACGTGCCGGGGGGCCGGGATGACGGGCATCACCTCCTCCCGCGTTCCCGGCTGGCGCCTTGGTTTTGGGGGTGTGTCCTTCCTCTTGCTGGGGGAGTGGACCGCCTTCCTTTTCTTTGGGTTCCGTTGGTTCCCGCTTTCGGAGCAGGGAGCCGAGGGGCTTTTTTGTCTTTGTTTCCTGGGAGCGGCCTGCGGCCTGCGCCCTGGCGACCTTCACTTTCCATCCTTTTTCATCCAGTCCTTTTTCCTCTCCCTATGTGGTACGGGAGAGAGTTGTGCGGACGTTTTCCTCCATGGATTCCGTCGTTGACTCCAATCTCATTTCCCTGTGGCGTCGTTGCCTGCCCCTGTTGCGGGAGCGGATTCCGGCTGTCCAGGTGGAGATGTGGTTCGGGGAGAAGGTGGCCCGTCCGGTGTCCTTGTCGGAGAAGGAGCTGGTGTTGGGGTTCCCCAAGGATTCCTTCGTGGACTGGGCGGAGAACAGCTATCGCAAGGACGTGGAGGCGGTGATGTCCTCCGTGCTGGGGCGCGAGATTTCGGTGGTGTTCCAGGAGGGTGCCTACGATTTGCCGGTGGAGGAGGAGACCGTCCCGGCGCCGGTTCCGATGAGCCGGGAGAAGGAGGCCGTGTCCAAGCCGGAGGGGAATCCCCACGCCCTGGACAACCTGAACCGCCTCTTCTCCTTCCAGAATTTCGTGGTGGGCGAGAACACCCGTTTCGCCTACAACAGCTGCCTGGAGGTGGCCGCCCATCCCGGCGAAGCCAAGAACCCCCTCTTCCTCCATGGCCCCAGCGGACTGGGCAAGACCCATCTCCTCCAGGCCATCGCCAGGGACGTGCTGGAGCGGGATCCCTCCAAGAATGTGGTCTATCTCACCAGCGAACAGTTCGGCAACCTCTATGTGGAGGCGGTCCGCACCCCCGGAAACCAGCGCATGGCTGAATTCCGCAAGCGCTTCCGGAACGTGGATGTCCTTCTGGTGGACGACGTCCAGTTCTTCCAGGGCAAGGACAGCATGCAGGAGGAGTTCTTCCACACCTTCAACGCCCTGTACAACAGCCATCGCCAGATCGTCTGCGCCTCCGACAAGATTCCCCAGGAGCTCCCCGGGCTGGAGAAACGCCTGGTCTCCCGCTTCGAGTGGGGACTCACCGTGGACATCACGCCTCCCGACCTGCCCACCCGGGTCGCCATTCTGGAGGAAAAGCAGAACTCCTTTACCCGGAAGCTCCCCGTCGACATCCTGGAGTATCTGGCACAGCGCATCAAGAGCAATGTGCGGAATCTGGAAAGCTCCCTGCTGACCCTCCAGGCCTACCTGGATCTGGTCTCCCCCGACAAGGTGGGCGCCTTGACCCGCTCCCTGGTGGACAAGGTGGTGGGCAATAAGTTCGAGGTGGACGCCACCATGCAGCTGACGGTGACCCGGATCCAGGAATTCGTGGCGCATCGCTACGATGTGCGCATCCAGGACCTGAAGGGGAAGGGGCGCCAGAGCGAAATCACGGTGCCCCGGCAGATCGCCATGTATCTCTCCCGGAAGCTGACGGAGAAGTCCCTCCCGGAGATTGCCGCGGGCTTCGAGAAGAGCCATCCCACGGTGCTTCATTCCATTTCCGTGGTGGAGAAGAAGATTGAGAAGTCGGAGGATTTCCGTCAGGAGATCTCCGATCTGGAGCGGAAGCTCTGCACCACCAGCTGACGCGGGGATCTGCCCAAACGCCCCTTTCGGCCGGCCCGCCGGATTTCCTCCGGCAGACCGGCTTTTTTGTGTCCGCCAGGCGGCTATTCTTTGAAGGCCTCGGACAGAGTCACCATATGGAAGCAGGTCTTTTCGTCGGGAAGCCAGTCCAGCACGGTGCCCCCGGTCTGGGGATAGAAGGGGGAGACCAGGATATTCCGCTCCCGCTCCCGAATCACCCGGTATTCCCCCACCAGAAAGGTCTTGCCCTGATGGAGGTCGTAGACCCGGTCCGTCAGGGACAGGAGCGGCGTGAAGGGATACAGACGCCGGAAAATCTCCTCCCGCTTCTCCGCCGGAAACACGTATTCCCGGGTGGCGGGACCACGGGACATGGCCAGGGAATGCAACGGATAGGGCAATTCCTCGCTGACAGGCAGCACCCGGCACAGGATGTCCTTCTCCGGAATGCTCATCTCCTCCTCGGAATCCTCCCCCTCCTGCCAGCCGGCAGACTCACGGGAAGACGGCGAAATCTCCCCCGACGGTGCAACGCCACGCTCCCTCTCCCTCTCTTCACCGGAAATCCACATGCTCCTTTCTCCTTGGGCACACCAGCCCTCTCGACACGGTCCAACACGCCCGGAACACCCGGGAAACGGGAAATACCGTATCCGGGGAGAAAAGGATTTCAATATAAAATAACTACTTGATACGCAAATACATATAGAATCATAGAAAGTTATGGTCCTCCCGGTTTTCCCCATGATTCCTCCCTTTGCCCGCCATGGACAAAGGGAGGAGGGTCGGGGGGATTCAGTTTTGCTCTTCCCAGAACTTCAGGCAGAAGAGGGACCAGAGGAGGGCGCCATGGTCCTGCCTGCCCCGGACATGGTTCTCCACCACCGTCTGGACCGTCTTGGGATTGAGGAGATGCCGGGAATCCCATTCGGCGACGGAGCGCGCCATCTCCTGTGCCTGTTGTGCCAGGGGGCCCCGGAACCACTGGGAGACGGGCACGCCAAAGCCCTTCTTGGGCATGGAGACGGCCGCCGGGGCGAGGAATTCCTGTCCGATGCTGCGGAGCAGGCGCTTGGTCTCCTTGGTGGTGACCCGGAAATCCAGGGGCAGGAGCTGGATGAAGTCCAGGATTTCCCGGTCCATCAAGGGGGAGGTGAGGCTGGCGTTCTGGGCGAGGGCGGCGATGGTCTGCTTGCGGCAGCCGTCATCGGGCAGATAGTGGAGGAGGTCCACCAGATTGTAGGCAAGGACGGGATGGGGGAGGCGTTCATCCTCCAGATTCTGCTTCCACACATCCAGGAAGGACTCCTTCCGGGGCTGTGCCAGCAGGGCGTCCCGCAGGGCGGGGGAGGCCACTTGCTGGAAGGTGGCGTAGGCTTCCAGGGGCTGCTTGGCGAAGGCGCCCAGGCCGCGCACCAGGTTGGCAAGGCGGGAGCGGTTGTCCCGCGGGGAGGGGAGCAGAGCCACGGCGCAGCGGGCGAGGAGGCGGGAGAAGGGGTCCAGGGCGCGGGGAATCCGGTGGCGGTGGATCATGGCCTGGTAGCGGCGATAGCCGCCGAAGAGCTCGTCGCCCCCGTCGCCGGTCATCAGGGTTTCCCCCTCGGTGGCTTCCATGCACATGGCGCAGGCAAGAAGGGAGGAGTCGCCGAAGGGCTCGCCCGCCACGCCGATGAGGTCGGCCATCCGGGAGAAATCCTGGGGAGAGGCGGGAATGTGCTTCCAGTCCACGCCCTGTCTTTTCGCCACCTGGGAGGCAAGCTCCCCTTCGTTGTAGGCCTCTACGGAGAAGGTGACGGTGTAGGCGCGGCAGGGCAGGTCGGGCCGGGTGCGGCGCACCAGGCCCAGGAGGGTGCCGGAATCCACGCCGCCGGAGAGCATGAAGCCCAGGCGGTCCAGTCCCTCCAGGCGCCGGGAGAGGGCGTGATGGAGAAATTCCTCGGTGGAGCGTCGCGCCTCCACCCAGTCATGTCCCTGCGCCGGGCTGTATTTGGGACGCCAGTAGGGATGGAGGGAGTGGGAGCCGTCCTGGGCGAAGGTGACCCGGAATCCGGCGGGCACCTTCAGGATGTTGGCGTAGATGGTGCGGGGGGCGGGGATGTAGCCCAGGGAGAGATAGTCGGCGACCGCCTCCGGAGAGTGGGCGAGGTCCACCCCCGGGAATTTCCGGGCAAGGAGTCCCAGGCGGTCGCAGAAGCAGACGCCGCCCTGTCCCTGCGCCAGGAAGAAATCCTTTTGCCCCAGGGGGTCCCGGAGGAAATGGACCGCGCAGGCGTCCGGGTCCCGGCAGACCACCAGGAAGGGGCCGTTCAGGTCGTTCATCACCGGGGCGAGCTGGCCCGCCCGCTCCCAGCGATGAAGAATCTCCTCCGCCTGGGAGACATTCTGGGCGTCGCCCTTCTCCCGCCGCCACTTCTCCGTGGCGTAGGGTTCGCCGCAGAAGAGGAGGATGCGGCGGCCATGACGGGCGAAGGAGACCTTGGCGTCCGGCGTATAGGAGAGTTCACCGTCCTGGAGAAGGCCGGGCGCCACGGAGGAAAGCGGGGAGACTGCCGCTTCTCCCGGTGCGGGGGAGAGAGGAAGGAAGCCGAAGAAAGCGCACATAGGAGGAGCTGTTGGGGGAGGGTGGGGGGAAAAGAAGAAGGCCCCGTTTCCTGGAGGAGAGGAACCGGGGCCATGACAGGGAAAAAGTGTCGCGGGGAGGGGAGGGCTAGTCTTGCGGGCCCACCTTCAGCTTCCGCACGCTTTCCGCCAGTTCCGTGCCGGCCCGGAACTTCACCACCTTGCGGGCGGGAATCTTCACGGGAACCTGGGGGTTGTTGGGGTTGCGGCCCACGCGCTGGCGCTGGGTGACGATCTCGAAGATTCCAAAACCCCGCAGCTCAATATGCCCGCCGGCGGCCAGAGTGTCGGAAATCGTGGACAACATAGCCTTGACTGCCTCGAAGGCGGCGCTTTGGGTGATTCCGATGCGCTCCGCGACTTCATTCGCGATCTTGCGCTTGGTCATGGTTTTGCTCATGTGTAGACTCCTAGAGGGAAGGGAGGAAGACCGGGGGAGGAGAGGACTCGTCCGGTCCTGGGTTCTTTTTCGGGAAAAGCCTGTGCGCCGGAACCGGAAAGGAGGGGAGGAAAAGACTCCGGCGCAACAAAAGGAATGAGGCCCAATATAACCACTTTGCACCCTTGCGGGATGACAAAGTGGTTTTTTTGGAGGAGTTCCGTCCCGCCTGGGAAAAATTCGGGGGGGGGGGGACGGAATCCGGGGATTCGTCAGTCGGGAAGGGAGAGAGAGAGGGCCAGGGAGGCGTCCACGTCCTTCTGGAGCTGCTCCACCAGGTTCCGGGGCACCTGCTTGTCGGTGTACAGGATGGCCAGGGAGCGCTTGCCGGAGAGGTCGTGGGGCGCATGGATGTCCTCGATGTTGATCTGGGCGTTGCCGCAGCAGGAGGTGATCTTCGCCAGCACGCCGGGACGGTCCAGATACTCCACCACCAGGAGGTTGCCCACGGGAAGCATGTAGATGTTCTCGAAGGCGTTGATCCGGGAGATGATGAGCTTGTGCTCGGCCACGGTGCCCCGCAGGGAGGCCTTTCCGCTGGAGGTCTCCACGTCGATGGTCATGGCGTTGCCATAGTTCTTCCGCTCGTCGGCCTCCCGCACGTCCAGGAGCACGCCGCTGGCCTTCAGCGCCGCCGTGGCCTCCTCGGGGGACTGCTTGGCGTCCCCGAGATTCTCGGAGAGGGCGGCGGTGATGGGGGCGGTGAACCACTTGGCGAAGGGCTTGAGGCTGCCGTAGTAGCTGCAGCGGATGGCGGAGACGGGATCCTTGGTGCCCACCATGGCGCGGGCGATGGTGGCCAGGCGGTAGGCCAGATGCTGGTAGATGGGATCCAGGCCGTCGGGCAGGTCCTTGTTCACCACATACCGGGTGATGCCCTGCTCAAAGTACTCCACCAGCTCCTCGCCGGCCCGGCGGGCGGCGGTGTAGTTGGCCTCGGTGGTGTTGGCTCCCAGGTGGGGCACCATGATCTTGGCGACGTCGGCGATGGTCTTGGGGCCGGGGACGTCGGCGGGATAGACGTCGTTGCAGTAGACCAGGTCGTTCTCCGCCTTGGCCGCCCGGAGATCCTCCTCCACCACGATGCCGGCGCGGGCGCAGTTCACCAGAACCACTCCCTTCTTGGCAAGCTTCAGCAGACGGGCGTTGATGATGCCCCGGGTCTCGTTGTTCTCGGGAATGTGGAGGGTGATGTAGTCGGAGCGGGTGAAGAGCTCCTCCATGGAGACCAGGGTCACGTTCAACTCCTCGGCGCGGGTCTTGGAGACGATGGGATCGTAGGCCAGAAGCTCCATGTCAAAGCCCTGGGCGTGACGCGCCACCAGCTGGCCGATGTTGCCCAGACCCACGATGCCCAGGGTCTTCCCCGTGATCTCGTGGCCCATGAACTTCTTCTTGCTCCAGCCGCCGGCCCGGGTGTCCACATCCGCCTCCACCAGATGGCGGGAGGCGGCAAGCATCATGGCGAAGACCTCCTCCGCCACCGCGTTGGCGTTGGCGCCGGGAGTGTTCATCACGTCGATGTTCCGACGACGGGCGTATTTGATGTCGATGGTGTTGTAGCCGGCGCCCGCCCGCACCACGGCCTTCAGCTGGGGCAGCAGGTCCATGATCTCCGGCGTGATCTTCTCGCTGCGGACGATGAGGGCCTCGGCGTCGGCGTTGGCCTGGCACAGGGCCATCAGATTCGTCTCGCTGTCCTGGACCACGGTGTAGCCCTTGCCTGCGAGATAATTGGCGGCCACCTTGTCCAGCTTGGTGGGAATCAGTACTTTCTTCATCGTGGGAAATGGTTGGGGGAAAGGGGGAGGGGGAGCGCCCCGGGAGAGGAGGGAGGAGGTCTCCCGGGGCGGGGGCGGGCGGGGGTTATTTGCCCAGGGCCTGGAGCAGCACGCCAGCCGCCACGGCGGAGCCGATGACGCCGGAGACGTTGGGACCCATGGCGTGCATCAGGAGGAAGTTCTGCTTGTCCTCCTCCAGACCCACCTTGTTCACCACGCGGGCGGCCATGGGCACCGCGGAGACGCCCGCCGCGCCGATCATGGGGTTGATCTTGCCGCCGGAGAGCTTGTTCATCAGCTTGCCCAGCAGCAGGCCGCCGGTGGTGCCGATGGAGAAGGCGAAGAGGCCCAGCAGCAGGATGCCCAGGGTCTCCAGGTTGAGGAACTTGTCGGCGGAGAGCTTGCTGCCCACGGTGAGGCCCAGGACCAGGGTCACGATGTTGCACAGGGCGTTCTGGGCGGTGTCGCTCAGGCGGTCGGTGCACATGGACTCCTTCAGCAGGTTGCCCAGCATCAGCATGGAGATGAGGGGGGCGGCGTCAGGCAGCAGGAAGCAGCACAGCAGGGTGATGACGATGGGGAAGACCACCTTCTCCAGCTTGGTGACGGTGCGCAGCTGGCTCATCCGGATCGTCCGCTCCTTCTTGCTGGTGAAGGCCTTGATGATGGGCGGGAAGATGATGGGCACCAGGGCCATGTAGGAGTAGGCGGCCACGGCGATGGACCCCAGGAGGTTGGGGGAGAGGCGGCTGGAGAGATAGATGGCGGTGGGGCCGTCGGCGCCGCCGATGATGCCGATGGAGGCGGCGTCATTGAGGGAGAAGTGGATGGGGGTCCACTCGTTCAGGCAGATGGCCAGGAAGAGGGCGCCGAAGATGCCCAGCTGGGCGGCGCCGCCCAGCAGAGCGGTCTTGGGGTTGGCGATGAGGGGGCCGAAGTCGGTCATGGCGCCCACGCCCAGGAAGATGAAGAGGGGATAGAGGCCCAGGTTCACCCCCTCGAAGAGGATGCCCAGAAGGCCGTCGGGACCGGCAAGGCCCGCCAGGGGGATGTTGCTCATGATGGCGCCGAAGCCGATGGGCACCAGCAGCAGGGGCTCGAATCCCTTGAAGATGGCCAGGTAGAGAAGAAGCAGACCCACGCCGATCATGATGAGACGGCCCACGCCCAGGGTCCACTCCAGCTTGCTCATCTCGATGAAGTCCCGCAGACCGGTGGACTGCCAGAGCTTGGCAAGCATGTCGCCGGCGTTGATGGTCTTGCTTAAGGAGGGGGTGACGGAGTCGTGGGTGACCACGCTGGGGGTCAGCGTGCAGATCACGTCGCCGGGCTGCAGGGTCTTGCCCATGGCGAAGTTCTCGCCCAGGCTCTTCACCGTGGCGGCCACCGCCAGCTTCAGCTCAGGCTTGCTCCGGGGCTCGATGGTCTTCCCGTTGCCGTCCACCGTGTATTTGTCCTTGATCTTCAGGATGGCCATGGAACGGCCGGGGCGATACGCCTTGCCCGCCATCAGGTTGGCCTGGTAGACCACGGCCGGGTTGGGCCAGACGTACCTCACCGTGATGTCGCCGGTGACGGCGTCCTGGGAGCAGGCGAAGACCCCGTCGTTGGTCTTGAAGACCAGGGGAGAGGCGGCCTCGGCCTGGATGACGGCGCTGGTGGTCTTCTGGGCGGGGGTCTCCTGGGCGAAGAGGGGGAGGCAAAGCCCCGCCGCCATCACCGCAAGCAGAATGAAGGGAGAGTTTTTCATGTCTTTCTCTGTCCTACAAAAGAGTGTGGAGGAAACCGGCTTCCCCTTCCTCCCGGAGGGAGGGGCGCCTCGGGGCGGGGACGCCGCCCGGAGGACCCTCTCGCCGGAGAAGGGGAGTGAGGACTAGATCTTGGCCACGGTCTGGCCGGGCTGCAGGCTGTCGCCCGCGGAGACCTCGATGGACTTCACGGTGCCGTCCGCGGGAGCGGTGATGGGCTGCTCCATCTTCATGGCCTCGATGACCATGATCTCGTCGCCGGCCTTCACCGCCTGGCCCACGGAGACGCTGATGCGCACCACGGTGCCGGGGAGGGGGACGGTCACGGGAGTGCCTTCGCCGGAGGCGGCGGCGGCGGCGGGAGCCGCGGGGGCGGCGGCGCCGAAGGAGACGTTGTAGGACTTGCCGTTGACGGTCACGGTGGCGGTGTCATTGGCGCCGGCGGTGGCGTTCACCTGGTAGGCGGTGCCGTTGACATTGACGGTGACCGGGCCGGCGGCGGGAGCCGCGTCCTTCTTGGCGGGGGCGGCGTCGGCGTAGCGGACGCCCATGGGACGCTCGCCCTTGAGGAACTTGAGGCCCTTGGGGTTGCTGGTCTCGTCGCAGGTGGAGATGATGAAGATGTTCTCGTCGGTGACGGGCAGTCCGTTCTCCTCCAGGACCTTCTTGGCGTGGGCGACGCCCTTGTTGGGATCCTTGTCGTTCAGCGCGCGGGGATCCTCGGTGGTGGGCTCCAGCTTCAGCTGCTCGGCGGCGAGCTTCACGATCTCCGGATCAGGCTCGGCGGGGGTCTTGCCGAAGTAGCCCAGGACCATTCTGCCGTATCCGGGGGTGATCTTCTTCCACTTGCCCTGCATCACGTTGGCGAAGGCCTGCTGGAAGTAGAACTGGCTGACGGGGGTGACGCTGGTGCCGAAACCGCCCTTCTCCACCACTTCCCGCATGGCGGCGACCACCTCGGGGAACTTGTCCAGGCAGTTGTTGTCCCGCATCATCTGGGTGTTGGCGGTGAGGGCGCCGCCGGGCAGGG
>JBJEVT010000029.1:0-2687 GCA_051884615.1 Oligosphaeraceae bacterium
GGGAAGGACCGCGCGGGCAGGGGCGGGGACGGTCTTGCATGTGGCCTCTCCTCTGGGAGGCGTGGCTCCCCGTGGGGGTCTGGGGAAGGCAGCCGCCAGGTCCCTGGGCCGCGGCGCTGACCGCACCTTGGGGGGGTCCTTTGGGAGGCCACGGGTCGGAGTCCTTCCCGGTGCACGGTCTCCCTCTCCCTGGAGGGTCCGATGCCGAGCCCTTGGACGCCCTGGAGGGGGTGGTCTGCCCGGCAGAGCGAGCCACCCGCGCCGCGTGGAGCGCTTCGCCCAGGTCGCCGCGCGGGGGCCTGGGCAGAGCGGGGAGGTCGGCGGCCAGGGACGTCTCTCAGCTGGCAGTGCCTGGGAGGCTGCTCGGGGCGGGTGTCCGGGTCCTGCGGCGGGCGGCTTGATGGCGAGCGGAGACGGGAGGCCTGGGCTTGGGCAGCGGTGGCGGTGTCCTGGCCCCGACGGTGACGGAGGGCTTTGATGAGGCCCGGCGGCCGCGTGCTTGCCAGGAAGGCCCGGGGCTTGAGGCCCTGGAAGGCCTGGCCCGTTCAGGAGTCCCGGCTGTTTGGGGGAATGTCCCACGCGCTGTGGGGATTGGAGCCGTGTCTCCCGGCCGACTTGGGTGTCCCGGTTGGTGTGTGGTCGGGCCTGGGACGGGCTTGGTGCGGGCGGGAACCGCCGGGTAGCGACCACGTCTCGTCAGGGGGTTCGTGCCTGCTGCTGGGCACGGGAACGGCTCCGGGGGGGTCTTACGGGCGCTGAGGGGATTCCGCATCATGGAGAGGTCAAGGGGAGTTGGTGGCCGTCACCCTTCGTCAGGGCAGGGTAGCATCAGTGCGCCCGTGCTGGGGTTCCTGGAGAGCCGGCTGGCACGGACAGACTCTTGTGAGGGCAAGTGGCTGATCGTGCGTCGGATGGGTCCAGCAAAGGAGAGAAAGCTTCGGTGCGCGCGCGCTCGCCAGGGAAAGGGTGACAGCGGGTGGGACCGAGAGGGAGAGAGAGAGAGGGAGAGAACAAAGGAAGAGAGAGGGTTTCCGCAGGGGCGGTGAGTCCTGGCGGAAGTCCTGAGGCAGAGGAGGTGCCAGGGGTTTGGGTTTCCCGGTCGTGTCGGGGGTGCGGCGCAGGTTGCCCCAGTGGGCCTGAATGTGCCTCCGTGGGGCACCTTGTTGCCGTGTTGGGGGGCGGGGAGCCGGCCTTGGGGATCCATCTTTCGGGCCCTGGGACGTGGGAGAAGAATGCCGGGGCCTCTCTCTGTGCCCCTGGCACGCCTCTGTGCAGGCCGGGCCTGCACCACCCCCCGCGCCCGTCCCCCAGGCAGGGTCCGTGTGGCTGCAGACACCCAGAGAGAGGGGAGGCTGGGGAGGCTGGGGAGCCGTGGCAGCCCGATGCAGTGCGGGTCTCCAGGTGGAGGGGCCCTGGTCCCCTGGCGCCAGCGTGGCCCTTCCTCCTTGTGGAAACCCTTGTGGTGTGTGTGCTCTCTCGCCCTGACCCAGGAGAGCAGCATGGCGGACCCCTGATCTTGTGGCGTGCCACCGCGCGAGGCCGAGGAGCTCCCGCAGACCAGTGGGCGTGGCGTCCTTGTCGCGGCTCTGTGGAGACCTGGCGATGGTGAGCGGCCCCTGTCCTCAGTGGTGGAGAACTCGCCCTTGGGGCGCTCGTCTGTCCGGAGCCCCGGGCCACCCCCGCTTCTCGCGGGCTTTGGCCCCGGCAGGCCAGCTCCGGGGGCGTGAGGGGGAGCGTCCCGTCCTGCCCAGTGGCTCGTCTGTCTGGGCACGCCCCCAAACGCTGCCGTGATGGAGCGGGTGGGATGTCCAGGTGCGGAGGCCGTGAATTTGCCTTGCGGCGGCGGAGCCCGTGCTCGGATCGATGATGACTCCCTCTAAAGCATTCCTTGGAAATCTGAACAAAATGAGTGAGAACTCACTACCGTCTCCTCATCGAAACTGAGGTCCGGCACGTGGCGGCCACCGGGGGCTCGGGGGTAGATGGGCCCTTGGCCTTGGGGCCTCTGTGTGTCAGCAGCCACTCGGGTGAGGTCTGGGGAAGGCGGCCGCCTGCCGGGCCCAGGAAGCATGGGGCCCGTCGCCCGGCGCTGGCCTCGGGGGAGAGGCCGCGTGCCCGAGCGTGCTGGAGATCCCGGGCGGCCTCCCGCCGGCCTTGGGGGGTTTCGCAAGCCGTCGCGGGGGCCGAAATTTGGGCCCGGCACGCGAGGCAAGTGTGCGGCCCTAGGGCCCCAGGGGGCGTCCTGGCCCAGGCCGGGCGCCCTTCTCAGGATGCTGTGGGGAGACGGGATCCCGGCAGGGTAGTGTTCTCTTTCTGCTCTGGGGACCCCTGAGGGCCACCTGCTGCAGGGGGTCTGTGGTAGCGGGGGCCCTTGGATCAGGGCCGTCCCCCATGGGAGGGGGGGAGCCTGGGAACCCCTGAGGGCGCTCCCCTGGGACGTCCAGGGATGTGGGGGCGGAGGCTGGGGCTGGGTGGCGAGAAGGGGGCAGCTGAAGTGGTGAGCGACAGGCGGGCAGAGGGAGCCTGCCGGGGACGTGGGTGGACAGGCCCACGTCTGGATGGGCGAGGGGCTCTGGAGGAGGTGCCCTGGCCTCAAGTGGGATGGCGTCAGCGGCTGTGGGAGGCCCGGGTCGGGAAGGACCGCGCGGGCAGGGGCGGGGACGGTCTTGCATGTGGCCTCTCCTCTG
>JBJEVT010000030.1:0-98383 GCA_051884615.1 Oligosphaeraceae bacterium
CAAAGGAAAAGTCGCCCCCCGCGCGGGGGGCGTGGATTGAAACCTCATGGGGCCCGTCCCCCTTCCGGTTACACCGTGTCGCCCCCCGCGCGGGGGGCGTGGATTGAAACAAATACTGGAAAGACTATACGGAGTATTTGACCGCGTCGCCCCCCGCGCGGGGGGCGTGGATTGAAACCAGCCGTCGTAATCCCACGCCTCCCCTGCGCACGTCGCCCCCCGCGCGGGGGGCGTGGATTGAAACAACCCGTAATTGGAGGATAAAAATAAGGCGAAAGGTCGCCCCCCCGCGCGGGGGGCGTGGATGGAAAGCGCAAAATCACATCGGGGGGGGGGGCGAGTAGAATTTCCCCCTCTTTGTCTTGTGTCCTGTTTGTCCCGTGGGTTGTTGTCGGTACGGGAAAACCCCGGGGGCATGGTGTGCGTCCCGGGGTTTTGGCGGTTTCTATAGATATTTGATTGACAGGTAGTTGCAAAATGGTAGTCCGAGGCGGGATCGAACCGCCGACCCTCTGCTTAGAAGGCAGATGCTCTATCCGACTGAGCTATCGGACCACCGAAGGTGGTGTGGGGAGGGACGAGTTGTCCTATGCTGTCATGTCCTTTCCCTTTTGTGGCGTTGGGGTAAGATAATCTTCAGGGGGGGAATTTCAAGCTAGCGGGGCGGGTGTGTCAGGGTGTCGCAGGGGGGGGGTGATGGGCTGGCATGTTTTCTGCTTTGTTTTGATTCGTGTGTCATGTTCCCGGAGGGGGAGAAGGGCCTTTTGGGCTTTTCTTTTCTTCCGGGGTGTCCGGGGTAGTTTTTCAGCATGGAGGAGACAAGACTATGGATTTAGAGCGGTTTACGGTGAAGAGTCTGGAGGCGGTGGGCACGGCGCAGCAGACGGCGGGGAAGTTCCATCATGGAGAGATCACGGGGCTTCATCTGCTGTATGGGATTCTGACCCAGGAGAACGGGGTGGGGGTGTCGATTCTGGAGCGGATGCACATCGGGGTGAAGTCCCTGGTGTCCGCCGTGGAGTCGTCGTTGGCGCGTCTGCCCCGGGTGAGCGGGGAGGTGAAATCGACCCTCTCCCAGGATTTTGTCCGGGTGATGGGGAAGGCGGAGGAGTTCCGCACGGAGTTCAAGGACGAGTTTGTGAGCGTGGAGCATCTTCTTCTGGCCTTGTGTTCGGAGGAGGGCGAGGCGCAGCGTCTTCTCCAGATCCAGGGGGTGGAGCCGGAGGCGTTGCGGGGAGCCGTCATGGAGGTTCGCGGGCATCAGCGGGTGACCACGGCGGATCCGGAGGCTTCCTACGATGCCTTGGTCAAATATGGCCGGGATTTGACCCAGGCCGCCCGGGAGGGCAAGCTGGATCCGGTCATCGGGCGGGACGATGAGATTCGCCGGGTGGTGCAGATTTTGTCCCGTCGCACCAAGAACAATCCCGTGTTGATTGGAGAGCCCGGGGTGGGCAAGACAGCCATCGTGGAGGGGCTGGCGGGTCGGATTGTGCAGGGCGACGTTCCCGAGGGATTGAAGAACCGCCGCCTCATTGGATTGGACATGGGGGCGCTGGTGGCGGGCGCGAAGTTTCGAGGCGAATTCGAGGAGCGTCTGAAGGCGGTGTTGACGGAGGTCACCAAATCGGAGGGGCAGGTCATCCTGTTCATCGACGAGCTGCACACCGTGGTGGGCGCCGGCGGCGGGGAGGGCGCCATGGACGCCGGCAACATCTTGAAGCCCATGCTGGCCCGGGGAGAGCTCCACTGCATCGGCGCCACCACCCTGAACGAATACCGGAAGCACATCGAGAAGGATCCCGCCCTGGAGCGCCGCTTCCAGACGGTTCTGGTGCAGCCCCCCAATGTGGAGGACACCATCTCCATCCTTCGGGGCCTCCGGGAACGCTACGAGCTGCACCACGGGGTGACCATCCGGGATTCGGCGCTGGTCTCCGCCGCCGTGCTGGCGGACCGCTACATCACGGACCGCTTCCTGCCGGACAAGGCCATCGATCTGGTGGACGAGGCGGCGGCACGCCTCCGCACGGAGATCGACTCCCGTCCCGTGGAGTTGGACGAGGTGGAGCGTCGTCGCACCCAGCTGGAGATCGAGCGGAACGGGCTTTCCAAGGAGCATGACGACGCCTCCCGGGAGCGTCTGGGACGCGTGGAGAACGAGTTGTCGGAGGTGCGGGAGAAGGTCTCCCGTCTGAAGAGCCAGTGGGAGAAGGAGAAGGGCTCCATCGGGGAGCTGCGGAAGTTGAAGGAGGCTCTTGAGCTGGCCAACCGCCAGATGGAGGAGGCCATCCGGAAAGGAGACCTGGAGCAGGCGGGCCGCCTTCGCTATGGCACCATCCCCTCTCTGGAAGCCCAGCGGAAATCCCTGGAGGAAGCCCATCGGAACGAAGGGGAGAAGCGTCTCCTGCGGGAGGAGGTGGATGACAACGACGTGGCGGAAATTGTCAGCCGCTGGACCCACGTCCCGGTCTCCAAGCTGATGCAGGGCGAGCGGGAGAAGCTCCTGCGTCTGCCGGAGGAGCTGCATCGCCGGGTGGTGGGACAGGATGAGGCGGTGACGGCGGTCTCGGAGGCCATCCAGCGCGCCCGGGCGGGGCTGCAGGATCCCAACCGCCCCATCGGCAGCTTCCTGTTCCTGGGCCCCACGGGCGTGGGCAAGACGGAACTGGCAAAGACCCTGGCGGAAAATCTCTTCGACGACGAACGCGCCATCGTCCGCATCGACATGAGCGAATACATGGAGAAGCACAATGTCTCCCGTCTGGTGGGCGCGCCTCCCGGATATGTGGGGTATGACGAGGGGGGCCAGCTCACCGAGGCGGTGCGCCGCCGCCCCTATAGCGTGGTGCTCTTCGACGAGGTGGAAAAGGCACACCCCGATGTCTTCAATCTGCTCCTGCAGGTGCTGGACGACGGACGTCTGACGGATTCCCAGGGCAGGGTGGTGGATTTCCGGAATACGGTGATCATCATGACCAGCAATATCGGCTCCCAGGAAATCGTGGAGGCCACCTCCCAAAGCGCCGCCCAAATCCGGGAGAAGGTGACGGGACTGCTGAAGAACTACTTCCGCCCCGAGTTCCTGAACCGGCTGGATGACGTGGTGGTCTTCCACCGCCTGGGCGAAGGGGAGATCGGCAAGATCATCGACCTGCAGCTGGAATCCCTGCGGAAACGCATGGAGGGACTGCGGATGCACCTGGTGGTGACCCCCGGCGCCCTCAAGGCACTGTCCCGGGAGGGATATGATCCGGTCTACGGCGCACGCCCCCTGAAACGGGTGATTCTCCATCGGCTGGTGAATCCGCTGTCCCGTCAGATGCTGGCGGGGAATTTCCGCGCGGAGCAGACGATCCAGGTGGATGCGCCGGACGACCAGGGGAACTACGGCATCACCGTCCGGTGACAGGTCGACGCTGCCGCTTCAACACAGAGCACAGGTCGGCGCTGCCGCTTCAACACGGAGCGCACAGAGGGCTGAAGGCGGGGGCGTTCCCTGGGCGGGATGCCCCGCCCGGGAACGCCTCCCGTGTGACCAACTGTCCTGGGCGGGCAAGCCCGCCGGGGAACGCCCAGCCTGTTTTATAGACAGGCCTAGCCCCTCAAGCCCCCCTAGGGCATCCAGGGCATCCAGCCTTTTCGCTTTTTGCCTCTATTTCGGCTGGAGGACGGAGGGATCGTAGTCGGCGGGAGCCTCGTATCCCAGGAGGTTCATCAGGGTGGCGGCGATGGAGGAGATTCCCAGCCCCTCCCGGAGTTCCTGCTTGTATTCGCCCTGGTAGAGGGGATCGTAGACGATGCAGGGGACGGGATTGAGGGAATGGCTGGTCTTCACCTTGGGCTTTCCGTTTTCGCCCATCTTGGGAGAGCCGTCCTTGGCATGCTCCAGCATGTCATCGGCATTGCCGTGGTCGGCGGTGATGACCATGACGCCGCCTGCGCGGTCGATGGCCTCCTTGAGGCGGCCCAGGCAGAGATCCACGGCCTCCACGCCGATGCGGACGGCCTGGAAGGAGCCGGTGTGCCCCACCATGTCGCCATTGGGGAAGTTGCAGCGCAGATGACGGTATTTCCCGCTCTGGATGGCCTCCAGGAGGGCGTCGGTGATCTCCGCGCCCTTCATCCAGGGACGCTGCTCGAAGGGGACGATGTCGGAGGGCACCTCCAGATACTTCTCCAGCGTCTCGTCGATGTAGCCGGACTTGTTGCCGTTGTAGAAATAGGTCACATGTCCGTATTTCTGGGTTTCGGAGCAGGCGAAGGTGGTGACGCCGGTGGCGGCCAGATATTCGCCGCTGGTGCGGTCGATGGCGGGGGGGCTCACCAGATAGCGGGCGGGGATGTGGAGGTCGCCGTCATACTGCATCATGCCGGCGTAACAGACCTTGGGGACCCGGATGCGGTCGAAGCGGGAGAAGTCCTCGCCGCCCTCGAAGGCCTGGGAGATTTCGATGGCGCGGTCGCCACGGAAGTTGAAGTAGACCACGGAGTCGCCATCCTGGATGGCGCCCACGGGCTGTCCATTGGCGTCGGCGATGACGAAGGCGCCCAGATCCTGGTCGATGGCGTGGGTTTCCTCCCGGAGGGTCTCGATGGCCTCCTTGGCGCTGGGGAAGGCGCGTCCCTCGCCCAGAACGTGGGTCTTCCAGCCCCGCTCCACCATGGCCCAGTTGGCGTTGTAGCGGTCCATGGTGATGAACATCCGTCCCCCGCCGGAGGCGATGCGGGCGTCGCATCCCTTGGCGCGGAGCCCTTCCAGGAACTCCTCGAAGGGGAGGACGTAGTCCAGGGCGCTGGTCTCGCCCACATCCCGTCCGTCCAGCAGGATATGGACCCGGATCTTCTGGATGCCCTCGGCGGCGGCCTCCTCCATCATGGCCTTCAGGTGGTCGATGTGGGAGTGGACATTCCCGTCGCTGAAGAGTCCCAGGAAGTGGAGGGTGGAGTTGTTCTTCTTCACGTTCTCCGCCACTTCGGTCCAGCCTTTGTCGGCAAACATCTTCTTGGAGGCGATGGAGTTGGAGACCAGTTTGGCGCCCTGGTCGAAGACCCGTCCGGCGCCCATGGCGTTATGGCCCACCTCGGAGTTGCCCATGTCGGCGTCGGAGGGGAGACCCACGGCCACGCCATGGGCCTTCAGCCTGGTGTTGGGGCAGTTGGCCAGGAACCAGTCCAGATTGGGGGTGTAGGCGGCCTTCACGGCGTCGCCGTCGGCGAATTTGCCGAATCCCACGCCATCCATGATGACCAGGAGAACGGGGCCTTTGCGCCCGGGGAACCAGGCGGCTTTCTTCAGGGAATCAACCATCGGTCTATCTCGTTAAGGTACAAGTGTTTTGTCAAGAGGAAACTAGTATCCCAGGGCCTTCTGGAGCTCCACCTGGAACTCCTGGACATCCTGCTGGTCGGGTTTTGCGGAGCCCTCGTCCAGATTCAGGCCCAGCCTTCCGTAGGCGTCCACATACCATTCGCCGGAGGCGCCGGAGCCGAATTTCACGGTGCCGGAGAGGCTGGCGCCGGGGCGCACCACCTTGCTGACCTCCACGGTGGTGGCTCCCCGGAGAGCGCCGTCCTGGGAGGCGGGGGGGACCGTCTCCTGCGGGGGCGGGGCGTCGGGCTCCTCCGGGGGGAGTTCCTGCTCCTCCCGGGAGGCGTCGGGCGTCTCCTCCCACTCCTCCGGGCTCTCCCGGGGAGGCGGCGGCGTCTGGGGGGCGGGTTTGGCGCCCCGCGCCGCCATGGCGCGGGCGTCCTGCTTCTCCCAGCTCACCTGGAGTTCCGCTGTGAGCATCCGCAATTCCATGTAGGTCATGTGGATGGCGAAGTTCTGCGCCAACTGGTCCTGGACCTGGGAGAGGGACATGCCTTCCTCCAGGCACTGCTGGATGAACTGGTTTCTTTGGGCTTCCGTGACTTCCATGGCGGTTCAACTCCGGAGAGAACGGGGGGAGGGAGGGGGGAGTGCCTGGCTAGCACTCGGGGAGGGAGGCGGCGGCGGCGGCCTGTCCGTGGCGCTTTTCCCGCTCGGAGGGCTCGTAGAAGTGGATTTCGCCCAGTTCGGGGAACTCCTCCCGGAGGACCTTCCGGGCGAGGTCCAGGATGATCTGGCCGCCTTCGCCGGAGACCACCCGGCCCAGCACCTCCAGGTGCTTGATCACCGGATAGAAGGAGCAGTACTCGGCCACGGTGTAGCCGAAGTAGACGCCGATGGTCTCGTAGATCTTCCGCGCCCGGGGATCGCCCTGGGCCATGAGCTCCTGGACCCGCTTGAGGCGCAGGGGGAACTTGTCGGCGGGGATGTCGTCCATCTCGATGCCGGCCAGGGGGATGAGGCGGGCGACGGCCTGCTGGGAGAAGTAGTTGGCGCCCACGCCGATGTCGTGGGACCACTCGTCCATGGCGGCCTCGGGGTTGTAGTCCACCGGGGCGAACGCCAGCTCGTTCATCCAGCCCTTGATGGTCATGGCCTCGTCCACGTATCCGGCCGCCAGGCTGGAGCCCATGGCGATGCCCAGGACGGCGCCCTCCTGGAGGGCGATGGCGCCCGCCAGGGCGGTGACGTCGCCGTCGTTTTCCAGGCGCAGGGGCACGCCCCATTGCTTCTGGATTTCCTTGAAGATGGGGGCCGCCTCCTGGTCGAAGCGGCTTCTGGGGGTGATGCCGCGGAAGAGGGAGACATTGCGGGCGCGTCCGTCCACGAAGACGCCGGCGGAGGAGCCGCCGATGCCCTTGACCTGGGCCTGGGGATCCACGGAGTGGATGGCCTTTTCCGCCTCCTTCAGGACGAAGTTGATGTGGTCGTAGTGGTATTGGATGTCGGTCTGGGGCTTGGGGTCCCAGACATATTCGGCGGAGAGGAGGGGTTCGCCGTCCTCCTTGAGGGCGAGCTTGCCGTCCTTGACCACGGCCACCTTTTCATCGGAGGCGCCCAGGTCGAAGCCGATGCGCCAGCCGCTCCAGTCCAGCTTCACGGCGGCGCCCGCCCCGTCGTTCTCGGCGGGCACGTCGTCGGGGGTGGGGGCGTAGACGAAGGTCATGGGCTGTTCGTAGGTGAAGTCTCCCCAGAACTGGGCGTCGAAGCGGCGGATGCCGGTCTCGCTGTAGCAGCTCTTGAGATACTGGACCAGACATTCCGGGGCGTGGATGGTCACCTTCCAGCCGCCAAACTGCCACAGCAGGAATTTCACGATGCGCTCCACATAGAAGAAGTTGCCGGCGGAGGCGGGATGCTTCATGTCATAGACCACGGTGTCGAAGCGGGAGACCCGCTGGCGGTCCCGCTCCACGGCGATGAGGCAGGGAACGGCGCAGCCGGAGGCCTTCACCGCCTGGACGAAGGCGCGGTTGGCCAGGACGGGGGGACGGAAGCCGGGGTCCAGGACGGGGACGGTCTTGGGGGCGACGAGGGGGAATTCCTGGTTCATGGCGTATGCTTGGCTGGGGTGGGGTGGTGGGCTACTTGACAAATTGGTTCATCTGCTCTTCCTGGGCCTCCATCTGCGCCACCAGGTGGAACTGGGTGCGGCAGCGGTCCAGGTTCTGGCCCTCCCGGTGGGTGCGGAAGTAGACGTCTCCCTCCAGGAAATCGGTGAGGAAGCGCAGGCCGCACTCGAAGGTGAGGAGTCGTCCGGAGAAGGGGAGGAGGCGTTTTTCCTCCGGGGTGAGGAAGGCGCCGGCGGTGGAGAGGTATCCCTGGACGAGGGCGCCGAAGAGGGCGAGGTCGAAATTCACCTTGGAGAGGTCCCGTTCGTCCTCGGCGGCGGTGGCGGTGGTGGTGCGGATTTCGTCGCCGAAGTCATAGAGGACGCTGCCGGGCATGCAGGTGTCCAGGTCGATGACGCAGATGCCTTCGCCGGTCTTGTCGTCCAGCATGACGTTGTTGATTTTGGTGTCGTTGTGGGTGACTCTCCAGGGGAGTCTGCCGTCCGCCAGACGGTCCACCACCAGGGAGCATTCCTTTTCGTGGGCCAGGGCGAAGGCGATTTCCTTCTGGCAGAGGGCGGCGCGTCCCATCTTGTCCTCCTTCAGCACGGCCAGGAACTTCTGGAAGCGCTTGGGGGTGTGGTGGAAATCCACGATGGACTCGAAGAGGGGTTCGCCGGGGAGGTCGGCCAGGGCGCACTGGAAGGCGCCGAAGGCCCTGGCCGCCTGGTATGCCTGGTCGGGGCCGGTGACGGCGTCCACGGTGGAGGCGCCCTCGATGAAGAGGTAGACCCGGTAGCATGCGCCGTCGGCGGGGTCCTTCCAGAAGGGATTTCCCTCCTTGTCGTTCACCAGCGTGAGGGTGGCGCGGGCGTCCTGGGGATTTCGCCGGGCCAGATGGCGCGTGATGCGCTGGATGTTCTCCATGAGCCTGGGCACGTTGGGGAAGACGTGCTGGTTGATGCCCTGGAGGATGTAGTGGACTTCCCGTCCGCTCTGGTCCACGGTGACGCGGTATGTGGTGTTGATGTGTCCGGAGCCCCAGGGCTCCGCCTGGGTGGGCACGCCCCGCAGATCGAAGTTTTCCAGGACGGGCAGAAGGCGTTGCAGGATTTCCTGAGACATGGGCTTACCTCCAGAGGCAGGCGGGGTAGACGCCCTGGGCGGTGAGCTTCTTCACCTGCTCCAGGACCAGTTTGCGATCTTCCGAATAGGTCATGCCGAACCAGCGCTCCGGGCTGGTTCGCACCAGGCTGGTCCAGCCGCATTCCTTGATGAGGGTGTTCACCACCGTGGGGATGAAGAACTCCTTCTTGGGCTCCTGGAGATTGGCCTGGAGGAACTCCTTCAGCTGGCGGTCCAGCTCCGGGAAGAGCTCCACGGGGAAGCCCCACAGATTCATGGAGGTGGGTTCCTCGCCGGTGAGGGGCGTCCAGGAGCCGTCCTCGTTCTGGTAGCGCGCCTTGCCGCCGGGCACGGCCTCGATGGTGGTGCGCTCCACCACGTCGGTGAGGTGTCCGTTCTCCACGGCGCAGATGCCCCGGGAGACGCTGCCGTTCTCGGAGAGGGTGTTGTTGAGGCGGAACGCCACGATGCCGCAGGTGGTCTTGCCGAAGGCGGGGTCCGCCAGGAGGCGCGCCATTTCGGTGAAGGAGTCCCGTCCGTAGAAGTCATCGGCGTTCACCATGGCGAAGGGGCCCTGGATGGCGTCGCGGGCGCACCAGATGGCGTGTCCGGTGCCCCAGGGCTTCTTCCGGGTCTCGGGCACCGCGAACCCCTGGGGGAGGCGGTCCAGGCTCTGGACCACGTATTCCACCTCCACCTTGCCGTCCAGCCGGTTGCCGAAATGCTCCCGCAGGGGGGCCTCCAGCTCTTCCCGGATGACCAGGACCACCTTGCCGAAGCCGGCGCGCCAGGCGTCGTAGATGGAGTAGTCCAGGATGAACTCGCCGTCGGGGCCGACGGGGTCCATCTGTTTGATGCCGCCGTAGCGGCTGCCCATACCGGCAGCCAGGACGAGAAGGGTGGGGGTGCAGGTCATGTTCGTGGGGAAACGGTGTGTTTCGGGGTGGGGTGTTGGGGGAAGTGGGGGATTAGCCGTGGAGCCGGGCGTGGTATTCCTGGAGGGAGAGCACGCCGTCGTTGCCCTTGCGTTTGGCGTGGATGCCATTGGCGCAGGCCAGGGCGGCGGCCACGGTGGTGAAGTAGGGGACGCCGTATTTGATGGCGCTCTTGCGGATGTAGGAGTCGTCCTTCTTGGAGGCTTTTCCGATGGGGGTGTTGATGACCAGCTGGATGTGTCCGTTCTTCAGCTCGTCCAGGATGTCGGGGCGCCCCTCGCCGATCTTCGCCACGAATTTGGCGGGGATGCCCGCCTTCTCCAGGCTGACGCGGGTGCCCTCCGTGGCCATGAGCTCCAGCCCGTCCTCCACGAACTGGCGGGCGGCGGGCAGGATGGCCTGGTGGTCTCTGGGGGCCACGGTGATGAGGACGGTGCCGGCGGTGGGCAGGGGCGGCTTCGCCGCCTCCTCCGCCTTGAAGAAGGCCAGCCCCAGGTTCCGGGAGATGCCCAGGACCTCGCCGGTGGAGCGCATTTCCGGGCCCAGGACGGGGTCCACCTCGGGGAGCATGGGGAAGGGGAAGACCGCCTCCTTGACGCCGTAGTGGGGGAGATGGAGTTCCTTCAGGCCCATCTCCTTCAGCTTCATGCCCATCATGGCGTCGGTGGCCAGGCGCGCCATGGAGATGCCGCAGACCTTGGAGACCAGGGGGACGGTGCGGGAGGCCCGGGGATTGGCCTCGATGACGTAGACTTTGCCCTGGCAGATGGCGAACTGGACGTTCATCAGGCCCACCACCCCCATCTCCACGGCGATGCGCCGGGTGATGTCCTTGATCTGCTCCTCGTAGATGCGTCCCATGGTGGGGGGCGGGATGACGCAGGCGGAGTCTCCCGAGTGGATGCCCGCCAGCTCGATGTGCTCCATGACGCTGGGCACGAAGGCGTCCGTGCCGTCGCAGATGGCGTCCGCCTCCGCTTCCAGGGAGTCTCCCAGGAAGCGGTCGATGAGGATGGGGCGGTCCGGAGAGACCTCCTCCTCCGCTTTCAGGACATACTCCCGGAGCATCTCCGGGTCGTGGACCACCTCCATGCCCCGGCCGCCCAGGACGAAGGAGGGACGCACCATCACCGGATAGCCGATGGTCTGGGCGATCTCCATGGCTTCCTGGAGGTTGGAGGCCATGCCGGAGGCGGGCATGGGGATGTCCATCTTCTCCATCATCTTCCGGAAGAGGTCCCGGTCCTCCGCCATGTCGATGGTGGCGGGAGGCGTGCCCAGGATGCGGACCCCGTTCTTCTCCAGCCTGGCCGCCAGGTTCAAGGGGGTCTGCCCGCCGAACTGGACGATGGCGCCCAGGGGCTTCTCCTTCTGGTAGATGGCCAGGACATCCTCCAGGGTCAGGGGCTCGAAGTAGAGCTTGTCGCTGGTGTCATAGTCGGTGGAGACGGTCTCCGGGTTGCAGTTGACCATGATGGTCTCGTAGCCCAGCTTGCGGAGTTCCTGGGCGGCGTGGACGCAGCAGTAGTCGAATTCGATGCCCTGTCCGATGCGGATGGGGCCGCCGCCCAGAATCATCACCTTTCTGGGATTGGAGGAGACGGGGGCGGGGGGCGTCCGGGAGAGGTTGTAGCTGCTGAACCAGTAGCAGGCGTCCTCCACGCCGGAGACGGGCACCGCCTCCCAGTTCTCCTCCACGCCCAGGGCCAGGCGGCGTTTCCGGAGGGCGTCCTCGTCGGTCTGGAGGATGCCGGCGAGATACTGGTCGCTGAAGCCGTCCTTCTTGGCCTGGACGAGGAGGTCGTCGGGGAGTTCCTTTCCCCGGTGCGCCAGGAGTGCCTCCTCCTCCTTCACCAGGGCGAGCATCTCCTCCAGGAAATAGCGTTTGATGAAGGTGAGCTTCTGGAGCTGCTCGATGGTGGCTCCCTTCCGGAGGGCTTCGTAGAGGGCGAACTGGCGGAAGCTGGTGGGCTCCTTCAGAAGCTCCAGCAGTTCCTCCAGGGTCTTTTCGTGGAGATCCCGGTAGAATCCCAGGCCGGAGGTGGAGCGCTCCAGGGAGCGGATGGCTTTCTGGAAGGCTTCCCGGTAGGTCTTGCCGATGCTCATGACCTCGCCCACGGCGCGCATCTGGGTGCCCAGCTTGTCCTGGACGCCCCGGAACTTCTCGAAGGCCCAGCGGGCGAATTTCACCACCACGTATTCGCCGGAGGGGGTGTATTTTTCCAGGGAGCCGTCCCGCCAGTAGGGGAGTTCGTCCAGGGTGACTCCGGCGGCCAGGAGGGCGGAGACGTAGGCGATGGGGAAGCCGGTGGCCTTGGAGGCCAGGGCGGAGGAGCGGCTGGTGCGGGGGTTGATTTCGATGATCACCAGGCGTCCGTCCCGGGGATTCCGGGCGAATTGGACATTGGTGCCGCCGATGACGCCGATGCCCTCCACCACCCGGTATGCCTGCTCCTGCATCTGCGCCTGGACTTCGGGGGCGATGGTGAGCATGGGGGCGGTGCAGAAGGAGTCTCCGGTGTGGACGCCCACGGGGTCCACGTTTTCGATGAAGCAGACGGTGATCATCTGCCCCTTGGCGTCCCGCACGATTTCCAGCTCCAGCTCCTCCCAGCCCAGGAGGGATTCCTCGATGAGACATTCATGGACCAGGGAGGCCTGGAGGCCGCGTCCCACGATGGTCTGGAGCTCCTCCACGTTGTAGCAGAAGCCGCCGCCGGTGCCGCCCATGGTGTAGGCGGGGCGCACCACCACGGGGAAGCCGATTTCCCGGGCTGCCTGGAGCGCCTCCTCCTGGGTGTGGATGATGCGGCTGGGGGCCATCTGGATGCCCAGGGAGGTCATGGTCTCCTTGAAGGCCTCCCGGTCCTCGCCCCGGCGGATGGCGTCGATCTGCACGCCGATGACCCTCACCCCGTATTTGTCCAGGACTCCCTTTTCCGCCAATTCGCTGGAGAGGTTGAGCGCGGACTGCCCGCCCAGGTTGGGCAGGAGGGCGTCGGGGCGTTCCTTGGCGATGATCTCCTCCATGCGCTCCGCGTTGAGGGGTTCGATGTAGGTGTGGTCCGCGGTGCTGGGGTCCGTCATGATGGTGGCGGGATTGGAATTGACCAGCACGATTTCATATCCCAGGCTTTTCAGCGCCTTGCAGGCCTGGGTGCCGGAGTAGTCGAATTCGCAGGCCTGCCCGATGATGATGGGCCCGCTTCCGATGATCATGACCTTGTGGATGTCCGTACGCTTCGGCATGGGTCTCCTTTGGTTCCCGGAGGGAGGGAGGGAAAGAGGTGGAATAGGGAGGATGGGGGAGGGCGTCGCAGGGCGTGCCACGCCCCCGTCACGGCCTCTCCAAGGCAAACTCGCTTAATATAGCCCACCCCCCAGAGCCCCAAGGTCGAATCCGTGGGGGAAGATGCCGCAAGGAACACGCCGCTCCGCCCCCTTTTCGGCGCGCCCCTCGTCCCCCGCCGCGGCGGGGGGAGCCGGGGGTCCTATTCCGCTGCGGGAACGCCGAAGTGGATGGTGCAGGGCCGGGGCGCCCGCATCCAATAGCAGGCGAGGGGCTTCAGGCCGTCGGCGGGCACATAGGTCTGCTTTTCCTTGTCGAAGGTGTAGATCTCGATCTGCTCCAGGAGGGCCTTTTCGCTTTCCTCCACCACGATGCGTCCGGGTATCGCCACCAGGTTCCAGCCTTCCTCCAGGCGCAGGGTGTGGACCGCGCCTGCCAGGGAGGGCGCCTGCCATCCGTATTCCCCGTCCCTCCAGGTGAGTACCTGGCTGTCCTCTCCGGTGTCCTTCAGCAGGTGGAGAAGCTCCGTCAGCTGCCGGGAGAGGGTGTCCACCTGTCCCTGGAGGGTCGCGTTCCTGGTCTGGAGCTCCGCGACATCCTGCCGGAGCAGGGCGTCGGCGCCCTGGAGGGCGGTGTCCTTGTCCTGGAGGGCGGCGATTTCCTGCGCCAGGGCGGCGTCGGTCTTCTCCAGGGTTCCCACGGCGGCGGTCACCGCCTTGTTCCGGAGGGGGCGGGGGGAGGCGGCGTCCAGGGCGTCATCCACGGGAATCTCCCGCCAGGCGTAGCCCTCCTCCGTGCGGGTGAGGACCTGTCCCGCCTCCCCTTCCTCCTCGGGGCGCATCAGGGTCTGGTTCAGGATGCCGGTGGCGTAGATGTCGGTGAGAGGATACCCCGCCCAGGTGTCCGGGGGGAAGAAGTCGTTGACGTAGACGAGGGGATGGGAGTCTCCCAGGGGAAATTCCAGGGGAGCGCCTTCGATTTCCGGGAGTCCGTGGATGAAGTCCACCCTTTCGATGGCGTCACATTCCGCGAAGGTGGTGGAGTCCACCACGGCATGGTTGCCCAGGAAGGTGACGCGGGTGAGGTTCTGGCATCCGGCGAAGGCGTTGGCGCCCACGGAGAGCACGCCCTGGGGGATCACCACCTGGGTGATGGCTTCGCAGCGGGCGAAGGCGCCGTCGGCGATGGCGTCCGTGGCGAAGACGGTGGTTTTGGAGGCGTAGCGCACAGTGTTGTGGATGGCGGTGAGGGTGCCTTCGTTGGTGATGTCGAAGGTCTCCTCCGCAGGCTGGCAGGTGTCTCCGTCCTGGTTGGTGTCTCCCCCCGCCGTGTCGTCCTCCAGGGCCGTCAGGAGGGCGGAGCAGGAGGAGAGCATGCCCTGGTTCAGGATGCCCGTGCCCTGGGCGAATTTCACAATCGCCCCGTTGGCGATGATCAGGCGGCGGCCCTCGGGGATTCGCACCAGCCCCAGCACCACATGGATTTTGTCGGCGGTCCAGACCTCGTCGTCGTCGAGGGCGCCCTCGTGGAGAACCAGCTCCGGGCTGTTGAGGGTGAGCACCACGGGGGTGGCGCTTTCCCCGGCGACGGAGAGGGTGTGCAGCCCGTCTTCCACGGAGGAGGAATCCCAGTAGGGGGAGTCGGCGGTCCAGCCCGCGGCGGGGGCGCCGTCCACCTGGGGGACGGCGGTGGCGTCGGTGCGGGAGGGGGCGAGATAGACCAGTCCGGTCACCACGGGGATGTCCCGGGTGTCCAGGGTGAAGGTGTTGCTGACGGAGGAGGCCCGGAGCTCCCCGCACGCTCCCGGGAGAAGGAGGGCCAGGAGGAGGGCAAGTCCGAGGGAAAGCGTCGTGGAGGAGGAACGCATGGGGAAGGGGACGGGAGGGTTCGGGAAATCCGGGGTCGGGGGAGGAAAGGAACGGGGGCTACTGTAGCGGGGATTCGCCTTGCCGCTCCCCGCCTTCCGGGGTTTTTCCGGCGCGGGGGAACGGGGCTACAAAAAGAGATCCTCCCCTGCCTCCCAGTGCAGCTCGTCCGCGGGGCGGTGGGCGTCCCCGGTTTTCCGGATGGTCTGCTTGAAGCCGTCCAGGGCGTCGAAGGAGGCGAACTGCGCCGCCCGCGCCTCCAGGGGCATGGGGGGATGGCGGGTGTAGGGGGGGCGTTCCCGCTCCCAGATGTCCCTGTAGGGGAAATCCGCGGGGAGGGGTTCCTCCGCCGGGGCGCCGGCGGGCGGGGTGGCGGGGTCGTCTTTCATATCCGGTGTCCTCCCACTTGTCGATTTCGTTCCCGGGCGGTGGCCCCCTCCTCCAGATTCATGCCCTTGAGGATGGCGTTCTTGCCCAGCTTCTGGCGAATCTCCAGCACCGCCTCCTGGCGTCGGCGCTCCCGCTGGAGCTCCTGGGTGACCGCCCCCTCCTGCTCGTCGGCGAAGAGCTCCAGCTGGCGGGGACGGGTCTCGGGGGCGCCCTCCCGGAGGACCCGTCCCGCGGACAACTGCAGCCGGCGCACCAGGAGACGGGGGTCGGCGATATGGGCGAAGAGGCGTCCCGCCGCCTGCGCCAGGATGCGGGAGGAGGAGAGGAGCCGGGGGAGTTTCGCGGAGCCGTGGGCGCCCTCGGGCGTCATTCGTCCGTAGCGGTCCTGGTGGAGCTCCCCGTCGTAGGGGCGGTCTGTCTGGCGCAGGGAGGCGGTGTCGTAGCCCACATACAGTTCCAGGCGGTCGGTGACCAGGTGTTTCTCCACCAGGTTCAGGGCCAGCTGGTCTCCCATCTCCCGCACCACCAGCTGGGCGTGGGCGAAATCGTAGGGTTCCTGGAGGACCTGGCCGCTTCCCAGGCTGTGGCCGGAGGGCTGGTAGGACTGGATGGCAGCCAGGGTGCAGGATTCCTCTCCCCAGGCATGGTCGATGAGCAGCTCCGCATTCACCCCGAAGAGACGGAAGAGCAGCTCCTCGTTGGCCAGGGACATCCGCGCCACGTCCCCCATGGTGAACATTCCGTGGCGATGGAGCTTCTCCGCATAGCCGGGCCCCACCCGCCAGAAGTCCGTCAGGGGGCGGTGCGTCCATAGATGCCGCCGGAAGTCCCGCTTCCCCATCTCCGCGATGCGGACTCCCTGGGCGTCCGCGGGAATGTGCTTCGCCACCACGTCCATGGCCACCTTGGCCAGGAAGAGATTTTCGCCGATGCCGGCGGTGGCGGTCACGCCGGTCTCCTGCAGCACCTGGCGGATCATGCGCTGCGCCAGCTCCCGGGGCGTGAGGCCGTAGAGGTCCAGATAGGGGGTGGCGTCGATGAAGACCTCGTCGATGGAATAGACGTGGATGTGCTCCTGGGAGACGAAGCGGAGATAACATTCGTAGACCCGGGCGCTCACCTCCATGTAGCGCCCCATCCTGGGGGTCGCCACCAGATAGTCCAGCTCCAGGGAGGGCTCCCGGCGCAGCAGGCTTCCCCGCACCTCCCTGCCCCGGAAGACGCCCCCCGGCGCGGAGAGACGCCGCTCCCTGTTCACCCCCGCCACCAGCTCCTGCACCTGGAAAAGGCGGGGGCGCCCCGGGATGCCCCAGCTCTTCAGGGAGGGGGAGACCGCCAGGCAGATGGTCTTCTCCGTGCGGCTGGCATCCGCCACCACCAGATTGGTGTCCAGGGGGTCCAGTCCCCGGTCCACGCACTCCACCGAGGCGTAGAAGGACTTCAGGTCAATGGCGATGTACACTTTTCCCGGCATGGGGAAAAGATACCACCCCTTCCCGAATCTTCCAAAAAACAGACAAATTTTTTACAGGATGATTCCCGGGGGAATCCGGTCAGGACTTCTCCACGGTGCCGTCGTCGGTCTCGTCGGTCTTCCGGGTCTTCAGGAGCTTGAACATGAAGACGATGTCCCGGAGGCTGCCCCAGGCCATCCAGAGGGCGGTGACGGGGGCGAGGACCAGGTTGGCGAGGAGGTAGAACCAGAAGTAGTTGAACCACCATTCCGGGGACCACTGGGAGAGGCCGGGGAGGAAGAACGCCAGGACGTTCCAGAGGGTGATGAGGAAGAAGGCGGCCGCCCAGCCGTAGGTCCAGAAGGAGACGGAGAGGGCGATCACTTTGTCGGAGAGGGTGAATTCCTGGTCGAAGCCCAGGAAGAAGCGGACATACCAGGGGATGGACCTGGCTTTCTGCGCCTCGGTCTGGCGCGCCAGGGTTTCCTGGTCGGCGTACTCGCCCCGGTGGAAGAGCTTGTCCAGGTTGTAGGGCTTCTTGCAGGTGCAGAGGGAGACGATGAGGAAGGTGGCCTGGGCCGTCAGGGTGGTGCAGAAGCTGAGGATGGCGGCGTTGACGGGGCAGCGGTCCACGGCGCCCAGGAGGGTCTGGTTCTCGGGGCAGAAGGAGAGGAGGAACTCCCGGACGGCGTGCCAGCCCCGGGCGTCCAGGAGGACGACGTTGCCGAGGGAGATGCAGACGCCCAGGAGGGAGGCCGCCCAGACGCCCTGGACGGTGCCTTTCTTCCAGTAGAGGCCGCCCAGGATGGCGCAGCCTGCGCCGGCGGCGAAGATGCAGCCGGTGAGCATCTGGAAGAGCTGGATGTATTCGCTTTGGCGGTAGAAGGTGCTGAAGCAGAAGGCGAAGAGCGCCACCAGGATCATGGAGACGCGGAGGAGGTTCAGGTGGGCGCGCTGGGAGATGCGTTTCCCGTAGATGGGCATCACCACGTCCTGGACCAGGATGGAGCCCCAGCTGTGGAGGTAGGAGGTGTCCGTGGAGAGCATGAGGAAGAACATCACGGCCACCAGCATGCCCTTGACGCCCACGGGGAGGATGGCGGCAAGGCAGGTGGTGAGGGTCATCTGGTCGGCGGTGGCGGGGATGAAGTTGGCGGTGAGGTAGCTGTGGACCTCCTGGGAGATGTGGGAGAAGGCGTCCGCCTTTGCCACGGTGAGGCCGCCCAGGGAGAGCATCAGGGCGAAGAAAGCCACGGAGATCATGCGCCAGGTGGAGAGGATGCCGCCCATCTTGGCCTCGTGGGGCGTCAGGGCGGAGACGGAGTATCCCTGGTTTCCCTGCCAGGCGCCGTGGCTGGAGACGCATCCGTAGATGTTGATCATGATCCACCAGAAGTTCAGGTCCTTCACGCCGGCGGTGTCGAAGGGATTGATGTAGCTCTGGCCCGGGGGCTGGCAGGTGAGCACCTCGTGGAAGGCGCTCTTGTCCAGCAGGAGAAGGATGGTGATGGCCACGGCGATGCTCATGCCGTAGCAGAAGATGGACTGGATGGTGTCGGAGACGATGTTCTGGATTTGTCCCCCGGTGGCGGCGATGAGGAGGGCGCCTCCCAGGAAGAGGAACATCAGGAGGGGGAAGGTGGGGATTCCGCAGAGGCTGTTGGGCAGCCGGAGGAAGGAGATGAAGAAATTGGAGGCGACGGCGGGGAAGATGCCATAGTTGATCACCCCGGAGAGCCAGCAGATGACGCCCATGAAGATGCGGTAGCGCCGGCTGAAGCGCATCTCGAAATACTGCCCCATGGTCAGGGCGCGGGTCTCCCGGAAACGATAGGTGACGAACCCGGAGATGCAGAGAATCGCCAGGACGAAGGTGGCGGCGTTGTTCCACCAGGAGACCGCCCAGCCCGCATGATAGAAGACCTGGGTTCCCGCCACCAGGGTGATGAGGCCGTAGCCCGCCAGTCCGTTGGCGGAGGTGAGCAGATAGCGCCGGGCGGTGCGTCCCGCCGCCAGGAAGTCGGTGACGGAGCGCATGTGCCGTTTGGTGTAGAAGACGGAGACGGCCAGGAAAAGGAGGGGGATGACCAGCATTCCCCAGTCAAGAATGGTCATGGGAGCGGGAGGTTGGGAGGGGGGAGGAGGGTCGGGGGCGCCGCCGGGCGCGGGTCGGGGGCTAGCGGGTCAGTTCCAGCAGGACGCCGTCGTGGGGCGGAATGGACGTTTCGCTGCCATGGAGGCGCTTGTGGATTTTCCATCCGTCGGCCAGCGCGAGGTTTGGCTTCCGCGTCTCTTCGCCATTGTTCACCAGGATGGCATAGGCATGTCCCTCCTCCTGGGGGAGGGGGTGGATCGTGGTGGTGATCTCCGGGTCCAGGCTTCGGAGGGGCCGGGCATCCAGGAGCTCCCGGGCCGCCATGGCATAGAGTTTGGCATAGGGGAGTTTCCAGGCGCCGTGGGTCTGGGCGATCTGGCGTTCCGGCGAGGCCGCCAGGAACCACACCTTTCCCTTGCCGCAGGCGTGGCAGGTGAAGAAGGGGGTTCCCTCCTGGTCGGCGAGCAGCACCTGGGCGCCGACGCTTTCCAGCCGCATGCGGGCGCTGGTGGCGAAGGGGAGGGGGGCGGACTCCCCGGGGAGGAGCACTTGCGCTTCGCCGGGGAATTCCTCCAGCCCCGTGCTGGTGAGGCCGAAGAGGGGCTCGAAGGGGGCGATGGCGGCGCCGTCGTAGGTGTAGAGGAGCTGGGCTCCCTTCTCCCGGATGTTCCGCTCCAGTTCCTGGAGGCGGGGGCGGGGGACGTTGTTCAGGCCGGCGACGCCGGGGAGCAGATAGAATTCGGCGGGGCGGAGGGGTTCGTCCACGAACTGGAACTGGAGGTCGAAGCCGGCCTGCTTGGCGAGGAGCCAGGCGCCGTATGCCATCTCCCAGGCGTCGTGGTCCTGGTTCAGGAGGCAGACAGCCTCCCGCCGGAAGGCGGGCAGACGGGAGAAGGGGAGGGCGTCCAGCATGGCGCGGAAGGCGGCGATTTCCCGGGCCACGGGCTTGGGGGAGCCGTCGTTGCGGAAGAGGCCCAGGAGGCGCTCCACGGCGCACCATTCATAGGGAGGATCGCTCAAGGTGTCCTGGTCGAAGGCGCACCACCACCACAGCCCCAGGTTGTCGTGGGCCCAGAGATTCCAGAGGGTGTCGCGGATGTAGGCGGCGGCGGTCTTCTCGTTGGCGACATTGGGGGCGAGGGTGCCGATTTCCTCGGCGACGCAGGGGCGGTGCGCCAGGTCCCCGTAGAAGTGGGCCTCGGAGGGGGCGTGGAAGGGGGCCTTGAAGGAGGCGAGGGAATCCCGGGCGGTGAGGCGGGAGAAGAGGGGATAGGGATGGACGGTGAGCACGTCGAAGATCTCCCCCATGTCCTGGATGCTCCAGTTGCCGTCCTCCTGGGCGGAGGTGACGGGCTGGGAGGTGAGGCCGTGCATGCCGGCAACCAGGGGATGGACGGAATCCTCGTTGCGGACGGCGTCCGCGATGATCCGGCACCAGAGGGCGCCCTGGTGGCGGTTGGTCTTCTCCAGATTGTTGCACTCGTTGCCCACGCCCCAGAAGGCGATGGCGGGATGCTCCCGGAACTCCCGGACGAAGCGGTGGACGAAGCGCAGCTGCCACTGGAGCACCATGGGGTCGGTGAGGAGCTTGCTCTGGGCGAAGGCGGGCGGGGTGAAGAGGCGGCCGGACATCCAGCCGGTGACCAGGCCCACCCCCAGCTTCAGATGGTGGCGCTGGGCGCAGTCGCACAGGAAGCGGAAGCGCTCCAGCATCTCCGGATCCACGCCGCTCTGGGTCCCGTCCGGCTCATAGGGCACGGGGCCGCCGTCTTTCCAGCGCAGCTGGAAGGGGGCGTTGCAGCCGATGGAGAAGAGCTGAAGGGGCTGGAAGTCCGTCCAGAGGGGGAAGACCCGCACCACGTCCAGCTTCAGGGATTCCAGGAGGGTGAAATCCCGCTCCACCACCTGGGGGCGCCAGTCTTTCCACATGGCGATACCGGCATGGCTTGCCCAGTAGTTGCATCCGACGGAGAAATCACCAGAGTCAAACAAAGTCATGAGACGAGGAAAAGGGAAACGTGGGTAAAGATCCGGGGGATTCCCCGGAGAGTGTCCGGGAAATCCCCCCGTTGTAGCCGCCGGGGGCGGGGGAGGAGGGTGCGGAGGCAGCCTCTTGTGCTATGCTTTCGCCAAAGCGGAGCGGAGGGCCTGGACGGCGTCCAGGACCCGCTGGCGCTGGCGGTGCAGCTCCTGGGGGGAGCGGGGGAAGCGGTTCACGGCCTGGATCCAGTTCACCGCCAGGATGTCCTGGATTTCCTGGCGCAGGGCGTCGGGCAGGTCCAGCCCCTTCTCCTCCGCTTCCCGGAAGAGGACCTGGAGGTAGTCCAGATAGCGGTAGTCCTGCATGCCCTCCCGGAGGATTTCGCTGCGGATGGTGGGGAGGAAGCCGTGGACGGGGTCGGGGAAGAGGAGCCATCCGTCGCCCTGTCCGGCGCCGGTCTCCGGGGGATTGGAGTTCACCAGGTGGTCCTCCCACCAGTTCATGCACCAGAAGAGGGAGATGGAGAACCCGTATTTCCACTGCATGAAGAACTGGATGCGGTTGTTCACGCCGGCGACGTCCAGCATGTTGCAGGTGGCGAAGGATTTGGGCTGGACATTCAGATACCAGCCGATTTCCTTGCCGGATTTTTGGAGCTGGAGAATGTAATCCAGCAGTTTCGGATTATCGAAATACCGGCTGCTGAAATAGATGAAATCCACGGTGTCCAGATAGGGCTCGATGAGCTCCTTGCCCTTGTGGGGGAAGCAGAAGCAGGTGATGATCTTGGCGCCGGTCTTCTCCTTGATTTTGGTGAGGGTGTCCACGGCGATGGTGTTGTTGGCGTCGATTTCATCGTAGTAGATATACTTCTTCACATCCCCCAGGCCCAGGGATTTCAGGGTCTCGTTGTTTTCCACGCAGGCCTTCACGATGTCGTCGTAGTATTCCTCGATGGTGTTCCGGGTGCCGTTGCGGTAGTATTCCACATACCAGCTGGTGTAGGGGAGGGAGGCCAGCATGGAGAACTTGTATTTCCGCGCCTGCTCCAGATTTTCGGCCTCCAGGCGATAGGTGGAGATGTCCATGAAGGAGGGCCAGGGGCATCCCGGAGCCCCCATGAAGAGTCCCCGGTCCATGATGTCCTGGAGCAGCGCGTCCAGATGGGGGTTGTGGGGGAAGACGGTGTCGGGGGCGTGGAGCTCCTTCTTCTCCAGCATCTCGTTCTTCACGCGCTTGGACACCTGGAAGGCGGTGCGGTCCGGCTGAACCACCGCGAAGACCCGCTCGGGCACGGGCAGGTCAAAGTCCAGGACGGTGAGTTCCACGGGCACCTGGACGCTCTCCTCCCCGGCGGTGAAGCGGATGGCGCCCCGGCAGAGGCCGGCGGGGGTTCCCTGGGGGACATGGAGGGAGACCCAGTAGGGACGGAGGTTTTCGGCACGGGCCAGGGGCTCCTGGAGGGTGTCGGGGGTGAGGGGGTCGGGCCAGAGCTCGCCCTGGGCGAGCACCACCTTCTGGCGGTAGAGGCGGAGGGCGTCGGCGGGCAGAACCACGTTGCCCTGGACGTCCGTCAAATCCGTGGCTTCCATCTGGACGGGCCCCTCCAGATCGCGGAAAAGGGGAAGGAGGACGACTTGGGCGTTGACCCATTCGTCACCTGCGGCGGCGAGGCGGAGGGTTCCGCCGAAATCCCGGTCTCCCAGCAGGGGCAGATCGGAGAATACTTTGGTGAGGGCGTCCTCCACATAGTAGCGGAGATTTCCGGCGCCTCTCTGGTCGGGGTGGGAGGCCAGGGCCTCCAGACGCGCGGTGGTCTCCAGGAGATCCCCCACGGGATAGGGATTCTTCTCCACGTCCCACTCCCGGGAGAGTGCCTTCTGGATGCAATCCCGGGTCTCCTTGACAAAGGCCGCCTTGGCAGGCGAGTCGGCAAAGAGGGGAAGCACCCTCTGGAGGCGCTGCTCCAGATAGTGGACTTCCTTGTTCAGAATATCCTTGGCCATCAAGGGCAGGAGGAGAAAGGTGGACGCCAGGAGAAGAGGAAGGGTCTTGGACATCGGAGGAGAAGGGGGGCGGGAGGAGAAACAGGAAGGCGGCACCCCGCCGGGAAAGGGGATTCCTGGCGGGGTGCCGCGGGAGCTCGGGCAGAGGTCGGAATTAGTCGTTCATGTACCAGCCGTCCCAGCCGTAGTAGTAGGGCTTCCAGTAGTAGTCGTTGTTCTCCATGACCTGCTCCTTGGTGATGTCGCTCACATGGCCGTCAAACCAGAGGACGTTGGCGCGCTTGCCGTGGATCATGTGGATGGGATACCAGGTGTGGTTGTATCCGGGGTAGTAGTAGGAGAAGGAGCCGGGGCTCAGGAGGCGGGTGTTGTCAGAGTCCACGGTCTCGGTGCCGGCGGCGTTGGCAACGGAGTCGCCAACCCAGATGTGGGCGGAGGGGTTCTGCTTCTTGTTGGCAAGGGTGTTGCGCTTGAAGCCGTGGTTGGTCATGGGCCACTGGCACTGGACGGCGTCGACGTTCATGCCGTAGGAGGCGCAGAGACGGCGCTCCACGCCCGTGGGCACCTGATCCAGAGGATAGGTGTTTTCCTGGGCGGGGCAGAGCAGAGCCTTGGTGGACATGTTGTAGTCCTGCCACAGCTGGTAGTCCCAGCCCATGTAGATGGCGTCGGCGGGGGAGGCTTGGCCGGCGTACTGGTACCAGGCCATCATCAGGTGGTCGTCGCTCTCGTCGGAGTAGATGGTCAGGAAGAGACCGATCTGCTTCAGGTTGTTGGTGCAGCTGATGGCGCGGGCCTTCTCGCGGGCCTTGGAGAGGGCGGGCAGCAGCATGGCCGCCAGGATGGCGATGATGGCGATGACGACCAACAGTTCGATCAGAGTGAATGATTTTTTCATGGGTGATTGAATGTTAGTAGGTTACGATTGTTGTTGGAGACGTTTTTGGGGGGTGGGGAAACAAAACACTAGGGAAACAATGGGAAACACAAGGGAAACAAGAAAAAAACAGGGAGGCTAGGAAGAGAAACGGTAGAAAAAGAGGGTGGCGAGTCGTCCGGCGCCGCCCACGGCGACCAGGGAGCCGTCGGGACTGACGTCCAGGGAGGCGAGCTGGGAGTTGTTGGCGACCATGGGGTTTCCCGGGACTTCGCCGTAGAGGCGTCCCAGGTCCTGGAGACCGTTCCGGAGCGTGAAGCGCACCAGGTGTCCCAGGTCTCCCTCGTCTCCGCAGATGGCGAAGGCGGTCTTTCCGTCCCGGGCGGCGGCGATGGCTTTGACGGGGCCCTGGTTGCCCACGGCGCCCAGGGAGAAGAGGGAGTTGTCCTGGGGATTCCAGAGAGAGAAGAGGGAGTCGGCGCTGCCCAGGAGCCATCTTCCGTCGGCCAGGGGGGCGGCGGCGGTGATGTTGGAAAGCATGCCCCGTCCCGCCCGGGCGGGGAGGGGGAGGTTTTCCGGGAGGGCGGGGAGGGGGCTGGGTTGGGGAGCGGCCTGGGGGGCGGCTTCCCGGTGGAGGACCTTGCCCTCCGGGGAGACCAGGAAGCGTTCTCCTCCGGCGATGGCCTCCCATTTTCCCTCCTCCAGGCAGCGGAGGGTGTGGATGGTGTGGTCCGCCTGGTCCGGCAGCAGCTCCCAGATCCGGCAGAGACCGCAGGGATCGGGGCGCACATGGGAGCGGGCATGGGCGTCCCGCCAGGTGTTGTTGTCCTGCATGTATTTCCGGAAGCGGAAATAGTCGGCGGTGTCGGCGGCGAAGTCCTTTCCCGGGTAGAAGTCGGCGCCGTCGGCGAAGGCGCAGTAGTTCCAGGGGTCCCGGCTGACGGGCCGCTCCTCCTGGCGCCGCCGGTAGACCTCCTTCAGGTCCACGGAGACCATCCACGCCATGTCCTCCCCGTGGTTTCCGTTGGGGAAGTGGAGCACGTCCCGGGCGTCCAGGGCGACGTGGCAGATCATGGCGGTGGAGATGTTGTCTGCGCCCAGCATGCCCATGAACTCCACCTCCTTGCCATGGCGGTAGTCATAGCGGTAGAGGTGGGCGGAGCCGCCGGGATAGTCGTTGCAGCTTTCCCGCGCCACGATGAACCAGAGGACGCCCTGGGAGTCGAAGACGTGTCCTTTCTGGATGCCGGGCGGGGCGTCGCGCCACTTTCCCCGGGGGGAGAGGTCGGCCTCCAGGGTGATGGCGCTGGTGGCGGGATCCAGCCGGAGGAGCTTGTCGCTGTAGTGCATGGTGAAGTAGAAGGCGCCGTCGGGCCCCTGGCAGACATGGGCGATGACCCGGTGGAGCGCCCACAGATGGACCGGCTCGGGCTCCGCCGCCACAGGCCCCAGATCCCGCACCTCCAGGGTGTCCGCGTCGATGCGGAAGATGTGGCCGGAACGGCTGGTGGTGTAGATCCCTCCCCGATGGTCGGGGAAGAGACAGTAGGAGCCGTATTCCGTGATCTGCCCCAGGGGCGTCACCTCCAGGGTGTCCAGGGACATCCGGAAGAGCTCGCCCTTCAGGAAGGTGGTGAAGAAGAGGGCGTTGTGACGCTCGTCGTAGCAGCTGCCGTAGATGGAGTCCCGCTTCACCGGAATCCCCAGGTTGGACACCTTCCCGTCCCGGGGATCGTAGATCAGCACATGGGAGCCGGCATACCCCTCGTGGGCATGCTCGAAGTAGGAGTCGAAGAGCCAGTAGGGATGCAGGGGGCTCCGGGCAGTGGTGTGGGTGGTCATCACAATCCTGCCGTCCGGCAGCTCCGTCAGGCTGGTGTGAATCTTGCTCGGGGGAATCTCCCGGGGACTCACGCAGAAGATCTGGCCCAGGTCAAAGAGAAAGGTCAGCTCCCCCGAACGGGTGTCGTATCGGAACAGACGGGCGCACAGGGGCTGGGAGAGCTCGCCGCACAACGCCACATAGGCCGTCACGCCGTCCTTGCACAGGAGAAAATCCCAGCAGGCGTTGTGACGGCTCCTGGAGGGAAACAGGGTCTGGCGCAACGTCCCCGCCGGCACCAGGGAGAAATACTCCTCGGGCATCTCCCTGCAGAGGTAGCGGTCTTTCAGATAGGGGGAGGGGGTGGACATGAGACAAAAGGCAAAAACGAATTAGCCGGGCGGAGCGGAAAAAGGCGAAGGGTCTTCTTCCGGATTCCGGCTGGGAAAGGCGGGGGAGGAGGGCGGGGCCTCCTCCGAACAAAAACGTATTAGCCGGGGAGAAGGGAAGAACGAACCCTGGGGATTGCCGGGTTCGGTCAAAGGGATTTGGGCGGGGCGGCGGTGGTGTTTCTGGTCAGCAGTTTTCCCACCAGTTTCAAGTCTCTCTTCTTTCTGGCTTGGGGGATTTTCTCCTGGCAGAGTTGGAGGAGGGTCTGGATTTTCCGGGGCAGTTCCACGGAGATGGTGGTGATGGGGATCTGGGCGTTGCAGGCGCCGTACCATTCCCCGACGCCCAGGAGGGAGACATCCTGGGGGATGCGGAGTCCCATCCGGAGCAGTTCCGTCTCCGCGCCGTAGGCGAAGAAGTCGTTGGCGGCGAAGATGGCGGTGGGTTTCACGGGGGCGGTGCGGAGGAGTTCCGCCGTGGCTTTGGCGCCGCAGGTGATGGACCAGCGGTCGCCCGCATTCACCCGGTGGGTGGTGGCGGTGCCCTGGGAGAGGCTTTGGATGCGTTCCTGGAAGGCGTCCATCCGCGACTCCAGCGCGGAGCGTCTTTCCTGGCAGGAGATGAGGCCGAAGGAGCGGTGTCCCAGTTTCCAGAGGTAGTCGGCGGCGTCGGTGCCGGCCTTCCGGTCGTCCACGTTGACGGAGGTGGCGTCGATGGAGGAGATGACGTCGTCCAGGAGAATGATGCGGCGCGCGGACTTCTGGAGTTCCTGGATGTAGCGTTCACCCATGGACTCGTCCTGGAAGTTCTGCCAGAGGATGATGGTGTCGGCGAGGCGGGAGGTGACGATCTTGGGCATTTGGAGATGCTGGCAGTCGTCATCGCTGAGGGCTTCCAGCATCACCCGCTGGTCGTGGAGCAGGAAGGCGGCCTGGATCTGCATGATTTCCTGCACCAGGCCATACTGGTCGGCGATCTGCTGCAGGGAGTTCCGGGAGATCAGGATGCCCACGATGCCGGTGTTGCCCGTGCGCATGGCCTGCGCCAGAAGGTTGGGGGCGTAGCCGTGCTCCCGGGCGATGCGGATCACCCGCTGGCAAGTCTCCTCGCTGATGCGGAACTCCTCGCCCCTGCCGTTGAGAATCAGGGAAACCGTAGGCTGGCTCACCGAGGCGAGCGCACCGATTTCCTTCATGGTGATCATGGACAAGAGAAAAGCAAGAAAAAAGGCGGTGACACAAGCTCCCCGCCACCCCCGGCGGCGAAAGGCTTTCCGGGAGACGGCAAAGGAGAGGAAGGCAGACCACAACCCCGTCGCCGAAACGCCGGACCAAGGAGAAATTCCTCGGCACGGCCCCGGGCGGGGAGGGGGAAGGCGCGGATGGGCGGGGCGGGGCTTTCCCAGGGGAAAACCCCTTCGCTAATCCGTATATGCGGATATTATAGCAAAATTTTTCCGAAAACCAAGACCTTCCGGGAAAAAATGTGGAATTTTTTTTAGCGGGAGGGGTGTCGGGGGGGGGGGTCAGGGATTGGGCTTCTGGGTGGTCCAGACCCTCTGGAGGAACCGGTGGGCGATATCCGGCCATTGGACCGTGTCGATGGTGTCGGCGGCAAGTCCGGCACCGTGGGGGCCAAAGGGGAAGAGGTGGAGTCCCACGGGGATTTCCCGTTGTTTCAGCTTGGCGGCCATGTCCAGGGAGCCCAGGCAGGGGACGATTTGGTCGGCGGCGGTGTGGAAGAGGAAGGTGGGCGGGGTTTGGTCGTCCAGGTGGAGGGAGAGGTCGTATTGCGGATAGAGGCGGGCATTGCCGGGTCCCAGGAGGTTTCTGCCGGAGGCGGAGTGTCCCGAGGCGTCCTCGAAGCGGACGACGGGGTAGCAGAGAATCATGGCGTTGACCCTGGGGGAGCAGGCGTCGGCATCGTCTCCGGCGGAGGCGTCCACCCGTTGGATGATGGAGGTGCCCAGGCATCCCGCCAGGTGTCCTCCGGCGGAGAAGCCCAGGGAGGCGATTTTCCCGGGGTCCAGGCGGAGTTCCCCGGCGCGGGCGCGGAGGAGTTTGACGGCGCGGGCGGCGTCCTGCTGGGGGGCGGGCCAGGCGCCGAACTCCCCGCACCGGTATTCCAGGACGAAGGCGTGGTATCCCAGGGAGAGGAATTTCCGGGCGATGTCGCTGCCCTCGTAGCCGTGGCACACGCAGCCGTAGCCGCCGCCGGGGATGACCAGGATGGCGGGGCGGGGGTCGTCGCCCTCGTGGAGGAAGGGGAGGAGTTGGGGGCGTCCCAGGGCTGCGGAGGTGCGGGAGGGATCGTCGGGCCAGAGGAGAATGGGGTCCATGGCGAGGGGGTGGCGGGTGGTGGCGGGACGGGTCAGCGGGGTTCCGGCTCCCGGCGGGAGAAGGGGCAGCCGCAGTAGTTCTGGCGGTAGAGTCCCAGCTGGCGGGAGAGGATGGTGCTGCGGAGGAAACCGTCCTTCTTCTTGAAATCGTAGGGTTGGAAATGGGGGAATGTGGCGCCCAGGGAGAGGAGGAGGCGGGAGTTCTTGTGGGGGCTCACGGTGAGGGAGGTGGCGAAACGCCAGCCTTTCCGGGCGGCGGCGGCGGCGGTGCGGGAGAGGCTCCAGCGGAAGCATTGGCGGCAGCGCTCCCCGCCCTCCGGCTGGGCGGCGAACCCGGGGCACAGCCGCCCCACGAAGCGGCTCCACAAGTCGTGGCGGTAGGGATCCACCAGAATCTCCCTGACGCCGAAATGGGCGGCGACCGTCTCCAGGGCATCCAGGCGTCGTTGGAACTCCTCCCGGCTGTCCAGGTTGGAATTGGAGAAGAAGAGGGCGCAGGGGCGTCCCTGGGCGGCAAGACGTTCCAGGCAGGCGGTGGCGCAGGGGCCGCAGCAGCAATGGAGCAGGAGGGGGGTGTCTGCCGCCTCTTCCCCGGGGGGCGTCTCAAGGATAGACGGGGATGTTCTCGTAGACGGCATTGAGATAGCTGATGGTTTCGTGGGCGCTGGTGCGCAGGTCCACCACGATCTTCACCCGGTCCATCTCCTGGGGGACGTTGTCCAGGGGCATGACCAGGCGCGCGCCGGGCCGGAAGACGCCGGACGCCTCCAGGTTCAGGGTCATCCGGTTGTTGGGCACATCCAGGGAGACATTCTGGATTTCATACATGGTGCCCTCGGGGCGCAGCTGGGATTCCTTCAGGAAGGTGAGGACGGCGAGCACGCCCTTGTCCTGGCAGCGTTTGCCGGGCTGGAACTCCTGGGGATTCTTGATGCCCCGGATGGTGGGCAGGTTCTTCACGGGCATGGTGGCGACCTTGCGGGGCAGCACCATGCCTTCCCGGTCCACCAGGAGGTCGGCTTTTCCGGTGGAGGGATGGAAGCGGAGGATGGCGACGGGGATGCGGGGGAAGGCGTCGATGCGCAGGGTGTCGGGGAAGATTCTCCGGAGATGGACTTCGGAGACCTGGGGATTCTCCCGGAGGGTCTCCCGGAGCTGCCGCAGGGGCAGGGTGGGCAGATAGGAGCTCTCCAGCTTGATGCCGCAATATTCCACGGCACGGCGAATCTCCTCCTGCAATTCCTCGCTGGCGTTGTCCGGCATCTCCAGGCGGGTCAGCAGAAAGGCGGGATTCTCCCGGTAGCAGCTGCGGGCGCCGTAGCCGCAGAGGAAGGCGAAGGCCACCACGCCGAGGAGCAGGCTGCCCAGGTACAGGGAGATCCGGGTGAGGAGGGACCACCCCTGGTGCGGGGCGGCGGCGGAACGGGGAGACTTGGGGGAAGTGGCCATGGCTTGCTTGGCAGAAGGGGGGAATCAGGGCGCCGGAACCGCGCCCAGGTCGTATTCGCTGGCACGGTGGATCTTCACGTTCAGGAAGGCGCCCTCCCGCAGGGCGACGCCCGCCGGCGCCTCCACCACCACGGTCTGGTCCACCTCCGGGGCGTCTCCCTGGGAACGGGCGAGCCACTTCCGGCGCCCCAGGGATTCCTCCAGGAGGACGGGCATGGTGGTGCCCAGCAGGGCGCGGTTCCGGGCGGCGGAGATGCTTTTCTGGAGGGCGAGCAGCTTGTCCCGCCGCGCCTCGGCGGTTTTCCGGGGCACCTTTCCCTCCTGGATGTCGTAGGCGGGGGTGCCGGGTTCGGGGGAGAAGGCGAAGGCGCCCAGGCGGTCGAATTGGAAGTCCCGCACGAAGTCCAGGAGTTCCTGGAAGGCGTCGGGGGTTTCGCCGGGATATCCGGTCATGACGGTGGTGCGGATGGTCATCCGGGGATATTTGGCGCGGATTCCCTCCAGGAGCTTCCGGGTCTTCTCTCCGTCCAGCCCCCGGCGCATGGATTTCAGGATGGGGGTGTGGATGTGCTGGAGAGGCACGTCCAGATAGGGGACCACATGCCGGGAATTTCCCAGGATTTCCAGAAATTCCTCCGTGAGGTGGAGGGGATGGGTGTAGAGGACCCGCACCCAGAAGTCCCCGGGCAGGGCGTCGATCTGCCGGAGGAGGGAGGCCAGGGTGGCCCGCGGGGCGAGGTCCAGCCCGTATGCCGTGGAGTCCTGGGCGATGAGGTTCAGCTCCCGGACGCCGGCGGCGAGGAACTGCCGGCATTCCGCCAGCACGGATTCGGGGGAACGGCTGCGGAGATTGCCCCGGATGCCGGGAATGGCGCAGAAGGCGCAGCGGTGATTGCAGCCCTCCGCAATCTTCACATAGGCATAGGTGTCCGGGGTGGACTGGATGCGGGGGGTGTTTTCATCGTAGAGCCACTGGGGCGTGGCGGTGGTGACGGCCATACGGGGCGCCGTCTGGGCGTCCGTCTCCCGGGCCGCCACCAGCTCCGCCAGGAGCTCGTGGACGCGGGGAGCGGAGTCCACCCCCATCCAGCAGTCCACGGCGGGATATTTCACGGCGTATTCCGGGGCGCTGCGCTGGGCAAGGCAGCCGCCCACCACCACCAGCCGGAGAAGCCCCTTCCGCATCCCCTTCTTCTTCCAGGAGAGCGCCTCCTTGATGGCATGCTCCGCCTCGTCCCGGGCGGACTGGATGAAGCCGCAGGTGTTGATGAGGAACACATGGGCCTCCTCCGGGTCGTCCGTGAGGTAGATGCCGTGGGCGGCCATGGTGCCGCACATCACTTCGGCGTCCACCAGGTTTTTGGCGCAGCCCAGGGCGACCACATGGACCACCAGGGGTTCCTGGGACAGGGAGTCAGGGGAATCGGTCATGGAACAAGATCAATCGGCGGGAGGGGAGACAGGGGGCTACAGGGCGTTGGCCAGAACGGCGAGCAAAAGCATGAACCCGGTGCCCAGGAAGGCGTTGACGGAATAGCACTCCGGCTTGGTGTGCAGCTTCTGGAGGCGGGGCGACAGCAGGGCGAGGACCAGCAGGAGAAGGACGCCCCGGATGAAGGCGCACCGGAAGGCGGCGCCGTCCCCCAGGAAGGGAAAGAGGGTGAAGAGGACGATGGCGCCCGCCCCCAGGAGCCAGGAGGATTTCTCCCGGAAGTCCTCCTCCTTCCGGGGGCTGGAGAGCTCCGCGGCGATGGTGGCGCCCAGGGCGAAGATGGCGGGCAGCCAATGGGCGGCGTGGCAGGTGAGGAGCAGGAAGAGGAGGCAGGGAATCACCAGCTGGGCCAGGAGGTCGGCGCTGGGATTCTCCTTGTCCTCCCGCTGGAAGGCCTGCCGGAGGAGGGGGGCGAGACGGATGTCCGGGCTCCGGGAAAGGAAGAGGTGGAGGAGAAGGACGGCAAGGGCGCCCAGGAGATTCCCCGTCATGGCGGGCTTCAGCAGCCATTGGCAGAGCAGGGCGACGACCATGTAGGCGACGCCCATGGCGGTGCGGGCGGCGGTCATCCAGAAGAGGGGGAGCGGGCTCTGGTCGTCCTCCTGTCCCTGGAGGAGGAGGGGGGCGGGGAGTCTGGTGCAGCGGGAGAGGGCTTTCAGGAAGGGAGTGAGGAATCGGTTCTTCATGAGAGTCTCCTGTGGGCGGTTGCGGGGCGGCGGGGGTTTCCGGGAGTCAGAGGAGAGGTTTTTTCTCGCCGGGGCCGTAGGGGTAGGGGAGGGGATTTTCCGGGAGTCCGTCCAGCCGCTGGAGGATTTCCAGGAAGAGGTGGGTGTCGTAGACCTCCCAGGAGGCGATGGCGCCGGTGAGCAGCTGGCTGAGGTAGAGCTGGAGGATTTGCTGGTCGTGGAGGGGGCAGATTTCGTCCTGCTCCTGGAGGCGCTGGCACTGCCAGCCGTGTTCGGGGAGGCAGACCCACTCCTTGGAGAGGAATCCGATGAAGCCGTTGCAGAAGACCACCTGGGCGTCCAGCCCCCGGAGGGCGGCGAGGTGGCAGCTCAGGATGGAGAGCACCAGGGGGGCGGCGCCGCCATCCCCGCCCAGCACGTCGCCCAGTAGGTAGTCCTCGATGGCGATCCAGGGCATGGGCGGCACGAAGAACCCCTCGTCCTCCATGATGGAGCACAGCTTCTGGGGAGTGAGGGGACCCCGGCACTTCTTCCGGAAGTTCTTCTCCGTGTTCCGGAGGAGATCCCGGAGGTAGGTGGAGGAGCTGCTGGTGTCGTAGAGGAGGTCGATTTGCGCCAGCGCCTCCAGGGCGGAGACCCGGGCCTGCTCGTAGTCCTTCACCAGCTTGTCCAGGATGGCGTTGTGCTGGAGGAGGGTGCCCAGCTGATGGGCGCGGCGGCGCACGTTCTTGTCCGGCTCGTCCTGGAGGAGCGCCAGGGTCTCCTCCGCTTTTCCTCCCTTGAGGATGGAATCCATGGCGAGAGAGGCCAGGGATTCGTCGTTGTCGGCCAGGAGTTCCCGGGCGGCCTGGAGATTGGAGGAGGGGGTGGAAGGCATGGTGGGTTGGCGGGGAATCCGGCGCGCCGGGTCATTCCGCGGTTTCGTAGAAGGCTTTTTTCTGGAGAATGCTCTGGATGTAGTCCCGGGTTTCCGGGAAGGTGATCTCCTCCAGATGGAGAGGGGTGCCGGGGTCCGCGGGGCGCCAGTTCCGGAGCACCTGGGTGCGGCCGGCATTGTATTCGGCCAGGGCGAGGCTCTCCTGGGAGAGGTAGCCCTCCCAGTGCCGGAGCGCCCGGGCCAGATACCAGCAGCCGATGTCCAGGTTCCGGGCGGGCTCCAGAAGCTCCCGCCGCCGTGGACGGGAGGTCTTGTGGACCCGCGCCCAGTCCTGGGCGGCGCCGGCGGTCACCTGCATGAGGCCCAGCTCCCCCTTGGCGCCGACGGCGTCCGGCCGGAAACGGCTCTCCTTCCAGACCAGGGCGCGCACCAGGGCGGGGGAGAGGCCATGGCGCCGGGCGCTCTCCTCCAGAAGGGGCAGCAGCTCCTCCTCCGACAGGGCGGGGGAGGCGGCGGGCCGGGGCGGCGAGGGCGGCGTGAGGACGCAGGGAATGCCGCCCAGAAGCAGGAGGCACAGGAGAAGGGGAAGAAGAAGGTGGGGCGGCGGGACGGCGGGCTGGCGCGGATGCTGCATGGGGCGGCGGGGCGGGAGCTAGCGGCGCCCGGTGGAACCGAACCCTCCCTCTCCCCGTTCGCTGGCATCCAGGGCGTCCGTCAGGACGACCTGCACCTGGGGAAGCCGGAGGAAGACCATCTGGGCGATGCGGTCCCCCCGGTGGATGGGGAAGGGCCGGGCGCCGTGGTTGATGAGAATCACCTGGACCTCGCCCCGGTAGCCGGAATCGATGGTGCCGGGGGTGTTGAGGACCGTGACGCCCTGCTTCAGGGCAAGTCCGCTGCGGGGACGCACGTCGGCGACGAAGTCCGGGGGCAGCTGCATCTTCACGCCGGTGGGAATGGCTTTCCATTCTCCGGGCGCCAGGGAGTCGTCCACCCGGGAGCGCAGGTCGAAGGCGGCGTCGGATTCGTGCTGGCGCGCGGGGGTCAGCTCCCGGTCCTCGGGGGCGATTTGGAAAAAGACGGTGTCAGCCATGGGTCTTCATTCTCATGTAGAGGGAATAGAACTGGTCCTCGAAGCGGGAGAACAGCCCGTATCGGCGCAGCTTTTCTCCCAGGCGCTGGGCGTCCTCCAGGGTGCGGCACTCCTGGAAATCCTCCTGGATCTCCTGGAGGACGCCCTGGGGGGTGCCTTCGTCCAGGCGGAAGAGTCCCTTTCGGGCGATGTCCCGGGCGTGGAAGGGGAGGGACTTTTGCACCATCTGGGCCAGGAAGTGCATCAGGGAGACTTCCCAGGCGTCGTCGGGCCCCACCAGGACGCCCCGGAGCTTCTCCAGGTCGTCCTGGGCGTCGGCGGCGGCCTGTTCCGCCACCTCCAGGGCGTTTCCGCTGACCCGTTCCTCCTGGTGTGCCTCCTTGCCGAAGCGCAGGCCGTATTCCAGGAAACGGGCGTTCTCCTCCCGGGAGACAACCTCCTCCAGATACCGCCGCGCGTCCTCCCCGAAATTTTCCGTCAGCTTCTGGGTGAAGTAGGCGGGAGTGATGATCCGGGGGCGCTGGGCGGTGACCAGGCCCGTGCGAAGCACCAGGGAGCCGGGGCGGTCCATCTCCTCGGAGACCACCAGGTACTCCACCCGGGATTCGCCGAAGGTCTCCAGAATCTTGGGCGGCATGTAGACGATCCGCGTGGAACGCGCCGCATACCAGATGTCTTCGTAGGTGCTCATGGGAGAAGGGGGAGACGGCGCAATCGCGGGGAAAGAAGGAAGAAAGCCGGGGAAAGGCGGGAAGGGGGGCGCGGGAAGCCCACCCCTCATGCCTGTTCTCGTAAACGGGAAAATATAATTGGCCTGGCGAATCCAGAGCCTGCCTCTCCCCCGGGAGAACCCGGGGTCACGTCGCGGCGGGGGAGACTCCCTCGGCGAAGCGGTCCCTGCCTGTGAGGTCCGGGAGGATTCTCACCTGCTCGTATCCATGGGCAAGGAGGGTTTCCCGGAGGGCGTCGCCCTGGGTCTCCCCCATTTCCAGCAGGAGGACGCCCCCGGGTTTCAGCCAATGCCGGGCTTGGAGGATGATTTCCCGCTCCAGGGCAAGGCCGTTCTCCTGGGCCTCCAGGGCAATCCGGGGTTCGTAGTCCAGGATTTCCGGGGGCAGTCGCCGGTACTCCTCGGGGGAGATATAGGGGGGATTGGCGGTGACGAGGGGGAAGCGCAGACGGGGAGGGAGGGGGGCGAAGAGGTCTCCCTGGAGGAATTGGCAGATGTCCTGGCTTTGGAGGAGGGCGGCGTTCCTCCGTGCCCAGGCAAGGGCGTCCGGGGAGAGGTCCACGCCCAGGAAACGGAGGTCGGGGCGGAGACGGGCAAGGGCAAGGGGAATGGCGCCGGAGCCTGTGCACAAGTCCAGCACGGTCTCCCCGGCGGGGACTCCCCGGAGCACTTCCAGGGCGCGGTCCACCAGGAGCTCCGTCTCGGGGCGGGGAATCAGGGTGCCGGGACCCACTTGCAGCTCCACCTGGTGGAACTCCACGGAGCCCACCACATACTGGAAGGGCTCGCCGCCGATCCGGCGCTTCAGCCACTCCTCCCGCAGGGCGTCCGGGGAGAGCCCCCGGCGGGCGCTTTCCCGGGGGAGCAGCTCCTCCATCCACCGCCCCTCCTGCAGGGCGTTCTCCACGCCGGCTTCCCGGAGGGCCTTCTGGGCAGGGGAAAGGAAGGTCATTCCTGTTCCCCGTGGCGCACGTCGGCGAATTTCTGATGATAGAATTGACGGACGAAGTTCCAGCCCTCCCAGGCGGAATCGCAGAAATGGATGAGATTCAGGTCCTCGGGGGAGATCAGGCCGTCCTCCACGAAGCGGTCCCAATGGATGAGACCCTTCCAGAAATCGCTGCCGAAGAGGAGGATGGGGATTTTGGGGACGATGCCGGTCTGGACCAGGGTCAGGGCTTCGAAGAGTTCGTCCATGGTGCCGAAGCCGCCGGGGAAGCATGCCAGCACCGCCGCCCGCTTCATGAAATGCATCTTCCGGATGGCGAAGTAGTGGAAGCGGAAATTCAGGTCGGGGGTGATGTAGGGGTTGGGGAACTGCTCGAAGGGGAGGGTGATGTTCAGGCCCACGGTGAGGCCGCCCATTTCCTGGGCGCCCCGGTTGCCTGCCTCCATGATGCCGGGGCCTCCCCCGGTGATCACCACCAGCTCGTAGCCGTCGCTGGAATTCTGGTCGTATGTGGTGACAATCCCGGCGAATTCCCGCGCCATCTCATAGTAGCGGCTGGTCTTCCGCATCTGCTCCGCTCTCCGAAGCTCCGCCTGCTTCTCCCCATCCTCCGGAGAGGCGGCAAGCGCCTCCTTGGCACGGGACACCGCCTGCTCCGATTCCTCTCGGGAACGAAGACGGGCGCTGCCGAAAATCACCACCGTGGAGACCACGCGCTTCTTCCGCATGATCTCCTCCGGCTTCAAATACTCCAGCTGAAGACGGATGCCCCGGCAGGAGTCGGACTGGAGAAAATCCGGGTCCTCCGTGGCGAGTTTGTAGGTGTCACCCAAAGGATTCCGGGGGGACGGGGGAAGGTCGTTGCTCATGGGAGGGATTCGCAAAGGGGATGAGGGCGTTTTGTCTGCCTGGCGGCCGGCGGGAAGCCTTCCTGGGGCAGGGCGGGGAAAGAAGAACGGACGGGACGCAGGGAAAAGGTGGCGTCTCGTCCGTCAAGGGAAGGGAGGATGTGGGGAGAATCCCGGGGACTCCGTCAAGGCGACGCAGAGGAGTCCCCGAGGGGGGAGACCCTAGCGGGGGCCGGGGCCGGGATAGCCGCCGGGCATTCCGCCGGGGCCGGGGTAGCCGCCGGGCATTCCGTTCATGCCGTTCATGCCGTCGGGGCCGTTGGAGGAAGGCGCAGGCATCTCGCGGCGGGTCTTCTCCATCTCGTCCACCCACTCCTTGCCGGTCTTGTCCTCCTTGTCCACCAAGTAGTAGCCCTGCTGCTGCATCCACTGGGGGAACTCCGTGATCTTGTATTGCTCCACCATGCGGTCCACATAAGTGGCGCGGACCTTCTCCACAAAATCCTTCATGGGAATCCAGAACTCGGGCTTGGCGGTGCGGAGGCTGGCGGTGGGCTTGGAGATGTCGGGCACATAGTAGTTGGCGCGGAACTCCTTGGCGGTGTTGTCGTAGATGTATTTGTCAATCCGGGAGGCCATGTCCGCGTCCACCTTGCCCAGGTTGTTGCGGATGTAGTCCTCCTTCATCTTGGCGTTGATTTCGGGATAGAAGCGCGCCTGGTCATCGGGATCCAAGTCTTCCTTGATGACCTGCCGGGTGCCCAGCACGACGTATTCGTCGTTGGCGCCATTGAAGGGCTGGTTGACGATTTCCACGCTGGTGCCATGGCCGCCCCGGAGGACGAGGGAGACCTTTTCCTTGAGCTTCACCATGACGAAGTGCTCCTCGGCGAAGAGGCGGATCTGGCGCTTCTGCTCCTCGGGACGCAGCTGGGCCTCGGCCTCCTCCTCGGCTTCGATGGCGACGTCCTCCACGATGTCCTGGAGGGACTTGGGCGGGGTGCGGTTGTAGTTCTTCTCCCAGTCCAGGATGATGCCGGGGATGCGCAGCAGGGAGAAGTCGCCCAGTTTGGGGTCCTTGATCCGGCGGCGGGCGAGCTGGGGAATCTGGCTGGCGATGCGGGCGGAGGTGAGCATCTGGAGATACTCGTTGCGCTTCTGGCGCAGCTGCGCCTCCATCTTCTGCTCCATCTCCTTCTTGCGGTCGGATTCCTCCCAGGAGACGACCATGTCCACGGCGTCCTCCATTCCCACCTCTTCCTCCTCGTCGTCCCAGCCATCCTGGGCCACGAGGGGGGCGGGCAGGGCGAAGAGCCCCGCAAGGCAGGTGCCGCAGAGAAGGGAGCGCCAGAAGATACCCAAGCGTTGTTTGTTCATCGTCAGGATTTCGATATGGGGGGAGGGGAAGGATTCAGGGAAGAGGAGGCGAAACCCGCCCGGCGGGAGGAGGGCCTGGGTCGGCAGGCTCCCCTCCGGGGGGAGGGAGGCGCAAAAAGTTCAAGGCACAATGTATTCCCTTTTCCGGCTTTCTCCAATGCCCGGAATGAGATTTTTTCAGGGGCGCCGGAGAAATTCCCCGGGTTTTTCCCAAAAGGCGGGGGAAGGGGCGTCACAGGACCCGGTAGGTCTCCTGGTAGTCGTAGACATCCAGCCCCTCCATCTTCTTCACCTTGGCGATGCACCAGTAGGTGAGGGGAGTGAAGAGGATTTCGTAGGCCACCTTGAAGACGTACTGGCAGAGCATCATGGTCCACAGGACGTGGTTGGGGAGGATGCCCAGGAAGGAGATGAGGACGAAGAGGACGGTGTCCAGCGCCTCGCCCACGAAGGTGGAGAGGATGGTCCTGAGCCACAGCATCCGTCCCTTGGTGGCGATCTTCAGCTTGGAGAGGACGAAGGAGTTGGAGAACTCCCCGAAGAGGTATCCGGTGAGGGAGGCCAGGAAGATGCGGGGGGTGATGCCCAGGACGGTCCGGAACGCCTCCTGGTTGGGCCAGTAGTCGGGATAGGGGAGGGCGATGGTGAGGAGATACACCAGGGCGGCGAGGAAATTGCAGGAGAAGCCCAGCCAGATGACGCATTTGGTGCGCCGGAATCCGTAGATTTCCGTGAAGACATCCCCCAGGATGTAGGTCAGGGGAAAGAGGGTGACGGCGGCGTCCAGGGTCAGGCCTCCCAGCAGGATCACCTTGCTGGCGACCAGATTGGAGAGGAGGAGGCAGGTGACGTAGAAGGTGCTGAGCACCAGGAAGACGGGGGAGATGGATTTCGGGGGCTGGCGATCGGCAGGCATGGAGGGAGGCGGGAAAGAGGGGATGGGGCGGGGAAGGCGCCGGGGGCGGGAAGGGGTGCGACGACCGCCTCCCCGGGATTCCCCCGGACGCGCTTCGGGGGGGAGGAGGAGGACGGGCGTCAGGCCTGCTGGAGGGCCTGGTCGAAATCCTCGCAGAGATCCTGGATGTTCTCGATGCCCACGGAGAGGCGGATCAGATCCGGGGAGACGCCCGCAGCCTTGAGCTCCGACTCGGAGAGCTGGCGGTGGGTCATGCTGGCGGGATGGAGGACGCAGGTGCGGACGTCGGCGACATGGACCACGATGGCGGCAAGCTTCAGATGGTTCATCAGGCGCTCGCCGGCCTCCTTGCCGCCCTTGACGCCGAAGCACATCACCCCGGAGCATCCATTGGGGAGATATTTCCGGGCAAGGGCGTGGTCCGGGCTGGACTCCAGGCCGGGATAGTTCACCCAGGCGACCTTGGGATGGTTCTCCAGGAACTTGGCGAGGGCGAGAGCGTTCTGGCTATGGCGCTCCATCCGGAGATGAAGGGTCTCCATGCCCAGCATGGTGAGGAAGGCGTTGAACGCCATCTGGGGATTGCCGAAATCCCGGATCCACTGGGCGCGCATCTTGGCGGAGAAGGGGCACTGGGGGAAGTTCTTGGTGTAGACGAGACCGTGGTAGCTGATGTCCGGCTGGGTGAATTCCGGGAATTTCCCGTTGCCCCAGTCGAAGTCGCCCTTCTCCACGATGGCGCCGCCCACGCTGGTGGCGTGGCCGTCCAGGTATTTGGTGGTGGAGTGGGTGATGATGTCCGCTCCCCACTGGAAGGGCTGGCAGAGGATGGGAGTGGGGAAGGTGTTGTCCACGATGAGGGGGACGCCGTTGGCGTGGGCGGCCCGGGCGAACTTCTCGATGTCCAGCACCACCACGGAGGGGTTGCAGAGGGTTTCGGCGAAGACGGCCTTGGTGTTGGGACGGAAGGCGGCCTGGAGTTCCTCCTCGGTGGCGGAGGGCAGAAGCCAGGTGAACTCGATGCCGCACTTCTTCAGGGTGTTGGTGAAGAGGCTCACGGTGCCGCCGTACAGGCTGGCGCAGGCCACCACATGGTCGCCGGCGCGGGCGACGTTCAAGATGGCGTTGGCGTTGGCGGCCTGGCCGGAGGAGGTGCACACGCAGGCGACGCCTCCCTCCAGGGCGGCGATCTTCTTCTCCAGGGCGTCCACCGTGGGATTGGCAAGACGGGTGTAGAAGAACCCCGCCGTCTTCAGGTCGAAGAGGTCGGCGACGCTCTGGGCGTCGTCGTATTTGAAGGTGGTGCTCTGGACGATGGGGCAGATGCGGGGCTCGCCGTTTCCCGGGGTGTATCCGGCTTGGACGGCCAGGGTTTCCTGATGGAGTTTCTTCTGGTTCATGACGGTTTTCTCCCTTGCTTTTCCTCCGCGGCCTTGGCAGGACGCCGCCCGGAGGGGTGACACTGAAATTTCAGGCGTGTGATGCGATGCTCCTCCACGTGGAGGACGGTGATCTCCATGTTCCGATATTGGAATTTCTCCCCGGCGGCGGGGATGCGGCCCGCCAGCTTCAGCACGAAGCCGGCCGCGGTCTCGTAGCCTCCCCGGGGAAGGCTGAAGCCCAGGTATTCCTCCAGGGTGCCCGTCTCCATGCGGCCGTTGCAGAGGAAAACCCCCGGGGCAATCCACTGCACCCGGAAGAACTCCCCTTCCCGACGGTCGTTCAGGTTCCCCACGATGAGCTCCACCAAATCCTGGACGGTGACCATGCCCGTCATGCCGCCGTATTCGTCCACCACGATGGCCATGGTCAGGGAGGCCCGGCGCAAATGCTCCAGGGTGACGTTCACCGGCTGGGATTCCGGGACGAAGAGCAGCTTCTTCGTGACAAAGGGCACGAGGGGCTGCTTCAGGAATTCGTCCTCGGCCTCCCCGGGAGTCCGCAGGGAAAGGAGGTCCCGGGCGTTCACCACGCCGATGATGCGGTCCACTCTCTCCCGGTAGACGGGAAGATGGAGGAAGCCCGAGGCGCCGGCAAGGCGCAGGGCGTCCCCCACGGTGGAGGTCTCGGACAGGGAACGCACCTCCACCAGGGGAACCATGGCGGTCTCCACGGGGCGCTTGTCCAGCTCCAGGACGCTCTGGAGCATCTCCCCCGCCTCCTTGTTCACCAGCCCCTGCTCCGCGGCCATCTCCGCCATCATCTTCATGTCCTCCCGGGTGACGCCGGGCGCGGCGGATTCCTCCTCCTGGCGGGGGGAGAGGGCGCGGGTGGTCCAGCAGGTGAGCGCCACGAAGGGCCTGAGAAGCACCTCCAGGAAGCCCAGGGGGCGCGCCGCCAGGAGGGCGAAGGCGCCGGAGTGGTTCCTGCCCAGGGCCTTGGGGACGGCCTCCCCGAAGACCAGGACCACGGGGGTAAGGACCAGGGAGGTGATCCACTCCTCCCAGTTCTCCGAGAGGATTCCCCGGGAGATGTAGGAGGCCAGGAGGGCGCTGACCAGGAGATTGGCGAGGTTGGTGAGGGAGATGTTGACCAGGTTGTTGCCGATGAGGATGGTGCCCAGCAGGCGTTCGCTATCCTTCAGGAACCCGGCGGCCAGGGCGGCGCGGCGGTCGCCCTTCTTGGCCTGGCTTTGGAGCCAGGTGCGGCTGACGCTGGTCATGGCGGTCTCCGCGCCGCTGAAGAAGGCGGAGAGGGCAAGGAGAAGGAGAAGGAGGAGGAGGAGGGGAAGGCTCATGGGATCTCCTCCTTCCTTCCCGCCCGTCCGGGGGCATGGGGGGCGGGGGCGTCCTCGGATTCGTCCTCCTCCGGACCCTGGGGCGGGTAGATCATGACGGCGGAGGCAAGGCGGCCGGCGGTGCGCACCACCTGGAAGCGCAAGCCCTCCTCGTAGAACTGGTCGCCCGGGGCGGGAATCCTGCCCAGGCGCTCCATGACGAAGCCGGCGAGGGTCTCCGCCTCGGCGCCGGGGAAGGCGCATCCCAGGGCGTCCTCCACCATCCGCAGCCGGGCGCGCCCGTCGGCGAGGAAGCCGCCGTTCCGCTTCTGGAGATGGTTCACATCCCGCCCGCTGAAGGCGTAGCGCCCCACCACCTCCTCCAGAATCATGGAGGGGGTGACCATGCCCAGGGTGCCGCCGTATTCCGAGACGATGATGGCAAGGCGCAGGGAGCCTTTCCGCATCTGCTCCAGGAGATGGTCGATGCGGGCGGTGCCGGGGACGAACTCCACCGGGGTCAGGGGGGTGTCCCGGGAGCCCTCCTCCAGGGGGCGCCGGAAGGAGGCGAGGGGGCGGTCGCCCAGGGAGGAGTCCCGGTATTTCAGCAGGTCGGCGAAGGAGAGGGCGCCCCAGATTTCATCCAGGTTTCCCTGGAAGACGGGGAGCACGCCCAGGTCGCTTTTCTGCGCCAGGGGGAAGGCGTCCCGGAGGGTCAGGGAATCGTCCAGCCCCTGGATCTGGGGTCTGGGCAGCATGATTTCCTTGGCCTGGATGGTGCCGAAGCGGAGGATGCGTCCCAGCAGGTCGTGTTCCCGGCTGGTGGCCTCCCCCGCGGAGGCGGCGCTGTCGATGGTGGCCACCAGTTCCGCGCTGGTGAGGGATTCCCAGGAATGGTTGCCGCCGCCCAGGCCGAAGAGCCGCTGGACGCCCCGGGAGACGCCGTTCAGCATCCAGAGAAGGGGGGCGAGGAGATAGGAGAGGAGGAGGATGAGGGGCGCGGCGAAGCGGGCGATGGCAAGATTGTGGCGCAGGCCGTTGATCTTGGGGAGGAGTTCCCCCGCCAGCACCAGGGTGGGGGTCACCAGGAGGATGGAGAGGAGCGCCCCCATCCGGGGGGAGGAGAGGTGGTGCCCCAGGACGTCCGCGGTCAGGGCGGCGAGGAGGGTGTTGACGAAGAGGTTGCCCAGAAGGATGGCGCCCATCATCCGCTGGGAGTCCGTCAGGAGGCGGTAGACCATCCTGCCCCGGGCGTCGTCGTTCTTCAGGCGCCGGAGCTGGGCCTTGCTCATGGACATGAGGGCGGTCTCCGCGCTGGAGAAGAAAGCGGAGCATCCCAGGAGCGCCAGGATGCCCAGGAGGATGGGCAGGAAGCGGCCCAATGCGGTGGAGGGCGGGGGTCAGTGGGGAAGAGGCAGGGGAGACGTGTCTCCGAAGAAGGCCTGGAGGAGGTCCGTCAGGCTCTGGACATCCCGGAGGGAGGCGGTCTCCCGGATGGAGTGCATGGCCCACAGGGGGATGCCCAGGTCCGCCACGGCGACGCCCAGGCTGCCGGCGACCATGCGGCCGATGGTGGAGCCGCAGCGGGAGTCGGAGCGGGGGGTGAAGGTCTGGAGGGGCAGGATGCCGCGCAGGGCAAGATCCTGGACCACGGCGGCGGCGGGCAGCGTGGTGGCGAAATTCTGGTTGGCGTGGAATTTCAGGGCGGGGCCCTTGCCCAGGCGGGGGGCGTCCTTCTCGTCGAAGAGCTCGGGGAAGTTGGGATGGAAGGCGTGGGCGACGTCCAGGGAGAGGCAGAGGGAGGCGGCCATCATCCGGGGAATGGCCTGGGGCGAGGGGGCGCCCAGGGCGTCGGCAAGCCGCGCCAGGGTGGAGGGCAGGAAGTCGCCTCCCGCGCTTTGAAAGTTCAAGCCCACTTCCTCCAGGTCGAAGAAGCCGCCCAGGAGAGTCTGGGGGGAGTCCTCTCCGGCGCAGAGGGCGTCGGCGAGGGCGAAGGCGCTGGTGAGGTTGTCCAGCCTGGGGGCTTGGAGGAGGTCTCCCATGGCGACGGGGGGCTGGGCGTCGGCAAGGAAGAGCTCGGCCATGTTCCAGAGTTCCGCGGGGGTCTCCTGGCTCTCCCCGGGGAGGAGGCGCTCCCGGAGGGCCTCCACGCTTTCCAGGTCGAGGAGGGCGGCAAGCTGGGTCTGGGGATTGTAGCGGAAGCCGTCGTTCAGGCTGGCGAGATGAATGGGGGGATTGGGGATGACGGCAAGGGGGGCGGGGGAGGCGACCAGGGGGAAGTCCAGGCGTCCCGAGGCGTCCCGCCGGGGGATGCGTCCCGCCACCAGGAGAGGCCGGTCCAGCCAGGGGGCGAGGGTGGCGCCCCCGTAGACTTCCACGGGCACCTTCAGGAGGGAGCCCGCCGGGACGGCGTCCCGCAGCCGGAGCTTCAGGGCGGGGCTGTCGGTGTGGCAGACCCCCATGCGGGCGTGGTCCAGAGGGGCGTCGGCGCCCAGGCGGAAAGCGATGAGGGAGGAGCCGTTCCGGGTGGTGAAGTAGCGTCCCCCGGCCTGGAGACGCCACGGCTCCCCGGGCGCCAGGCACTGGAATCCGGCCTCCTGGAAACGCCGGGAAAGCCACCGGACCGCATGGAAGGCGGTGGGACTCGCCTCCAGAAACTCCCGCAATCTCTCTTCTTGCTCTGGCATGGACGGAACCCCCGGGACGACCCTAGTATTCCAGGACGGCTTTGATGCGGCGAATGCCCCGGGAGGAGGATTCCTCCTTCACGATGCGGAAGTGCCCCAGCTCGCCGCTGTTGTTGGCGTGGGGGCCGCCGCAGATCTCCTTGGAGAAGTCGCCCACGGAGTACACCTTTACCCGCTCTCCGTATTTGCTCTCGAAGATGCCGATGGCGTTGCTCTCCTTGGCTTCCTCCAGGGTCATCTCCTGGCAGATCACGGGCAGCTTCCGCTGAATCTGCTCGTTCACCAGGTCCTCCACCTTCTTCAGCTGCTCGGGCGTCACCTTCTCGGGCCAGTTGAAGTCAAAGCGCAGACGCTCGGCGGTGATGTTGGAGCCGCACTGGTGCACCTCGGGGGAGAGGACGATGCGCAGGGCCTGGTCCAGCAGGTGGGTGGCGGTGTGGAGGCGCGCCGTGGCTTCGCTGTGGTCCGCCAGCCCGCCGTGGAACTTCTGCTCCGCGCCTGCCTGGGACTTCTTCTGGTGCTCCTCGGCGGCCTTCTTGAAGCCCTCCAGATCCACCTTGAAGCCCCGCTCCGCCGCCATTTCCTGGGTCAGCTCGATGGGGAAGCCGTAGGTCTCGTAGAGGTTGAAGGCGTTCTTGCCGGAAATCTGCTTGTTCACCACGAAGTCCGGCACCCGGTCCACCATCTTGTTGAACTCCCGGGTCCCCTTCTCCAGGGCGGCGGCGAACTGACGCTCCTCCCGGTCCAGCTCCTCGTGGATGACCTCCTTGTGGGAGACCAGCTCGGGATAGAACTCCCCGTATTCCTCGATGACCACGTCCGCCATCTTGGAGGTGAAGGGCTCGGTGAGTCCCAGCTTCCGGGCCTCCCGGATGGCGCGCCGGATGAGGCGGCGCAGCACATAGCCCTGGTCCACGTTGCCGGGCTTCACGTTGTCCGCCAGCAGGAAGGTGGAGGCGCGGAGATGCTCCACCACCACCCGGGCGTACCGGTTGTCGTGGTCGGCTTCGGCGTTGCCGGAGAGCTCCTGCAGCTTGCGGAAGAGGCCGGCGAACAGCTCGGTCTGGTAGGCGCTGGAGAATCCCTCCAGGAAGGCGGTGACCCGCTCCACGCCCATGCCGGTGTCCACATTGGGATGCTCCAGGGGGATGTACTGGCCCTCCGCGTTCTTGTTGTACTGCATGAAGACGTCGTTCCAGATCTCCACCCACTTGCCGCAGCCGCAGGCGGGTCCGCAGTCCGGTCCGCAGTCCGGCTTGTCCACGGGCACGAACATCTCGGTGTCGGGGCCGCAGGGGCCGGTCTGGCCGGCGGGACCCCACCAGTTGTGCTCCTTCCCCAGGAAGTAGATGTTCTTCTCGGGGATGCCGTGCTGCATCCAGATGTCGGCGGCCTCCTGGTCCCGGGGCGCGTTCTCGTCGCCGGCGAAGCAGGTGACCTTGATTTCCTCGGGCTTGAAGCCCAGTTCCTGGGTCAGGAAGAGGAAGGACATGTGGATGGCCTCCTTCTTGAAATAGTCGCCCAGGGACCAGTTGCCCAGCATCTCGAAGAAGGTCATGTGGAAGGGATCTCCGACTTCATCAATATCGTTGGTGCGGAGACACTTCTGCACATCCGTGAGCCGGGTTCCCATGGGATGCTTCTGCCCCAGAAGGTAGGGGACCAGGGGGTGCATTCCCGCCGTGGTGAAGAGGCAGGTGGGGTCGTTCTCGGGAATCAGGGACGCGCTCTTGATTTCCGTGTGTCCGTGGGACTTGAAGAAGTCCAGGAAGAGGCGGCGCAGCTTGGCCGCGTTCATGTTGGGTCTCATAGGAGGTGTTCAGGGAGTAGGGTAGGGGAACAGAATAAGACGGGAAAAGGGGGCGGCGGGCGGGGCGGGTCCTCTTCGCCCAGGCCATGAGGTCAAACGGGTTAATTTAATGGCTTCCCCTGGTTCTGACCACGGAACCCCGGGGAAGTGCCATTCCCCCTCCCTTTCCTCCTTGCGGGAATCCCCCCCGCTCCCCCTGGCTCGCGTTGTCAGGGCAGGCAGAGGACGCGGAAACCGTCGTAGTCCCCGCCCTCCGGGGGGCGTCCGCATCCGTCGCTATCCCGGTTTGCGGACCGGCAATCCTGGGCGGCGTAGTCCCATCCTCCTCCCCGGACGACCCGGTCCGTGCCGGAGTCGGCGCCCGTGGGGTCGGTGGCGGCGTCGGCGGTCTGCGGGGTGACCCAGTCCAGGCACCATTCCCAGACATTGCCATGCATGTCATAGAGTCCCCAGGCGTTGGGGAGATAGGAGCCCACCCGGGCGGTGCCATGGGAGGCGTCCGCGTTTTCGTGAAAAGGGGAGCCGCCGTTGTGGAGGTATCGACCTGCCTGGTCCATGGCGGGGTCTTTTCCCGGGGCGGTCAGGTTGTCACCGGTGTTAAGGGCGGTGGTGGTGCCGGCGCGGCAGGCGTATTCCCACTGGGCTTCCGTGGGGAGGTCGAAGTCGATGCCGGTTTTGGCGCGGAGCTTTCCCAGGAAGGAGTCGGGGTCCACCTCGTGGGAGGCGGGCCATCCCGCGCCGGCGACGGCGCCCCGGATCATCTGGTAGGAGAGGCGTTCCACGGGGCGGGTGGCGTAGGAGGCCTCGTGGAGGAAGTAGCTGGGGCGCTCTCCCGTGAGGAGTTCGTATTGGCGTTGGGTCACCTCGAAGATTCCGATGTAGAAATCCCGGGTCAGGGTCACCTGGCGCAGGACCTCCCCGTCGTTTCGTCCCGCCTCCTCCTGGGGGCTGCCCATGAGGAAGGTGCCGGCGGGAATTCGCCGGAGCCACAATTCGGTGGTGCGGGCGATGTCGTCGTCCTGCGCGGGCGGGGTGCCGGTGGTGCGGATGGCGCCGGTCTCCAGGTTCACCACCCAATAGGGGTTGGGGAGGGTGGCGTCCACCTGTCCCCGGACGGTGGTGCCGGGCCGGTATTCCCCCGGGTGCTGGGCGGCGAAGTCCCACTCCGCAAGATAGGGGCCGCCCGAGGGGAGCCATTCCCCCACGCCTCTGCCCGTCAGGTTGGCGACGGGCGTCTCCCGCTGGAGGAGCGGATCATATTCCCAGAAGGAGATCCGGGCGTAGTCCCCCTCCTCCCCTCCCTCCACATGGAAGAGGATGTCCACCTTGCCGTCCCAGGGCCAATGGGGCGTGGCGGCGACGTCCCGGAGCCGCATCTGGGCGGGGAGAGCGGCGGCGAGGAGGAGCAGGAGGAGGAGGGGAGGGTGTTTCACCGTTGGGGGCTTCCCAGGTTGCGGTCATCCCATGTGGAGGAGTCTCTTGCCGGTTTCCCGGAGGCGTTGGAAGACCGCATAGAGGGCGGGGGTCATGAGGAGTCCCAGGGTGGAGGCCAGCATCATGCCGCTGAAGGTGGTGATGCCGATGGCGCGGCGGCTTCCCGCGCCGGCGCCGCTGGCCATGACCAGGGGCAGCACGCCGAAGACGAAGCTCCAGGCGGTCATCAGCACGGCGCGGAAGCGCAGGCTGGCGCCGTTCTCCGCCGCCTGGGTGATGGAGAGGCCCCGCTCCCGCTCGCCCTTGGAGAACTCCACCATCAGGATGGCGTTCTTGGCGGTGAGGCCGATGAGCATCACCAGGCCCAGCTGGGCGTAGATGGAGAGGGATTCTCCCCACAGCTCCAGGCCGATGAAGGCGCCCAGAAGGGCGGTGAAGACCGTGAGCATCACGGGCACGGGAATGGCCCAGGACTCGTATTGGCCCACCAGGAAGAGGTAGGCGAAAATCATGGCGACCACCATCAGGGGCAGCAGGTTGCCCTGGTTCTGGCGCTCCTGGTAGCTCATGTCCGTCCATTCGATGGAGTAGCCCTGGGGCAGCTCCATCTCCTCGATGACCCGCATCAGGGCGCCGGAGGTGTATCCCGGGGCGGCCTGGGCCTGGATGCCCGCGCTGGTCATCTTGTTGAAGCGCTCGATGCGCCGGGGACCCACCGTGTACTTCAGCTCGCCCACGGAGGAGAGGGGCACCATCTCCCCCCGGCTGTTGCCGATGAGGAGGTCCCGGATGTCGTCCAGGGTGGCGCGTCCTTCCCGCGCGGACTGCATCTTGACGTAGAAGGTCTCCCCTTCCAGGTTGAAGTCGTTGACGTAGAAGGAGGCGAGATTGAACTGGAGGGCTTGGAAGATGGCGCCGGCGGTGAGCCCCAGGGTCTGGGCCTTTTCCCGGTCGATCTCCAGCAGCAGCTGGCTGGTGTCGGAGGAGAAGGTGGTCATGGCGTAGGCGGCCTCCGGACGCCCGGAGAGCTCGCCGGCGAAGCGCTGGGCGAAGGCCGCCAGATCCTGGGAGTCGGCGGTGCCGTCGTTGCAGAGATTGAAGGTGACGCCGCCGGTGGCGCCCAGGCCCTGGATGGCGGGGGGCGTGAAGACCATGCACTGGATGGCGGGAATCTGGTCCACCGCGGCCTGGATTTTCTCCTTCAGGGTGAAGATGTCCAGCCCCGGTCCGGTGCGGTCGTCCCAGTCCTCCAGATCCACGATGCAGAAGCCGCAGGATTCGCCCTGCCCGGAGAGGAGGGAGAAGCCGGCGATGCACATCACGTTGCGGACGCCGGGAATGGCGGAGACCGCCTTCCGGAACTCCTCCAGGGCGTCGCTGGTGCGGTTCAGGGTGGCGCCACGGGCCAGCTCCACGTTGCACAGCAGGGCGCCCTTGTCCTCGATGGGCAGGAAGCTGGAGGGCACCCGGCGGGAGAAGAGCCAGATGCCGCCCAGGAAGGCGGCCAGGAGGAGCAGGGTGAGGATGCCCTGGCGCACCATGAAATGGACGCAGAGGAGATAGAGGCGCCGCACCAGGTCCAGGATCCAGTTGAAGGGCAGGAAGAGGCGGGAGGCCTTTTCCTCGGGGGGCCGCAGGATCAGGGAGCAGAGGGCGGGGGAGAGGGTCATGGCGACGAAGGTGGAGAGGCACAGGGAGATGCACATGGTGGCGGCGAACTGCATGTAGATGCGTCCCACCATGCCGCCGTAGAAGGCAAGCGGCACATAGCAGGCCACGGTGACCAGCGTGGTGGCGATGATGGCGCCGGTGATCTGGCCCATGGTCTTCAGGGAGGCGTCCCGGGGCGAGAGCCCCTCCCGCGCCATCAGGCTCTGGCAGTTCTCCACCACCACGATGGCGTCGTCCACCAGGGAGCCGATGACCAGGACCAGTCCGAACATGGTCAGGGTGTTGATGGAGAGTCCCAGGAGGGCCATGAAGGTGAAGGTGCCCAGGAGGGAGACGGGGATGGCGATGGCGGGCACCAGGGTGGCGCGCCAGTCCTGGAGGAAGAGATAGGTGATGAGGATCACCATGCCCAGGGCGAGCAGGAGGGTCTGGAGGATCTCCTGCATGGAGATTTCGATGAAGCGGGTGGGGTCGTAGGCAAGGGTGCTGCGGACGCCCGGGGGGAGGCGCTTGTCCAGCTCCGCCACCTTGGCTTTCACCGCGTTCACGGTCTCCAGGGCGTTGGCGTCGTTGCTGCGGTAGACGGCAAGGGTGACCGTCTCGTCCCCGTTCCATCGGGCTTCGGCGGAATAGGTCTTGGCGCCCAGCTCCACGGTGGCGACGTCCTTCAGGCGCAGCAGGCTGCCGTCCTCCCCCGCCCGCAGCACGATCTCCCCGAATTCCTGGGCGGTCTTCAGACGCCCCTTCACGTTGAGCTTGTACTGCCGGACTGCTCGCTGCCGATGGTGCCGGCGGCGGCCTGGATGTTCTGGGAGGAGATGGCGGCGCTGACCTCCCCCGTGGTGACGCCCAAGGCGGACATCCGGATGGTGTCCAGCCAGATGCGCATGGCGTACACGGAGGCGCCCATGGCTTCCACGGAGGAGACGCCGTCCACGCGGGAGAGGGTGTCCAGCACCTTGGTGGAGACGTAGTTGTTCATCTGGGGCGTGCTCCAGGATGTGCCGTCCGTGGTGTAGGAGAAGGCGCAGAGGATGTCGCTGGAGCGCTTGCGGGCGTTGACGCCGATGGCGCGCACCTCGGAGGGCAGGGAGGATTCCGCGGTCTTGACGGCGTTCTGCACGTTCACCATGGCGATGTCGTCGTTGATGCCGGTCTTGAAGGTGATGGTGCAGGAATATTCGCCGTTGTTGGTGCAGCTGGAGGAGAAGTAGAGCATGTCCTCCAGTCCGTTGAACTGGGCCTCCAGGGGCATGGCCACCGTGTCCTGGACCTCCGCGGCGGAGGCGCCGGGGTAGTTGGTGTAGCAGACGATGGTGGGCGGGGTGACCTCCGGGTATTCGGCCACGGGGAGGATGTTGAGGCAGATGGCGCCGGAGAGCATCAGGGCGATGCTGACCACGAAGGCCAGACGGGGCCGTTGGATGAAGATGCGGGAAAACATGGGGAGGGTCTCCTGGGGAAAGGGGCTACTGGCGGGGCACCGGCTTCACGGCCATGCCGTCCATGACCACCTTGTGCCCTCCCTCGGTGATGACCTGCTCCCCGGGCTCCACGCCCTGGAGAATCCACTGGAGCTTGCCGTCGGAGGAGCCCAGCTTCACCTCCCGGCGATGGGCGACGTTCTCCTCGTCCACCACCCAGACAAAGCTGGATTTGCCGTCGGCCATGAGAGCGGAGGGCAGGATGGCGCTGCATTCCCGGACGCTGCGGCGGGAGAGCAGGACGGTGACGGAGGCGCCGGGCAGCAGGGTCATGTCGGGGTTGGGGACGCGGGCGTAGAAGGTCATGGTGTCCGTGGTGAGGTTCACCTGGTTGTCCAGGAACTCGTATTCCCCTTCCTGGTCATGGAGGGAGCCGTCGGCGCGGCGCAGCCGGAGCACCGCCTCCTTCCGGAAGTTCTCCTCGGTGCCGAAGAGCTCCAGGAAATCCCGGGTGGCGATGGAGAAGGAGAGACGCAGGGGGTCCATCTGGACCAGGTTGGCGAGGACTCCGGAGGAGGGGGTCAGGTAGTTGCCCGCGGTCTGGGAGGTCTTGCCCAGCTTTCCCCGGATGGGGGCGAGAATCTTGGTGTTCTTCAGGTCGTCCTTGGCGGTGATCAGGGCGGCTTCCGCATTGGCGAGGGAGGCCTGGTCCGTCTCATAGCTCATCCGGGCGGCCTCCATGTCGTCCAGGGTGGCGACCCCCTTCTCGAAAAGACCCAGGGTGCGCTCGTAGTTGGATTTGGTGTACCGCAGGGAGGCCTGGCAACGGGCGATGGTCGCCTCCGCCGCCTTCACCTGAGCCTCGTACCGCACGTCCTCCAGACGGTACAGCACGGTCCCCGCCTCCACCAGCTGACCCTCCGTGAAGTTCACCTCCAGCAACTCGCCGCTGACCCGGGGAACCAGCGCCACCCAGGCGGGCGACTCCACATGCCCGGGATACCGACGGGCCATTTCCATGGGGGCGGAGGTCACCGGCGCGATCTCCACCGTGGGCGCCGGCGGCATCATCTGCCCGGAAAGGGAAACGAACACAAGGAAAAGAAGGGCAACGGCCAGGATAAGTTGACGACGCATGTAACGTGGGTCTCCTATGGGGGAGAGGATGGGACGGACAAGGAAAAGGACGGATCGCCGAGGACGCCGAGACACCGCAATACCCCCGCTCTTTTCTCGAAGAGTCAAAAAAGTCAGGGGTGGCATAAGGTTTCGGAGACTGAAACAAACGTTTCACGGAAAGGCGGATAATGTAGCGTTTTTTCCCTGGTTTTCGACACCCCCGCCGCCAAAAAAACGGTTTTTTCCCCGCCCTTTCCCAGGGAGATTTCCGGAAAAAACCGGCGCCGTCCGGGACCCGGGAAGCCCCCCATGGGAACCCCTGGGGGCAAGGCGGGGAGAAGGCAGGGAAACGGCTTCCGTGCCACTATCCTTATTCTGTCATTGTCTCCCACCCCTCCATTCAAGGGGAAAGGGGAAAAACTTGTGGTTTTTCAAGGAAAAGATGGCAATTTCCCTGTTTTTTTTGCGTTAGACCACTTGATTTTTCCAATTTTTTTCCGCAAAATCTCTCCATGTCGTGTGTGTCCTGACGGCATGACTGGCGCTGAGAAGCGCGGAAATCCTGGGTCAAAGCCAAGAATGCCTCCGGGTCGTCCCCTCGTTCGGGGGAGCGCCGAAGACGGACAGAGCCAAGGCCGGGAGCCTCCCTTCCCGGAACCAGGGACATCCATCTGTTTGTTGTTTCCCCCCACCCATAACCCCAACCCGGTCCCTCGGGAATCACGGGCATCCTCCGGCGGGCACCGAAGGGGTCTGCTTCCCGCGGGGACGACGGCGCCGCTTTTTGACGCCGCCCATTCCCGAATCCCAAAAGGAGTATCCAATCCCATGAAGAAATCCTTCACTCTGATTGAGTTGCTGGTGGTCATCGCCATCATCGCCATCCTGGCGGCCATGCTGCTGCCCGCCCTGTCCAAGGCCCGTGAGAAGGCCCGCGCCATCAGCTGCACCAACAACCTGAAGCAGCTGGGTCTGGGCACCATCCTCTACGCCAACGACTACGATGATTTCCTCCATCCCTCCAAGTTCGGCAAGGGCGCCACGGATGGAAACATCTACACCGATGACAACAACTACTACTACGTCTACAACTCCATGTGCAACGACATCCTGGGAACCTTCCCCACCAGCGGACAGAGCGGCACCCGCACCATCGCTGACAAGAAGGAAGGCGCCTGGAAGCTCTGGCAGTGCCCCAGCCTGAACGGCAATGACGCTTGGGAAGAGTACTACTCCACCCCCAAGACCACCCGCCCCAAGACCGGTTACCAGTACAACGGCAACTGCGGCTACAACAACCAGACCATCGATCAGTACAACAGCAATGGCACTGGTATCAAGGGCGGCTGGACTCGCATCATCCAGCCCAAGAGCACCAACACCTTCATCCTCTTCCTGGATCGTTGCGGATTCGCCGGCAATGGCGGCTCCTGGATCGCCCACTGGTACCTCCACCACGAGGCCGCTGCCTCCGTGGGTACCAATGACGACGCCATCAAGTATCGTTGCCGTCACAGCGACATGTGCAACGTGGTCTTCGCCGATGGCCACGCCGCTCCCGTGAACCGCTACGACCTCACCGCTCTCGGTGACGAGCCCGATGGCGACACCGGCATCCTCTGCATGCAGCTCAACGGCAATGGCGAGGATGACTAAATCCTGACGTTCCGTGCGGGAGGATTTTCCTCGGAGAATCCTCCCCGTGCCGAAAGCCCCCGGACGACGCTCCCGTCTCCGGGGGCTTTCGTTTTCCCCCGGGAAGAAAGGAATAGACACGACGAGGTGCGCGGTCGCCTTCCGGCTGGGGCTGCTTTCCGTGAACCAGGGGAGAGGCGAAGCGCCCCGAAAATATTCATGCCTCCCCCCGTGAACGCCGCCTTCTACCGTGCGGTCTCGTCCCACAGCTGTCGCATCTGGTCTTCGTCGAGCCCGGCGGCGGTCTGATAGCCTTGGAGCACCTGGGAGATGGACTCGCTTTGCCGGAGGGAGGCGAGGAGTTGGCCGAGGTTCCTCCCCCGTTGGCGCCGGCTTTTCCCAGGAAGATGCCGGAGACCGTCGGCGTCGGCGAGGAGGACGGGCGAGGGAATCCAGGGGCAGTGCTCGTTCAGGACAAAGCGCCCGGCATCCGCGTTGGGCAGGAAGAGCCCATGCTCATGGAGGACGGCGAGGAGGACGCCTGCGGCGTGGGAAAGTTCGGGGAATCCGGGGCGGGAGGCGACGGCATCGGCTAGGCTCTGGTGTCCGGGGTCGGCGAGGACAAGAAGGCGCCGGTTTGCCTGCCGGGCAAGGGCCAGGCAGGGCATGGCGAAGCCCCTGAGGGACTGATAGGCGTTCCACGCCCGCCAGGCGGGGCTGAACCAGGCGGGGCGCCGGTCGCCGCAATATTCTCTGACCAGCAGAATTTTTCCGCGCAGGGAGATTCGGCTGACGCGAAGCGCGGGGGTGTCCAGGAGGAGCCGCCCCTCCCGGACGTTCTGGTCATGAAGGGCGGGAACCTGGTCCAGGAACTCCAGGGGAATGCCGTGGAGAGCCGTCCAATGGGTCTCCCCCTCCGGCATGCATCCGTCAGTTCCCGGGGAGGAGGTGCGGCAGGGGGGACGGAGGGGGCGGGGCAGAGAACGCCCAGGTCGAACTCTCCGCGGGACTCGGCGAGCTTCTCCAGCGTTTCGACGGCGACCCGGGAACGGGTGGTGAAGTCCTGCGTGGCGGCAAAACGCCTCGTCTTGTCCTGCAATGCGGGAAGGCGCCGGATGGACTGGGCCAGCAGGTCGTCGAGGTCCTGCTGACGGAAGGGCTCCGGGAGGACGGTGCCGGTGGCCGCCTGGACAAAGCTGGCGAAGCCGCAGGCTCCGCTGCAGATGACCGGCAGGCCGGAGGCGATGGCTTCCACCAGGACGGTGCCGGTGCCCTCCTCCCGGGCGGGATGCAGCATCAAATCCATGGCGTGGAGCAGGTCGGGGACATCCTTGCGCCCTTCCAGAAAAGTGAAGCGCGCCTTGCCTGCGCCGGTCCTGGCGGCGAGTTTGGCGACTTTGGCAGGATGGTCCATGCCGGCAAGAAAGAAATGGGCCTTGATGTGGGCGGGCAGACTGGAGAGGGCGCGCAGCGCCCGGTCCACTCCCTTGCGCCGGAGATTGGTTCCCACCAGAATCAAGGCGATGGTGTCCTCGTCCAGGCCGAGGCGGGCGCGGAGCGCCTGCCGGACGGCATTGTCCCGGGGGAGCCGGCAGCGGCCGTCCATGCCGGGGGGCAGATAGGAGAAGCGGTCCGGCGGCATCCGGTAGAGGCGGCGATAGTCGTCAAGCTGGGGCTGGGCGATGTAGAGGAGCCGGGTGTGGGCGTGGGGCGAGCAGACCAGGGCCTCCTGGCGCAGGATGGCGCGGTATCGAGGCAGGCAGGCGAGGACGGCGGGCGAATGGCTCCTGGGCAGATAGGCGGCCATGCAGGAGTCGGCGACGAAGTAGGCGTCGCATCCGGGGATGCGATCCATGGCAAGGGAGACGTGGACGGGATGGCTCAGCCGGTAGTCGGCGACGAGCCGGGCGAAGCGAACCATGGCGCCATGGTTGGTCCATGCGCGGACGGGACGGACGACGACCTCCATGCCCTGGGGGCGCTCGCCCTCCCAGGCCGTGCAGAAGATGGTGACATGATGCCCGCGTCGCACCGCCTCCTGGGCAAAGCGCAGGGTGTCATTCTGGAGCCCTCTGCCGGGGAAGTAGCGGAATAGCGCGAGAAGCAGGTTCATGGATATTTCCTAACTCCTCTCACCAGAAATGGATGGCAAGGAGGCAACGGTGGCGGAGAAGCCAGGCGCACAGCCGGTGTTTGGGTTTGCCGCCGATCATGATGTTGGGCAGGATGATGTCGTGCCAGAGGGGGGAGGCCAGCAGGGTCTGCAGGCGTTCCCGGCGCTCCCTCCCCCGTCCGAATTTCCGCAGCGTCCAGAGATATTCGCAGGACTTGCGGAGGAGGAGAGGATTGCAGCCGGTCCCCAGGGCGTCCCGCAGCCCCGTCAGCACCTGTTCCAGGGAGACCAGCCGTTTCTGGAGCTTGGCGGTGTTGACACAGGAGGCCTGGTTGTCCCGGTAGAGGTATCCGCAGTAGTCGAAATCGACGGCGAAGGCATGGGCGGAAAGCACGGCGACATAATCGAAGAGAGTATCCTGTCCGAAGCCAAGGCCGGGGCGAAAGAGCAGGCGCTGGCTGACGACCCATTCCCGGCGATAGAGCTTGCCCCAGCAGGTTTCGCAGAGCGGATGGCAGCGGGGCTGTCGGGGGAGGGTGTCGCCGGGGAAGAGATGGCGCCCCTTCGCCTGGGGATAGAAGACGGTCCGTCTGCCGCCCGGCAGCAGATGCAGGGCGTTGCAGGCGGCGATGTCGGCGCGGGTCTGCCGTTGCAGCTCCAGCAGACGTTGGCAGCAGTCGGGGGCAAGGGCGTCATCGGCGTCCAGGAACATGAGGAACTCCCCCTGGGCGGCATGGATGCCGGTGTTGCGGGCGACGGCGACGCCGGCGTTGGCGGGCTGACGGATCAGGGTGCCGCGAAAGCCGGGATGAGAGGAAAGGAATTCCGAGACGATGGCGGCGGAGGGGTCGGAGGAGGCGTCGTCGACCACGATGGTCTCCAGCGTGGCATCGGCCAGAATCTGCCCGGCGACGGATTCCAGCGCCTGCCGGATGAAGGAGGCGCAGTTGTAGCAGGGTACGATGATGCTGATGGTGGGCGCTTGCGGAGCAGGCATGGCGGCGTTTGTTCAAGGCGTCCGTGGCGTCCGTGGGCTATTCGTTCCTCTGCTCCTGCTTGCGGGCCTCTTGACGGGAGAGGCGCAGGACGGAGAGCATCAGGAGGAGCAATCCCACATAGCAGAGGGGGACCAGGAAGATGCTGTGCCGGGGGCCGATGGAGGGGAGGTTGGAGGCGATGCCCATGAGCCAGGGGAACAGTCCGCATCCCATGGCTCCGATGAGGGGGAGCAGGACATAGACCGGCGTGCTGTCCTTCCGGTGGAGGAAATGGGCGCAGAAATACTGGAGGAAGGGCCAGATGGCGCCGGCGGAGAATCCCTGGATCACCAGGAGGGAGAAGAGGCAGGCGACGCTGCGGGTGAAGGGGAGAAAGAGGGAGAAGAGGAGGCAGGCCAGGGAGGAGACCACCAGGCAGAGAAGATGTTTGCTTGGGGGGAGGTATCCGAAGAGAAGACGGACGAGGAACATTCCCGAGGTGAAGAAGGCGATGCCCATGCTGCTGATGAACTTGGTCTGCTCCAGCTCCAGATTGATGTAGCTGGGCAGCCAGAAGGTGAGGCAGTGCTCGGCGCCGCCCACCATGCAGAGGGCGGCCAGGAAGAGCCAGAACCGGGGAATCAGGAGCACCTCCCACATGCCCCGCCAGGGAGGAAGGGGCGAGGGCGAGGCGTCGGAGCCGGGCGGGTTGGTCTTCAGGAAAAGTCCCCCCGGCACCAGGGCAAGCAGGGCAAGCCCCAGCAGGAGGCCACGCCAGGGAAGCCCCTTCTCCAGAAGGATGCCCCCCAGAAAGCCCACCAGGAAGATGCCCACGCACCAGAAACAGTGGGTCTGGCTGATGCGCCGGGGACCCTCCGGGCCGGGATGCTGGTCCGCCACATAGGAGGTGATGAGGGCGTCCTGGAAGCCGTAGCCGATGCTCATCACCACCACGCCCAGAAGGAGGGAGGCGTAGTTCCAGGCGCAGGCGCAGATCAGGGAGCCCAGGGCGACGGAGGTCATGCCCAGGGAGAGGCAGCCCCACTTCTTGCAGAGGCGCACCAGGAGCCCCGCCGCGAACATGGAGATCATCATCACCAGGCTGTGGAGAAAATAGAGCTGGCCCGCCTGGGAGAAGCCGCCCTCCTGCAAGCCGAAGCCCAGCTCCTTGGAAAGGGGCACCAGAACCACGGAGAGGGAGGAGGCGGAGCAGGCGAAGATCAGGTGGCTGCTGAAGGCCGCGTAGTCGCTGCGAAGTAGGCGCATGGTGACGGAATCAGGTGAAGGGACGGTCGACTTGGACGATGGGGTTGGCTTTGGGCCACAGGGAGTGCACGATCTCCTTGATGCGCGCCTCCGCGCGCCGGACATCCGGCTCCACGTCGTAGGGCACCACGCAGTCGAAGATCACATTGTCCCGCGTGGGGCCGGTGACCACCCGGAAGTCGTGGATGTGGACGTCATGGCCCACGCTCTCCAGGGCGCGGGAGAGTTCCGTCCGCATCTGGTCCAGCCGTTCGTCGTTGGTGCAGATGGGGTCCATGTGGATGACGCTGATGCACCCCAGTTTCCGGTCCATCTCCGCCATGGCGTTGTCCATGGCCTCGTGGAGCTGGAAGATGTCCTGGTCGCCGGGCACCTCGCAATGGACGGAGATATGAAGGCGGCCGGGGCCGTAGTCGTGGACCACCAGGTCATGGATGCCCACCACCTCCGGATAGCTTCGGCAGATCTCCTGGACCCTCTGGACCAGGCCGGGGTCCGGGGTGGTGCCCAGCAATTGGAGGAGGGGGTCCTTGGCGGCCTCGTATCCGGCTTTCAGGATCAGGAGGCTGACCACCAGCTCCAGCCAGCCATCCAGGTTCAGGTGTCCCGGGGTGAAGTGGAAAACCAGGAGGCTCACCAGGGTGGCGCCGGTGGCGAAGGTGTCGGAGAAGCTGTCCATGCCGGTGGAGCGGAGGGCGCTGGAGTGGATTTTCCGGGAGGTGAGGAGCATGTAGAGTCCCATGTAGCACTTCACGCCGATGGAGGCCACCAGGGTGCCCGCCACGGCCCAGGAGAATTGCAGGGGCTCCGGGTGGAGGATGTGCAGGACGGAGGATTTGGCGAGCTCCGCTCCCAGGAGGAGGATCAGGCCCGCCACGATGAAGCCGGCCACATATTCGATGCGCCCGTGTCCGAAGGGGCGGTGGGGCTGGGGCTTCATGCCGGCGAAATAGAAGGCAAGCATCAGCATCACGCTGCTTCCGGCGTCGGAGAGGTTGTTGATGGCGTCGGCGCGGATGGAGGCGGAGCGGGAGAAGTGGGCGGCAAGCAGCTTGCTGACCACCAGCACCAGGTTCAGGAAGATGGCGAGGCAGGAGCACAGAAAGCCGTAGGCGCGGTGGACCTTCGGGTCGGAGAGGTCCTGCCGGTTGGGGATGAAGAGCCGGGCGAGAAGGGTGAGCATAGAAAAAACACCCATACCTTGCGCATGGGTGTGTTCTGGAGAGGGGGATGGGGGACGGGGCGGCGGCCGGGTCGCGGAGGAGCCCGGCGGGCCGCCCGGAAAGGAGGGAGGCGGCGGGAATCAGAGGCCCACGGCGCCCCGGATCTTCTCCATGGAGGCTTCCGCGATGGCGCGGGCCTTCCGGGCGCCTTCCTGGAGAATCTCCTCCACGGTCTCGGGATGGGCCATGAGCTGGGCGCGGCGCTCCCGGGCGGCGGCGAAGTAGTCGGTGTATTTCTCGAAGAGGAGCTGCTTGGCGGTGCCGTAGCCCATGCCGCCGGCGAGGTACTGCTGGCGCAGGGCCTCGGTCTCCTCCGGGGTGGCCATGAGCTTGTACAGGAGGAAGACATTGCAGGTGTCCGGATTCTTGGGATCCTCCACCGGGGTGGAGTCGGTCTTGATCTTCATGAACTTGGAGCGGACCGCCTTCCCCTCCCCGAAGATCTCGATGGTGTTGTTGTAGCTCTTGGACATCTTCTGCCCGTCCAGTCCGGGAATCACCGCCACGTCCGGCTGGATGATGGCGTCGGGAATGGTCAGGATCTCCCCGAAACGGCGGTTGAAGGCCATGGCAAGGTCCCGGGTGACCTCCAGATGCTGCTTCTGGTCCTTCCCCACCGGCACATAGTCCGCATGATACAGCAGAATGTCCGCCGCCATCAGGGCGGGGTAGGCGAAGAGGCCGTGGGTGGCTTCCAGCCCATGGGCAAGCTTGTCCTTGTAGGAGTGGCACCGCTCCAGCAGACCCATGGGGCACACGCAGGAAAGGAACCAGGCCAGCTCCTGCACCTGGGGCACGTCGGACTGCCGCCAGAAGACGGTCTTCTCCGGATCAATGCCGCAGGCGAGAAAATCCACCGCCACCTGATGGGTCCGGGCCCGGAGATCCTCCGGCTTCGGGCAGGAGGTCATGGCGTGGTAGTTGGCGATGAAGTAGAAGCACTGGTTCTCCTCCTGGGCGGCCACGGACTGGCGCATGGTGCCGAAATAGTTGCCAAGGTGGAGGGTGCCGGAGGGCTGGATGCCCGTCAAGACGCGCTTGTTGCTGACCATGGGATGGGGCTCTCTTCCAAGAAAACGGGGGTGGGGAGGTAAACCCGGGTAATATAGCCACTGGGGCAGGGCGCTCCGACCAGGGCAGGGTATATTATGCGCCATTTCAGCCGAAATGCCTCGGAGCATAGCGCAGCTTGGTAGCGCGATTGGTTTGGGACCAATAGGTCGAGGGTTCGAATCCCCCTGCTCCGACCACCCCGTTTTTCCAGCCCTCAATGCCCCCCCAAGGCCTTGAGGGCTGTTTCGTTTTCTCCTGCAATCCGTTGAGTTGCAATTTTTTTTTTTTTTTTTTTTTTTTTTTTTTTTTTTTTTTTTTTTCAATTTTGCCTTTGTTTGCAAGGGGATAGGAAGAATAAATGAGCGGGAAATCCTGCGCGCAAGAGGGGATTGTGATATATTTTTCACCTTTCCGTCACCTTTCCGCCCGCCATGAGGCGGGGGCGTCCCCCTTTCCCCCTGTCTGCCCCCCGCTTCTCCGGGGGGCGCATTGATTTCCGGCCGCCCAACCTGCTTGCCCTTGCCCACATGCTTCTGGCTCCTGGCACAAAATTCCAAGGATTGACCATCCTCCAGCATTGCGGGGGCGGCGCCTTTGGAGAAGTGTATTACTGCCAGGATTTGACGGGGCAGCTACTGGCCTTGAAGATCTGCCCCAAGGGGGTGCGGAACGACAAGACCTGGCAGCGGGAGCTGAAGGGGCTGATCAACTACCGGAAGGTCTCCGCGGACCTGCCCGGGCTGCTGAAGATCTTTCATGTGGAGGAGACCGAGGATTCCCTCTACTACACCATGGAGCCGGCGGACATGGTGGAGCGGGACGGGGTGTTCCGTCCCGACACCCTGGCCCTGCGGCTTCAGGAGGGGGCGCTTCCCGCGGATGTGCTGATGCCGGTGCTGGAGAACATTCTCCTGGGCATCGCCAATCTCCACTCGGCGGGCATCGCCCACCGGGACATCAAGCCGGAGAACATTCTCTTTGTGCAGGGGGTGCCCAAGCCGGCGGACATGGGGCTGCTTTCCTCCATCTCCAGCCTCTCCTCCCTGGCGGGCACCCTGGATTTCATTCCCCCGGAGATCCGCAGCGGCTCCTCCTCGTCTTCCGGGGAATCCAATCAGCGCAACGACCTGTATGCCTTCGGAAAGCTGATCTACTGCTGCATTTCCGGAAAGACCGCCGACGAGTTCCCCCACGTCCCCTACAAGGTCTTCGATTTGCCTGTGGTGAAGTATCTCTTCCGGCTCTCCCTGCGCCTCTGCGAGAGGGCGCCCCTGCGGCGCCTCACCAGCCTGACCACCCTGCAGCAGGAATTCCTGCGGATACGGCGCATCGCCGAACACGGGGAGAGTCTGCGGGACCGCCTCCATTATCTCAACCACGCCCTGTGGCTCCACCTCGGCTACGGGATGCGGGTCGCCGGCAAGACCCTGAAGAAGCATTGGCTCTTCTTCCTCTCCTTCTGCCTCGTCTTATGCGGCGTGGGGTGGCTGCTCCGGCCCTCCAGCGCCGACGATCCCTCCCGCCAGCCCACCCGCCTCCACCAGAACACCAAGATCGGATATGCCGCGGAGCTGCCCGAGGACTGGCTGGTGATGTCCTCGGAGGAGATGTATCAGACTGTCCTCGAATTGGAGAAGGAGATGGACGACGAACCCGAGGGGACGCCCGAGGAGGAGGAACGGATGCAGCTCCTCATGGATCTGGTCAAGAAAAATGCCGGAAACCTGCCCAATCAGGAGACCATCATCCTCAACATCGATTCCCTGGGAACCCAAACCGAGAGCATCAATGTCATCCGCTTCGATGGCCTGGGGGACCATTTCTTCACCCCCTCGGAGCAAATGCTCGTCTTCGATTTCTTCGGCAACTTGAACGACAGCGGCTGCAACCCGAAAATCCATGGAAAGGGGTGCTATTCCACCACCTTCAACGGGCTTCCCTGCCGGGTCATCGAATATTCCCTCATCCCCGGATTCATCCAGAACTATCTCTGCATCTTCCGGGACGGAGCGGACGCCGTCACGGTGGAGCTGAGCTGCATGCCCCCCAACTATCTCAAGCGGAAGGGCCAGGTGGAGGCGATGCTCAAGACCTTCCGCATCATCCCCCGGGCCGCGGCGCCCTGAGCCCTATTTCCCCTTGTGCTCCCGGAAAAGCTCCTGGAGGGCCTGGGGATGGTCCACGTCGGAGAGAATCACCTCCAGGCCGGAGGTGGCGGCGGTGCCCACCATCACATCCCCGTAGCGCAGAAGCTGCTCCAGGAAGTTCTGCCGCAGCCAGACGGCCCGGATGTCCTGCATGCCCACCTCCACCTCCTGACGCAGAAGGATCCCGGTGTGCACCCGGAGCCGCCGGGTGGTGAGGAGATAGGTGGTGGTCTTGATTTCGATGAATTTCTTAAGACCCCAGAGAAGGCAGAGGAGAAGCATGGCCAGGACCACAAGCGTGCCCCAGGCCATGTGGCGCAGGAAGGGAAAGGTGCCCCCGATGATCACCAGGGCGAGGGCCAAGGGGGGAAGCATGCGCTTCCAGGAAGGGTTGCCGCGGAACAATTCCCGCTCCTCCTCCCGGGATGATTCCAAATCCGCCTCGTTCTCCCGGGACGCCCCGGCCGCCACCCGCATGGGCTTCTCCGACGGCCCCACGATGGCCCCGTGACACCACCGGCAACGGGTGGCCCCCGCTCTCACCCGCTCCCGGCAGAAGGGACAGGACCGGTAGCCCTCCGCTTCGTCCTCCGGAATGGGGTCCGCAAAATAGTGACGCTGACACTGGGGACACAGCAGCACCGTCCCCGACAGGTTCGGGGAAACATCCTGGACATTCTGGCAGAGGGGACAGCGGGTTCGCATGGCGGAAAAAACGGGGGAGTGACAGGAAAAGGGAGCAAACGGGACTAATATATCCCGGACTCCCTCTTTCCTCTTTTTCCGGAGGGCGGCTGGAAAATCACAATTAAAGCGGTATGGTATCCGGGTTTTCGGGGTGGGCGGGGCGTCATTTCCTGGTGGCGTCCCGCATGAGTTGTCGGCGTGCAACAATGGAGTGAGAGAAGACCATGAAGAAATTTTCCCTTTTGTCGACCAGTCTTTTTGCGTTGGTCTGCCTTCTGCTGACGGGGTGCGGGCGTTCTGCCGGTCCCGCCTCGGCGGACACCCTTCGCGTGGCGGCCTCGGTGACGCCCCATTCGGAGATTTTGGAGGCGGCGAAGCCTCTGATGGAGGCCCGGGGCTACAAGTTGATCATCCAGACCTTTGACGACTATGTGCAGCCCAATCTGGTGGTGGAGAGCGGCGAGTTTGACGCCAACTACATGGAGCACATTCCCTTCCTGAACTCCATCAACCAGGAGAAGGGGCTGCATCTGGTGAACGCCGGCGGCATCCACTACGAGCCCTTCGGCATCTATCCCGGCAAGAAGTCCTCCCTGGAGGAGCTGGCCCCGGGGGATTCCATCGCGGTGCCCAACGACACCACCAACGAGGCCCGTGCCCTGCTGCTTCTGGCGGACAACGGAATCCTCAAGCTCCGGGAGGGGGCGGGCCTCACCGCCACCCGGCAGGACATCGTGGAATACACCAGGAAGGTGGACATCGTGGAGCTGGAGGCCGCCCAGGTGGCCCGGATGCGCCAGGACGTGGCCCTGGTGGTTCTGAACGGCAACTACGCCCTCCAGGCCGGACTCTCCGTGGGACGGGACGCCATCCTGGCGGAGAAGCCCGATTCCCAGGCGGCCAAGACCTATGTGAACATCATCACCGTGAAGGCCGGGCGGGAGAACGATCCGGTGGTCCGCGCCCTGGTGGAGATTCTGAAGTCCGAGCCCATCCGGAAGTTCATCCTGGAGAAATACGACGGCGCCGTGGTGCCCTTCGTGGAGTAGCGGAGTCTTCTTCCCCCCCTGCCATGGACAGTCCTTCCCCTTCCCAGCCCATCATCCAGGTGGAGCACCTGGTCAAGGAGTTTCAGGGCGCCTCCGGCGTCTTCCGCGCCCTGGACGACATCTCCTTCCAGGTGAAGCCCGGCGCCGTCTTCGGCGTCATCGGGCTTTCCGGGGCGGGCAAGAGCACCCTGGTGCGCTGTCTGAATCTTCTGGAGAAGCCGGACAGCGGCCGGGTGCGGGTCAATGGGCAGGAGCTGATGGCCCTCTCCTCCCGGGAGCTGCGGAATGCCCGGCGGGAGATCGGGATGATTTTCCAGGGGTTCCATCTGCTGATGCAGCGGAATGTGCTGGGGAACGTGCTCTTTCCCCTGGAGGTGGCGGGGGTGCCCCGCGGCGCGGCCCGCCGCCGCGCGGAGGAGATGCTTTCCGTGGTGGGGTTGTCGGACAAGGCCACGGCCTTCCCGGCCCAGCTCTCCGGAGGGCAGCGCCAGCGGGTGGCCATCGCCCGCGCCCTGGCCACCGGCCCCAAAATCCTCCTCTCCGACGAGGCCACCAGCGCCCTGGACCCCCAGACCACGGCCTCCATTCTCCACCTCCTGAAGGATTTGAACGCCCGCTTCGGCATCACCATCGTGGTCATCACCCACGAGATGGATGTGATCCGGGAGATTTGCACCGAGGTGGCGGTGCTGGACGGGGGAAAGGTGGTGGAGCAGGGCAGCGTGGACCAGGTCTTCCGCGCCCCCAAGACCGCCGCCGCCCGCCGCCTGGTGCTGGCGGAGGCGGCCCACTCCGTGGAGGAGATCCGCACGGGAAAGATGGTGCGCATCACCTTCACCGGACTCACCGCCTTCGAGCCCATGCTGGGAAACATCATGCTGGAATGTCGCACCCCTCTGAACATCCTCTACGCCGCCACCCGCACCGTCAATGGCAAGGCCGTGGGGGAGATGGTGGTCCAGCTCCCCGATTCCCAGGTGCTCTCGGAGAAATTCATGGAATATTTCGTCCGCAAGGGCCTGAACCCCCAGGAAGTGGAGGAAGACTTCCATGAATGACGGATTCTATCAGCTTCTTCTTACGCTGAATGTGGGCGACCGTGCCGCCAAACTGGCCCAGCTGCTCCTGGACGGCACCCTGGAGACCCTCTATATGACCCTGGTCTCCACCTTCTTCGCCTATGTGCTGGGCATCCCCCTGGGCATCGCCCTCACCGTGACGGGGAAACAGGGGCTGCGGCCCGCTCCCGTCGTCTACCGGGGACTGGACGTGACGTGCAATCTGCTGCGCAGCGTCCCTTTCATCATCCTCCTGGTGGTCATCATTCCCTTCACCCGTTTCCTGGTGGGCAGGAGCTACGGCTCCACCGCCACCATCGTCCCCCTGGTCCTCTCCGCCGCCCCCTTCGTGGGACGCATGGTGGAATCCTCCCTGAAGGAGGTGGACCAGGGCGTGGTGGAGGCCGCGGAAAGCATGGGCGCCTCCCTGTGGCAGATCATCTTCAAGGTGCTGCTGCCCGAGGCCCGCACCTCCCTGATCATCGGGGTCACCATCGCCGTGGGGACCATCCTGGGATATTCGGCCATGGCCGGCGCCGTGGGCGGGGGAGGGCTGGGGGATCTGGCCATCCAATATGGATACCACCGCTATGACACGGTGATCATGATGGTCACCCTGGTGCTCCTGGTCCTCATCGCCCAGCTGCTCCAGACCGCCGGCATGAGAATGGCCCTTGCCCTGGACCGCAGAAAGCATTGAGGCGTCCCTGCGACGGGGCGCGGGGGAGGAGGGGGATTTCCGGCGTCATTCCCGCCTGGCCCGAGGGGGTGGCGCCAGGGGAGAAAAGCACCTGGGGGAAGTTATAGTAACCGTGTTTTCCCCGTCCCCGTGGCGGGGGGGCTCTCCACCGCCGGGGGAGCCGATTTCTTTTTCTTATGGCATCCCCTTCTCCTGCAAGGCCATGCAAGGTTTCCTCAAAGTTTTCTCCCTTCTTCTCATGTCCACTCTTCTCGCCCATAGCGGGCACTCCAAGGAAGTCCGTCTCCTGAATGTCGGCAACAGCTTCACCTGGTCTCTCCATCCCTATCTGGGCAAGATGGTGGAGCACGAGGGGAAGCACAAGCTGGTTCACAAGCAGTGTTCCGTGGGGGGATGCGAATTGAGCCGTCACTGGCGGTATGTGGAGGAGTTCGAGAAGGAGGGGAAGCGGGTGTATTCCTGGGACCGGGACGAGGCCGGGAACGAGGTCTTCATCTCCCTGAAGGAGGCCCTGGCCTCCGCGCCCTGGGATGTGGTGACGGTGCAGCAGGCCAGCCACGAGTCCTGGCGTCCCGAGTGCTATCTGCCCTGGGGCGAGAAGCTGGTGAACTACATCCGGGAGAATGCGCCCCAGGCCACGGTCATGCTGCAGCGCACCTGGTCCTACCGCAGCGACGCCCCCCGGCTTGCCGAGTGGGGCATCACCCAGGAGGAGATGTATCACCGGCTCTGGCTTGCCTACCAGGAGTTCGCCCGCAAGATGAATCTCCCCGTCATCCCCGCCGGCGACGCCATCCAGCTGGCCCGCACCCTCCAGAAGGGCGTCTTCCAGCACTACGACTGGAAGGCCGCGGAAAGCCTGGAGTATCCCCAGACCCCCGACCAGAGCTGGTCCTTCATCAACGGCTTCTTCTGGTACAAGGACGCGGAGGGAAAGCAGGTCTCCGTGAACGACACCATCCACCTCAACGCCCGGGGGCGCTACGTCCAGGCCCTGATCTGGTATGGCGTCCTCTTCGACGAGGATCCCGTCGCCGTCACCTACACGCCGGAGGAATTGGAGGCGGAGGACGCCGCCTTCCTGCGGGAAGTCGCCGGCAAGGTCCTCCAAAAAGGATTCTATCGTCCCTAGACCGAATCCCCGCCCTTTTCTTCATTCAGCCCCCTTTCCCTTTCTTCTCCCATGACTCCCGTCCGCGTCCGTTTCGCCCCCTCTCCCACGGGGCAGGTGCACATTGGCAATATCCGCGCCGCCATCTTCAACTGGCTCTTCGCCCGACACGAGGGAGGCTCCTTCCTCCTGCGGGTGGAGGACACGGACCTGGAGCGCTCCACGCCCCAGGCCATCCAGGCCCTCCTGGAGGTCATGACGTGGCTGGGGCTGGACTATGACGAGCCCGTCTTCTACCAGACCTCCCAGTCCGAGCGCCACCGCCAGGCCGCCCGGGAGATGCTGGCCCGGGGCCGGGCCTACGAGGACAAGAAGGGCGGGGACGCGCCTGCTGTGCTGTTCCGCTTCCCCTACGACACCACGGGCGTGCCCGGCATGGAGACGGTGGGGCCCCAGCGCGTCCGTCTGCACGGGGATGTGCCTTTGACGGTCTCCCGGAAGGGAGTCTCCTGCGCCACGGTCTCCCCCAAGGGGAAGGCCGCCCCCATGGAGGCCACCCTGGCGGGCTTCCAGGGCCTGGAGGCCTGGGACGCCCAGGGCACCCGTCTCTTCGGACTGGAGGAGAATCTGGAGGCGGTGGAGGCCGGAAAGGTCTTCACCCTGGACAACGCGGCGGAGATCACCTACATCCGCAGGGCCATCTCCTACACCGACCTGGTGAAGGGCGTCATGACCAAGCCCCTGGACGCCCTGAAGGACTTTGTCATCATCCGCTCCGACGGCTCCCCGGTCTTCCATCTGGCCAACGTGATGGACGACATCACCCAGGGCGTCACCCACATCATCCGGGGAGACGACCATGTGGAGAACACCTTCAAGCACATCTTCCTCTTCCACGCCCTGGGCGCCCCCGTGCCCTCCTACGCCCACCTCCCCATGATCGTCAACGCCCAGGGGAAGCCCTACAGCAAGCGGGACGGGGATGCCTTCGTGGGGGATTTCCGGGAGAAGGGTTTTCTGGCGGAGGCCCTCTTCAACTACCTGAGCCTTCTGGGCTGGTCCCCGGGCGACGACAGGGAGAAGATGAACCGCCAGGAGCTGGTGGAGGCCTTCACCCTGGGGCGCTGCCTCCGCGCCCCCTCCCAGATGGACATCCACAAGCTGACCGCCCTGAACGGACAGTACATCGCCGCCCTGGCGCCGGAGTCCTTCCTGGCCCTTGCCCGTCAGGAGGCCGCCAAGGCTCCCTGGGGCGAGGCGTCCGTGGTGGAGTCCCCTCTCTTCGCCCAGGTGGCGTCCTTCCTCCAGAGCCGGGTGAAGCGCCTGGTGGATGTGGAGCAGTGGGGCTATTTCTTCCAGGAAGTGCCCGAGTGGGATCCGGCGACCTGCGGGAAGCTGTTGAAGGCCCCGGAGGCCATCCAGGCCCTGGAGGAGCTTGCCGGGCGCTGGGCCGCCTTGCCCGAGTTCACCGCCGCCGCCATCGAGGCCTCCGTGGAGGAGTGCGCCGCCGCCCATGGGTTCGCCCACGGCAAGCTGAACCAGCCGCTCCGCGCCGCCCTGACGGGCATCAGCGTGGGGGCGGGCATCTTCGAGACGGCCGAGCTCATCGGACGGGAGCGCTGCCTGAAGCGTCTCGCCGTCTTCCCCAAGCCCCAGGCCAACGCCTAGCCTAGCCGCCGGAACAGCGCCATCCCCCGCCGCCGGCCCCGTCCCTCCTGCGCCCGTCCCGGCCTTGCCCCGGGGGGGCAGGGGTGAGGCGGGAGGGGAAAGTGGCGCGCAGGGGGGGGAGGGCGGCTTTCCGTCCCTCCCGCGTCCCCCGGGAAACCCCATTCGCCCGCCCTGCGGGAACCCAACGAGAACACTGTCATGGAAGAGAAGAATCCCCTGCCCGTCGTGGCGATTGTGGGACGCCCCAACGTGGGGAAGTCCGCCCTGTTCAATGCCATCCTGCGCCGCCGGCTCTCCATCGTCCACGAGCAAAGCGGGGTCACCCGGGATTGCGTGGCCTCTCCCGCGGAGTTCCGGGGCAAGCGGTTCATGCTGGTGGACACCGGCGGTCTGGGCACCTGGAACGGGGACAAGAAGATCGACCTGTTTGACGGCATGATCCGGGAGCAGGTCACCGAGGTCCTGAAGGACGCCACCTGCCTGTTGTGGGTGGTGAATTGCCTGGATGGCGTCACGCCCCAGGACGAGGAGGTGGGGGCCTTCCTCCGGAAATCCGGCAAACCCCTGCTGCTGTGCGCCAACAAGGCGGACAACCGGGATTTGAGCCATGGGGCGCCGGCCCAGTTCTCCTCCCTGGGCGTCCAGGAGATCTTCCCCACCACCTGCACCCACTCCCATGGCATCGAAGCCCTGCTGCGCCACCTGACGGAGATTCTGCCGGACGCGCCCCCTTCCGAGGAGGAGGAGAAGCCCCTGCGGGTGGCGGTGGTGGGACGCCCCAACGTGGGCAAGTCCTCCCTGGTGAACCGCCTTCTGGGGGAGAACCGGATGATGGTCTCCGATGTGGCGGGCACCACCCGGGACGCGGTGGATTTGCCCGTGGTCCTGAAGAAGGACGGGGAGGAGATGCCCATCACCCTGGTGGACACCGCCGGTCTCCGGAGAAAGGGGCAGATCTCCACCGTGGTGGAGTTCTTCAGCGCCAACCGCACGGAACTGGCCATCCGCAGCAGCGACATGGTCCTCTTCGTCCTGGACTCCCAGGAACCCTGCACCACCCAGGAACGGCGCATCGGACGCATCATCGCCGACGCCCGGCGCCCCTGCATCATGCTGGCCAGCAAATGGGATCTGGTGACCAAGGCCGGCAACAACAAGCCCAAGCTTTTCGAGGATTTCGTCCGGAACCGGATGCCCTACATGGCCCACGCTCCCATCCTGAACATCTCCTCCGTCACGGGATACAACCTGAACTCCCTCTTCGACCGCCTGAAGATGGTCAAGGAGCAGATGCACATCTCCGTGCCCACCGCCGTCTTCAACCAGTTCCTCCAGGACATCCTCCAGAGAAATCCCCCCGTCTCCGTCAACGCCCGGCGCTTCAAGATCTTCTACGGGACCATGGTCCACAACCCGCCCCCGAAGTTCGTCCTCTTCGTCAACGACCGGAAACTCTGCCCCAAAAACTACGAGAGCTTCCTGGAAAACCGCCTGCGGGACGCCTTCTTCCCCCAGTCCGGCCTCCCCATCAACCTGGAGCTGCGGAACCGCCAGGACCCCGTGGAACGACAGGGCGCCCGCGCCGCCGCCGCCGGAGACTACGCCAAACAGCGACGCCTCCATCGCACCCCCCCGCCGGGAAGACGCTGACCCCTTCCCCCGTCCCCTTTCATCCCCTTTTTCCCTCCCCTCTCGGGCAATGTATTTATAACTACTTGAATACAAACGAGTTATAAATACACAAAGAGAAGTTCCCCCCTTCCCATGCTGGAGTCACAATTCCGGGAATTGCTTTCCCGCCTGAAGTATTTTTTTGAACGTTCCCAGGAGGACATGTATGTGGAATACGCTCCTGTGGAGATGACGGTGGCGGTGACGGAGCTGCCGGTTCCCTGGCGGGAGCGTTTGTCCCTGCCCGGTCATCGTCCGGTGAAGGAGGGGGAGGTCTGGGGAAAGGACTGGGAGAGCGGCTGGTTCCATTTGACCGGGCGCATTCCGGAGCATTGGGCGGGGAAGGAGGGCGTTCTCCGTCTGAACCTCGGGGGCGAGTGTCTGATTTTCGACGGCGAGGGCAATCCCCTGTGCGGCCTCACCAACACCTCCGTCTACCATCCGGGCACCACCAAGGAGGTCTTCTACCTGGCGTCCCCCCTGAAGGGCGGGGAGACCATCGACCTGTGGGTGGAGGCGGCCGCCAACAACATCCTGGGGCCTGCGGACTTTGACTGGAATCCCCATGCCACCCGCGCCACTCATCCCCAGGGGCGTTCCACGGGGGTGGTGCGTTGCGCCCGCCTTGCCCTGTGGAACCGGGAACTTCATCTTTTCCGTCTCCAGTTCTGGCAGTTGTGCTATTATCTGGAATATCTGGGCAACAACGTGAAGGACTACCGTTGCCGGATGCTTGCCCACGCCATGGGGAAGGCTTTGGACGCCTACCGCGGGGACCCCTCCCGGGCCGGAGAGGCCCTCAAGGTCCTGGAGCCCGTGTGGGCGCTGCACGCCCGTGGCTCCGCGCCCCGCGCCACCGCCATCGGCCACGCCCACATCGACGTGGGCTGGCTCTGGCCCGTCCGGGAATCCGTCCGGAAGGCCGCCCGCACCTTCTCCAGCCAGCTGCGCCTCATGGAGCGCCATCCCGAATACCGCTTCGGCGCCTCCCAGCCCCAGCTCTACCAGTTCATCAAGGACCAGTATCCCGGACTCTACGCCCGCATCGTCCAGGCCGTTCGGGAGGGCCGCTGGGAATGTCAGGGCGGAATGTGGGTGGAGGCCGACAACAATCTGCCCTCCGGCGAGTCCCTCATCCGCCAATTCCTCCACGGCAAGAACTTCTTCCGGGACGAATTCGGGGTGGAGGTCCGCAATCTCTGGCTGCCGGATGTCTTCGGATACAACGGCAACACCCCCCAGATCATGCGAATCTGCGGCTGCGACTTCTTCCTGACCCAGAAGCTCTCCTGGAACACGGTGAACAAGCCCCTCTACAGCACCTTCCAGTGGCAGGGCATCGACGGCAGCCGGGTGGTCACCCACTTCCCCCCGGAAAACGACTACAACGCCCTGCTGGCGGCCTCCCAGCTCTGCCGCGCCCAGGACCGGCTCCAGGAATCCGCGCAATTCCCCGAATTCCTCTCCCTCTTCGGCCTGGGGGACGGCGGCGGCGGTCCCAGCGAAGACTACGTCCTCCGGGGCAAGATGCTCCAGGACTGGGAGGGTTCCCCCCGGGTCTCCTTCGGCTTCGCCCAGCCCCTCTTCGACCGGATGCTGGACCAGCGGAAGGAGCTGCCCCTCTGGCTGGGGGAACTCTATTTCGAGAACCATCGGGGCACGCTCACCACCCAGGCCCGCACCAAGCGCAACAACCGGAAGGTGGAGGAGCGCCTGGGGCAGACGGAGGCCCTCTGCAGCCTGCTGCCCCCCTCCGCCTATCCTCGGAAGGAGCTGGACAAAATCTGCAAGACTCTGCTCTTGAATCAGTTCCACGACATCATCCCCGGTTCCTCCATCGACCAGGTCTACCACCGCACCCAGCAGGAGCACGCCCAGTGCCTGGAGGAGCTGGCGCGGCTTCTCCAGACGGCGGGCCATGCTCTTCTGGCGCCCCGGAAGGAGGCGGTCACCTTCTTCAACGCCCTCTCCACCCCCTACCGCCGGGCTCTGCGGATTCCCCGGGAGGCCGCCGCCCGGAGCGGGAGCTGGCAGGATCTCCAGGGCAATCCCGTTCCCGTCCAGCGGGAGGCTTCCGGCGCCCTGGTGGCCCGGGCGACAGTGCCCTCCTGGGGCTTCCTGACCCTCCTCTCCCAGGAGTCCGGCCCGGCGCCCTCCACCCTCCAGGACCAGGAGCTGGTCCTGGAGAACAGCGAGATGTGCTATCGCTTCGACGCCCAGGGCAGGGTGCTTTCCGCCCGGGACCGCCGCACCGGCGAGGAGTATCTGGCGGCTCCCGGCAACGCCTTCCATCTCTACCACGATGAAACCGCCATCTACGACGCCTGGAACGTGGATCCCTGGTACCGGGGCGAGGAAATCCCCTGGGAGCCCGCCATTCTGCGCCCCGCCTTCCGGGAGACCGGCCCGGTGCGGGACGTGCTCCACTTCTCCCTGGGCTTCCAGGATTCCAGCCTGGAGCTGGAGGTCTCCCTGGAGAAGGGGAGCCGGCGTCTGGAGTTCCAGGCGAAGATCCAGTGGCACGAGAACCACAAGATGCTGCGGGTGGCCTTCCCCACCACCGTCCGCAGCCCCAAGGCCGCCTTCCAGATCCAGTATGGCGTCATGGAGCGCGCCACCCACGACAACACCAGCTGGGAGCAGGTCCAGTTCGAGGTGTGCGCCCACAAGTTCGCCGACCTTTCCCAGCCGGAGATGGGCGTGGCTCTCCTCAACGACGGCAAATACGGCCATTCCGTGAAGGGCGCGGAAATGGAGCTCAATCTCCTCCGCTCCCCCAAGTGGCCGGATTTCCAGGCGGACCAGGGGGAGCAGGAAGTCACCTACGCCCTGCTGCCCCACGCGGGCACCTGGGAGGATGCCCCGGTCTACCAGGAGGCCGCCCAGCTGAACCGGGACCCCTGGCCCTTCCCCGGCCTCTCCGCCCAGGGACTCTCCCTGCCCGTCTCCGTGGAAGGGGAGGGCGTCTCCTGGGAGGTGCTGAAGCGTGCCGAGAAGTCGGCGGATTGGATTCTCCGCATCGTGGAGACCCGCGGCCGCCATGCCCGGGGCGTGCTGCGGCTGGCCGATTCCCTGAAGGCGTGCCGTCCCGTTGTGATGGACGCCATGGAATGGGAGGAGGGCGCGCCCCTGGAGGGCACGCCCGAGGCCGGTTACGCCTTCGCCCTGGCCCCCTTCCAAATCCTCACCCTGTGCCTTCCCAGCACCGCCTCCCTGCCGGAGATCGTGCTGGCCTCCGCGTCGCCCCGCCGGAAGGAGCTTCTTGCCGGCCACGGCGTCTCCTTCGTGGCGGATCCCGCCGAGGGGGAGGAGGGCGCCTGGGATGGCCGGACTCCCCCGGGAGAATACGCCCGGCGGCTCTCCTGCCAGAAGGCCGTGGAGGTCTCCCGGCGGCATCCGGGCAAGCTCACCCTGGGGGCAGACACCGTGGTGGCCCTGGAGGAACGCCTCCTGGGCAAGCCCGGCACCCTGGAGGAGGCGGTGGAGATGCTCAAGTCCCTCTCCGGCAGAAGCCATCTGGTCCTCACCGGCGTCACCCTGGCGCGGGACGGGGAAGCCCTCCGCAGCTGGCAGGTCGCCACCCGGGTTCGCTTCCGCTCCCTGGACGAGACGGCCATTCGCCACTATCTTTCCCTCATCCAGCCCCTGGACAAAGCCGGCGGCTACGCCATCCAAGACCACGGCGACCAGGTGGTGGAGGAGATCCAGGGACTCTTCTCCAATGTGATGGGGCTCCCGGTGGAGCAGATCCTCCCCGTGCTGCGGGCCCTCCAATCCCCTCTCCCCTAATCCTCTCCTTCCCATGACTTCTTCCTCCATGGATTTTCTCAACCAGGTTTCCCGACGGCTTGAGGAGACCTTCCGCGACGGGCAGGCCGTCTCCTACCGGGATTGCCTCTGCCTCCCCCGCCGGGAGAATGTGCTCCGCATTCTGGAGGGCCTCCTGGAGATCCTCTTCCCGGGATACTCGGGCACGGAGGATTTCTACCGCGCCTCCCTGATGGGAAGCCTGTCGGGACGCCTTCCCGGCCTCTACCAGGCCCTCGCCCAGGAGATCTCCCTGGCGCTGACCTACCTGGAGCGCGTCGCCCAGAAGCAGATTCCCGCCGACGAGGGGGAACGGGTGGCGCGCCGCCTCCTGGAAATGCTCCCGGAAATCCGGGAGATGCTGAAACTGGATTGCCATGCCGCCCTGGACGGTGACCCCGCCACCCGCTCCCTGGACGAGATCATCCTGGCCTATCCCGGATTCCGCGCCATCGCCGTCCATCGCATCGCCCATGTGCTCTACAAGGAAGGCATCCCCCTGGTGCCCAGAATCATGAGCGAATACGCCCACGCCGCCACGGGCATCGACATCCATCCCGGAGCCACCATCGGAAAGAGCTTCTTCATCGACCACGGCACCGGCGTGGTCATCGGGGAGACTTCCGTGCTGGGGGACAATGTGAAGCTCTACCAGGGGGTCACCCTGGGCGCCCTCTCTTTCCCCAAGGACGGCTGCGGCCGCCTCATCAAGGGCAGCAAACGCCATCCCAACCTGGAGGACAATGTGACGGTCTACGCCGGCGCCACCATCCTGGGCGACGTGACCATCGCCCATCACAGCGTCATCGGCGGCAATGTGTGGCTCACCGAATCCATCACCGAGCCCTACAGCCGGGTCCTCTCCTCCCCCGCGGAACTCCAGATCAAGATCCGCAAGGGCAGCCACCCCTGATTCCCCCTTTTCCCCCCTTCTTCGCAAGAACCCTTTTCCTCCCCTTTCTCCCCATGACAGAAAATCAATTCAAGGAAGTGCTGAGCCGCCTCAATGTCTTCTATTCCCGTTCCGAGGAGGACATGTTCCAGGAGTACGCTCCCCTGGAGGCCACCATCGCCGTCTCCCAGGAGCCCGTGCCCTGGAAGGAGCGGGAGAGCCTGGAATACCGTCCCCTCCAGGAAGGGGAGTGCTGGGGAAAAGACTGGGACAGCTGCTGGGTCCATGTCCGGGGCACGGTGCCCCAGGGCTGGGAGGGCCAGACCTTGGTCATGCGCCTGAACCTGGGCGGCGAGGCGTTGCTCTTTGACGGGGAGGGGGTGCCCGTCTGCGGCATGACGGACCATTCCCTCTTCGACCACTTCTTCGTGAAGGACACCTATTTCTTCCCCCAGCCCGCCAAAGGCGGCCAGACGGTGGATTTCTGGATCGAGGGCGTGGCGAGCAACATCCAGGGCAAGACCAATTTCCCCTGGGCGCCCCATGTGACCCGGGAGACCCATCCCGAGGGCCAGTCCCATCCCGTGGTGAAGCATCTGCGCCTCGCCATCTTCCGGGAGGAGCTCTACCGCTTCCGCATGGAGTTCCACCAGCTCCACAATCTGCTGAAGGTCTACCACAAGGGAGAGGTCACCCGGTATCGTCCCCGCCAGATCGCCATGGGGCTCTCCCGCGCCCTGGATGTCTACTGCGGCGATCCGGAGAACGCCGCCGCCGCCCGGAAGGCCCTCCAGCCCCTGCTCCGGCTTCCCGCCTGCGCCTCCGCTCTCCGCTGCACCGCCATCGGACACGCCCACATCGACGTGGGCTGGCTCTGGCCCGTCCGGGAATCCGTCCGGAAGGCCGCCCGCACCTTCTCCAGCCAGCTGCGCCTCATGGAGCAATTCCCCGAATACCACTTCGGCGCCTCCCAGCCCCAGCTCTACCAGTTCGTCAAGGACCACTATCCCCGGCTCTACGCCCAGATCAAGGAACGGGTCCGGGAAGGACGCTGGGAATGCCAGGGCGGCATGTGGGTGGAGGCCGACAACAATCTGCCTTCCGGCGAATCCCTCATCCGACAGTTCCTCCACGGAAAAAACTTCTTCCGGGATGAGTTCGGCGTGGAGGTCCGCAACCTCTGGCTGCCCGATGTCTTCGGATACAACGGCAACACCCCCCAGATCATGAAAATCTGCGGCTGCGACACCTTCCTGACCCAGAAACTCTCCTGGAACGCCGTCAACAAGCCCGAACACAACACCCTCCGCTGGCAGGGCATCGACGGCACCCAGGTCCTCACCCACTTCCCCCCGGAGGACAACTACAACTCCGCCCAGGAGGCCGGCTTCATGGCCCAGGCCCAGGACAACGACAAGGATTCCGCCCTCTGCCCCGAATTCCTCTCCCTCTTCGGCATCGGCGACGGCGGCGGCGGCCCCTGCCGGGACCATGTGGAACGCTGTCTGATGATGAAGGACATGGAGGATGTGCCCCGCATCACCATGGGACGCGCCCAGGACGCCCTGGACCGGATGCGGAAATACTGGGACGACCTGCCGGTGTGGCAGGGCGAGTTCTACTTCGAGAAGCACCGGGCGACTCTGACCAGCCAGGCCCGCACCAAGCGAGGCAACCGGCTCCTGGAGCAGCGTCTGGCGCAGACGGAGGCCCTGGCCGCCCTCCTGCCTCCCGCCGAATATCCCCGGAAGGAACTGGACCAAATCTGGAAGACCCTCCTTCTCAACCAGTTCCATGACATCATCCCCGGCTCCTCCATCCGTCTGGTCTACCAGCGCACCCAGAAGGAGCACCAGGAGTGCCTGGACAAGCTGGCGGAGCTCCAGAAGAGCCTGGCGGCGAAGCTGCTCGCCCCCGGGGAGGACAGCCTGACCTTCTTCAACAGCCTCTCCGTTCCCTATGCCCGTCCCGTGGAGCTTCCCGCCTCCTGGGCCACGGGGAAGGTGGTGGACGCCCAAGGCGATGCCGTCACCCTACAGGTGGAGTCGGACGGCAGGGTCTTTGCGGCGGTGAAGGTGCCCCCCTATGCCTTCCTGACCCTCCGGCGTGTGCCCGGGGAGCCCAGCCAGGCGGTCCGCACCACGCGGGACGAGTCCCTGGTGCTGGAGAACGGGAAGCTGAACGCCCGCTTCGCCCCGGACGGCACCCTGGAGAGCCTCTTCCTCCAGGACGGCAACGGCGAAGAATGCATGGCGGCTCCCGGCAACACCTTGTCCCTCTACCATGACGATCCTGCGGAATACGACGCCTGGGATCTGGACCCCTGGTATCGCAACCAGAAGACCGCCAACGCCGCCGCCGTTCCCGGAAAGGCCGCCTGGCGGGAGCGGGGCCCCGTCCGCTCCCTCCTCCATTTCTCCCTGGGCATCGGGGTCTCCGCGCTGGAGCAGGAGGTCTCCCTGGCGGGCGAGGGGCGGACCCTGGAGTTCCACACCGTGGTGGACTGGAAGGAGGGGCGTAAGATTCTGCGGGTCGCCTTCCCCACCACCGTGCGCAGCGCCTGGGCCACCTACGACATCCAGTATGGCCAGATGCGCCGTCCCACCCACACCAACACCAGCTGGGATTCCGTCCAGTTCGAGGTGTGCGCCCACCGCTATGCGGATCTTTCCCAGGCCGAGAGGGGCGTGGCTCTGCTGAACGACGGGAAGTACGGGCACTGCATCCGGGACGGCGTGCTGGAGCTGAGTCTCCTGCGCTCTCCCAAGTGGCCGGACTACACCTGCGACCTGGGACGCCAGGAGTTCACCTATGCCCTTCAGCCCCACGAAGGTCCCCTGGAGGACAGCCTGGTCCAGCAGGAGGCCGCCCAGCTGAACCGCGCCCCCGCCTGCTTCGCGGGCGAAGCCCCGGCGGGACTGGGCCTGCCCTTCTCCCTGGAGGGAAAGGGCTTCACCCTGGAAGTGGTGAAGCGGGGCGAGAAGACCGACGATCTCTACCTGCGTCTGGTGGAGAACCACGGGCGGCGCGCCCGGGGCAGGCTGGTCTTCCCCGCCGGCTCCCCGGCTCCCCGGGTGGCTGTCAGCGACGCCCTGGAGTGGAACGAGGAGGGCGCTCTTCCCGTCCAGGCGGGAGGCTGCCCCTTCTCGCTGGAGCCCTATCAAATCCTCACCTTGAAGCTCAGCGGCTTGCGATAGTATGATGGTGATGGACGAGCGCAGGAAGAACAGCGAAACCGCCTCCCGCGCGGAGGGGCAGACCTCCGTCGCCGGGGTGTTGAGCATCAACCGGGAAAAACCCCACAACCTGGAGGCGGAAAGCGCCATCCTGGGCGCCATGCTCATGGACTCCGAGGCGGTTTCCACCGCCATGGGACGCCTGAACTTCGAAGGCGCCTTCTACAGCCAGGCCCATCAGACGATCTTCAATGCCATGGTGGCCCTCAACGCCAACTCCACCAGCAAGGGGGGAGTGGACGCCGTGGTGCTGGCCGACTATCTGGAGAAGAACGGACAGCTGCAGCAGGTGGGCGGCCAAAGCTACCTCCTGCTCCTCATGGACAAGGTGCCCACCGCCGCCTTCATCGACCGCCATGTGGACATCGTCCGCCAGGCCGCCGTCCTCCGGAAAATCATCGCCACCTGCACCGAGACCATCCTGCAGTGCTACGAGCACCAGGGGAAGGCCGAGGAGCTGCTGGATGTCATCGAGAAGCAGGTTCTGGAAGTCAGCCAGATGAACGAGCGGCGGGACTATCTTGCCATCGCGCCCCTGGTGGACAATGCCATGAAGTACATTGTCAAGCTCATTTCGGCGACGTCCACCGGCGAGAGCCTGGGCATCGCCACGGGCTACGATGTGCTGGACAAATCCATGACCGGCGGGCTTCAGCCGGGGATGCTCTTCGTCCTGGCGGCCCGTCCCTCCATCGGCAAGACCGCCCTGGCGTTGAACATGGCCTACAACATGGCCATGAACGGCGTCTCCGTGGGCATCTTCTCCCTGGAGATGTCCGCCGACCAGCTGACCCTGCGTCTGATTTCCTCCGGGGCGCGGGTGAACATCTCCAACCTGGCCTATCAGACGGAGCAGATGGCGGGGGAGACCCAGAGGATCAAGGAGACCTGTTCCAGCCTGAAGAACGCCCGGATTGTCATTGACGAGACCGGCGGCATCGACATTCTGGAACTGCGCTCCAAAGCCCGGCGCATGGTGGAGAAGAACAAGGTGCAGGTTCTCTTCATCGACTATCTCCAGCTCATCACCATCAGCTCCACCAACAGGAACGCCAGCCGGGAAAACGACGTGGCGCGCATCTCCGGCGCCCTGAAGTCCCTGGCCAAGGAGCTGAACATCCCCATTGTGGTCCTTGCCCAGGTGAACCGCGCGGCGGAGCAGGGGGATGGACAGCCCAAGCTCAGCAATCTCCGCGAATCCGGCGCCATCGAGCAGGATGCCGACGTGGTGGCCCTCCTCCACCGCAACCGGGACGAACAATACGCCCAGGGGACGGACCAGTCCAGCGGGCTGGACGCCGTCCTGATCATCGCCAAGAACCGCAACGGCATGACGGGAAAGCAGAATCTCACCTTCTTCCCCTACTACACCCGCTTCGATCCCCGGGAGGAGACCGTCTCCGCCGAGGATGTCCAGGCCATGCGGAAGAACGGCTAGAGCCTTTCTTTTTCATAACCATCCAACCCGTTTGTAGACAAGATGAAAAAAACATTCCTCCTTCTTCTTGCGTGCACTCTCTGCTGCCTTGCCCAGGAAAATCTTCTGGTGAACGGGAATTTCGAGGACGGGACCACGGGGTGGGTCATGGTGGATGGCTCCGAGGTGGCGCGGGGCCATGGCTTCAACGGAAATGGCGGTCTGAAGGTCACCCGCACGCCAGACATGCCCTATGCCTTCAACCGCCAGGTGGTGGAGCTGACTCCCGGGCAGGCATACAAGCTGCGGGTCCAGGTGAAATGCGAGAATGTGGAGCACGGCAAGACCGCCATCGGCGTGGAATACAACGACGACCAGGGAAAATGGCTGGGCGGCAACTACCAGGCGGGACCCGACGGAACCTCCGACTGGGTGAATCTGGAAGTCTTCACCCGGGTGCCGAAACAGGCGACCCGGGGAATCGTGGTTCTCTATCTCCAGAAGAACGCCACCGGCACCGTCTGGTTTGACAACGCCAGCCTTGCCGCCCCGGACGCAGTCCCGCGCCTCCAGTTCGTCTATCCCGTCCAGGGAACCCTGTCCCTGGAGCGTCCCCTGGTGCGCCTCAATGCCGCCATCCTGGGCAACGGCAGGGGAGAGGAGCCCTTCCGGAACCTGAATGTGGAGCTCTCCTTCACGGATTCCACGGGCGCGAAGTGGAGCCGCCGCCAGCCTCTCGCGGGCCACTCCGCGGATTTCCTCCTGGAGGACGCCGCCTTCGCCGACGGCGACACGGTGAATTTCCAGGCGCAGCTCCGGGATGTCACGACCGACGCGCCCGTGGGAGAGCCCTGCCAGCTGACGGTCCAGGCACGGAAGGGGGACGCCCCGGCCCCCGCCGGCGCCTGCCATATCGACGCCTATGGACGGGCCCTGGTGGACGGAAAGCCCTATCTGCCCATCGGCATCTACATGTCCAATTGGGTTGACGAGGAGGACCGCCGGTTCCTCTGCGACTCCGATTTCAACTGCTTCCTCTTCTACGACAGCTGGGCTCTTCGCCTCTCTTCCAAGGAGCCAGCAGGAGATCTGGAGGTCATCCGGAAGGCCCTGGATGATTTGAACCGCCATGGAAAGAAGGTGATCTTCTCCCTGAAGGACTTCTACGATCTTCCCCGCTTTGCCGCCCACACGGCCAAAGCCCGGGAGAAATTCCAGGTGGAGACCACGCCGGAGCTGGTGGAGCTCCTGGTGCGCGCCTTCCGGGAGCATCCCGCCATCCTGGCATGGTACAACAACGATGAAATCCCCTTGAAGGACATCCAGCAGGCTCAGGAGCGCCGTAGTCTCCTCAACCAGCTGGATCCCCACCATCCCGTGTGGGCCGTCCTCTGCGATTTCCTGGAGACTCCTTTCTTCGCCAGCTCCTGCGACGTCCTGGGCGTGGACCCCTATCCCATCAACAAGGACAAGGTCTCCCATCAGCGTCGCACCCTGGAGGCCATGGATGCCGTGAGGGAGGCGGGCCAGCCCACCTGGGTGGTTCCCCAGGTCTTCAACTGGGGCATCTACGCCGCCGTCAACACTCCCGAGCGCTTCTTCGAGTGGATCCAGCCCCGGCCCTCCCAGATGCGTGGCGTGATCCTGCTGGAGGCCCTGCGGGGCGCCCGGGGATTCATCTTCTACTCCTTCACCGACTTGAAACGGGGCTATTTCAACCCGGAGCGTTTCAAGGGGCGGGTGACGGTCCAGACCCGGGAGGACTACCTGTGGCACTGGCAGGAATGCAAGGAACTCGCCACCATGCTGAAGAATCTCTCTCCCTGGATCCTCTCCCGCCAGGGCGCCACCCCCGCCAAGCTGCAGGTGGCGGCCGGACAGGCCGAGGCCGCGATATTCCGGAGAGACGAGGACGGGGCTCCCGCCGTCATGGCGGCCTCCATCGGCCCGGAGAATGTGGAGGCGGAGCTGGTGCTGCCGGAAGACTTCCCGCCCATGGAGGCCCTCTATGGCCACGCCCGGGAAGTCTCTCCCGGCGTGTGGCGCTTCTCCGGCAATGACATCTGGGGGGAGATTCTCCTGCCCCGCCGATAAGCACGTCTGAAAGACAGGGAGCGGAACGGTGGAAGACAAGGCGGCGCCGGCATCCAGGGAATCCTCCGGCAAGGGCGGGGAATCCCGGAGAATGGGGCGGGGACTCTTCTCCTCTGCCGCGGGAATCCTCCTGGGGCGGGTCACGGGACTGCTCCGGGACATGTGCGGCGCGGCTTTCTGGGGCGCCACGGGCGTCGCCCAGGCCGCCTACACCACCGCCTTCTCCGTCCCCAACAGCTTCCGCATGCTCCTGGGGGAGGGCGCCTTCACCAGCGCCTTCGTGCCCATGGTCTCCGCCCACCTGGCGCAAGACCGGCAGGAGCGGGCCTGGCGGCTGGCCTGCCGCACCATCTCCCTGCAGACAGCCATCCTCCTGGCCTTCAGCCTGTTCCTGGGCATCCTGGGCGGCCTGCTGGGAGTCAGCCATTTCTTCCAGGGGGAGACCGTCCGCACCACCTTCCAGCTTCTGCCGGTGCTGATGCCCTTCTCCATCCTGATCTGCGCCGCCGGGGCTTTCGCCTCCATCCTCAACTGCCTCAATTCCTTCTTCGCCGCCACCTTGGCACAGGGGGTCTTCAACCTGGTCCAGGTGGCCTCCCTGATCCTCCTGGGATGGGGCTGGACAAACCAGGACGAGGCCGCCCTCTGGCTCTATTGCGGCAGCACCCTCCTGGCGGGGTTCCTCCAACTCCTCTTCCTGGTGCTGGCCTGCCGCCGCCGGGGCTTCGTCTTCCACTGGGATTTCTCCTGGCGGGACCAGGAGGTGATTCTCCTGTGCCGCCGCATCCTTCCTGGCCTGGTGGGGGCGGGGCTGATGCAGTTGAACAGCCTGGTGGACAAGGGCTTCGGCCTGATTCTGGGGGCGGCCGCCGTGGGCGCGCTGAACTATTCCCAGCGCCTCGTCTATCTTCCCGTGGGCCTCTTCGGGGTGGCCATGGGCATGGTGGCGCTGCCCGCCCTCTCCCGCGCCCAGGCACGGGGAGATGACGCCGAAGTGGGGGAGGGACTGGACTACGCCCTGGGCATGGTTCTCTTTCTGGCGCTGCCCTGCACCGCCTTCCTGCTGACGGCGGGATACGATGTGGTGGAGCTCCTCTTCGCCCGGGGCGCCTTCCAGCAGAAGGCCATCGACGAGACGACCTACACCCTCCTGTTCTATCTCGCCGGCATCCCGGCCTTCTGCTGCGCCAAGATCGCCACCCATCCCTTCTACGCCCGGAAGGACACCCTCACCCCCATGAAGATCTCCGCTTCTTTCCTGGGGGTGAATCTCCTCCTGAACCTCCTTTTGATGCGCTTCTACCGTCAGGGAGGGCTGGCCCTTTCCACCAGCATCTGCTCCTGGGGCCAGGTGCTTGTCCTGCTGGCGTTGAACCGGCGTCTGCTGCCCCGGTGGTCCTTCCTCCCCTTCCTGAAGTCCCTCCTGCTCCTGGCGCCCGCCGCCTATCTTGCGGCGCGGCTGGCACGCTGGCTGATCCATGCCCTCCCTCCCTGTCTCGACGGCCTCGTCCCGCTTCCCCGACTCCTCCTGCTCCTGGTGGAGATGGGGCTTTTCGCCGTCCTCTACCTCCTCTTTTGCCTGCTTCTTCGCCGGCGGGAACCCCGGGAACTGCTCCAAAGCCTTCGCCGCCGCTAAAATCCCCTTCTGGATATGGACTACTTCTCCGATTTGGAATTCGTCTGCGCCGGCAAGGTGATCAACCGGACCCTGTGGAACCATGGCAGGGTCTTCGAGGGATACTACGGGCTGCAGTATATCCACCGGGGGCGCGTGCTGGCGCGGGTGGGGGACGGGCCCGAGGAGTCTCTCACGGGGCCTGCGGCCTTCTTCACCTTTCCCGGGGTGCCCTGGCACTACGGCCCGCCGCCGGGGGAGGAGGCGGAGCATTGCTGGATTTGCTTCCAGGGCAAGCGGGTGGAACGATATTGCCAATCCGGTTTCCTTCCCAGGAAGACCAGCCAGCTGGGGATTCCCATCCGGGACCCGGAGCGCTTTCTGCTCTTGATGAAGAGCACGCTCCACCTCTTCCAGCAGGGCCAGGAAAACCCCATCCACCACGGCAGGACGGTCCTCCTGCTGGAGGAACTCCTCCTGGAGGCGTCGGCCTCCCGCTACGCCCTCCGGGAGCCCTCCATCCCCCTCCATCGGGAAAAACTCCTGGGCCTGAAGGAAAAGATCGCCGCCCACCCGGAACAACCATGGGACTTCTTCCGGGAGGCGGAACGGCTCTCCCTGTCCTATGCCCATTTCCGGAAGCTCTTCCGGCAACTCTGCGGCAGCCCGCCGGGACAGTTCCTGGGGGAATGTCGCCTCCGCAAGGCGGAGAGCCTCCTTACCACCACGGAAATCCGCTGCGGCGAGGTGGCGGAAAAATGCGGGTTCCCCGACCGCGCCCAGTTCAGCCGGATCTTCCGGCAGAAAAACGCCCTCTCCCCCACAGAATATCGCAAGCGCTTCGCCGGATTCGACTGACGAAAAAGCGCCGGCGGGACAGATGCCGGCGCTTCTCCTGCGTCTCTCTATTTCTTCTTTTTCTTCCCCTTCGGGGCGGGCCGCCAGTCGTCGGGCATATCGTCGGCATGGGACTGGGCGCACAGACTCCACCATGCCGTCTTGAGGAGGCTCTGGGTGGAAAATTCAGACTCCTGACCTTGGATTTCCTTCAGGAAGCCATCGAAATAATCCTCCCCCTGGGGATCCAGGGGAATGGCACGGGGGGCGGGGTCGTCCTCCAGAGCCAGGAGCACCTCCTTTCCCGCATAGGAGAATTCCATCCACCCTTTGGTGCCCGCGACGGTGAAGCGCCAGTAGGAGGGAAGGGAGAAGGCGCATCCCCGAGGCGCGGTGTAGGAGACATCCCCCGTGACCCTGGCGCCGCACTTCATCTCAAAGGCGAGTTTGGCGACGTTCTTGAAATGGGGACATTCCGGGAAATACCGGTTGACATCCCTGACGTAGGTGAAGGAGTCGACAGGGCAGCCGCAGAGGCGGGGGAGAAAGTCGAAGGCGTGGCAGGCCAGGTCGTTGACGGTGCCCCCGTGCATGCCTTCCTGGAAATACCAGTCCGGGCGTCCCTTGTGGTAGTTCAGGGGATGCATTCCGTTGAACTGGACGGAGAGGATCTCTCCCAGCGCGCCTTCCCTCGCCAGGCGCGATGCCGTGGCCATGGGAGGGCAGGTGCCCAAATCGAACATGCAGCCCAGTTTGGGCCGGGGAACCTTCCTGGATTTGTTGCACAGGAAATTGATCCGCTTCCATCCTTCCAGCGAGGTGCAGAAGGGCTTGTCGGAAAGGACATGGATGCCCCGCTCAAGGGCGGCGATAATGATCGCCTCCCGGCGCGCATAGACCTCACCCACCACCAGAACCTGGATGGGCAGAGCCAGCAGCTCCTCCAGGGTGTCCACGAAAGGACAGTCCACTCCCTTCGCCTTGGCTTGATTGCGGGCGTCTTCATCCTCCTCCCAGGCGGCGAGTATGGTGGCGCCGGGAGTCTGACGGATGCGCTCCACCAGGGAGAAGACGTGGACGTGCCGGAAACCGGCGAAGGCGAAGGCCAGGGGAGGGCAGGGGGTCATGGTTTTTCCTCTAACAGGCGCAGGGCGTTTTCCCGCCCCACCCAGAGCAGTTCCTCTTCGGTGAGGAGATTCAGGGATTCCAGGAAATCCATGCAGCGTTGCATGGTGCAGGCGGCGGCCACCAGACACTGCTTTTCCGGATTGTAGAGTCGTCCGGAGGGTTCCAGGATGGCGTCGTTGCCCAGGATGCGAATGGGGCCGGGAGGCATTCCGGTGGCGTCGCTGGCGTCGCTGGTGACGATGGTCTTCCTGGGGCCCTTGACCTTCAGAATGATGCGGAGCAGTTCCGGGGGAAGGTGGTGGCCGTCGGAGATGACCAAGGCGGTGAGGCGGTCCTCGGCCAGGCCCGCCAGGAGGGGATTCTCGTGGCGACCCACCAGATTGGGGCAGGCGTTGCCCAGGTGGGTGAGGGTTTTGGCGCCCGCGTCTGCCGCGGCGCGCACCTGGGCGTACCCGGCCAGATGATGGCCCACGGAGACCCGGATGCCCAGTTCCCGGGCGGCGTGGATGCCTTCCGTCAGGGAGGGGGATTCGGCGCTGATGGTCATCAGGCTGATGAACCCCTCCGTGGCTTCGTAGACCTCCTTCAGCTTCTCCGGCGTGGGCACCTGGAGCCACTGGGGATTGTGGGAGCCGATGCCCCGGCCGGAGAGGAAGGGACCTTCCAGATGCAGCCCGGGCACCGCCTTCTGCAGCCCCCCCCGCTCCACGGCCCTGCGGATGACGCCGCTGTTCCGGCGGTAGAGTTCCAGGGGGCCGGTGATCAGGGTGGGCAGAAAGACCGCCGTGCCCGCGGCAAGCAGCTCCTCCGCGGCGCGGAGGAACTGCTCCTCGGTGAGGTCGGGGCTGTTGAAGTCCACCCCGTGATGTCCGTTGACCTGGAGGTCAACCCAGCCGGGATTCTTCATTGCGGGTAGCTTCCCTTCAGCTGGCTGGCGGCGGGAGCATCCAGATAGAGGTGGCAGTCCGGATGGGTCTGCAGGATGCTGGCGGGGCACATGTTGGTGACGGGACCCTCCACGGCGGCGGCCACGGCGGCGGCCTTGCGGGCGTCGGGAACGGTGTTGATGATGGCCTTGGCACGGAAGATCTGGGGCACGCTCATGGAGATGGCCACCTTGGGCACCGCCTCCATGGTGGGGAACCAGCCCTCGCCAAACTGCTGGTGGCGGCAGACCTCGTCCAGCTGCACGGGGAGATAGGAGCGCTTCGTGTCGAAGTCGGCGGGGGGGTCATTGAAGGCGATGTGCCCGTTTTCCCCGATGCCGATGAAAGCCACATCCAGGCGAAGGGCGCCGATTTCCTTCTCCAGTGCGTCGCAGACGGCCTGGGGATCGGGATTTTCGCCCTGGACGGGATGGAATGCCATGGGGGGGATGGGGAGGCGATCCAGGAAGGTCTTGTGGAGATTGAAGCGGAAGGAGGCGGGGTGATGGTCGTCCAGCCCGATGTATTCATCCAGGTGGAAGATGTTGACCCGGCTCCAGTCCAGATTCTCCTCCTTCACCAGGGCGTCGTACATTTCGTTCTGGCTGGGGGCGGTGGCCACCACGATGTTGGCGGTGCCGTAGTCCTGGAGGGCTTTGCGGATGAGGGAGGCGCCGCGGGCCGCCGCGGCCGCGCCGGACTGGACCTTGTCCGGGAAGACATGAACCTGAAGCATGGCGGGAAAAAGGGGGAAGGGAGGGAGGGAAAAAGTGGGGGGATTCCCCCCTCCGGGAGGGGTGCTCCCGGGGGAGGGAGGGGACGGGAGGAGGGGCGGGACTACTCCTCCAGGCGGGAGAGGGGATTCTGCCGGTGGCACTCCTCGATGACCGCGATCTGGCGCTTCACCTGGTCCAGGGGGACTTCCAGGGGGGCGCCGTTGAGGATGGCGTCGTAGAGATTCAGGTAGAATTTCTCCACCCGGGAGTGGAAGTCGGCGCCTTCGGTGGAGGTGCTCCACTCTCCCTCGTAGAAGGAGAGGGTCTCCGAGCAGTAGGCGCGGCCCTCCAGCGGGGTGCGGATCAGCTTCTGTGAGGGGGCTTCCTGGGGATCGAAGTACTTCCACTTCAGCTTGTCGTGGTCGCCGATGAGGCTGCCGCAGGTGCCGTAGACCTGGTACACATAGGGATTGAAGAGGCTGCAGCTGGAGACCTCCATGTCCACCACGGGATGGCCGGCGGCGGACATGAGGAGTTTCACATGGTCCTCGGCGTCACCGTAGGTGTTGGCACGGTCCATGTAGCAGACGATCTTCTCGGGCATGACGTTGCCCAGCAGCTGCAGGGCCTGGTCCAGGGGATGGGGGCCGGTGTTCAGCAGGGAGCCGGCGTTCATGGACTGGAGGGTCTGCCAGTCCCACCGCCGGGCGAAGCCGTTGAAGGCCATCTTCACCATGACGACCCGCCCCAGAATGCCGGAGGCCATGATTTCCTGGACCTTCCGGAAGGTGGGGGCGAAACGGCTCTGCTGGAAGACGGCGAAGAACTTGCCGGTGCGGGCGATGGCGGCCTCCAGCTCCTCCACGGTCTTCACATCCCGTGCCAGGGGCTTCTCGCAAAGCACCATCTTGCCGGCCTCCATGGCCTGGATGGAGATGGGCACATGATCCGGGCTCTGGGAGGCGTTCACCACCAGGTCCACGTTCTCGTCCTTGAGCAGGTCGCGGTAGTCCGCGTGTTTCTTGCTGGAGAACTCCTCGGCGGCCTCGTTCATGCGCTCGGGGATGCGGTCGCTGACGGCCACCACCTCGAAGCGTTCCCGGAGTTTGGGGCGCTTCATGGCGGCGCCGTGGATGTCCCATCCACTTCGGCCCTGGCCAATGATGCCAACGCGAATCTTTTTCATCGTGGGTTCCTTCTTATGTGTGGGGGTGAAGAGAGAAAGGAGGGGGGATTATCGGGTGTAGATCAGCTGGGGCGTCCCGCCGCACTGGACGGAGCGTTCCGCGGCCTCCAGGATGGCCATCACCTCGAAGGAGTCGTCCAGGGAGACGGGCATCTTGCCGGTGCGGAGGAAGGATTCGATCTCCAGGAGGAGCGGGCGGTAGAAGTGCTCGGAGATGACTTCCTGGAAGAGGTGGGGCTCCCGCTCGGGGGTGCGGAGCACGCCGCCGTAGGCGTAGAGGCTCTGGGTGAGGGAGACGGTGGCCTTCCGCTCGTCGCCGTAGGCGAGGGAGAGGAGATAGCCGGTGGCGCTGGAGGTGACCTGGACGGTCCGGGCGCCACGCCCCATGAGCAGCTGGATCATCTCCACGGCGTGGACGCCATACCACACGATGCTGGAGCCTGCGGCGGCTTTGCCCACCGGACCCCACACCATGCCTTCCAGAGGAGCGGGCACCGCCTTGTGGGCCGCCTGGGTCTCCTGGCAGAAGCGCAGGCAGCTGGCGGTGAAGAAGGGAACGCCGTGCTTGGCGGCCTGATCCCGGATGATCCGGGCGTTCTCCAGGGTGTCGGCGTAGGGCTTGTCCAGGAAGACGGGCTTGCCCAGCTCAAGGCACTTCTGGAAATAGGGGAGGTGGAAGGAGGCGTCGTTGATTTCCAGGAGCACCGCATCGCAATCCGCCACGGCGGTGTCGAAATCCTGGGTCACCATCATGCCCAGGCTTTCCAGATACGCCTGGCGTTCGTCCAGTCCCGCCTTGCTCTGGAAGGGGGTGTCGAAGCGCAGGGCGCGGGTGGGGAGAAGGCCGGGAACCCGGTAGGCTTCTTCCACTTTCTTGTCCAGCATCAGCTTGGGAAATTCCACGGAATGGCTGGTGTCCAGGCCGATGATGGCCACTTTGATGGGAGTCTCGTTCGCCATAGGAGAAAGAAAAGAAGTGGGTGGGAGAGGAAGGGAGACTAGGGGAAAATCGTGTGCTTCTTTGTATAATCTAACGGGAAAGAGGAAGCATTCGCTAGGTGTTTTTGGTGAATATAGGTCTTTTTTGAGGATAATTCCGGCCCGGAGGCGCCGTTTCCCGGAAAAGAAGAAGGGCCCCGGGGGTGCTTCCGGCCTGGCGCGGCCGGGGTCCTCCGGAGCCCCGCAGAATCCCCCTGGGGGGATTCGTATGGTTATAACTCGTTTATTTGCAAAGAGTTACAACTGAACTTCCTTGCCCGTGCGGGCGGATTCGTAGACCGCCGCCAGAATCTTGATCATGTCCACGCCCTGCTGAGGCAGGAAGCAGGGGGAGGCCTTGCCGTCCAGCACATCCAGGAAGTGCTTCAGGTTTTCCTCGTGTCCGTTGTCCTGCAGGTCGCCCACGAACTGGGTGTCGGTGAGTTGTCCCCCGTCTTCCCCGTAGATTTCCAGGCGGTTGGCGTTGGACCAGGTGAGTCCCGCCTTGGTGCCCCGGAGTTCCACGAAGCGGTATTCCTTCTTCACGTTGGAGGCCCAGCTGAACTCGATCTGGAGCACGGCGCCGTTGTCGAAGCGGATGAAGCCCATGGCCAGGTCTTCCACATCGAAGGTGCCCCCCTGGACGGCGTCACCGAAGTTGGAGTTGACGGAGTCGGAGGTGTCGGAGTTGGCGAATTCGCAGTAGGTGTTTCCGGAGACGGCGACGGGGGTGGGGTTGCCCATGAGCCAGATGGCAAGGTCGATCATGTGGACGCCCAGGTCGATGAGGGGGCCGCCGCCGGACTGGGCCTTGGTGGTGAACCAGCCGCCCTTGCCGGGGATGCCCCGCCGGCGCTGCCAGCCGCAGCGGCCCGCGTAGATCCTCCCCATGTCTCCCCGGTCGATGAAGCGCTTGGCGGCCTGGGAGATGCTGGCGAACCGGTTGTTCCGCATGATCATCAGAATCTTCCCGGTCTCCTCGGAGGCGCTCTTCATGGCCATGGCCAGCTCGGGGGAGACGGCGTCCGGCTTTTCGCAGAAGACGTGCTTGCCGCTCTTCAGGGCGGCGATGGCGATTTCGGCGTGGAGGTAGTTGGGGGTGCAGATGTCCACGTAGTCGATGTCATCCCGCTTCAGCACTTCCCGGTAGTCCGTGTAGGTGTCGGCCTGGGGATGGAACTCGTCCCGGAACTCCTTGACCCGGTCCGGAAGGATGTCGCAGAGGGCGACCACCTCCACGCGGTCCTTGAGTTTCAGGTAGGTGGGGGTGTGGGCCCAACGGTTGATTCCACCGCAGCCGATGATGGCGATTCTGTAGGTCTTCATTTCCAATCAGAAAATGGGGTTCAGGGACACGGAAACCGACGATGTCCGGGGGCGCCCCAGGGAGGAGACGTCCCGCCGTCGGGAAATGCCGTTACTATAGCCATCCCGCCCCGGTCCTTCCACGGGAAGGACGGGGGAAGGCGGGGGCGGAAAACGGGGCTATTCCTGGGGATAGGGCTCGCCCCGGGCGATCTTGTCCAGGGTTTCCCTGATTTCGGTGAATTTTTCGTAGGCTTTGTCGAACTTCATGGAGTAGAAGCAGACTTCTCCCAGGGGATTGAAGATGACGAACGCCAGACCTCTCCGGGCTTTCTCCAGGGCCTCGGGGGTGGTGTCCTCCGGGGGATCCTCCCATTCTTCCTCCTTCTCTTCCGTCATCTCCGGAAGTTCCTCCGCATCCTCCCGGGCTTCCTCCGTCTGGGCGGCTTCGGGGGCTTCCGAAGGCTTGTCCTTCTTCCCGAACCTGGGCATCTTGGGGAGGCGCAGATAGTAGGCGAAGGTCCATCCCAGGTAGGAGTCCGCCACGGTGGCGCCCTTCCGGGGAATGGGAATCGCCATGAACTTGGGAGGTGGGGCGATCTTGCGGAAATCGTACTTCACGGTGGTCTCCGGAATCTCGCCCGCCCGGACATCCATAAATCCCTTCAGATAGCGACGGAAGCCATGGGAGACGGAGATGTCCTTCAGCTTCGCCTTGACGGTCTCCGGGGAATCCAGCAGAAACTCCTTCATGCGTGCCTGTTTCTTCTCCGCACCGCAGAATCCCAGGGCGATATGGTGGAATCGATTGCGGTAGAGGTATTTCAGGGCACGGTCCTGGAAGCTGTACAGATTCCAGGGCGGCTCCAGGGAGGCCTCCTCGCAGGCCGTGAACAGCTCCTGGCAGTCGTAGGGGATGGCGGCGGCCATGAGAACGACCTGGCGCACCTTCTCTCCTTTCTTGTTCATGGCACGGCAGGCTTCAGCCACCGCCAGGGAGCCCAGGGAGTGTCCCACCAGCACCAGATTCTCCCGCTTCTCCCCCTCCTTCTCCAAAAGCTGCTCCATCAGCTGCGCCAGATAGCCCCCGAAAAACCGCGCCCGGTATTCCATCTTTTCCCCATTGAAGGAGGCGGGCCTCCACTCCACCACGGTGAGGTTGCTCTGGGGAAACTCCTGCGCCAGACGGTCAAGATAGTTCTCCGAATCCTTCATGAAGATTCCGGGGATGAACCAGAGGCTGTCGGTGGCTCCCTCCACCTTCCGGGTGTGGACGCTGACGTCCTCCAGCATCTGGATGACCTGGGCGTGCCAGTCCAGGGCGAGCTCCTGGCCGTCCTCCTGGATGGCGTCCAGAAATTCTCCGTTCTGGGCGTCGTAGTCCAGGAACTGGCGGATGCGGGCGATGCGGTCCTGGGTCAGGGGATGGGTGGAGAAGAGCTTGTCCAGGGTGGAGACTTCGCCCTCGTCCCCCATGAGCTTTTCCAGGGCGGCGAGGCTTTCCTCCGGGGCCAACCCCGCCTTCTTCATGAAGATGACGGCAATGGCGTCCGCCTCGTTTTCCTGGATGCGGCTGTAGGGTTTCCGGAAGCCGATCTCCGTCAGGAAATTGAACGATTCCAGCAGGAAGATTTGCTTGACATTGGCGGTCTTTTTCAGTTCTTCCTCTGTTCCTCCCAGCCAGAGGCTTCCGGCGGCCTTCACCGCAATGTGCTTGGTGAGATCCTCCCCGCTGTGCCGGGCGACGCTGTGGGCCAATTCATGGGCGAGGACGAAGGAGAGTTCGGAATCCTCCATCTTCTGGAGAATCCCCCTTGGTGATCACCAGGGAACCGCCAATGAGGCTCATGGCATTGACTTCGGAGGTGTACGCCAGGCGGTAGGTGATGTCCTGCGATCCCTCGCCCAGGACGGGGGCGAGTTTGACCAGCAGGTTCTCCACCCGCCGCTCGTCTCCCTCGTCATGGTAGAAGAGCTCCAGCTCTTCCATCTGCCGGAGGGTCTCTTGTCCCAGAATATTCTCCTCCTCGGGCGTGAGGGCGATGAAGCGTTTCCGGCGATGATAGGGGACTTGGACATGGGACGCCTTGAAGGCGAAGAGACAACGGGTGAGAAGAACGGGCTCGCGCTCGCCCAGGAGCGCGGGAATATCCAGGGTGACCTGCTCCACTTTCTCCTGGAACTCTTCGGACGTCAGGAGCGGACGGGGCGGGGTGTGGAAACGGGCATAGAAGTATCCCGCGACGGCCACCAGGGCAATCACAAGCACGACGGCGGGAAACCATTTCATCTTTTCAGAGGGAGTCTCGATGTTCATCTTGGGAAGGAATGACAGGGGAGGGAAACACAAAAACCGTCATGGAGCCAACTACCTGCTCCATGGCGGTTTCTTGCAGTGCGACGGGCTATTCTCACGCCAGATCCGTCAATTCTGGGGAATGATTTTCAACGTATACCGGACCGGTTTGCCGGTGATGGGGGTGTTGCCGCCCTGTCCGGGCTGGGGGGAATCCGGGGAGAGAAGCTTCCAATGGAGATCCCGGAAGAGGACATCCACGGTATGCTGGATTTCCGTGTCCATGGCCAGGAGGGAGACGGTGTAGATTCCCTTTTCGTCGGGCACCGCGCTGCCCTGGGCGAGCACCGGATTCCGCTTCAGGAAATCCTCGAGCTTCTCCTCGGATAATTTCCGGGGGGCAAGCCACACATGGGTGACTTCCCGCTCCGCCGCCGGAAGGGGAGACACATTGGAGTGCGCCTCGGAGAAGCCGCCCTGGGCGGCGGAGGCGGCGGTGACATTCTGGGACGGCAACGCCCGCGTCCGGCGGCGCAGGGAGAGGTCGTCCTGGAAAGAGAATCCCCGCTCCCGCAAGGGAAGGGAGGCCAGATCCGTCTTCTCCCGGGAAAGAAGGGCGGGAGCCGGGGCGGCCACCGCCGCCATCTTGGGCGCAAGGGGCATCACCGGCGCCAACGCCATGACCTGGACGCCCTCCGGGGAGGAGACATCCTGGCTGCGGTCCCACAGAAGCACCGCCAGGCTGACCAGCAGGCAGAGACAGGCCGCCATGGCGAGAATGGACTGACCCCAGAGCCCCCGGCGGGGGGAGAGGGCGGGGCGCAGGAACTTCTCCTCCCCCGCATAGTCCCGGCACCGGGAGCAGATTCTCTGGGAAAGGCCCTCCGGCGGGGTCATCCAGGCATCCAGCAGGGAATCCAACTGGCGGTCCGCCTGTTCGCGGGAGGCGTCTGCGTTTGCGGGATTGGTGGGCAGGGAGGTCATAGTCGCAGGGGAGGGGTGCGCCCGGCGTTTGGGGAAAGAGGAGTGGAAAGGGAGAAAAGAAAAAAAGGGGGGCGGTGCGGGCTCATTCCCAGCCCAGGGCCTGCCGGAGGATTTCCCTGCCCCGGTTGATGCGGGACTTCACGGTGCCCACGGCGCAATGGAGCAGGGCGGCGATCTGGTCGTAGTCCAGCTGCTTCACGTTGCGGAGGAGGACGGCCTGGCGGTAGGCGTCGGGCAGGGTTTGCATGGCTTTCTCCAGGCGGTCCCGCATTTCCTCGAAGGCCACCTGGTGGTCGGGGCGCATCCGTTCGTCCGGCAGCTCCAGCCTTTGGGGGGCGTCTCCGGAGCTGACATGGGATTCCAGGGGGGCGTCCACGCTCATGTGTCGTCCGGCGCCCCGCACCTTGTTCCAGCGGTACTTGTTGTTGCAGAGATTGGTGACAATCCGGTACATCCAGGTGGTGAACTCGGCGTCTCCCCGGAAGCGGGGCAGGTGCCGGTAGATGCGCAGGAAGGCATCCTGGACCACCTCCTCGGCGTCCTCCCGGTTGGCAAGGAAGCCGAAGGCGATCTGGTATGCGCGCCCCGAATGTCGCCGCACCAGTTCGTCGAAGGCGTCCTGGTCTCCGGTGGCCTGAAAGCGCTGCACCAGCTGGCGGTCGGTGGGTTGGGATTGTGCGCGGTCTATGACCATTCGTGTCCGTGGGGGTTCCTGGGGTGCTCCAGGAATTTTCGGAGAAAATGAGCCGAGGATAGAAAAAAGAGACGACCCCCTCCTTCTTCAGGAATGAGGGGGGAAGAAGGAGGAGAACGTCTCCAGGGAGCGGTCGAAGGGAGGGGAGGGCGGGGCAGGGCGACGCCTGCGCCCGGGGGCTCCTCTCCCCTTTTCCCGGGAAAGCCCTCCCGACGTCCTATGGAGGAAGTGGACGCGGGAGAGGCAGGGGAGGGAGGGTTGGCTAGCGGGCGGCAGCCTTGACCAGGGCCACGAAATCCGCCGCCTTCAGAGCGGCGCCGCCGATGAGGCCGCCGTCGATGTCGGGCTGGGCCAGGAGACCCTCGGCGTTGGCGGGCTTCATGGAGCCGCCGTAGAGGATGCGGATCTTGCCGGCGCAGACCGGGCAGAAGTTCTTTTCAATGAGGGCGCGGATGAAGGCGTGGACGGCCTGGGCCTGCTCGTTGGTGGCGGTCTTGCCGGTGCCGATGGCCCACACGGGCTCGTAGGCAAGGATGACGTTGTCCAGCTGCTCCATGGTCACATCCGCAAGATCCCAGAGGACCTGCTTCTCGATGACCGCCTCGGTGACGCCCTTCTCACGCTCCTCCAGGGTCTCGCCGATGCAGAGGATGACCTTCAGGCCGGCGGCCAGGGCGGCCTTGACCCGCTGGTTCACCGTCTCGTCCGTCTCGCCAAAGTACTGGCGGCGCTCGCTGTGGCCGATGATCACATGGGTCACGCCCATCTCCACCAGCATCTTGGCGGAGATCTCACCGGTGAAGGCGCCGTTGGCGGCCCAGTGCACGTTCTGGGCGCCCACCACAAGGGGCGTGCCCTTGGCGGCTTCCTGGACGGCGGCGATGGTGGTGAAGGGAGGGAAGACCATGACCTCGGGGGCGCTGCAGCAGCCGCAGCTGCCGTTGCAGGTGGCCTTGATGTCCGCGATGAGCTGGGCGCCCTCGCTGGCGGTCATGTTCATCTTCCAGTTGCCGGCAATGACTTTCTTGCGTTCCATGACGAAAATTTCTCCTGATGCGGAAAAGGGTGATTCGGAAAGGGGGGGGGAAGGAAGGACGGGGGCAGAAGCGCCGCCCGGGGAGAGGGTGGTTCTCCGGGCGGCGTTTCCCCGTGGCGCGGGGAGGGAAGCCCGGACTATTTGTCGTCCAGGGCGGCCACGCCGGGCAGCACCTTGCCTTCCAGATACTCCAGGGAGGCGCCGCCGCCCGTGGAGATGTGGCTCATCTTGGGAGCCAGACCGCTCTTGTTCACGGCGCTGACGGAGTCGCCGCCGCCGATGACGGAGATGGCCCCGTTCTTCTCGGTGGCTTCCGCCACGGCCTGGCAGACCCCGAAGGTGCCCTTGGCGAAGTTGCTCATCTCGAAGCAGCCCATGGGGCCGTTCCAGACGATGGTCTTGGCGTTGGCGATGATCTCGCTGTACTTCTGGATGGTCTTGGGACCGATGTCCAGCGCCATCAGGTCGGCGGGAATCTCGTCGTCCACCACGGTGATGGCGGCCTCGTTGTCGAACTTGTCGGCGGCCAGGTTGTCCACGGGCAGGACAAAGTCCACGTTGTTGGCCTTGGCGTCGGCCAGGGTGGCCTTGGCGGTCTCCAGGAGGTCCTCCTCCACCAGGGACTTGCCCACCTGATGGCCCTGGGCCTTCAGGAAGGTGTATGCCATGCCGCCGCCGATGAGGATGGCGTCGACTTTCTTCATCAGGTTCTGGAGGACTTCCAGCTTGCCGGAGACCTTGGCGCCGCCGATGATGGCGACGAAGGGATGGACGGCGTTCTCCACGGCGTTGCCCAGGAAGTTGATTTCCTTCTCCAGGAGGAAGCCGGCCACGCTGGGGCAGCCCTTGGCCTTCATGTACTTGGCGATGGAGGCGGTGGAGGCGTGGTCACGGTGGGCGGTGCCGAAGGCGTCGTTCACATAGACGTCACCGTAGGTGGAGAGCTTCTCGGCCATCTGCTGCTTCTTGGCCTTCATCTCGGCCTTCTTGGCGGCGTATTCCTCGTCGCTCATCTCGTCGGTCTTCTTGACCTTGCCTTCCTCGGCCTTGTAGAAGCGGGTGTTCTCCAGCATGAGGATCTGGCCGGGCTGGAGGGCGGCGGCCTGGGCGTCGGCGGCCTGGCAGTCCTCGGCGAACTGGACTTCCACGTTCAGGTCCTTCGCCAGGTAGTCGCGGACGGGCTTCAGGCTGAAATCCGCCTCGTATCCCTTCCCCTTGGGACGCCCCAGGTGGCTCATGAGGATCAGGGCGGCGCCCTGCTCCAGCACATACTTGATGGTGGGCTCGGCGGCCTTGATGCGGGTGTCGTCGGTAATCTGGTGCTCAGCGTTGAGGGGGACGTTGAAGTCCACGCGCATGACGACTTTCTTACCCTTCAGTTCCACGTCGCGAACCGTTTTCTTGTTCATTTCGGCGATCTCCAATCGGTGGTTGGTTTGGGGGATGGGCGGGGGCCCGGGTTCAGGTTCCCCGGCTCCGCCCGCAAGGACTTCTTCCCGGGGGATTCGGCGGCCGGCTCCCGGCGCCGGACGAAAGGGGCGGGGGAGGGGGGGCTTGTCCCAGGAGAAAAAAGGGGGCAGATCAGGGGGTGGGAATGGAAAACGGCATAATATACCCTGCCGAGGGAGGGCGGGCAGGGGAGGAGCCGCCTCTTCAGCGTCTCTTCAACGCCTGGACAAGGGCCTCGCCGTCCAGGGAGTTGGGCTCCAGGAAGGAACCTTCCCGGTAGTCGTTCCAGCTGGAGAGAAGAAGCACCCGGCAGCCGCTGCGCCGGGCATCCTCCAGCTGCCGCCCCAGGGACTCCCCGCGGCGACGGGGAATGGACCATTTGCCGTCGGAGGAGGCGGCGTCCTTCTCCCAGCGTCCTCCCCAGGTCCAGCGGTATCCGCTTTCCAGCGCCTCGGGAGAATCCTGGGAGACCAGAGGGGAGGGCACCTCCCGCCCGACGCGCAGCAGACGGACGCCCTCCTCCCGGGGGCTCTGCCCGTCTTTCAGGGCGAAGGCCTCGTGCACCAGGACCACGGGCAGCCCCTCCTCCTGGAGATAGCAGTTCAGCTCCTCCAGCTTCAGGCGTCGGAGATAGCCCAGAAGGTTGCCCCGCTCCAGGGCGGGAGCCGGCTCGTCGGGGGAGGGCGCCAGGAAAAGCGCCGTCTGGAGGCTGAATTCACGGGCGTATTCCCCAAAATGCCGAAACCGCTCCCAGAAGTCCTCCTGGACCAGCGCCTGGGGCGACACCTCCACCAACACCACGGACACCCCCGCGAAATACATCCGCTGAAGATCCCGCTGCATCCGAAGGTCCGTCCACCCGTTGTCCATGGGGACGGGACGCACCCCCAGGTGAAACTGGGCCTCCTTGTCCGTGTTCGGCTGATACCGGATCCAAATGCGGTAGCTGGCAGGGGGAAGGGCGGAGACCGCCGCCTCCCGGGGGATAAAGCAGGAAGAAGAGACCAGCAACACCCCCAACAGAAAAACACCCAAAAGAAGCCGCATATCCGAAAAATGTTATAACATCTTACAAATAAGTAAGTTATGATTTTGTTCTAGGAATCCCTCCGGCGAAAGTCGCCGCACACGTCCATGGGCTCCGTGTCCCGATGGTGGAAATGACAACGGCTGAGAAAAGGACCCGACAGGTAATGGACGCAGTTCCGGCAGAAGGTGGAGGCAGCCCCCTCCAGCACCGCGCCACGGGAGGCGCGCTGCCCATCCCCGAAGAGGTCGTCCAACAGGGAGTCGTCTGCCTTCCGGGAAGAGGAGGAACGGCAGTAAACGTCCCCTTGGACAGACGGCGCTCCCGGAAGTTCCTTCCCGCAAAAGGTGCAAACCCATTGCCGCTCCTCCCCGAACAAATCATCCCCCGACAACGCCCAACGCCCGCAGGTGGACATCCCGCAGTGGGGACAGACCACCTCCTTCTTTCCTTGACCGGACAACATCCCGTTGTGGTTTCCCATTCCGTTCTTTACTCCTTGATCCCGGGGATTCCCCGCGGTTCCCAAACATCCAACACGCCTTGCCGACATCCCCGACAGAAGCGCCGGAGGCATTTTCCTCAAAGGTAATGCGACTTTCCCGGTTTTCTCCCATCCCCTCCATCATCCCCATTTGCGTCGCATAATGCACGCTATGGGCGATTTTTGGGGGAGCTGTCGTAAGGAGAACACAGATTACGCCCCAGGCGCTGCCGCTTCCACATAGAGCACACGGAGGCGCCTGCGGCGCGCACGGATTACACAGAGGGCTGAAGGCGGGGGCGTTCCGGCATCCGGTTCCGGATGCCTTGTTGTTCCCGGTTCCGCCTCCGGGGAGAGAATGCCCTGTTGGGCACCGGCACCCCCTCCCCGGTGTGCGTCCCTGGGGCCAACCTCCCCGGCGGGCAAGCCCGCCCGGAAACGCCCCCTGTTCTATCCTGGATTTCTAGCCCCCTTGGGCCTCTAGCCCCTCTAGCCCTTGGATTCTCCTGGGGAGAGAATCTCCTGCCGGAGACACCTCCCCGGCGTGCGCCCCCGGGACAACTTTTCCGGTGGGCAAGCCCGCCCAGGAACGCCCCTGCCTCCTGTTCTTTATGGAAAGCGAAATACCCTGCCGCTCCTGGATTTCTAGCC
>JBJEVT010000030.1:98483-98711 GCA_051884615.1 Oligosphaeraceae bacterium
CATCTAGCCCATCTAGCCCATCTAGCCCATCTAGCCCATCTAGCCCATCTAGCCCATCTAGCCCTACAGAGGGTTTCAGACGGGGTCGCAACCCCCGGGAGTGACGCCCCCCGGATTGCCCGAAAATCCCCCAGGTTCTCCGCTTCGCGCGCGGGGTAATTCGGATTCCCCACGCCCCCCGCCCTGCCGCCCTCACCGTAATCCAGATCGGGAGGACGACTATCTCCT
>JBJEVT010000030.1:98811-135366 GCA_051884615.1 Oligosphaeraceae bacterium
GGGCAACGAACGCTCGAAAATCTCATAAACGCCTGCCCATTCCCGACCAGGACGGCGACATTCCGCGCGGGTCGCCAGGATCGGACGATTGCGCTGAAAAGCATGCTGTCTTCGAGACGGGGGCGAAACCCCCGGGTGTGAGAACATCCCCGGGTGCCCAAGCATTAGGCGAGGAAACAGAAAGCGGGAACCCGCGGGCCGAGCCATCGCCGGGGGCATCCCCTCATTCCCCGGGGAAACGAAATGACGCAAATCCTCCGACCCAAGAAACCGTCCCCGGATTGCCAGAAAATCCCCCGGGTTCTCCGCTTCGCGCGCGGGGGAATCGGATTCCCCACGCCCCCCACCCTGCCGCCCTCACTGTAATCCAGATCGGGAGGACGACTATCTCCTGGGCAACGAACGCTCGAAAATCTCATAAACGCCTGCCCATTCCCGACCAGGACGGTGAAAGACCGCGCGGTTGCCAGGACCGGACCATTGCGCTGGAAAGCATGCTGTTTTTGGAGGCGGGGCGACGTTCCGCGCGGGGTGCCAGGACCGGACCTCCCTTGGGGGCAATTTCCGGGGCCAAGGGGTGACGAAGTGCTGGGCGGTGGGTATATTGAGATGTTTTCCTGTTCCTGGCGGGAAGGCGCCCTGGGTTTCCTTAGGTTTTCATGGTGGGAACCGGGGTTGTTTTTTTGATTTTCCTCCTTTTTTACGCCGGGGCTTCCCTTGTTTCCCCATGTGTCGCGGGAGCGAGGGAGAACTTCCAAACATCCATTCTCCTCTTTCTCATGAAGAAGTTGCGTGTTGGCATCATTGGCTGTGGCCGTATCTCCCGCTTTCACGGGATGCCCGCTTTAGCCCAGCCCAATGTGGATCTGTGTGCCGTCTGCGATTTGATTCCCGCCCGTGCCGAGGCCATGGCCAAGCTTTTTGCCGGAGACCGGAAGCCCTCTGCGGTGAAGTGCTACACGGATTACGTGGAGATGATCCGGAAGTCCAAGTTGGACGTGGTGCACATTTGCCTGCCCCACTATCTCCATGCTCCCGTCGCCATCGAGGCCATGAAGCTGGGCTGCGACGTGCTGACGGAAAAGCCCATGGCCATCACCATGAAGCAGGCCGAGGAGATGGTGAAGACCGCCAAGAAGACCAAGCGTCGTCTGGGCGTGATTTTCCAGAACCGGTACAATGCGGGCACCCAGCTGATCCGGCAGTGCCTGGATTCCGGACGTCTGGGCAAGGTGCTGGCCGCCAAGTGCAATGTGACCTGGTATCGGGACAACGCCTACTACACCGAGACCGATTGGAAGGGCACCTGGGACAAGGAGGGCGGCGGCGCCATCATCGACCAGGCCATCCACACCCTGGATCTGATGTGCTGGTTCTGCGGATATGACATCGACACCATCGACTGCACCATGGCCAACCGCGCCCACCAGGGCGTCATCGAGGTGGAGGACTGCGCCGACGGTCTCATCACCTTCAAGAACGGCGTCCGTGCCTCCTTCTGGGCCATGAACTACTACAACCACGACGCGGACGTGGAAATCGAGCTTTCCTGCGAGAACGGAAAGGCGGTGATGAAAGCGGAGAGCGCGGTCATCACCCTGCGGGACGGGCGCACCTTCTCGGCCGCCCCGGACCCCAGCCAGACCTTCAACTTCGGCGGCGGTCCCTCCTACTGGGGCGCCAGCCACTACAAGGAAATCGAGGACTTCTACCAGTGCCTTGCCGAGGGCAAGGAACCCCCCATCTCCGGCGAGGAAGTCCTTGCCACCGTCCACAAGATGGCCATGGCCGTCTACGAATCGGGACGCAACCACAAGGTGGTTCGCTACTAGCCAACCAGAACACTTCCCCCGGCCCCGGTTGCTTCTCCGGGATCGCCCTCCCCCGTGGCCTCCCCCTCCCCCACTCCCGGCGCACCTCTCCTTTCCGACCTGAAACTCCTTCTTGGCCGGAGAGACGGGGTGCGCCTGGCGCTTTTCGGGGGATTCCTCCTGGCGGGCGCCCTGTGGGAAGTCCTCGCCCTGGCCTCGGTCCCCCTGTTCCTCTCCCTGCTTCTGCCGGAGAAGACCCCCTCCGGCCTTCAGCAGCTCTTCCTGCGCCTGCTGGGAGGAGGAGAGGGGCTTTCCCTTCTGTGGAAAGGGGGCGGCTTCCTTCTGGCCGCCAATCTTCTCCGCACCCTGTGGGCCATCTGGGGCATGGCCCTCCAATATCGCTTCCAGGCCAATCGGCGCCGGGAGCTCACCAAACGCCTCCTGGCCGGCTATCTCCAGGCGCCGGTGGAGTTCTTCCGGGAACGGACCTCCCCCGAGCTGATGAACCAGGTGGCCGTGGAATGTGACAACGTGGTCCAGGGAACCATCTCCCCTCTCATGGAATTTCTCCGGGGAGGAGCCAACACCCTCTGCGTGGTCATCCTCCTTCTGCTCTGGGCGCCGCTCATGACCCTCGCCGCCCTTCTTCTGCTGGGCGGCGCCTGCGCCCTCCTCACGACGCTCCGCAACCGCCGTCTGCGCCGCTTCGCCCGCCAGGAGCAGGAGGGACGCCAGGCCACCTTGGAGCGTTGCGCCCAGGCGCTGGCGGGCCGGGTGGAGGCCGCGGTGTATGGGCGGCGTCTCCATTTTCTCCAGCGGGTGTGCCAGGCGGTGGAGGGGTTGGCTCGCGCCCAGGGCGGCAGCATGCTGCAAATCCGCTCCACCTGGCCTGTCCTGGAGCTCCTTTCCCTGGCTGCCCTGCTGGCGGTCTCCCTGGGCGCCCTGGCCTTCGCCCAGGGGGATCTTTCCCGGGTGGCGCCCCAGGTGGCGTTGCTCGCCATGGCGCTGGTGCGTCTTCGCAGCAATGCCATCTACCTGATGCAGAGCGCATTGGAATTCCGGCGCTTTCGCCCTTCCCTCCACAAGGTCTGCCGGGATCTCCGGGAGCAGGGAGCCCCGGCCGGGGAGGCCGAGGACCGTCTGGCCGCCCAGGAGAAAGTGGCTCCCCTGCCCTTCCAGGATGCCCTGGAGTGGCGCCAGGTCTCCTTCACCTATCCCGGCGCCCGGGAGGCGGCGCTGTCCGTGGAGAAGCTTCGCCTGTCCCCCGGGGATTCCCTGGCGGTGGTGGGCCCCACGGGCTGCGGCAAGACCACCTTCCTCCAACTGCTCCTGGGCCTGCGTTTTCCCCAGGAGGGCGGCCTCGCCGTGGACGGCCTTCCCCTGACTCCCGAAAACGCCCCCGCCTGGTGGCGCAACGTGGCCTATCTTCCCCAAAAGCCCTTCCTGCTGGAGGGAACCCTGGCGGAGAATGTCACCTTGGGACTCTCTCCCCGGGAGCGGGACCAGGCGGCCCTGGAGAAAGCGTTGTCCATGGCGCAGCTTCAGGAGCTGGTCCGGCGTCTGCCCCAGGGGGCGGACACGGAGCTGGAGCCCGAGGGGCAAGGGCTTTCCGGGGGCGAGATCCAGCGCATCGCCCTGGCGCGCGCCCTCTACCGCCGCCCCCGGGTCCTGGTGCTGGACGAGGCCACCAACGCCCTGGATCCCCGCACGGAGCACGCCTTCCGCCTCGCCCTGGAGGAACTCCGGGGCAAAACCACCCTTGTCACCGTCACCCACGGTCTCCATGCCCTCCGGGAGGAGGACCAGATCCTCTTCCTGGAAAAGGGACGGGTGGCCGCCCAGGGAACCCTCCAATCCCTGAAACTCCATTCCCCCGCCTTCCAGAAATTCCTCTCGGGTACCCAAGATGCGTAAAGAGAACCTACCCCGCTTCCCCCGTCTGGCCGCGGCGCTTCTTCCTCTGTGCCTGGTCGTCGCGTTGGCTTTCCTCGCCTTCTCCTGCCGCAGGGAGGACTGGGAGGCTTCCGGTTCCCGGGATTCCGAGCCAGGACAGCCGCGGAAGACCCGCATCATGGTCTCCCTGGTGCAGGACGAATCCGACTGGTGCCGCCGTGCCGAGGAATGGGCCCGTGACGCCGTGGAGGAGCTGGAGAAGAAGGACTCCTATCTTGAGATCTCCAAGGACAACAACGAGCAATACATGCTCTTCCAGAAGCTGACCCAGGAGAACGGCGGGGGGGACGCCGTGGACGCCGTGGTGTTGCTCACCACCGGATACCAGTCCCGCCTTCCGGGGCTATGCGCCGAGCTTGCCCGCCGCGGCGGCGTGGTGGTCACCGTGGTGAGCAGCAACATCGTCTATCCCCAGCCCCACAACTCGGACATTCTCGTCTATCCCCTCAATCCGGACATCCTGGTCTCGGGTGACAATGCCAAGATCGGCCAGGAAAGCGCCAGATCCATTGTGAATGCCCTGGGAGGCGAGGCCAGCGCCACGGGACGCATCCTCGCCCTCACCGATCCCCAGGACTCCGCTCTCCGGGTCCGCCTGATGAATTTCCAGGACCACATCCGCCTCTATCCCGGGCTGAAGGTGGATGTGATCAACTACAGGGAGGAGGCCCCCTCCCCCAAGGACGCCATGAAGCGGATCCTGGAACGGGAGGACTGCCAATACGACGCCGTCTGGACGGGGTGGGACGGCATTCTCATCCCTGCCTTCCAGGGCTACCGGGAAAGCGGCGGCCAGGGAGTCAAGATCTTCGCCGGCGCCGGTGGCTTCCCTCTGGTTGCCAGATGGATCGAAGATTCGACTTGCCCCGAGATCGCCTCGGACTTCACCTATCCTCCCCGGATGCTCCATGTGGCCATCCAAGCCACGGCGCGCAAGGTCCAGCAACGCCGGCAAAGCGGGGCCGCCCGGGGGGGAAGCAAGGAAGCGCCGGAAATCATCATTCTCCCCACGGAGATCATCACCCCGGACAGCGCCAAGCGTTTCCGCAACAAGGAGTCCGAGGCTTTCTAGATCGTCATGCAGCAGGAAGAAGAAACCCAAGCGCAATTTCTCCGTCTTCGTCAAGTGGTCCGTCGTCTTCGCCAGCCCGACGGGTGTCCCTGGGACCGGGCGCAGACCCACCAGTCCATCAAGAAGAACCTGGTGGAGGAGACCGGGGAGTTTCTGGATGCCCTGGAGGAGGGGAACACCCAGGGCATGGTGGAGGAGTTGGGGGATGTGCTTCTCCAGGTGCTCTTCCACAGCCAGATGGGGGAGGAGGAAGGCGCCTTTTCCCTGGAGGAGGTCTGCCGTCATGAAGCGGACAAGCTGATTCGCCGCCACACCCATGTCTTCGGGGACGCCCAGGCCGCCAACGACCGGGAAGCCCTCCGGAACTGGGAGAATGCCAAGCACGCCGAGGGCGGGGAGCAGGCCAGGCGCACCTCCGCGCTGGACGGGGTCTCCCGCTCCATTCCCGGCCTCTCCCGTGCCCAGAAGACCCTGGTGAAGGCCTGCCGGGTGGGCTTTGACTGGCCTCTGCCCCAGCACGCCCTCTCCAAGGTGGAGGAGGAGCTGGAGGAGGTCCGGGAGGCCCTGAAGGCCCAGGACGCCGCCGCCGTCCAGGAGGAATTGGGGGATCTTCTTTTTGCCGTGGTCAATCTTTGCCGTCTCCAGGGAGTGGAGGCGGAGGAGGCGCTCCACGGCGCCATCCGGAAGTTCTTCCGGCGTTTCCAGGAGATGGAGCGTCAATGCGCCGCCCAGGGGCGCCCCCTGGAGAAGAATTCTCCCCAGGAGTGGATGGACCTGTGGCGGGAGGCGAAGCGCAAAGGCCTCTAGCCCACCCGTCCCCATCCCTGTCTGTTCCGTCCCCCCCCATCGTCCCGCCGTCCATGTCCGCCCTGACCCTCGACTACCGCCCGCTGTTTCCCGACGACCTCTGGCGTCGCCGTTCCCTCCTGGAACTCTATCCCTTTGACGGAGGCGGCGGTTTCATCCACCGGGCGCTTCTGGGCACCATCGACGACCGGGAGATCCGGCGAAAATTTCTGGCGGGGGATTTGTCCCATCTTCTCCAGTTTCCCCACATGGACTTCGCCCGCTACGAGCATTGGCGTCACATCGAGCTGGGGTGCTGGCTGAACCGGTGCTATCTGGTGGCCTGCCTGGCCCATGCCGCCTGGCTGGAGGAGGACCGCTCCCTTGCCCGCCTCCTGAAGGAGACCATGCTCCACTTCCTCCGCACCTGCCCGCCCCCGGGCGGCGGGGACCCCGAGGCCCTGAAGAAAGACTGGGAACTTACCCAATGGAGGATGGTCCATGACTACAACGAAAAGACCTACGAGGAATACAGCAAGGACGAGACGGTCCTGAACTATCGCTGGTATGACTTCCAGCCCGCCAGCCGCCTCCTCCATTTCCTCCATGCCTTCTACTTTCTGAAGGATCTGGCGGACTTCACCCCGGAGGAACTCCGGGAGTTGACGGAGGGGCTCTTCCTCCACGGCCAGGTCCTCTTCCGGCAGGAAAGCTTCCTGCCGGACACCCAGGGAAACCATCAGGCCGTTCGCCAGATTGGCCTGCTTCACGCCGCCGCCGCCTTCTCCCAGGTGCCGGAGACCCGCGCCTGGCGGGACCTTGCCTTCCGGCGCATCGCCTGGCATGCCCTCAACGATTTCTTCCCCAACGGCGTCCTTTTCGAGAACTCCCCCTCCTACCACGCCTTCGAGACCTGGCACGGGAGAGACGCCCTGGCCCTTGCCCGGCATTTCGGACAGGCCCTGGAGCCCGAGGCCGAGGAGCGTTTCCGCCAGGCGGCCCAGGTGCTGGCGGCCTACCGTCGGCCCGATGGCAAGACCCTGGTGATCAACGACGCCTACCCCCTCCTCCCCGACGGCTTGCTGGAATCCATGGAGATCGATCCCCGGCGGCAGCCCCGGACCACCCTGCTCCAGCCGGGCGGCCTGGCGGTCTGGCGGGGCAAACGGCTCTACGCCGCCCTGGATGTCTCCTCCTTCACCGGAAAGTTCTCCCACTACCACGGGGGCAAGAACGCCCTGACCCTCTTCCTGGACAACACCCCCATCCTGGACGACCCGGGCTGCTGCAACTACGACGACCCCAGGTTCCGCGCCTGCAAACAAGCCGATGTCCATGGCTCCCTCCTGGTGGAGGGCACCCCGGACGCCCACTCTTTCAGCGTCTACGGATGGGACTCCCATCCCGAATTCCAGCTGACGCCCTGGCTAGAAAACCGCTTCCAGGCCACCCTCACTTCCTCCACCCCGGAGTGGGAGGGCGTCACCTGGATCCGCGCCATCACCGGCGGGGAGGACTCCCTGCTGCTGGAGGACCAGGTCCGGGGACTGGCCGGCCGGCGTTGCGAATTCCGCTTCACCGCCGCCCCCGGCGTGGTCATCCATCCTGCGGAAAAGGGATTCCTGCTGGAAGCCGGCGCCCTCCGGGTGGCGGTGGAATACCAGGGGACGATCCCCCCTGAAGTCCAACTCCGGGACGGGGAGAACTTCCAGACGGATCCCGCCCTGCCCGTCCAGCAGCTGTGCCTGGCCTTCCCCGCCGCCCAGACCCTCTCCTTCCAGCTCCGCTTCTGCCTCGCCTGATCCCCCATGGCTGGACGCATCCTCCTCATCCCCGACGGCCCCGCCTCCCTCCTCTACGCCACGGAACTGGTGGAGAAACTGCGGCAGAAGCGCTACTCCGTCCAAGTCGCCCCCACCGCCTACGACGGCCCTTCCGCCACCGCCTTCGTCAGCGAATTGGCATGGGCCACCCTTTCGGGCCATCCCTGCCGACCCATCGAGGCCCTGGACGAAGCCGCCTTCCGGGAACAGGATCTGATTCTCCTGGGGCCAGTCAGCCCCCGGGTCTTCTCCATCTTCTGCCAGGGCAAGGCCCTGTCCTACCTGCAGGCGGCGGGGCGTCCCGTCCTGGCCCTTCTTCCCCAGCTGTGCCAGGGAGAGCCCGCGCCTGCCCTGGAGGGCGGCACCTTCTCCCAGCTGATGCCGCCGGGCAGCTCCCTTCTGGCGGGGGGCGTCCCCCATTCCCTGGGCGCATTGGGCAGCCTTCTTCTGCCTCCCCTGGAGGAGGTGCTTTCCCAGGTGGACTGCCTCCTCTCCTCCCGGGACTACGCCGGCAAGAAGGTGCTGATCACGGCGGGTCCCACCGCGGAGGATCTGGATCCCGTCCGCTTCCTCACCAACCGCTCCACGGGCAAGATGGGCTTCGCGCTTGCCCGGGACGCGGCCTTGCGGGGCGCCCAGGTGCTCCTGGTCCATGGCCCTGTCGCCCTGACGGTGCCCCGTCTCCCCAATCTCACCGCCATTTCCGTCCGTTCCGCCACCCAGATGCACCAGGCGGTGATGGACCATTGGCAGGAGCAGGATCTAGCCATTCTCGCCGCCGCCGTGGCGGATTTCCAGCCCCTCCATTGCGCCGAGACCAAAATCAAAAAGGGAGAAGCCCAGGAACTCTCTCTGCCTCTGAAACGGACGCCGGACATTCTTGCCACCCTGGGCGCCCTGCCCCGACGCCCCTTCCTGGTGGGCTTCGCCGCGGAATCCGACGATGTGGAGGCCAACGCCCAGCTGAAACTGCGGAAAAAACACTGCGATCTCCTTTGCGCCAATGATGTGCGCCAGCCGGGGTGCGGCTTCGCCGTGGACACCAACCAGGTGACCATCCTGGCCCCCGACGCCCCGCCCCTGGCCTTGCCTCTGAAATCCAAGGACGAAGTGGCCCACGCCATCCTCTCCGAAATCCTGCGAAGAATCCCCAACTCCTAGATTTCATATCTGTTGTTTTCTTACTTCCCGCCCCATGAACGACAACGACCACAACGCCTTCCAAGGCTATCCCCCTTCCGGACAGCCCTACTACAACTCTTTCCAGGAACTCAGTCCCACCGTCACCAAGATGGACTGGTTCCTCTTCACCATCCTCGCCTGCATCCCCGTGGTGAACTTGCTCGCCCTGATCTACTACGCCTTTGACAAAGAAAAGCCCAGCCGCGCCAATCTCGCCATTCTCCAGTTGATTCTCCTGGGAGCAACCCTGGGCTTCTTCCTCCTCTGCGCCCTTTTCCTGGCGGGCGTCGGTAGATTTGTCCTACTCAACGGCTGATTCCTCCCTCCACCCCTCCCCTTTTTTCCCCTCTTCTCTGCGATGAACACCATCTCCAACGACATCCTCTATCTTGGCGTCAACGACCACCAGGTGGACCTCTTCGAGGGACAGTATCCGGTTCCCCATGGCATGAGCTACAACTCCTATGCCATCCTGGACCAGAAAACCGCCATCCTGGACACCGTGGACCGGAATTTCACCCACCAGTGGCTGGACAACATCCACCGGGTCTTCGGGGACAAGGCACCGGATTTCCTCATTGTCCAGCACATGGAGCCGGACCACGCCGCCAACATCGCCGTCTTCCTGGACCTCTACAAGTCCACCACCGTGGTCTCCTCCGCCAAGGCCTTCACCATGATGCAGAATTTCTTCGGGACGGACTACGCCGACCGTCGCATCGTGATCCAGGAGGGCAGCACCCTGGAGCTGGGGCGCCATACCCTGACCTTCGTGGCCGCCCCCATGGTCCATTGGCCCGAGGTGATGGTCACCTACGACGCCTGCGACAAGGTCCTCTTCTCCGCCGACGGCTTTGGCAAGTTCGGCGCCCTGGATGTGGAGGAACCCTGGGAGGATGAGGCGCGGCGCTACTACATCGGCATCGTGGGCAAATACGGCGCCCAGGTCCAGGCCCTTCTGAAAAAGGCCGCCGGGCTGGACATCCAGACCATCTGCCCCCTCCACGGCCCCGTCCTGAAGGAGAATCTGGGACACTATCTCGCCCTCTACGACACCTGGTCCTCCTACAAGGTGGAGAGCGAGGGCATTGTCATCGCCTACACCTCCGTCTACGGCCACACCCGGGCCGCCGTGGAATCCTTGGCGGAGAAGCTGAAGGCCAAGGGCGCCCCCAAGGTGGTTCTCCATGATCTGGCACGGTGCGACATGTCCAAGGCGGTGGAGGATGCCTTCCGCTACAGCAAGCTGGTTCTGGCCACCACCACCTACAATGCGGAGATCTTCCCCTTCATGCGGACCTTCATCACCCACCTCACGGAACGGAATTTCCAGAACCGCACGGTGGCCCTCGTGGAAAATGGCTCCTGGGCCCCCCTGGCCGCCAAGGTCATGGCCGGCATGCTGGAAAAGGCCAGGAATCTCCGCATCGCCACCAACACGGTCCACATCCACTCCGCGCTCTCCGCGGAAAGCAAGCAGGAACTGGAAAATCTGGCCGAGGAACTCTGCCAGGACTACAAGAATCTCCAGGATTCCACCGCCGACAAGAACGACCTCTCCGCTCTCTTCAACATCGGATACGGACTCTATGTGGTCACCTCCCGGGATGGACAGCGGGACAATGGCCTCATCGTGAACACGGTCACCCAGGTCACCAGCACCCCCAACCGGGTGGCGGTCACCATCAACAAGCAGAACTACTCCCACCACGTCATCCGGCAGACCGGGGCCATGAACCTGAACTGCCTCTCCATCGACGCCCCCTTCGAGATCTTCCAACGCTTCGGATTCCAAAGCGGACGCACCGTGGACAAGTTCCAGGGCATGGAAATCCACCGCTCCGACAATGGGCTGGTCTTCCTCTCCCAATATGTGAACTCCTTCCTCTCCCTGAAGGTGGAACAGTATGTGGATCTGGGCACCCACGGGATGTTCATCTGCTCCATCGAGGAGGCACGGGTCCTCTCCAAGGTGGAAACCATGACCTATACTTACTACCAGAAAAACGTGAAGCCGAAACCCCAAACCGAAGGAAAAAAAGGCTGGGTCTGCAAAATCTGCGGATATATCTACGAGGGAGATACCCTCCCCGAAGATTTCGTCTGCCCTCTCTGCAAACACGGCCCCGCTGACTTCGAACCTATCGCTTGATCTAACACAAAAGCAAAGAGGGGGGATACTTTCTAGATTTCTAGATTTCTAGATTCGGTCATCTGCCCTTCGCCACAACATATCGTGGTGAAGGGCAGATGGATATATACACAATAAGGGCATTTGCCATGTTGCATACATGGCAAATGCCCTTGTTTCGATTCCGTCCCCATCAGGACGGTTCACAATAGCGATTGGAAATATCCAGAATTTTTTCCGAGAACGTATGGGGTGTCTACTTATGCGAAACCAATCCCGTTTGCGACAAGCATCTGGCAAAAGTCTACTCCCTTGAGAAGGATGATGCCTTGCTCTAACGCACGTGTCTTGGCTTCTTCTGAAAAATCATCGGCAAAGGAGACTACCCAATTGACATAGGTCCAGTTGGCCTCAGAATTTTCACGGGAGTTTGCATAATCAAGAATTTGCTGAACAGCCCCATCTCCTGTCTGTCCCCAATGCTTCTTAACTTGCACAGAGATCGTAAGACGCAAAGCTGGGAAGACAGCCGAAACATCGCAATCACCGACCTTGCCAGAATAATTCTTAGCCAGAATTTCGGCATTTTCCCCAATATTTTGAAAAATCCCCGATTTTTTTTGTGGGGAGGTCATTCTTGAGTGCGGAGGCGGGGATCCAGGGCGTCCCGGAGGGCGTCTCCCAGGATATTGGCGGGGAGGACCAGTCCCAGCATAAAGACGAAGGCGCTGGCGAGTTTCCACCAGATCACGGGATCCCGGGTGAGTTCCGCCCGTGCGTCGTTGATCATTGTTCCCCAGGACATGGTATCGGCGCCCACGCCAATGCCCAAATAGGTAAGGACGGCTTCTGCCAGGACCTCGGAGGAAAAGCGGAGAACGGTGGTAATGAGGACCACATGGAGGACATTGGGGAGGATATGCCGGAGGAGGATTTTCCAGGGAGGAGTGCCCAGTGCCTTGGCGGCGGTAACGAAGTCGGCCTCCCGGAGTTTCAGGGTTTCTGCCCGAAGGAGTCGGCATAGACTGGTCCAGGAGGCCAGTCCCATGGCGAGGCAGAGTTGGGGCAGTCCGTTTCCGAAGATCACCATGAAGGCGGCCACGAAGAGGACGGTGGGGATGGCGCTGACGACGGTGTAGACATATTGGATGGCGTCGTCCAGCCAGCCGCCGAAATATCCGGCGGAGAGTCCCAGGAGGAGAGCGAAGGGGATGGCCACCAGGGTGGTGAGGAGTCCCACGATGACGCCGGTGCGGATGCTTTTCAGAGAGAGGAGGAGGACATCCTTTCCGATGCGGTCGGTGCCCAGGAGATGGGCGCCGGGGTGCCGGAGGGGGGGATGTCGCCGCAGGAGTTGTCCCGTTTCCGGGTCGGCGGTGGATTCTGGGGAGAAGAGGGTTTTGGCGAGGGGGGCGGAGTAGGATTCCTCGCTGTTTTGTTCCAGGGGTGCCAGGAGTCGGTCCAGGAGGGATTTTCCCGGGGCGTAGAGGAGTTCTCCCTGGTGGTTTCGGAGGGGTTCCCCGGTTTCCTCGTTCCGGAGCGGGGAGGCCCATCCCAGGGAGTCCAGGAGCGCCACCAGGAGATAGAGGGCCAGGAGCAGAGCGGAGACCATGGCGGCGGGGCGGCTGCGGAGTTCCCGGAATGCCAGGCGCCACTGTTCCCGCCGGCGGGCGGCCAGGAAGAGGGCCGTTCCCAGCGCCAGCAGGAAGGCAACCATGGCGTTTTGGAGCATCCAACTCATAGGGAGGAAGGTGGGTGGTGGGTCAGTAGTGGATTCTGGGGTCCACCAGGGCGTAGGCGACATCCGCCATCAGGAGTCCCAGGGAGTAGAGGACGGCTCCCAGGAAGACCATGGCGCGGACCACGGCGAAATCCTGGGCGGCGATGGCGTCCATGGTGTATCCCCCCAGCCCGGGGATGGCGAAGAACTTCTCCAGAAGGAGATTGCCGGTGAAGAGGGTCAGGAGATAGAGGGGGATGTTGGTCACCACGGGGATGAGGGTGTTGCGGAGGACGTGCCGGAAGAGGACCTGGTTTTCGGGCAGTCCCTTCGCCCGGGCGGTGCGAACATAGTCCTGGGAGAGCTGTTCCAGGAAGAAGGTGCGGAAGAGTCGGGTGCCGGAGCCGATGCCAGCCACGATGCCCACCAGAGCGGGCAGGAGGAGGAAGCGGAGCATGGAGGGTCCCCGGGCGAATCCGGAGACGGGGGAGAGGCGCAGGAGCTGGGCGCCCAGATACTGTCCCAGGATGATGAGGATGAGGGTGGAGACGCTCATCAGGGTGACGCAGAGGAATTGTCCGGCGTGGTCCAGGGGGGTTCCCCGGGCGGCGGCCAGTTTCATGCCCAGGATCAGATTGATGGCGAGAGTGCCCAGGAAGATGGGGAGGGCCAGGACGAAGGAGGGGGCGACCCGGTTGCGGAGTTCCTGGGCGATGGGCTTTCCCGTGGCGTCGGAGGCGCCGAAATTTCCCCAGAACATGGCCAGGCTCTTCTGGTAGAAGATGGTCTCCGTCAGACAGGCCATGCCCGTTTCCCCGGAGTGGAACAGGAGGGGGAGATGGTATCCGTGAACCTCCTTCCAGTTCTCCACCGCCTGGGGGCTGTCCGCCTTCTCCCCCAGGGCCTGGCGTGCCATGTCCTCCGGGGAGTTCACCAGGAAGAACATGGCGAAGACCAGGAGATTGACCCCCAGGAGGATGGGGAGAAGATAGAGGATGCGTCGCAGGAGATAGGGGAGCATGGCGGCTCAAAGGGCGCTTTGGGGGCGCCTTCGGGGAAGGAGCATGGGCAGGGTGAGGAGGGCGAGGAGGGCAAGGACGGGCCATTTCCGGGGGCGGTTCCACTCCCGCTGGCATTGGGTTCGCATTGCCGGATCCAGGCGAAGATACTTCAGGTTGTCGTAGGCGATGGCCTGGGGCTGGAAATTATGGAGCCAGGGATGGACCAGAGCCAGGTTCCGGGGATGGAAATCCCACACCGCCGGGGCGTCCCGTGCCAGGATTTCCGTGGCCTGCCGGATGAGCGCCAGGCGTCCCGGGGAATCCTCCATGGTCTCCAGCGCCTGGAAGCAGCGGTCGTAGTCCGGATTGCTGTAGTTGGCGTAGTTTGGGCCGTGGTGTTCCACATGGCCATTCTGGCTGGCGAAGAGCATGAGGAAATTCTCCGGATCGGGATAGTCGGCCACCCAGCCGCGTCCGTAGAGGAATTGCCAATTTCCCTGGGAGATCCGCTGGCGGGAGCGGTTCAGGTCGAAGCCCCGTTCCTCCAGCCGGATGCCCAGCCGCCCCAGATGATCCTGGAGCCAGCGGAACCGGGACTTGAAATCGGGCTGTCCGGCCGCCGCATGATCCAGATGGAGAACCAGGGGATTGCCGGTTTCCTGGTCCACTCCCCCGGGATAGCCGGCCTGTGCCAGGCGTTGCCGGGCGGTCTCCAGATTCAGGCGCAAGGAGCGCTGTCCGTCCCACTGGTTGACAAAGTGGTTCATGCCCTCCGGGGGATTGGCGGCGCCGAAGATGCCCGGGGGGATGATGCCCTGGGCGGGCACTCCGTTGCCGTTGCGGAAGATCTGGATGAACTGGGGGGAGTCCAGGGCGATGGAGATGGCCTGGCGAAGGAGGCGCTGGCGTTCTCCCAGGCCGCCCACCACGGGGTCCCGGAAATTGAAGGCGTAGTAGTAGGTGATGGGGGGGACGGAGGTGGTCATGGAGATGCCCCGCCGCGCCATTTCAGGGGAGAGTCCCAGTTCCCCGCCGCCCGGAGGCAGGGAGAGCGCCTGGTCGAACATATCGGCGGGCAGCCCGGAGAAGTCGTAGTATCCCTGGGTGAATTTGGTCCAGGCGGGGAGGGATTCGGGTTCCCAGTGGAAGACCACCTGGTCCAGGAAAGGGAGTGGCTTGCCGGCGTCCTGGAGTCTGCCCTCCCGGGCGTCCTCCGGGGTGCCTTCGCCGGGATAGCGGAAGTCGTGGTAGAGGGGATTTCGTTCCAGGACGATGCGGAAATTGAGGTCGCACTCCTTCAGGAGGAAGGGGCCGCAGCCCACCGGCCAATTCGCGAAGCGGAGCCCCGCCTCCCGCGCCTCGGGGCGTTGGAAGAACGCCAGCGCCTCCCGGGGCACCGGGGCGAAGTAGTGCATGGTGAGCCAATAGAGGAATTGGGGATATTTCCGGGAGAGGACGTATTTGAAGGTGTGGCGGTCCAGAATCTGGATGGCGGGGCAGGGAATCCGGGTGTAGTCGGGCAGGCTGGGGGAAGCCTCCAGCTCCTGGGGGGATTCCCCCGCCTCCCTGCGCTTCTGGTCCAGAAGCTGGATTTCCCGCGCCACTGCCTGCCGGGTCTCCTCCAGTCCCAGGAGGAAGGTGCCCAGCTGGGCGAAGACGGTGCAGCCGGAACGGGGATCGCAGAGACGCGCCAGAGAAGTCTGGAAATCCTGGGCAGTCACCTCCCGGGAGGCCACGGGCCCGAAGTCCCAGGGGGTCCGGGGGCGCTCCGTCAGGGGAAGGGAGCGGGAATCAAAGCAGGGATGGGGCTGATAGGCGATGCCGGGACGCAGACGCAGGGTGTATTCCGTGCGCGCCACCTGCTCCGGCGGGGGATCCCCCTCCAGCACCCTGCCCTCCTTGTCGTAGAAGACGGGGACGGGGAGCTCCTCCAGGAGCATGGGAATCAGGGTGTAGGGGCGCTTCAGATAATGGTAGGCAAGGGGCGCCTCCACCACATTGTCCAGGATGGCGAACTCGTGGGTGTAGTTGGAGGCGGCGGGGTCCAGGGAGCGGATTTCCGCCGTGATGGTGGTGAAGAGAGTGTTTCCGGCGGCGATGCCATCCTCCCAGGGATTGTTGTCGCAAGTCTGGAGGAGGACCAGGGCGCCTGCCCAGACCAGCGCCGCCAGCAGATAGTTTTTCCAGGGGAGTCGCCTCATGGTTCAGCTGCGGAAGCGCTTGCCCAGCTCCGAATAGGTGATGTGGACCATGGTGGGCTGGCCCGCCGGATCCGCATAGGGCATCTCGCAACGCATCAACTCCTCCAGCAGCAGGCGCTGTCCCTCGGGAGGAAGGGGACCCTTCCGGGAGATGCCATGGCGGCTGGCAAGCTGTGCCAGATGCATGGCGCTCTGCCGGTTGGTGACGCTCTCCTGGCGGAGATCCGTCAGAATGTCCCGGATGGTGTTCTCCAGGGCACAGTCCGGCAGATTCTGGGGGACGGCGGTCACCAGGAAGGTGTGGGCGCCGAATTCCTCGATGACGAAGCCCAGGGAGCGGAAATAAGGCGCCTCCCGCGCCAGCAGGCGGGATTCGTCCGGCGCCAGATGGAGCGTGACGGGCATGAGAAGAGGTTGGAGACAGGCTTTCTCCCCCTGGCGCAGATTCTTCAGCAGCCGCTCGAAGAGAATCCGCTGGCTGGCGCCACGGATGCCGACCACCACCAGTCCGGAATCACTCTCCGCCAGAAGATAGTCCGCTCCCAGGGGACCCAGCAGGCGAACCTGCACGGGGGAGACGCCCCCCGCAAAGGACGCATCCTCGGGGGAATCCCCGGGAGCCTGGGCGGGCTTCTCCGGCGCATCCCGGGTGTCCATGGGAAGGCTCACCGCATAGTTTCGCCGCAGGGGCTCCTGGGAGGGGCATGGCGGCGGGAGGGGTTCGGGAGCGTGAACCGGGACGGGGGGAGGCTCCGGCGGCGGGGCGGGTTCGGGCGTGGTGTCCACCAGAGTGGGCCGGGCGGCGGGAGGCTGGGGAGGGCGTTCCCAGGGATTGGGCTCCACAGAATCCGGCAGCGCCAGCCCCCGGAGGGCCTGGCGCAGAGCCGCCGACACCACCCGGGAGACCCGCATGGGCTCCCGGAAACGCACCTCCCGTTTGGTGGGATGGACATTCACATCCACCCGGTCTGGAGGCAAATCCACATAGAGCACCACGCCGGGATAGCGTCCCTTGAGCACCAGGGTGTCATAGGCTTCCCGGATGGCGAAATAGATGGTCTCGGCGCTGGCGGAGCGGCCGTTGACGATGATGCGCTGCTCTCGCCGGCTGGACCGGGTGAAGCCGGGCTTGGCGATGAAGCCGTACACATGGACGCCCTCCTCCTGGTATTCCACGGGGAGCATGGCGGCGAAGGCGTCCTTGCCCACCAGCATCTCCACCCGGGGGGCGATGTCCTGTGCGGCGGGGGCGCGGAAGACGGTGCGCCCGTTCTGAATGAGCTCGAAGGCGATCTGGGGGCGGGTCAAAGCCAGCATCAGCACCATCTCCTGGATGAAATCGTCCTCCGTGGCGGGGGATTTCAGGAATTTTCGCCGTGCGGGGAGATTGCCGAAGAGCCACTGGACCCGGATGGAGGTCCCCGGAGCGCATCCACATTCCCGGATTTCCTGGATGGCCCCGTGGTTCACCAGGATTTCCGTGCCGGAGAGCTGTTCCGGGGGGCGGGTCTGCAGTTCGAAGCGGGAGACGGAGGAGATGGAGGGAAGGGCCTCGCCCCGGAAGCCCAGGGAGAGGATCTGGCCCACGTCTCCCTCCTGGGAGATTTTGCTGGTGGCGTGAGCCTCCAGGCAGAGCATGGCATCCTGCCGGTCCATGCCCTTGCCGTCGTCCACCACCTGAATGAGGCGTTGTCCCCCCTGTTCCGTGAGGATGCGGATGCGGGTGGCGCCGGCGTCGATGGAGTTCTCCACCAATTCCTTGATGACGGAGGCGGGGCGTTCGATGACTTCTCCCGCGGCGATGCGGCCCGCCACCTCGGCCGGCAGAATGTGGATGATTCCCATGGTCAGCGCCCTCCCCCTGCCACGCCTTCCTGGCGATATTGCTCCCAACGCTCCAGGTGGTTCAGAGGCACCCGCGCCACCAGGTGGATTCCGTCATCTTCGTATGCCTCCGCTTCCACAAAGCAGTATTTCCGGATCTGTCCCAGGACGCCCGGCTCCTTGTGGGGAATCCGGTAGTGGCGTTCCGGCATCAGGGCCTTCACCTGCTCCGTCAGACGCGCCACCATCCGGGTGATTCCCTCCCCCGTGAGGACGGAGACCGGCAGGGCCTCCGGAAAAGCGGAGAGCAGCTCCTGGCGACGCTCCTCCGGCACAAGATCCCATTTGTTCAATACCTGGATCACCGGCTTGGGCCCCACCCCAATCTCCTCCAGCACCCCCGCCGTGGTGTCGTGATGCTCCAGCACCGCCGGGTCCGAGGCGTCCAGCAGCTCCAGGATGTAGTCGGCAAGACGGGTCTCCTCCAGGGTGGATTTGAAAGCGTCCACCAGAAGATGGGGCAGTTTGCGGACGAAGCCCACGGTGTCTGCCAGAAGCACCTCCTGCCCGCCGGGAAGGAGATAGCGGCGCACCGTGGGATCCAGGGTGGCGAAGAGCTTGTCCTCCACCAGCACCTCCGCCTGGGTCAGAGAACGCAGCAACGAGGATTTTCCCGCATTGGTGTATCCCACGATGGCAACCACGGGGACGGGTTTCACCAGACGCCGCCGGCGCTGCAATTCCCGCTGGCGGCGCACCAAAGACAACTCCTCCTTCAGCATCTGGATGCGGATGCGGATGCGCCGGGCGTCCAACTCCAGCTGCTGCTCGCCCTGCATGCGCCCTCCCAGGCCGCCGCTGGCGCCGCGCTGACGGTTCAAATGCTTCCATTTCCGCACCAGGCGGGGCAATTCATAGGTCATCTGCGCCAGCTGCACCTGCAGGCAAGCCTCCCGGGTGCGGGCGCGCCCCGCGAAAATGTCCAGAATCACCTCCTGGCGGTCAATCACCGCCAGGGAGCTCATCTTCTCCCAGTTGCGTTGCTGGGAAGGTGAGAGCACGTCGTCGGTCACCACCACTTCCGCTCCCAGGCTCTTCGCCTCGTCCAGAATCTCCTGGACCTTCCCGCGCCCCAGAATAGTCCCCGGATCCGGATGGCGCAGACGGGCAATCTGACTGCCCACCACCTCCAGCCCCTGGGTGTCCACCAGCTCCCCCAGCTCCGTCAGCAAAGAAAGGGCCTCCTGGGGGGTCTCCCCGGGATGGAGGAAACTCACCAGATACGCCTTGGGGGGAACAGGGATCAACGACTTGTCTTGACTCTCGGAGACAAACATGGGCGTACCATAGCATTCCCCCAGGATTCTTGGGTCCCCGCTTAGCCCCTTCTCCCCCTATCTTTGACGCGGCATCCCCCCGGGAAAAAGGGAGGAATCTAGGGATTTCCCAGATCGTAGGCGAGGTGGAGGTTCTCCTGGGTGAGGACCTGGCCGGGGGTGCCGTCTGCCAGGATGCGTCCCCGGGCAAGGAGGAGGACGCGGTCGGCCTGTTTGCGCGCCAGTTCCAGGTCATGGGAGACAGCCAGGAGGAGTCCGTTTTCGGGAAGGGATTGTTTCAGGCGCTGGATGGCCTCCTGTGCCCAGAGCGGGTCCAGGGAGGAGGTGGGTTCGTCCAGAAGGAGGACGGGGGCTTCCCGCGCCAGCATGGCGGCAAGCTGGAGACGTTGGCGTTCGCCGCCGGAGAGTTGGCTGATCCACTGATTGGCGAGGGGCGTCAGTCCCATCTGGTCCAGGGCGTGGTCCACGGCGGCATAATCTTCCCGGGTGGGGCCGGCGAGTCGGGAGAGCCGGGGGATGCGCCCGAAAAGCGCCACTTCCCGGACGGGGAAATCCATGGCGGTGGGAAGAGACTGAAGGCAGACCCCGGCCAGGCGCGCCCGTTCCTGGGGAGGAAGGGCGTCCATGGGGATTCCCTGGATTTCCACCCTGCCCTTCCAGGGCTTCCGGAGCCCGCCCAGGATTTGGAGGAGGGTGCTTTTGCCGGCGCCATTGGCGCCCAGCAGGAAGACCGTCTCCCCGGGGGCGAAGGAGAGGGAGATGTCGCGCAGGAGGAGGCGGGAGCCATATCCGTCCTGGATTTCCCGCGCCAGGAGGGGGTGGGGGGCTGTGGCGTGGGTCATAGGGGCCTCCTGCGGCGCAGGGCAGCCAAGAGGAAGATGCCGCCCGCCAGGGAGGTGAGCACCCCCACCGGAAGGGGACGGACCGGATCCGCCACTTTGGCAATGAGATCGCAGAGCTGGAGGAAGGCGCCGCCCCCCAGCAGGATGGGCAGCAGGCTCTTCCGGGCGTCTCCCCCCAGGATTCTCCGGAGTCCCTGGGGCACCAGGAGTCCCACGAAGGAAATGATGCCCATGGAGGAGACGCACAGGGCAACCAGCAGGGCCGCCAGGGGGAGAAGGGTGAGGCGAATACGGGCGGGGGGAATGCCCAGGCTCCGTGCCCAGCTGTCCCCCAGGGCAAGGGCGTTCAGGGCGTTGCCCCAGAAGAGGACCAGGAGGGAGATGGCCAGGAGGGAGGCGGCCAGAAGTCCCAGGGACAGGGGCGGGACAGCCTGGAGATCCCCCAGCATCCACCAGGTGACGCCTGCCACCTGGGTGCTGTTGGCGCGGGAGAGGAGGCACAACAGTGCGCCGGAAAGGAGGGCGCCCCCCACGATGCCGTGGAGAAGCAGTCCCTCGGGGGAGGCGCTCTCCCGGCGGCCCAGTCCCAGGGTCAGGAGGAGGGCGCCGGCGCCCCCCAGGAAGGCGCCCAGGGAGATCCAGGGGGAGAGGAGCGGGCCTCCCAGGAGGAGACAGCAGGCGGCGCCCAGGGCGGCGCCTTGGGAGACTCCCAGGAGATAGGCGTCCGCCAGGGGATTGCGGAAGAGGGTTTGGAAGAGGAAGCCCGCCAGCGCCAGGGCGGCGCCCCCCAGGAAGCCCGCCAGCACTCGACAGAGGCGATAGGAGAAGAGGATGCCCCGGGGCCAGGAGAGTCCCCCCTCTCCCAGACAGAGTCCCAGGATGCCCAGGAGCAGGCAGGTTCCGGCCAGGAGCCGGGAAAGTGTTCCGGCGTGGTCTTTCATGGCATCAGCTCCCGTAGAAGCGTCACTCCCTCCGTCCAGCGCGGGCCGGGCCGGAAGAGGAGATCCTCCTGGGGGAAGAGGCGCATTTTTCCCTTCAGCGCCTCCAGGATGCCTCCCGGGGCGTCCAGGGTTTCCTGGTGGAAGACCCAGAGGCAATCCAGCTGGCAGGAGAGGAGCCATTCGGCGCCGGGGGTGAAATAGCCCTGGCGTCCCTGGAAATCCATGGTGGAGCCGGCCAGGCGCAGCAATTCATGGCAGAAGGTGCCCTCCCCCGCCACCATGGGGGGATGTTCCCAGATCAGCGCCATGGCCCGGCGGGGCGCGGGGGGATTTTTCTTCAGAGACTCCAGAAAATCCAGGATGCGCTGCCGTTCCCGTTGGGCCTCCCGGGGGCGGGAGAGGAGTTCCCCCATGCGCTCCACCATGGCGAGATACTCCTCCACATTGCGGCAGGGGAAAATCTCCACCCCGATCCCCTGGGCCTCCAGGGCCTTGGCGATGGCGGGATTCACCAGGTCGTTGCTCACCACCGCCCGGGGATGGGCCGCCAGAATCTTCTCCAGGGACGGCAGGGCGAAGTCCCCCATCACCGGGAGGGAGAGGGCCTGGGGAGGGGCGTCGCAAGCGGAGGAGCGTCCCGCCATCCTCTCCCCGCCTCCCAGGAAATAGGCCAGTTCCGTGAGGGCGGGAGAGAGGGAGACGATGCCGCCGGCTGCGCTCTCCCGGGGCGTCGTCTCCGCAGGGGGCTCTCCCCGGAGGGGGGCAGCCAGGAGCAGGAGAACGAGGGCGAGGAGAGCGCGGGATGGGGAGGCAGCGGCGAACATGGCGCGGGTCACGGCTCCTGCCAGAGGGGATCGTAGGCCCGGTTGTCCTCGGAGAGGAACCCGGTGCGTTTGCCGTCGCCGGCCTCGCCCACCACATGGAGGTGCTTCACGTCCTCGGCATGTCCGTCGGTGAAGACCGCCACGGCGGTGGTGTCATGGCGGAAATCCGCCGTGCCGTATGCCCGGAGGGAACCGTAGCCCTTCTCCTGGACGGGGGCGCGGAGATAGCTGGTCACCTCGTAGACTCCGGTGTAGCTGTCCTTGTATCCCGCGTCGGAGAGGAGCGCCACCTGGGTGGGGCGCAGCACCTGGGTGGTGCGGTAGGGGCCCGGGGCGACGGAGTTGTAGACATCCTCGCCCAGGCATTCGTTGTAGCCGTATCCGGCGAAGCGCGTGGTGTAGCTCTGGGTGTATCCGGAGGCCTCGGGGCACTGGTAGAGCTTGTTGTCCGCTCCGCTTTCCCCGGTGCCGTCTCCTCCCAGCCCGAGGGCGAGATAGCCGGGTTTGGTCATCTGCCAGGATTCGTCGTATCCGGCGTCCCATCCCCCGTCATAGCGCACCAGGGGGCAGAAATAGTCGTCGTTTCCCATGGCGTAGAGGAGGTGATAGAGTCCCAGTTGCCGTAGATTGTTCACGCAAGCCACCTTTCGGGCGCGTCCCCTGGCTTTGGAGAGGGCCGGAAGGAGCATGGCCGCCAGGATGGCGATGATGGCGATGACCACCAGCAGTTCGATGAGGGTGAAAGAGCGGGGATGGGCCTCCGGCTGTCGCCGTGCCCGGGAATTTTGCAGTATCATGGTGTACAACTCCTTCCTGCGTGACGTGCACAGGGGATACTCCTCCGGAGCGATGCCCCGGAAGATGGGGAATACTCGAAACAGAATCTCCTCCGCGCGTCAGGAAAAGGGAGGGACGGGGACCGGTCAGAGTCCGCCCCGAAGGCCACGGCCTTTGCCATCGGCAAGAAAGATGTTCTGTTCCACCGGGATCCGACTATAACGGTTGCACGACAGCCACGGATTTTCACCGAGATTCACCGGCAATGCTCCATTTCCTCCCCGAAAATGACAGAAGTTGCCATCAGGGGAGAGAACGGGACACGGGGATACTATATCTGTATACGGGAAGTCGGAGGGAGCCCGTCGGGGATTTGCCCCGCCAGGGGGCTTCCCGGGGAATCCACAAAAAAACCCGAGGTCCAATATGGTTCCTCGGGGGGGGATTCTGCCAGGAAGAGGAAAGGAGGGAAAGTAAACTCCCTGGCAGAGGGGTTGGCGGCGCCGAAAGGTTATTCCAGGAAGCTCTTGTAGGTCAGACCATCGCCCTGGTAGCGGGGGCTCCAGTGTTCCACATTGGTGCCGCCGACGGTCCAGTCGTAGGTGATCTGCTGTTTGCCCAGGGTTTCCACGTGGCCGTCCAGCATCGTCACGTTGGCACGTTCGCCGTGGCGGATGCTGATGGGATAAGTCCAGTTATGGACGGGATTGGAATCGGGATAGACCCGCTTGGATTCCACATAGCAGCACGTGTCATACAGGAGGTTGGCCTCGTCCTGGGCGATGGGGTGGAGTCGGTGCCCCAGAAGACGGAGCTGGGGCTGCCGCCGAGATTGGAGACATGGCTCAGTTTGACGGGGCGGTACTTGCCGCTGGTGGCGTTGATATACATGCCGACGGTGCGGAAGTTCAGACCATAGGAGAAGCGCTTCCAATAGTATCCCGTGGCGCGATCCCAATAGTCGTCAAGATTGTCCTTGGAGAGTTTTCGCAGGTCGGCCGCCAGGGAGATGGGGCTGGCGGGGCATTCCAGGGCCTTGGCGTCCAGGGAGTAGTCGAACATCACCATGATTTGCCATGGCAGGTCCGTCATCGCCTGCGCGCTGTGGGGCATGGCGGGGAGGATGTAGTCGTCGTAATCCGTTTGATAAAACACGTTGAAGAGGCCGATCTGCTTCAGATTGTTAGTGCAGCTGATGGTGCGGGCCTTCTCCCGGGCCTTGGAAAGGGCGGGCAGCAACATGGCGGCCAGGATGGCGATGATCGCGATGACAACCAGAAGTTCGATAAGAGTGAAGGTCTTTTTCATAGAGGAAACGATGGCAGTGGTGGCGAGAAACCTCGAAGGAGGATAGACGATGTTGATACAATTTTAGGAAATTTTCCTACGAATATCAAGGGGTGTCCCCCTGTTTTTCCGAGGAAATTTCGGATTTTTTCAGTCGGGAGCTGAAAATCAGGAGGCAGACTCCGCAGATTCCCATGAGGAGCGGGCCGTAGATGATGCCCGCCAGGCCGAAGGTCTGGAGCCCTCCCAGGACGGCGAAGAAGAGGACCATGTAGGACATTCCCGTGTCCCCTCCCTTCTTCATCAGGAAGGGGCGCAGGAGGCTGTCCACGTTGGAGACCAGGCCGCCGCAGGAGACCAGAATGAAGAGGGCTTTCCCGTGCTGTCCCGTCAGGAAGAGGAAGATGGCGACGGGCACCCAGACCAGGCCGGTTCCCACGAAGGGGACGATGGAGCAGACGCCCAGGAGGGCGCCCCAGAAGAGGGCGGGGATGCCCACCAGGCGGAAGAAGAGCATGGCAAGGAGCCCCTGGACCACGGCGGTGCCCAGGGTGCTGTAGAAGATGGCCTGGGAGACCTGTCGGATGCGCTGGGCGACGGGCTCCAGCTCCTCCTGGTTCAGGGGGCAGATGCTCTTCAGGTAGGCCGCCAGCTTTTCGCCATCCAGGAAGACGTAATACATGACGAAGAGCATCAGGAAGAAATTGAAGAGAGTATTCCAGGTGCGGGAGAGGAGACCCAGGAGGAGGTCCTTGAGCCACTGGAGAATCATCGTCCCCATGCGGATGACCAGGGGCGGCAGTTCCGTCTTCTTCTCCCCGGCGGGAGTCTCCCTTGGCTCCTGGATTTTTTCCTCTTCCGGCGCCGGGACGGTCTCGGGGGCGTTCTCCTGCCCTTCCCCGCCCCGCTCCAGGACGCTGGTTCCCTGGAGAAGGAGCTCCCACCCCTCCCGCAGACGGGGATGGCGGGCGAAAAACTCCCGGGACTTCACCTCCAGATCCTCGGCGATCCAGCGCTGCGCCATGGGGATGGCGCGGATTCCCTGGGCCGCCACCTGGGTGCCGAAGATTCCCAGGGGCACCACCACCAGGAGAAAGACCAGACTCACGGAGCAGAAGGCGGCAAGACGGCGCACCTTGGGGGAAACGGAGGCCGGCTCCGGCTCCCCCGCCGGCTCCTTGGCCCGTCTCCAGGCGTGCCCGAGGCGTCGGGCGGCACGCGCCAGGCGGGCAAGAATCCACCGGTGGAGGGGCATCAGCATGATGGCGCAGAGGGCGCCCAGGAGGATGGCGTGGAGAAAATCCTTCAGCAGATAGACCACAGCCAGCAGGACTGCCACCGTCAGCAGCAGGAAGGAGACATTGGCGATCCTGCCGCGCCATTGATGGAGGGAGGGGGTGTCCATGGACGGGGAGGATTTATTCCTCCGAGAGGTTCAGAAGGCAGAGGACATATCCGTCGGCGGGGATTTCCAGGGAGAGGGTTCCCTGGTCCAGGGAGACCGTCCCCTGGGGGGAGAGCCGGGTCACGGAGGCGGCTTCGGGCAGGTAGAGGGTGTCGGCGGCCATCCGCTGGGTGCCGTAGTTGCCCACCAGCAGGAGAAGCTGGTCGTCCAGTCTCCGCGCGGTGTAGGAAAGTCCGGGGTTGTCGCCCTGGATCTCCTCCTCCAGACTGCCGTCCATGAGGATGTCCTCGTAGGGCGCCAGGAGGGAGAAGGCCCGCGCCACATAGAAGTAGTCCAGGGGAGACTCGAAGCCCAGGGCATAGAAGTATTGGACACCGCCGGCGCCGTTCATCAGGGTCTCCAGGAGGATTTCCTCCGCCACGGCGCCCATGGGCTGGGTATGGTAGGCGCCGGTGCCCGCGGTGCGCCAGGGAATCAGGCGTTCCGGCATGCCGCCTGTGGCCTGGTAGACCCGGCGCATCTGCTGGCCCGCCTCCGCGGGGGAGCGTCCGTAGTACGAGTTCTGGATTTCATCGCAGAGGGCGGGATAGAGGCGGGAGTAGCCCAGGAAGGGGACGGGCCCCTCCTGGCAGCGGTAGGACATCTCCGGGGAGACGGCGTAGTAGCCCACCCGGGGGACGGGACGCCCGGCGGCCTGGGCGCCCTCCTGGACGGCGTAGGTGAAGGCCGACACGTATTCGGCCTGGAGCACGTCGAAGTACTCCACCCAGCTCTCCATGCCCCGGCGATTCTTCTCCTCCTGGCAGCGGGTGCAGCTCCGGATGGTGTTGTTCATGTAGTTGGGCTCCCAGTCCTCGATGTCGAAGACCACCACGTCCACGGGGAGCATCTGGAGGACCTGGCGGACCTGCTCCACCGCCTCCTGGTATTCCTGGCCCCGGTATGCCAGGCAGGTGCTGGTGGAGCCGACGCAGCGGGATTCGTTCTTCCCTCCGTTCTTCTTCCGGAGGAGGGCGGTGGGCTCCATTTCCAGACGGATGCGTCGTCCCGCCGCCCGTGCCTTCTCGATCAAGGGGAGCGCCTCCTTGGCCTGCTCCACCGTGCTGGCGAAGAACATGGCGGTGGAGAATCCCAGGGAGAGTTCGTCCTGGTTGTGGGTGGGCAGTTCATGGAAGCGGTTTTCCAGCCACAGGGAGGTGTCCAGCCTTTTCCAGGGGGTGGGCATGCGGGGGATGGAGAGGATTTCCAGGGGCATCCGGACCCTCTGGTCCTCCTGTCCGTCCACATAGCTGATGAACTGGACGTATTTTTGCTCCGGGGGGATTTCCGTGCCCGGGGGCACGGCGAAGAAGAAGGGTCCGAAGCCGAAGCGCAGCACCTTCTGCACCTCCTGGAAGTTCCGTTCCGGCCGGAATCTCCACAGGGTGCGTCCGTCGTTTGTCTCCCGGGAAGCCAGGGTGCGGAGCCAGGCGGGCCAGGCCTCGCTGGGCTGGTAGGTGACCTGCTCCGGCAGCTCGATGGCGTATTCCAGGTTCTGGAAGGGCTCCGTGCGCTGGTTCTCCAGGGAGAGGAGATTGCGGAGATAGATTCCCTCGGCCACATAGAAAACGGGTTGCTTGGGGGTGACGAGGACGCCGCCATGCTGGAGGCGGCGGGGCGTGCGGGTGTAGGGCGCGCCGTAGTCGGGGGACGCCACCTCCTCCTCGGATGCCTCGATGACCGCCACCTCGTCGCTGACGAAATTGATGTGCTGCTGGGAGACCGAGGAGAGGCAGACATAGCGGGCGTCCGCCTGGACCTCCAGCTGGAAGGGATAGATGTAGTAGTGGTCGTTCTTGCCCTCCCCCAGGTTTTCCGGGAGATAGTAGAGGGTCTTCCAGTCGGAGAGATAGTCCTCGGTGGCCTTCAGCTTCACCAGGGCCTGGGCCGGATAGTATTCCCGCCCGTCCCGGCTCACCCACACGGTGAGATTCTCGGGGAAGAAGACGGTGTATTTGTCGATGACGCCGCCCTGGAGTCGGACCACCACCTTCCGCACATGGCGCACCTCCCCCAGGTCGATGGTGACGAAAATCCCGTCCCATGCGCGCTGGAAGGCCACCGCCTCCGGCATCCACCAGAGCCGGTCCGAGGCGGACAGGACGCCGTCCGTCAAATCCTGGGCGTCGCTGTCCCCCTTCACCGTCAGGGAATAGTTCGGGGCGGGCCGGAAGGAGACGGGGCGCCCTTCCGCCAGATTGGGGCCGTCGCAGGCGTCCTGGAAGGCCTGGATGGCCTCCTGGGGGGTGGCGAACTGGGCGGGGAGGGAGGGGAGGACCAAGGCGGCGAGGAGGACCGTCGCGGAGAGAAGGAGGCGATGCATGGGGGGATGCCCTTGGGTTCAGGGGATGGGAGGCGGGGGACGGGCGGGCACGCCCATTCCCCCGGGGATTTGCGTGCTATGGCCGGGAGAGGGCCTGGATCTCCTCCGGGGCGAGGCAGCGGCGATAGATGAGGAGATCGTCGTAGTCCCCGAAGAAGGTGCGTTCCTTGCTGTAGAGATTGCAGGGATGGCTGCCCAGGCTTCCGGGGAAGCCGTCCAGCCAGGGGGTGACGAAGGGATCCAGGGAGGATCCCGCCTCCACGCCGTTGACGTAGAGGCGGCGTTCGCCTGCTTTCCAGGTGAGGGCGAGATGGCTCCACTCTCCCTTCTTCAGGGGGTTGGGAATCTCGGCAAGGATGGGATTCCGGGTGCCTTCGCCGCAGATCCGTGCCTTCAGCTTGTCGTCCTCCACGTAGATTCCGATTTCATCCATGCCGCTGGGGGTCCAGTTCCGGTCCGTGGCCATGAGGTAGAAGATCACGGGGATGAAGGCGGTGGAGCCCTGGTCCGTCAGGGGGCGCACCCAGAAGGCCACCGTACCCTCGGCGGGGCGGGAGCCCAGGATGGCGGCCGAGGGAGGCAGGGCGAGGCCGCTGCCCGGCGAGGTGCGCAGGCCCTGGCCGGAATGGCCCTCCCCTTTGCTCAAGCCGGCATATCCGGAATCCAGGCCGTTGCCGGAGCGGTCCCACAGGAGGGGGGCGTCGCCCTCGAAGTCGTAGGCGAGGACCAGGCCGGGACGGGACAGATCCCCGGGGCGCTTCACGCCGTCCAGCTTCTCCTGGGCCTTCCGGGCGCGCTCCCGGCTTTGCTCGTCCAGCTTCTCCTGATACCGGGTCAGGTTGCCAGCCACCTCGTCGGGGGTGAGGCCGGTGCGGCGCACGGGGCGGCGGGTGATGGCGGGCTGTTCGCCCAGGAAGGCGACGGCCTCATCCAGGCAGTCCATCAGACGGCGGCGTTCCGCCAGGATCACCTGGGGATCCCGGGAGTATTCCTTCCAGCTCACCACCACTTCCGGATTCACGGAGAGCAGTTCCCGGATGCGCCGGGAGAGCTGGGGATTCTTCTCCCCCAGGGCGTCCAGGGAGGCCTCCAGGAGGCAGAAGAGCTCGTAGTCCTCCAGGCCGTCCGTCAGGACTTCCAGACGCGGGGAGGAGAGCGGGACGCCGGAGGGGGTGGGATAGATGAGATTGCCGTCGCCGTTGCTGACATCGTTGAAGACGGCGCCGGTCGCCCAGGGATTCCGGCGGCCCCACCAGTTCACGGACCAGTAGAGGATGCCGTCCAGATCATGCTTCCAGCTTTGCCAGATCCAGGAGCGTCCCTCGGCCAGGGGGGAGTCGATCCAGATGTTGGGGAGGGGGTCCCGGTTTCCGTAGGCCACATACCACCACACGTTGCGGCCCTTGGCCTGCTCCGCGGCGGCCAGCTCCGGATTGTAGCTGTAGGTCTCGGGGCACCAGGTGTCCACGAAGCAGAGTTCCGGGGGGAAGCTGCGGGCGGTCATCATGTTGGGCAGCGACGGGGTCCCGGGGGCCTTCTTCACGGTGGAGAGCAAGGCGTTGACCACGGGGTAGTAGGAGGGCACCGGCTCGTCTGCCAGATAGGTGTAGAAGTATTTCAGCCATCCCTTCTCCTCCAGATGGTTGCGGAGAATGCGGGTCCAGAGGGGAAGCGGCTCCCGGAGATCCGCCATGTGGGAGGTCATGCCCTGGGAGAGGCCCCATTCGATCTGGCGGTCATAGGCCGTCCAGTCGATTTCGGGGGGGACGGCGGGGGGATCCATTGCCAGGTAGTCCCACTGGGCCCAGTCGGAGACGGAGCCGTCCTCCTTCACATCACAGCAGGCGTCCCGCCAGGGGATCAGCTCCAGGGATTCCCCGGCGCGCGCCAGGGACGCCCGGAGGCGGCCGCCTCCGCAGCCCCGCAGGGTGATGGTCATGGCGTAGAGGTGTTCCTTGTCCAGGGCTTCCCGGGGGGCGGGACATTCCAGGCGGCTGGCGCCGGCGGCGACGGAGAAATGGAGCCGGGCGTAGTCTCCCTCGTCGGAGAAGAGGGCCACCTCCAGATTGCCGTCGCCGCAGCTTTCCACCTCCAGCACCAGGGCGTCGCCCTCCTCCAGCTTCAGATAGGGTTTCTTCTGCAGCGTGGGGGATTCGGTGATGAAGTAGGGGGTGAGGCGATGGGCGAACATCATCTCGTAGGCGGCCTGGAGATCCAGGGTGAAGCCGTAGCGGTTCATCAGCTTCTTGGTCTCGCCGTTCAGGGGCCAGACGCCGAAGGCGCTGATGAGGCTGGAGTGGCGGGGGATGGTGAAGGAGCGCACCTGGAGCTGGACGGGCACGGGGGTGGGCAGGCTGTTGCGGGCCTTGAGGAGGAGCTTGCCCTGGTAGACGCCCGGCGGGGTGTCTTCCGGCACCTTCACGCTGAACCAGAGGGTCTCCCGGCCTTGGGCGGGCACATCGAACGCGCCGAGGGGCAGCAGGATGTCGGGATACAGCCCCACATAGTCGGCGTCATATTCCGGGGTGGTGGTGAGCACATGGCCGACCCGGCGGATCTCCATGGCCTCCACGGGGATCGTACCGCCTTCCGCGGAGACCAGGGGCCCCTCCAGGGACGCCTCCACCAGGGTCAGATTGGCGTCGCCGGCGAAGAGGACCACCTGGGCGGCCTCCTGCTCGTTCCTGCCCGCGTCCAAGGACAGCGCCGCGCCGATCCTCTCCTGGGGGAAGACGTCCACGGGAAGGAGGCGGGTGAGGGAATCCAGGGTGCCGAAGACGATTTCCTCGCTCTTCCGTCCCTGTTCCTCCATGGTTTTTCTGGCCAGGAGATAGAGCATGCGGTCCCGGATGCGGCGCGCCTCCTCCTCCAGGAGGTCATAGACTTCCGGGGTGTCGTCGGCCTGGAGCGCCATCAGGGCCTCGGCGCCGCGGATCATGGCCTTCACGTCGGGGGAGGGGAAGGCGCGCAGGCGTTCGATGGTGTCCCCCAGGATGTTGGCCACCTGGCTGGCGCGCTTCAGGAAATAGACGCCGTAGACGGGGGTTCCGTCGACTTGGTATTCCATGCGATGGCACAGATATTCCGTGCCGGCGGGGTCGGTGCCGATGCGCACCAGCCGGGGTTCCTGGCCGGACCAGCGATATTCCGGGGCGGCGGCGTTTTCGGAGCCGGGGATTTTCTCCAGGGGGTGCGGGGCGTTCACGAAGCGGATGATGCCGTAGCCATCCTTGAAGCGGCGGGTTTCGGGGACCGCCACCCAGCCGGAGATGCCCCCCTGCTTGGTGGTGGTGGTGCGGCAGACGCCCATCTGCATTCGCCATTCGCTTCCCTCTTCGGGCTCGCCCCCCAGATCCTGGAAGGGGATGGAGAATTCCGCCGTCCAGCGGTAGAGTTCCCGGGTGGTCTTGATCTGCCAGTTTCCGTTCCAGTCGCCCTGCCCGTCCCGCTCGTCGTAGATGGTGCCGAGGGCGTTGAAGATCAGGTGATAGACATGGCCGTCGGCGGGATACAGGAAGATGTCGAAGGCGTCATCCTCCCACACCGCGGAATCCCGCTCCTTCTTCTCCATGCGGATGCCCGCCATCCGGGGTTCCACCACCTCGATTTTGCCCATGAGGCGTCCCTTCTGCCGCCACAGCCAGAAATGGAGGGGGGATTCGGGGCGTGCCTTGCCGTCGATGGTGATCCAGTCTCCGAAGTAGCAGCCCTCTTCCGGCCCCTGGGCTTCGGGAACGGTGGCGCAGGGTCTCCATTCGGCGCGGGAAAACCAGGGAAGCAGGAGGGCGAAGAGGAGGAGAGTTCGGAGGATGGCTTTCATGGTCGTTGGCAAGGGATGGAGGCGAGGGAGAGGAACGGGGGGGCGGGCTTCAGGAGAGCAGTCCCGTGGCCTGGAGCCATGCGTCGGCGAGGCGCTGATGGAAGGGGGGCGCGGGATGGACGCCATCCACCAGCCAGTATTCCACCGGGGCTTCCCGAAGGGCGTTCTGGAGAATCTCCCGGGTGGGCACCAGCGCGGCGCCGAACTCCCGGGCGAGCTGCCGGACGATTTGGCAGCGCTGGTCCACATCCTCCAGCCACTCCGCCTGCACATCACCCATGAGGCCGGCGAAGGGCTCCATGAGGACCAGGCGAATCTCCGGAAGCGTGGTCCTGGTCCATTCCAGGAGCATGCGGTAGAATTGGGCGAAGCGGGGGATTTCCACGCCGTCCTGGCAGGTCTTCTCATGCCACAGGTCGTTGATGCCCACCAGGATGCTGAGAATGTCCGGCTTCAGGTTCAGGCAATCCCGCTTCCAGCGGGCGTAGAGATCCACCACCCTGTTGCCGCTGATGCCCTGGTTCAGGATGTTCCAGTGTTCGGCGGGGCGGTCGGCGAGGAGGCGGCTGGCGACGAGGCCGGGGTATCCGGGGCCCCAGAGCCCCGTGGGATATCCTGCGCCGCCGCTGGTGAGGCGTCCGCAGTCGGTGATGGAATCTCCCATGAAGATCAAAGTCGGCATATCGTGCAAGAGTTGAGGTTTGGGTGAAGGGACGCCCTGCCCTGCCGGCGGGGCGTCAAGGGGTTTCCTGCCAGCGCAGGAGGCAGCCGCCATAGGCCAGGCCGGCGCCGAAGGCCACGGTCAGCACCAGGTCCCCTGGCTTCAGGGCGCCCTGGCGGCGCAGTTCCTCCAAGGCGATGGGGATGGAGGCGCTGGAGGTGTTGGCCACCTCGTGGATGTTCCGGAAGAAGCGTTCCGGCGGCAGCCCCATGTTCCGCGCCACCGCATCCAGAATCCGTCCGTTGGCCTGGTGGGGGATGAAATGCGCCACCTCCTCCAGGGAGTGGTTCGTCTCCTCCAGGAGGCGCCGGATCACCTTCTCCATGGAGCGCACGGCGAACTGGAAGACCGCCCGCCCGTCCATCCGCACATAGCCGGGAGCCCGCCGGGAATCCTCCTGGGTCCGCAAGCCCGCCTCGCGGACCAGGGAATCGGCGCCTGCGCCCTCCGCTCCCAGGACCTCGTGCAGCAGGCCGGGAGAGGAGGAGGGCGCCAGGACGGCGGCGCCCGCCCCGTCCCCGAAGAGCACGCAGGTCGCCCGGTCCTTCCAGTCCACGATCCGGGAATTCACCTCGCTTGCCACCACCAGGACGGGGCGTCCCAGATTCTGGCAGGTGTATTTTCCCATGGCGAGGGCGTAGACGAAGCCGGTGCAGGCGGCGTTCAGGTCGAAGGCGCCGGCGTTCGCCGCGCCCAGCTTTCCCTGGATGAGCGCCGCCGTGGAGGGATAGCTGGCGTAATCCGCCGTGGAGGTGGCGGTGATGACCATCCCCAGCTCCTCCGGACGCACGCCCGCATCCTCCAGGGCGCGGCGGGCGGCCTGGACTCCCATGGAGGAGGCCCCCTCCTCCGGCGCCGCCAGGCGGCGTTGCCGAATCCCGGTGTGGGAGAAAATCCACTGGTGGGAGGTGTCCAGGGTGGCGGACAGCTCCTCGTTGGAGACCACGCGTTCCGGGAGGTACGCCCCCACGCCGGCGATCCGAACATGCTGGAAGGATAGGGAAGACATAACAGGGGATACTATACATGGATTTCCCCCGTCCCGTCCCCCGGCTCCCCGTCCCCGGAGGGGCGCGTCCGGCGGTTTTTCCCGGGGGGCTCCGGGGCACTTTTTCCGGGAAATCCCCTGGGGGGAGAGGCGGGAAAGCTTTTTACTTTGCAATATCTTATCCCCGTTGCCGGATGGAGAGAGGGAGGATGCGAGCTGTTTGAAGCATCGCCCCCCGTCTTTCCGGCGTGTTTTCCGGAGGGTATGCCATGAGACGCAGAGTTGACCACACGCAGCGTACAGAGCTGATTCTTCAGACGGCCCAGGAGCTTTTCGGGGAGTTGGGCTATCCCCAGGTGACGTTGAAGCTGCTGGCCAAGCGCTGCCAGCTGAGCCGCACGGTGCTCTACCGCTACTACGAGAGCAAGCGGAAGGTGTTCGAGGCCGTCCTGTATTACATCTCCACCCGCCTGGGGCTGGAATTTCTCCAATACGCCCGCCAGAACCCCCAGACCCCGCCCTCCCGGAAGCTGCGCTTCATCCTGGTGCGCCTGGTGGAATACATGGAGAAGAACACCCCCTTCCTGGACGCCGTGGTGGAATATCTCATCGATCTCCAGCGCAAGGGGGAGAGCGTCACCCGGCGGGTGATGCGGCACACGGTGCTGCTGCGCCTCACCCTGGTGCGCCTGATTCGGGAGGCAGTGGAGACCGGCGAGTTCAACCCCATTCCCGCCATGGAGATCGCCGGGGTCTTCTACGAGCAGCTCATGGGAGCCGCCATGCAGATGGCCGTCACGGAGACCCACGACCCGGAAAGCTTCCGCAACCGGCTGGACCTGACCCTGGTCGCCCTGAAAAAAAATAATCTCCTCCCCTGACGAAATTTTCCCTCCACGCCCATGTCCAACAGCAGCTGCACCACCATCATCGTCACCCCCGCCGCCAGCGCCGACGGCCGAATGCGGGTGGCCCATTCCTGCGACGACGCCCTGGCCGACCATCGCTTCGTCTACGTTCCCGCCCAGGATTGGCCGGAGGGCGCCCGGCGCCCCGTCTATCCCTGCGGAATCTGCGAGAAGGAGCTGCCCCAGTGGAACGCCCGGATCATCCCCCGGCTCTACGTCCCCGGGCGGCAGGACGCCTACCGGGATTCCCTGGGCCAGGCCTGCCCCACCCTGCCCGTGGGCTCCATTCCCCAGGTGCGCCACACCTTCGCCTATCTGGACAGCAACTACGGCGTGATGAACGAAGCGGGCCTGGTCTTCGGGGAATGCACCTGCCGCGCCCACCATCTCTGCCCCCCGGAGGAGGGGAAGCGCATCTTCTACTCCTCGGAATTGATGCGGGTCGCCCTGGAGCGCTGCACCGCCGCCCTGGAGGCCGTGGAGCTCATGGGCTCCCTCATCGAGGAATACGGGGTCTACGGCACCGGGGAGACCCTCCTGGTGGCCGACGCCAAGGACGCCTGGGTCATGGAGATGGCCCCCTCCGCCCAGGGCACGGGCGGGCTTTGGGCGGCCCGGCGGGTGCCGGACGGAGAGATTTTCGTGGAGGCGAACCTCTTTCGTCTGCGGAAGCTGGACCCCGCCTCCCCCGACCAGCGCCTCTGCTCCACCCTCCAAGCCATGGCGCGGGAGGGCCAGGAGGTGGACTGGACCGCCCTGACCTCCGAAGGGGAATACCACCACCCGTACTACTCCATGCGCCGGGTGTGGCGGGTCATGGATCTTCTGGCCCCCTCCCTCCAGGCCCCCGCGAAACTCACCGGCTACCTGGACGATTCCTATCCTTTCTCCTTCGCCCCGGACCGCCCCGTGAACCTCCAGGACCTCTTCCGCATCTACCGGGACCACCTGGAGGGAACCCCCTTCGACCTGACCCAAGGCGCCGCCGCCGGCCCGTGGGGAAATCCCAACCGGCCCCGACCCACGGAGGAGGAGGCCACCCGGGGAGCCTGGGAACGCCCCATCTCCATGGTGGACACGGGCTACGCCTACGTCCTGGAACCCCGGGGCATCTGCTGGCTGGCGCTGGGACGCCCCGCCGAAGTGCCCTTCGTCCCCCTGGCGGTGGCGCCGCCTCCCGCCCCCTTCTCCCAGGGAAGCCCCCGGGAATTCGACCCGGAGGGCTGCGCCTGGTGGCGCTATAATCTGGTGAGCCAGTTCTCGGAACTGCGCTACTGCGACATGCGGCAGGACATCGCCCGCGCCCAGCAGCGGGCGGAGGAGCGCGCCATGCTCGCCCTGGAGGGGCGGGAACCGCCCGACGCCCAGGTCCTGAACCGCCTCGCGGAGACCACCCTCCAGGAATGGAAGGAGCTCTTCGCCCAGTTGGCGGTGACCTACAACCAGGGATATTACAACACCCCCGAGAAGTTCTCCCAGAAACGCCCCTCCAATCCCCAGTATCTCCAGGGGACGGAGTTCCCCCGGGGCCCCCTCCACTATTAGCCCTTCGCCATTCGCCCTTCCCGCCCTCCCCGCGGCCGGGGAGGGCTTTTTTTGTGGCGCCCCGCCACGGGCGGCCGGAATCCGGAGGAGGGAAAAGGGACCGGGGCGGACAAGGGAAGGAAATTTCCCGTCGCCGGGCAAAATTCAGGGGAAAAGCCAGTCGGGGGCAATATATTGTAGGGTTGCCCCGGAAGCCCCCTTCCCCTGGGGGGATTCCCCCTTTCCCGGGCTCCGCCCCCGACCCTTTCCCGATCCGGAAACCTCCGGATCCCCCCCCCGCCCTTTCCACCCCTCAAGCCACTCCACCCCCATAAAGGACTGCACGGCATATGTTCAAAAGCGCCGCCATCATCATGCTCTTCGGCATGGGATTCGTCTTCCTCTTCCTCTGCATCCAGGTGGTCATCACCAACCTGTTTGCCAAACTGGCCGGAAGATTCGCCTATCTCCTCCCCGAACCCGTCAAGACCACCAAGAAACCCGCCGCTCCCAAGAGCGACGACGCCCTGACGGTGGCGGTGATCGCCGCGGCCCTGAAAAGCGCGGGACGCCTCTAAAAATTTTCATAACTACCTACATCGCAATAACTTACAACAATAATAACACAAGGAGACTCTTCCCATCATGAAAAAGATTCGCTTCCTCGACACCTCCTTCCGTGACGGCTTCCAGTCTGTCATCGGCGCCCGCGTGGTCTCCAAGGACTTCCTTCCCGCCATGGAGGCCGCCGTGGAGGCTGGCTGGAAACACCTGGAGGTGGGCGGCGGCGCCCGGTTCCAGAGCCCCTTCTTCTATTGCGGCGAAGACGCCTTCGAGATGATGGACACCTTCCGGAAGACGGTGGGGGAGGAGGTGGAGCTCCAGACCCTGGCGCGCGGCGTGAACGTGGTGGGTCTCTCCAGCCAGTCCAGCGACATCATCGACCTGCATGCCAAGATGTTCAAGAAGCACGGCATGACCACCATCCGGAACTTCGACGCCCTCAACGACATCCGGAACATCAGCTTCAGCGGCGAGTGCATCCACAAGGCCGGCCTGCAGCACCAGACCACCATCACCATGATGGGCCTGCCCCCCAACATGGACACCGAGGCCCACAGCCCCAAGTTCTACACCGGGATTCTGGAGAAGATCCTGGAGAGCGGGATGCACTTCGACTCCCTGTGCTTCAAGGACGCCAGCGGCACCTGCCCGCCCGCCGTCATCAAGGAGACCGTCCGCCGCGCCCGGGAGATCCTGGACGCCGCCGGCAAGAAGGACTGCCCCATCGAGATGCACACCCATGACACCGCCG
>JBJEVT010000031.1:0-134862 GCA_051884615.1 Oligosphaeraceae bacterium
CATATTTTTACGGGCACGGCGTGTTTTTATGAATTTGACAAGTTTGATGATCCCAAAAACGAGACCAATGGGGATGGCAAGACCAATGGCAATCTTGCCCAATGTAAGGAGGAATTTTATGGGCCAATCGAAGAGATCGAAACCGAATATGATCAGGAGGAGAATGAAAGTCCAGAATCCGGACCTTTCGGTGTCTCCCAAACAATTATTCAAAATTTCCAGGAGAAGAACAAAACAACCAACAGGCAAGACAAAAAAGAGGAAGATGAGCTCGGACATAGAAATTCTCCTCTATGGGGTGGAAACAAAAGGATGAAGGTGCCTCCCAAGGATCCCTATCAAGATTCAGGAGATTTCACCATGTGCATCCCCCCCCGGATTGGATATCCAGGGTTCGGGGACAGGATAAGAGGCCCTCGTGGGGATTTGCCATCTGGTCCATGAAGAGATAAGGGAAGAAAGGGAGAAATTTCCGGTCGGGGAATGGGGATTTCGGGAAAAAAGGTGTGCTACGACCGATGGTTGGGGAGAATCGGTCAATCTTGATTCCGTGTTCTCCGTACGGGGTAGCCCCCCCTGGGCGAGCATGCGCAGCAGTCTTCACCACCTCTGTGCTCCCGTGTGCCCACCGCAGGGCGTTCTGTGTGCTCTGTGTTTCCGTGGCAACGCTCTGTGGAAGGGCCCTCCAGGGCAAGATAGACACTCCCTTTCCAGGAGAGGGGGAGGAGAGGAGGGCTGGTTCAGCAAGTTCTGAAGAAAGGGGAGAATAGGGGGTGATCTGTAAGAAATCCCAGTGGAAGATGTAGTCGGGGCATGTCGCTTTGCGCTCCCTCCCCGGAGGAAGTGCCACGGGAGAGCGAAGGATAACGCTCGTGGCTTTTTCTGTTCACAACGCATCAAGGGAGATACCCCATGAAAAAGATTGCTGTTTTTCTGATTTTGGTAGGTGCCGTGCTTTTTGGAATTGGCATGTCCATGCGGGAAAAACGGTTGGCAGTAACCCGTACCATCGAGGGGAATAGCAGCCAGACCGCTGCGGCGGGAGCTGCGGTGGGAGTTGTTTCAGGGGGAGTTGCTGGAGCAACCATTGGCGGAATAGGCTTGGCCCTATGCGGCACTGCGGTCGGGATTCCTGCAGGATTGGTCTGTCTTGGGGCGGCAGGATTGTGCGGTTTGATTGGGGGTAGCGTCGGTGCCGCCTGCGGAACGCCTGACCAGAATGTCACCGAACTCATTCACGCCTATTCCCCCGGGGAATATTGGACGGTGATCTCCATTGGGGCAATTTTGGTTTGCCTGGGACTATATATGGTATTCTTTTCCAAAAGTAGGAAGGTAGAAAAAGAGGAGAATCCCCAGAATCTGATAGAGGAGTAAGACGGAATTCCAGATGTAAATATGAAGGTATTTCTTTGTATTTCATTTTGCGTTGCCGTTTTTATTGAATTATGCTTTGGCGTGCCCATATGCTGGGCTTCATTTTGGGCAATTCTGATTTGTCTGGGGCTATATATGATATTCTTTTCTTCTCCAAAAGCAGAAAAGGTAGAAAAAGAGGAGGAGAATTCCCAGAATCTGATAGAGGAGGAAGAAAAAACTTCAGGGGAAAATATGAAGATTTTTCTTTATATTTTATTTATTGTTGGTCTTATTATTGAAGTATGCTTTGGCGTGCCCGTATACTGGGCCTTTTTTGCATTTCTTTATGTAGGTCGCGAGCAAGTAATAAAGAAGAAACCGATGCCAGTGAAGGAACTTGTGTTTCTTATCTTACTGATGCTAACAATCCTTTTCTTCATGTACATATGTCCAGACATATTTTCATGGATGCGAAGAAAAAGATATTATTGAAGTTTTTCATCGTATGTTCAGGAAATCGGAAGTTTTAGATAGGAGATGCCTTCGGTGGATTTGAACTGTGAAAATCATGGGTGTCAAAATGGAAAGGTCATCGACCAAGCCACTGGTCACATGACGTCCAAAGACATGCCGAAAGGGCGCACTCCTGCCATCCAGGCGGAACAGGAATGGGAAATCCGAGGGCACGAGAGGCAAGGCGGCTGACAAACAACGACTTGTGCGCTACGTTAGTCGCCTTCCATGCAACGGAAGGCGGTTTTGCCGCAGGGCAACTGCCCTGGGATGGCGGGGGCACGGCAACGGCGTAGACCGTGCCAGCAGGGCAACCTGCCGCTGTTCCTCCCCAGGCATTCATGGATCACGCCGGGTCGTGGAATGCCCCGAAAACTCCAAGGGTCCAGGGCGGAGCCCCTAGGCATCCCCCAAAAACTGCAGCGAAATTTCGATTCAGTCTCAACTAGGACATCAGGAAAAGCAATTCATGAATTTGATCTGTGAAAGCCATTGGTATTTGAGTGGATGGATCCCGATGGGGATTGGCTGGGCAGGCGTGTACTTGATGCATAAAACGAGAAAACATCCAATGGTGCGATGGGGAATTTTCATCTTCCTCATTCTGTTTTTTTGCTTGTACTTATATCTTTCCTTCCAGAAATCTATGATCTGTTTCTAATATGGGGATGGAGTCAATATCATGGAGATCATCCATTCATTTTCATCACAACAATTTTGAGAGGATAGAACATGGACAAGATTCAGAAGGTCAGCAATGAGATTTGTGAGTGTCTGCAGTTCATCGAGGGATTGACTACCGACTCCACGGAATACGAAAGATATCTTGAGGAACTTAAGGAAGAGTTGGAGAGGCGCTGGCGGGCTTTTAATACCCGTCGATTCTTTGTGGTGACGGTGGGGGCATTGAAGTCAGGGAAATCTACTTTAATCAATGCCCTGGTAGGGCATCGGGTGAGCCCTGATGGCATCGGGGCGGAGACCACGAAGAAGTGCTCTGTGGTTATGTCGGCGGACGAAGAGAATCCTGAAGGGATCACCCTGTATCGTTCCCCGAATTTCACTACCCATTCTCACAAGGGAGAGGAATGGGAGAATAAGTGTGCGAAGCTTACGAATACCCTCATGGAGTATTTCAAGGGGATCCGGGAGTGGGATTCGTCTCTTGCAGAGCTTTTCGAGAGGAAAAGGGTTTCTCTGCATGGGAAGGGATTGGATCCCTTAGGAAAGAAGGACAACTTGGAGTATGTGCTTACTTCAGAGGATTTTAGCGGATTGCAGCAGTTTAGGGATTTTTTCATTGCAGAGATTCGGATCAAGGTGGATGGTCAGAATCATACCATTCTGAATCATGGGGATCATAAGATTGCCATCGTGGACATGCCGGGTTTGGATGGCATGATGGCGGGGGTGAATGCCACATCTTTGGATTCCGCCTACAACCCGGTGAATTTCCTTCCCAAATCCTGCCACCTTTTCCTGTTGGTGCAGAGTTCCATCTCCGGGCTCAATCGCACGACGGCAGAAAAATTGAAGGACTGGCGCTCGGAGAAACGAAGCACGCCAGTTTACCTCGTGTTCAATACGATCGAGGCCAAATCCGGGTGGTACACGGGCGAAGCCATTCTGAACGAAAAGACTGAATGTGAGAAGCGCGCCCAGAAAGAGTTGGAGAAACGTGGAGTTGGGTACAAAAACTTCCTCACTATCAATGCTGCCAAGGGATGGGAGGCTTTACAGCCCCAGGCATATGGGAGTCGCTGGCAGGAGGGATATAAAAAAGACACCAAGCTTTGGAACGAATCCAAAGTGCAAGAATTGGAGGAAGCGCTTTGCAAGGATTTTGACGAGCAGTTAGGGAAGATTATTCAGGAGGATGCTTTAGATGGCATAGCCTATGGCATGAAGACGTATCAGAATAGTTTGAACGAAATTGAGCAAAGGGCTAGGGGAAAGCTTCAGGAGCTTAACCAGATCCAGGAAAGCTGGAATGCTGTCATGAAGTGCGTGGAGGAGGTGAGCAAGGAGGTACGCAGGGGCGAGATAGAAGAGAATTCGAGGAATGCCTGGGATCGTGTGCTGCAGGATAAGAGGAATGACAGGGATGAGAGAGTGGAGAAAATAGCCATGCTCGAAAGGGTGAAGAAGGCTGTGACGTTGGGGGCGAAGCATCCCAAGAATAACTCTGGAAAGGATTCCAAGAAGGGGGGCAAGGATTTCTCTCAGGAGATGGAGGATATGGCGGAGAACATTGAGAAGTCCGTGAATGCTCTCCATATGGAAAATGACTTTGTTAAGGCATTGAGTGATTGTCTGAAGGCGGGATATGAGGAGGGATTCTTCGGCCGGTTGAGCATGGAGTTGGAGAAATTGGATCGCTCTGGGAGTGCTGTCAGCGTCAAGGAGGTGAAAGAATCCATTCGTCGCTATGAAAAATGGAATGATGCTACGGAAGAGTTGCTGAAGGTGTTTCCCAAGATTCAGACGGGGCAATGGCTGGACCGGAAGAGGTACAAGGGAATCATCCATGGCCCGTGGTTTGGGTTTGGGAAAAAAGAAAGACGGGAAGATTTCGAAGCAAAGTGCAAAGAAGGGTATGAAAATGCTTTGTGCGTCGACGTCAAGGAAAAGATGATTAGCTATTGTGTCGTTTCGGATATGAATGGTGACTCTCTTTTGAATCGTCGCATCAACGTGGTCAAGGAGCATTTAGAGAAAGATTGGGAAAGCAGGGGGCGGGCATTGAAGAAGGAATTGGGCCAGTTGGATGGGGTTTTGAGGACCGTTCCGGAACTTCGTCGGCGGCTGGGGCAAATCCAGGACGACTGTAAAAACTAGCAGAGGAGCAGGTGGCATAGATGATGAAGCGTCTTTTCTGGATCTTCTTCGGGATTATTTCTCTCCTGGGCATAGTGGTCTACTGGGGGAATGTCCTGGTTATCGGGGATCATCTGGGGCGGTTGTTTGGGGGAGGGGGCTTGCCGAATCCCTATGTGATGTACACGTGGGATGTCCTTGTGGGGTTGGCTCCTTTTCTTCTTCTGGCCTGGGTCGTCACCAGGAATATCCTGGGGTATGGGGAGTTGAATCTCCGGGAGGTCTGCGAGGGGGAGGACGAAGAGAAGATGGATCAGGTGATGGGGGAGCTCTATGAGCAGGAGGAGGACTCTGATTGCGTGCTGGATAAAGCCGGACTCCGGTCCCAGTGCGGCTATCTCTTGCGGAATGGGAGCCGGGCGGAGAAGGCGGATTTCCTCCGGGAGTATTTCCGCCAGTGCGACAAAGAAGCCCGGAAGAAGTGTCACCAATACGCTATCTTTGCGGCCGTCTCTGTGGTCCTCTCGCCCAAGTCCGCCGGGGACACGCTGGCATTGCTGGTGTGGCAGTGTCGGATCATCTCCGCCACCCTGCGAATCTACGGGGGACGTCCCTCTGTCCTGGGAGTGGTGCGTCTCTACCTCAGAGTGCTGATGCACTCCTTCCTGGTGGGGTCCATCGAGGAGGTCATGGACCAATTCGCCTTCGGGGCAGTCGACATCAAGATGCTTTCCATTGCCACCCAGGCTGTTGCCGCCATCGCCACCTGCGTGCGGACGGCGTCCCTCACCCGGTATTACCTGGAAAACGGGATTGGGAGTAACCAGAAAGAGGCGCTTCATGCTTCCATGGAGGAGATTCCCGGGGGGATTGTGGAGGTGCTGACCTCCGAGGAGATGAAAATTGCCGGAGAAAAATTCCTCCATTGCTCGGTCCAGGTCACCAAGGTGGTGACGAAAAGCGGATTGGCCGGAGTGAAGAAGTTGTTCAAGCACGTCATTTCTCTGTTTTCATCAGAGGAGCCCCCCCAGGAAGAGGATTCCCAGGTGGAAGCCGCATAACGGCTTCAGAGGGGAGGGCATCCAGGGGACGGTAGACTCCGGTCTTCCTCGCAGGACACCGGGGTAACGGTGTCATGTGCCGTGGCGACGCACAGCCTCTCCATCTACTTCCACCAGCGGGTAGCCTCTGGGACCAAGCACCGTTCGACCGACTGGTTTGTCAGCCTTGCCGGACTCTGTTTTCTTCATAGAAGAGGTCTTGGTCTATGCTAAAGTAGAGTGTCTGAGCCGGGTGAGCACGAGTGTCCAGACACACAACAGGGTGTGTGCTGGTGTGATTTTTTGCGGGAATACAAAGGTGCATGCCGTCCATGGATGCGGCAATCGCAACTGCCTACGAAGAAAAAACTCCGTTGGAAGAGATATTCTCAAGGGATGTGCTAAATTTTGTGCCTGACATGATGACCTCCCTGATGAATGCAGTATCGGGTTTCTGAAAACACACAACATACTGTATGTCAGTTGGTTATAGTGTTCTCTTTCGCAGGGGGTTGCCTACGGGATTATGTGTGGGTGTGCGAAGTGCCCCCTGTTCGGGTGGCTCTTTTTCTCTTGCACACAGGTCACTCTGATTTTCGATGGTTCACAAGAGGAGGCGTTTTTTCAAATGTGTTACATTTTTCCCCTGCAAAGTAACTAGAAAAGGCGACCTTCTAAATAGTAGGAACACACAATGTCATAGGATGTGAAGTTTTGTATCCCCAAAAGCAAAAGTTAGAACTGACGAAGGGTTAGTGATGCCGGGAAACAAGAAACAATTGGTTTGTCTGGTCCGCCTTGTGGCGCAGCTCAAGGAGGACCGCAATCCCAATTGTTCCAGTTTCGTTGCCGACGTGCGCAGGGCAGACATGGAAGAGGACTTGAATCTCTCCTTCACCCCCAAGACCATTGCCTATGAGATCCAGGTGCTGAAGCAGGGTTTCAATGCCCCAGTCGACTTCAACCGTGCTGGAACGGCTATTATCTCATCCACCGAGTGGACCTTCACCTTTCCTCAGATCTTCGAGGACTCCTGTATGCTGCCGTCGGTTCTCGGGGCACGTGTAGCCGAGTGCATCTTTCCGCCTGAGGAAAGTATATTTGCCCCGGGGGTTATTTGCTATGTCAAGGTTCATTGCGACGCACATATGTCAAAAAATATTCAAGTACATCTACTTCACTTGGAACATCAGGTTCAAAGACATATGGATGACAGTTGCGAACTATTTGTCGTGAAAATGTCAAAAAATCACTTATCACATGAGATCATGGCTCAATGTGGAAGAGCTGAAATCCTATCCCCTGAAGGTATTGGATCTGAAATATTCAGGTGGCCCCAAAAAATCATGGAGACATACCATGGTCTATGAAGGCTCAAAAATTGGGATTGTCGGAGGCTATATTTCTGGGAAAGCAACATTTCTCAATGCTTTAATGAAGGCTCCATACTTTGAAATGCATAGCAATAGCCATAATCATATTCCTATTGAGATAGTTAAATCCGAAAACAACTCCTTCTCCTGGAATTATCAGGAATACGATAAGAAAACATGGCAGCAAAGCAGTAAGGACATACGCACATCAAAACTGTACTCAAGAATTAGAGTAAAAATTCCTCATTTCATATGGGGAGATACTGTTTTTTATGATTTTCCTCAGATAAATGATATCTCCATTTGGAAAAAAAACAATGAAGACATTGTAAAACGCATGGATGTCTTGCTATTTATTTTCGATGCCGAATATGTGATGTCTTCAGCAAACAAGAAAATTCTAGAATGTCTTTATCCAAAAAACGGAAAGGCTTTTTCTATAATATTGAACAAAAGTGATATTATAGATGATATTTCTAATTTAACGTTACAAACCCAAGAAATTACTCCCGATGTGATGGTTCTACCAAGAATCTTTACGACATCGGCAAAATTGGAGTTACAGCGATATAATTGTAAAGAGAATAGAAAGCAATGTTTTGCATTTACAGATTCTAGAACACAAGTAATGACGACTTGCGATTTGGCTTTTTCTGATTTAAGAATTTGGCTTTATGAGCAGATTGTTCAATTTCAATACACACAATCCTAAGAGGAGTTAGAGAATGTTGGGAGAAAGACAAGAAATTACCCAAAAATTGCAGGATCTCATTACTGTTTTATCGGATGGAGAAATTCCAATTTCTGAAGCAGATAGAACTGATAAAATCAAGCAACTTGAACAATGTAAAAGAATTGTCCTAAATAAAAAATACCATGTTACCACTTTGGGGATTTTCAGCACTGGTAAATCTACTTTAATTAATTCAATGATTGGCGGCAATTACTTACCGGCAGCCGACCATCCAACTACCGCTAGAATTACAGAGATTCGTCCTTCAACAGACGCGTTTGTAATTTTGCAGGCAGATAAATCACCTAGGGAAAAAGAATTGGATATCGCAAGAAAGTTCTTGACAAAAATCGGGTATGACGCAAGCAAAAAAGGTAAAGTTCTACTTCAGTCGAAAATGATATTTGATTCGGCAACTGCTGATAGTGATATCGTTAATGGGATAGTAATTTCAGGCACGAATTCTCGCCCGCTTAAAGCGGAGGATATTCATCAAATATTGGCGTGCCTTGTCACGGAAGAGGCGAAACAAGACGATGCAACAGAAAAGCTCATCAATCAGCTAAAAATGTATTTCAAGGATATCATCATTGGACTCCCAGTTGCCGAATGGATGTCTGATATTGTGCTAACAGATGCACCAGGAACAGGTTCTGTAGTTGATGCTCACGATACTATCATTAATAAAATCATACCAGAAAGCCAACTTGTTTTGCATATTGTTGATGCGGAAAGAATTGGTGATAGCACTGATAAGTTGTTTGCAGAAAGAATTGCCAATTTCCAGCATCGGAAGATCTTTTATATAATGAATAAAATAGACAGGATGACGGACAATGGATGCGATGACGCTGAAGATGAATTAAAAAAGACGCTTCCTTCAGAAACCACAAAGGGTTGTACCCCCGAGATCATCCGTGTGTCTGCCTTGAGCGCCTTTCTTGCCATTCAACTTAAGGCTGGACTTGTCTCAATTAAGGATATAATGGAAAACAGGAAATTGAGTATGGGCTATTTGTATGGGCAGGAGAAATTTTGCGATGGAACAGAGGAGCAGAAAAAACGAATATTGTATGAAGAACTTTGGGGAAAAAGTCACTTTACAGATTTTGAAGATCGTGTCGCTACATACCTTCGCAAAGAAAATAAACAAATGGCTATTATTGAGGATGCCATAAATCTTGTTCGAGGGTTCGCGTCCGATGTTAAAAGCGCACTTGATGAGGCTATAAGATTACTATCTTCAGACACAAAAATAGGAGAATTAGAGAAGGAAAAATACGATAATGCAGAAAAACGTAAGAAGCTGAAAGAAGCAGCAGATAGGTCCCTCGCCGAATATAAAATCAGAATAGAGGGGGGAATGAGTACAGTTACATGTAAATCTTACAATGGGGTGGCAGAGGAAATAAAAACATCTCTAGAGCAATCTAAAAGAGATATAGAAGTCGACTTGAGTGATTGGCTAGTTTCTAATTATGATTCCATATCTAATAACCCCAAGAAAGTGGAACAATACATTCAGTCCAGGATAGAAAATTCTGTTACAAAAGCACGAAATGTTGCGGAAAGCCAAGTTATTGCAGCTATTGCAGATTTAAAAACAGAAATTGTTGATATTCTACGGGAAGCACGAGACTTGTCTTTGATGCCAGCAGGATCTGGCAGAAGAACTTTGATTCCAGACTTGGATACCAGTATTGACCTGCAGCGTATTGAGTTTGGCAGTGGACTAGCTCTTATCGGCGCAGGTCTTGCAGCAGCTCTTGGATCGGTTATTCCTGGTGTGGGGACAACTCTTGGTGCCGGGATTGGTGCTGGTGTAGGCGCTATTGTAGGGGTTATTACAAGCATTTTCTGTCCGGATTGGAAGAAGAAAAAAAGAGATAAAATCATTGCTCAAGTTAATTCCAATGTACAAAAACTGTTCTTTGATGGAGGTCGAATTGGCGAAGGTGAAAAAATCATTGAGATTAAAAAACCATATTATGCATTAATTAGAGATGATTTGTCTGACCAGTGCAACAAATTCCGCAATGATTTGCAGAAGAAACTCGAACATCGTTTCAACGAATTGAACGAACGTGACAATGTGCTTGTCAATGAGATTGCAAGAACTAAAACGAGAAGAGAAGAGAAAATCAGCAAGTACATTAAAATTGAAAAAAAATGTTCATGCATTCTTAATAGCTCCAATATAAGGAGTTGCTGAGACAATGTTGGCAGAATTTCTCAACAAAACCATCAATTCTTTCTTCCAAAAACAGGAAGAAATACCTGTTTCTATCTGGAGGAAAAGTTACTTAAAAAGATGGAAAGTTGACTTCCACCTTTTTTTTGAAGACACCTTTAGAAAATGGGTGGCATCGCGCTCAGGTGAATCCGTTAATTATTTGCTGGATAAAGGTTTGAGTTCTTCAGATGAACAAATGATTGTGAAAAAACTTGAAAAAGATAGTTGGGATTACTCAATTTCATCCTGGATGTGTTTTTCAAAATCCTTGTTTTTTCCTCCTAAGCTCATTCTGCTTTTTCTGATGTTTTCTTTGATGACTTTAGTATTCCCTTTCATTTACTCTTCAGATGTGATTTGGAAGCTTTCTTTTTTATGCCAAATTGTCGCATGTCTGAGTGGAGCAGTCGCAGGAATCCTTTTTTTCATTAGTAAAAAATACATACTTATAAAATCAAAAAGATTTGTAACACGTTTTTTTGAAGATGCCGAAAGGATGTGGGGTGAAAATCAAGAACAACAAATTGAACAGATAAGGAATGCAAAACATGCATAATGAGGAAAAATTTAAAGATGATTTTGTGCGTTTTGCAAATGAATCCGAAAGGAAACTTCATCTGCTGCGACGTGAATGGCTTAATAATCTTTCATCTTGTTCATATGTTGGGATTGAAACATTAGACTCTGTTAAAGCAACACTAGCTCCAGAATTGCCTAAAATTGATTCGATTTATATACCTGAGGACACTCCTGTAGAACAAATTCAAGAACAAATTGCTGATTCGGTTAGAACATGGGTCTGCTCACGAGCAATGAGTGGTCAATCATTGGCTTTTTTAATAGTCGGAGTCGATGGTGGAACAGAGATTTACTTGGCTGATGAAAATGCACATACAAACATTTTAGAAGGTGCTTTCTCAGGCATTTCCTTGGGTTCTCAAAAGAATCCATGTAAGCTATCTGCTCTATTTAAATATTCTTCACTCATTACGGGGGTGCCAACACCTATTCATAAAGATACTGTTTTGACGTATTCCTGTGATCAACTTCTACGTGGGATGCGGGGAAAACATTTTATGCTAGCACTGGTTGCCAAGCCTGTTCCTAAAAAAAATATTCAAGAACTTTTACGGCAAACTAGAAAGGAAATAGAAGATAATCATCAATTAATAAAAAAACAATTATCTAGAGCCGTTGGAGAAAGCAGTGCAAATACAATTGGTGCTTCGGTTGGTTTTTCTGCTGGTATTTTCGCCGCAGTTATTTCAACACTTACTATTTCTTCGAATTGGAGTACATCCGTCTCAGCCGCCCCGGGTGGAGTAGGTGTCAGTTCAACTTTTGGTGTAGGGGTATCGACGACCGTGGGAGCAACAATAGGGGCGTATCTCTCTGGCAATGTCTCTGTCAATGCCTCAAGAACAAAAGGGAGAAATACTACGAAGTCTTGTGATGAAGAAAAGAATGAGAAGTTTGCTCAGGCGTACGAATCCAAACTACTTGAAAACGAAGCACGATTAACCACGGCACAAAACGAAGGTTTTTGGCAAGTAGCATCGTATATGTTTGCCGATACCAAAGATGATTTGGAGGCATGTACCTCAATATACTTGGCTTCATTAACCTCAAGATATGATCCACAGGAAGTATTTAGAACAATATTTTTGTCTTCTTCAACACCTGTTAAATTTGCGATTCCTCGTTTCTCCGGGCAACCCAAAGGCCAAGATGAAGCCTATTCATTGATGACAACGTCCGAATTATCTTCTATGATAGCTTTGCCAGTGGAAGACCATCCTGGAATTATTGTTAAGCGTGTTCCTAAATTCTCTGTTAATTTAGTTTCAGAGAAATCAAAGGACGACATTGTATTAGGTAGTTTTTGTGATCGAAATGTCGCAATTAACAACTCTGTTTCTTTCGCTCCTTCAGATATGGCTGGGCATGTTTTGGTTGCCGGTATCACTGGCAGTGGGAAAAGTACAACAATACGAACGATACTCTCGCAAGTAAATGTGCCTTTTCTTGTTCTTGAGCCGGCCAAAAGCGAATATAGAAATCTAAATGTTTCAAATAAATCTGTTCGTGTTATTACAGCTGGAGACGAAAGCATTGCCCCATTGAGGATTAACCCGTTTGAAATTGCAGAAGGCGATACTTTGCATTCCAATATTGATGCGCTTTCGGCAACAATCAACGCAGCATTTCCAATGGAGGGACCGATGGCGGCTCTAGTCGAACAAGGCCTCCTTAAGGCATACAAAGATGCTGGTTGGGATACTACCACGGGAACACCGCCGAAGGACTATAGAGTACCGACAATGAATGACTTTTATACAGCATTGGAAAAAACCATAGATGCTCAAAAATATGAAGGAGAATATGGATCAAACATTAAAAGTGCCTTGTTGACGCGTATAAATTCCCTTCGTGTTGGCCCGCGAGGTCGTCTCTTTAACAGTGAAGTTCCTTTTGATGTCGAAGAACTTCTTTCCTACCCGACTGTTATTGAGATGAAAAAGATTGGAAGTGATGAGACAAAGGCATTTTTAACTGGAGTTCTTTTGTATCGCGTGTACCGTTATTTTGAAGATTTGTCTCAAAGCGAAAGCGCCTCCTCGCTCAAATCAATTTTGGTTATTGAGGAAGCGCATCGTCTTTTCCGAAAAACCGCCGAAAAGGGAGGAGGTATTACCGGAAACAATACTCGTCATTATTCTGTCGAAATGTTTGAGAACATTATGGCAGAAGTCAGATCTTACGGACTTGGACTTATTATCGCTGATCAACTTCCCCTTCGGCTTAGTGATGGGGCAGTAAAAAATACTAACATCAAGGTGATACATAGACTTGCAGCTCGTGAAGATGCAATAGACATGGGAGGAGGAATGGGATTAAATGAAAAGCAATCAGCATTTATTAATACACTTCGAAGAGGAGAGGCCTTGGTAATCAGCCCCGGATTGCTTGAAGCCGCACATGTAAAAATAATAGCTAAGGAGAGTGGTGTTTATTGCGCTAGTAAGGTATCAGATGCTGATGTTCGTAAAATGTGGTCTTCAATTATCGATGTCTGCCGCCCTCCTCATTTTGATACATTTATTGAGAAAATCAATAAAAAATACCCGGAATACCTCAGCAAACAAGGGACGCGTTTCTTTCTTGCCATTCAACTTTGCTCAACAAAGAAAGTTAATGAGTTCTTGGAAGATGCTGTCTGGGCATTGTTTAAGGATGTTCAAGCATTAGGTTTTTCCTTAAAAGAAGCTGGAGCACATCAACAAATAACTCATTTGCTTCACTATTCAGTTGCCACGGCAATCAAGGATAGAACATATTTATCCATCCAACAAAGGAATGCCCTTCGTGTGGTTTGGGACCGTTGCTTGCATTTTAGCGATGAATCAAATGAGTACTCTTTAAAACTTGACAAAGTTCGAGAAATTAAAAATGATATGATGCAATTTGCAAGAGAAAACTCCGTCAGTTTACCGCCATGGTGTGCTCCTGTAATTCCTTTGAGTGCAATTCTTCCCCTCTTTAAAGAGGCTGAAATATTTGCGCAAAAACTTTACAAGGAAAAAAATGATGATATAAATAATTCAATCCGTAATGATATCGTTGCCACTACTTCAATTGTTGCTCATGAAATAAGAAAATTGAGCAATAATATTGACGTGACCGGTGATGAATATGCGAATTTTGGTTATGCCGTTATGCTCCATTTGCTTAACATGACAAAACCAGAAAATTACGAAAAACACATATTCCAAGGAAAAGTTTATGGTAGTTTAGTGAGGATAATAGGAGGAAAAAGACAATGAGTGCACTTCCCCTGGTTACATCTCCTAGCGTTGAACATCACACTTCAATAAATCAGCAGGTTGAAGACCAATCTAATTCTCTACAAAATGAATTATCTGTTAAAGTTGAACAGAATCTTCCATCAGAATTAACGAATAAAGTGGAGTGCGAGAAAAATCTGTCTGAATATCTGAAAGAAGTTTTCCCAGACATTTCACCGGAGGAACTTGTAATTTACGAAAAAGCAGGTTTAGATGTGGAAAAGCTTGGAGGTCGTGTTTCTTTAACTCAACCAGAAATAGATCTTGACTACAAAGATGCCAATGACATGACAAACCTAGAGCGGATGGAAAACGGCCTGGCTCCAATCAATCCACGTGATGGCTTGCCTTATGAATTGCACCATGTGGGACAAAAAAATAATGTTCCGCTTGCCGAATTTACACATTCTGAGCATATGTCTCCAGAGAATAATAAAGTCTTACATCCAGTGCGCTCTGGTTCCGAGGTTGAGCATGGGTATTCTTGGAGAGACATTCGGGAGGAACATTGGAGAGTGCGTGCAGAGCAATTTAGACACAACATACAAGGAGAATGCCAATGACTTTCATAGATAGAATTAAGCAATCTGGCTTGAAACAATTCTGGTCCAAGAGTGCAGCATCTGCTGAAGAAATTTCATCATTCGAAAATGATTTTACTCTTACTCTTCCAGATGAATATAAGCAATTTCTCGCAACATTTGGTTGTGGGGTGTTTGGACATACTGAAATTTATGGACTAGGTTGTCCTGATACAGGAATCCCAAATATTCGATTTGTCATTAAAGCTTTGGAAAAAGTTAACCAGTTCTTTCCTCCTAAAGTTATTCCAATTTCTGATGCAGACGAAGGATTTTATACCTGCATCCTCTGTCAAACGAATGGTTGTTTCCAAGCAGGAAATGTTGTAGTATGCCGACCATCATCTACGGCAAATGAAGTTTTTAGGACTATGCATCTTCTCGCTTCAAGCTTCGGTAAGTTTTGCATCATGGAGGTAGAAGCACAAAAGAAATGATGTTAATAAGCCGTAGTTTCCGCCCTGTGGTTCCAACTAGTTTCCCCTGAACAAGAGTAAGCGTTCAATAGGGGAGCAGTTGCGGTAGGATTGGCTTTTCGGAGATTTTCTTTCCCGTTGTGGCAGTGACGGCTCGTCCCCGGGGGGGGGGATTTCCCGTTTCCCCCGGGGCGGGACGGCGGGTAGCGCGAGCCGCCCCCTCCGTGGCCTCTGTGCGACCGCAGGGCGTTTCCGTGCCCTCCGTGTAAAGCGGCAGCGCCCTTCTCCGTGTTTTCCGTGTTTCAAGGGGGTTGCAAATGGGGGGGGAGGTGTCACATTAACCGGGTGTCCGTGGTCCCGTAGCTCAGCGGTTAGAGCAGGACTCTTATAAGGTCTTGGTCGCTGGTTCGAATCCAGCCGGGACTACCAATGGATATATAACATATTGATTATCAGTGAGTTATATTGGATTGTGCCCGCCGAGGTCTTCCCGTGGGGCGTGGGGTGGAAAAAAGGGGTTCATGGGTTATGCTATTGCATTGTTGATTGGCTTTCGGCAGCCAGAGGAGAGCATGAGATGAGGCGCGAAGCGCCGCTCTCCCGGCGAGGATTTTGTTTTTGGTTGAACTTTTGGGAGTGTAGTAGCATCATGGCTTGGCGTGTTCTTCTTTCCTTGCTCTTCGGGTTTTCCCTGATCTCCTTCAGTCAGAACGTGTTGAAGGATACGGAATTTGTCAGTCTCGAGAGTGTGTGGGCGCCCCGTCCCACGGAGAAGATCACGGCGCAGGACGGGGTGGTGCGTCTGGAGGGCGGCGCGGCGCAGGGGGAGCGGGTTCTGCTTCAGCAGCAGGGCCTGGCTCTGGTGCCTAGGCTGACGTACATCTTCTCGGTGGAGTACCGCAGCGAGAGCGGGGCGCCGGGATATGTCTATCTGGAACGGAGCTCCGACTGGCACGGCCAGGGGCAGAAGGTGCAGGGCACTCCGGAATGGCAGACGGCCTCCTTCTCCTTCGTGCCCCGGGAGAGCGCGGGGCAGGCCGCATACTACGCCGTGTTGTCCCTGCAGCCCGATGTCACGGGTTCCATCGAATACCGGAATCCCGTGCTGGAAGTGGAGGAGGGCGGCTTTGTGGAGTACGCCATGAGTGGCGACAATGTGCTGGAGGACGCCGCCTTCCTGGAGAAGAGGTGGGAGGTCCGGGATCCCTCCCGGACGGAGATCACGGGGGATTGCTCGGTGAAGTTGACGGGGCAGGATGGCGGTCGCACCTTGGTGGTGCAGTACGGGCTCCGGCTTTCTCCCGGGTCCTCGTATGTGTTCACGGTGCTGGTGCGGGGCACGGAGGGAGCCGCCGCCGACTTCTACGTGGAGCGGGGCGAGCCCTCCTTCCTGAAATTGCAGCATGTGAATGTGTCTCCTGTCTGGCGGGAGGCGACCATGGAGTTTGTGGCTCCCGCCAATGAGTCGGGATTCTACGCCGTGCTGTCCACTCCCGCAGGCATGCAGGGCGAGGTGGAATTCCGCGCGCCTCGTCTGGCGGTGAAGAAGGGGACGTTGCAGAACGGGGGATTCCAGGTGGGTCTGGCGAGTTGGCAGGCGGTGAACGCGGTGCCTTACGACCACCAGGGCGACTACGGGATTTCCGCCAAGCTGGAGGGCATAGGCCAGGAGGCTTCCCTGCGGCAGGACGGTCTTGAGGTGAAGAAGGGGAAGATCTACCAGCTGGCCTATGATGTGCGGGGCGGCTCCGACAGACGCTACACGGACATCCAGGGCGCCACCTGGTCCCGGATTGCGGTGCTGGACGACCAGGGACAGGTGATTCCCGACTGCGCCGGATGGCGGGACTGCTTCGACCGGTGGCAGCACAAGGAGGTCACCTTCGTGGCGGAGCGGGACATGGAGGTCTCCCTGGTGTGCCAGCTGAAGGAGGAGGGCGAGGTCTACTTTGACAACATCGTCTTCCAGGAGACTCATTCCAGCCTGCCTCTGCTGGAGATCGTGCTGGACGCCCCCTATGCCTACCACAACGGCGTGGTGGAGGGGCAGTGCGCCCCCGGGGAGATGCTCACGGGGCGGCTGTTCCCGGCCCTGAGGGGCGCCCGGCTTCGCCTGGGTTTCCAGGGGGAGGAGCAGGTGCTGGAGCCCCAGGACGAGGTGGCCTTCCAGCTGCCGATGCCCGAGGCCCAGGGGATCTATCCCATCGAGGCGGTTCTGGAGGACGAGGCCGGAGAGAAGCTGGCGGAGGCCAAGGTGGATTTCCAGGTGCGCCCCGTGCCTCCCCGCTCCTTCGCCTTCGACAAGAATCATGTCTTCCACATTGACGGCAAGCCCATCTTCCCCATCCATTCCTGGGGCAACCGGGGGGATTTGAGCCAGGTGGAGGCTTTCCAGCGCCAGCGGGAGCTGGGCTTCAACATCATCCTCTGCAACCACCGGCTGCTGGATGTGGCCGCCGACGCCGGCCTGCTTGCCATGGTCTACATCCCCACTTCCTTCGCCTCTCTGGCCGACGAGGATGCCGCCCGGAAGAACGGGGAGCAGCTGCGCCAGGAATACCAGGCGGTCATGGCCCACCCCTCCACCGCCCTGTGGTTCGTCACCGACGAGCCCGCCTGGCGGGGAGAGGATGTGCGCCGGAGCCAGCGGGCCTACAACCGGCTTCTGGCCTATCTGGACGACAGCCGCCCCGCCTTCCTCAACGAGGCCCCCCGGGGCAGGGTGGTGGACAACCGGGCCTACTCCCTGGCCTGCGATGTCTACGGGGTGGACATCTATCCCATCCCCGCCCCCAACACCCACTCCGGGCTGGAGGACAAGATGATGACCAGCGTGGGCAAATACACGGACATCTGCCGGGAGACCGTCCGGGACCAGAAGCCCATCTGGATGACCATCCAGGGCTTCTCCTGGGGCGATTGGAACAACGCCCAGGAGAAGATCTATCCCACCTTGGAGGAGTCCCGCTACATGGCCTACGAGGCCATCGCCCATGGGGCCACCGGGCTTTCCTACTGGGGATTGAACCTGGGAGGCAAGCAGAACGACCAGTTCCTCCAGGATCTCTCCACCACCATCCACGAGGTGACCTCCTTGAGCGCCCTCCTCATCGCCCCGGTGAACACGGAGGCCGCCACCGCCGACAGGCCCGAGGTCCTGGTCTGCCAGAAGAGCAACGAGGCGGGCGATTTGTGGATCGTGCTGAACGAGTCCGGCGAGGAAATCGAGACCACCATCACCGGCCCCTTCCCCAAGCGCCTCCGGGTCATCCAGGAGGAGCGCGTCATCATGCCCGAGAACGACGCCTTCGTTGCCACTCTGCCCCCCTACGGACTCCTGGTGCTGGTGGATGCCGACAAGCCTCTGCCGCCGCCTCTGGAAATCCCCGCCACCAGCCGCCAGACCGAAAGGGTCGAAATCCCCCAGTACTACGAGGGAGCCAGCTGGATCTGGCAGCCCGGGGACAGCCAGGTCGTTGATTCTCAAGTCATCGTCCGCATCCCCGTGACGGTGGACGCCCCCCTGGAACACGCCTGGCTCTCCGTGGCGGTGGACGATGGCTTCTCCTGCACCATCAACGGCAAGGAAGTGATGCGGCAGAAAGAGTGGACCTGCGCCTGGACCATGGACGTGGCCAAGGAACTGAAGCCCGGGGAGAACGAGATTCTCATCCACGGCGCGGACTTGGGCGGGGCACCCTGCGGCATGCTGTTCTCCCTGGTGCTCTCCGATGGCAGAACCATCCTCTCGGATGGCACGCAGGAGTGCCGTCGTCCCGGGGAGGAGCGTTGGGTGCCCGTGGAAGTGATAGGGCCCTATGGATGCCTTCCCTGGGGGACGGGGGTCTTCCCGGTGCTCTACACCCAGCCTACGGTGGAGGCGATGCCCATTCCGTGACGCTGCCGTGGAAACACGGGGGACACGGAGATTCAGACACGGAGACCACAGAAACGCCGGCAAGCCGGCGCACAGAGAGCACAGAGGGGGGCGTTCCGGCATCCGGTTCCGGATGCCTTGTTGTTCCAGGTTTCGCCTCCGGGGACGCCCCCCGCTTTAGGAGGCAAACTACCCCCGGAGATCCCCTAGATTCTCCAGCCCCTCCAAGCCCCTCTAGGACATCTAGGGCATCTAGATTCCTAGCCCGCCCGTCCAGGGACGCCCTCGCGGGTTCCTGGCGGGAAATCCAGCCGCTCTTGCGGGGCTGGGGTGCAAGGGGGTCAGGGAAACAGGTTTATATTTTCCCGCTTTACCGCTTTTCCACGTCTATCGCAATCCCTTCAATCTCCTGCGAACGATGTCCCTCCAATTCTATAATTCCCTGAGCCACCGTGTGGAACCCATGACTCCCCTCCAGCCGGGAAAGGTGGGCATGTATACCTGCGGTCCCACGGTCTATAACTTCGCCCATATCGGCAATTTCCGCTGCTACGCCTTCGAGGATATCCTGAAGAGAACATTGCTGGCCTCCGGGCTCAAGGTGCGCCATGTGATGAATCTCACCGATGTGGATGACAAGACCATCCGGGGCTCCCAGGCCGCCCATCTCCCCCTCCGGGAATTCACCCAGACCTACAAGGACGCCTTCTTCCAGGACATCAAAACCCTCCGGATGCTGCCGGCTGACGTCTATCCCGCCGCCACCGACACCATCCCCGAGATGATCCAGCTGATCCAGACTCTCTTTGACAAGGGGATTGCCTATCAGGCCGAGGACAAATCGGTGTATTTCTCCATTGCCAAGTGGCCCGCCTATGGGCAATTGGTGAGAATCGACCGGGATGCCATGCGGGTGGGGGTCCGCATCAAGATGGACGAATACGCCAAGGACGCCATGGCCGATTTTGCGTTGTGGAAGGCCTGGGACGAGGCGGACGGGGATGTGTGGTGGGATTCTCCCTGGGGACGGGGTCGCCCGGGCTGGCATATCGAGTGCTCCGCCATGTCCTCCAAATACCTGGGGAAGACCTTTGACCTCCACTGCGGCGGCATCGACAACATGTTCCCTCATCACGAGGATGAAATCGCCCAGTCCGAGGCCGCCAATGGCTGCCCATTTGTGAAACTCTGGATGCACTGCGCCCACCTGATGGTGGAGAACCAGAAGATGTCCAAGAGTCTGGGCAACTTCTACACCCTGAAGGATCTCCTGGCCAAGGGATACACGGGGCGGGAAATCCGCTATGTCCTCATTGGCACCTACTATCGCCAGAGCTTGAATTTCTCCCTCCAGGCGCTGGAAGAGGCCCGGGGCAATCTCCAGCGGCTGGACGCCTTTTCCGGCCGCCTGAAGGAAGTGGCTGCCCAGGGGACGCCGGGAGAGGTCACGCCGGAGCAGAAAGAGGCCTTTGCCCAGGCCAAGGAGAAGTTCCTGAGCGCCCTCCAGGACGACTTGAATGTCTCCGCTGGATTGGGCGCCCTCTTCGACTTCCTCCGGGAAGGCAACCGGGAGATGGATGCCGGCAAGTACAGCCGTCAGGCGGCCCAGGACGCCCTGGAGGTGCTGGCCTCCATGGACCAGGTTCTTGCCATCCTGGAGCCGGAGCCCCAGGAACTCCAGGTTCCCCCCGAGATCCTCGCCCTGGCGGAAGAGCGCCAGGCCGCCCGCAAGGCCAAGGACTGGGCCAAGGCGGATGCTCTGCGCCAGGCCATCGACCAGGCTGGCTGGGTGGTGAAGGATACCCCGAAGGGGCCCCAGTTCCTCCGGAAATGATCCAGACGCTGCCCCAGGGCTGGCAACGCCGCCTGGAGGGTCTCGCCCGGGAACGGCTGGAGCGGGACCCTTCCTGCCATGATTGGGATCACACCCGGCGGGTCTTGCTTTCCGCCACCATGCTGGCCAGGCAGGAGGGCGCCGACCTTTCCATTGTCACCGCCGCCGCCATCCTCCACGATATTGCCCGTCCCGAGGAAATGGCCAGCCAGGGGAGGGAGGATCATGCGGTGCTGGGGGCGAAAATGGCCTTGGTTCTCCTGGAACGGGAGGGGCTGGGCACCCCGGAATGGCGGGAACGGGTGGTCCGGTGCATCCGCACCCACCGCTTCCGGAACCGCACCGGGGAGGCGCCGGAGACGGTGGAGGAAAAGGTCCTCTTCGATGCGGATAAACTGGATTCCCTGGGCGCCATCGGGCTTGCCCGGGCTTTTCATTTCGCCGGAAAAACCGGCGCCCGGGTCCATAACTCCGCCCAGGAAGCCCTGGCGGGACATTCCTACGGACGGGAAGATTCCGCTTACCGGGAATTTCTGGTGAAACTCCAATATCTGCCCCAGGCGATGCTCACCCCTGCCGGCACCGCCCTGGCCCGGGAACGCCTCCATTTTATGCAGGAATTCTTCCAGACCCTCCAACAGGAATGTTTCCCGGAGCCCCCCGCCAACGGCGAGGAATAACTTGACTCCCACCTCGGGGGGGGGGCGCACGTGCCTGGGCGGGCGGGGAAGCTAGATGTTCTAGATGGACTAGATGCTCTAGGAGGGGTTAGAGGGGCTGGAGAATCTGGGAGTTACTTCCTATAGACAGATCGGGGGGGGGACCTGGGCGGGGGCGTTTTTTATGCAAAACATCCCGAGGCAGTTGGCAATAGAAAAAATAAGAATCCTCCTAAAAAAGAAAATGACCTGGGTTATTCAAAGTTCTGCTTAATTTTATCAAGCACATCTTTTATCGATTTTTCAACAAGGGATTTGTTGTAGAAATACAATCCAAAGCATACAATGGGGCTAACAAAAAGAAGTTCCCCCGCGAGCAAGAAAGCAAAAACGCAAAAAATCCAAAAAGCGACAGAAGGCCCATACTCGGTCTCGCAATTGATAATGTACCCATCTTTCTTGCGGTTCTCGGAAACAGTAATAATGCTGATATCCTTGCGAAAGATTGAGATAAATGAAGGATTAATTCCTGTCACATATGTTCCAGATTGAAATTGAGTTGTATATACACGAGATTGAGTTGATGAAGAGATTTTCTTGAACTCCTCCTCCATTTTTTCCATGATCATCGCAAGGGTCTCGTCATTGACGGTTGTTTTGACGTTTTGTACACAAGTGAATTTCATTTTTCTAGTTTTTTTAGGGGGAATACATAAAGTGCCATATCATTATGACACAACCATTTAAGATAGAGAGAGTTCAAGAATTTCCCGCTCCGTGCAACAGGGCAAAGGAGTGATTGTCCGGACGGGGCTCTGTCATCGGGCGAAACCTGCTGTTATCTCGGCTAGCCACGAACCTTTTGGGATTTCTGAATATAATGTTAACTACTTCAAGTGGCACGCAGATGTTTTCGAAATTTTTACTCTATCCCTAAAATTCCGAAAAGGTTAGCCATGTAGGAGACGATCTTCCATGGCGACTTCCGATTTAGCGCTCCGGCATAGGGCGGGCGGGGAAGCAAGATGCCCTAGATGGACTAGATGTCCTAGAATCTAGGAATCTCCGAGGGAGATTGCCTCCCCAAAGAACGGGGGGCGGAGCATGCGCAGCAGGCTCCGCCCTCTCTGTGCTCTTCGTGGGTGCCGCAGGCGCTTCTGTGTCCTCCGTGTTTAAACTCTCCGTGTCCTCTGCGTGCGCCGCAGGCGCCTCCGTGTGGTCTGTGTTGAAGCGGCAGCGTCCTTCCGGCTTTCAGGGGAGTTGGAATTCGGCTTCCAGGAGTTTTCCCTGGGTCCACTGCCAGAGATCCGTCCAGAGGGTGGCGGGGAGGTTGGGTGGCGGGTCGCCGGCTGCCATCTGGAGGAGGAGTTGGCATTGGGCCGCCTCCCTGGGGGAGAGGGTGACGGGGGAGAGCAGTCCGGATTCGTTGAGGAGGGTCAATCCCGCGGCGGTGAGGGTGGCGTCCGGCGGGAGGGGGTCCTGGGCGAGTCTTTGGAGTCCCACCACCAATGCCTGGTAGAAGGCGGGCATGGGCATTTGTGGGAGGAGGTTGTCCAGGGCCAGGCGCGCCAGGGTGCAGGCGGCCTCGAAGTGGGCGCGGTGCTGGGCGAGTCCGCTGAAATCCCGGAGGGGGATGAACTTCCGGCATTTTCCCCATTCTCCGCGGGGGTGGAAATCCACCTGGAGGATTTGGAAGAGATCGAAGAAGGGGCGGGCCTTGGCGGGATGGAGGGCGGGCGCCGGCATCTTCAGGGTGAGCTTCCCCAGTTCCGGGGAGAGCCCTCCGATGATGATGGTGCGGTCGTCGAAGGGGGTTTTCCGGAGGACCAGGAACTGTGTGGAGCGTGGTTCCTCGTGGGGGGTCATGGGGAGGGTTTTCCTGGGGGAGGGAGCGTCAGGGCGTTGCTGGCGGCGAGGCAGAGAAGGAGGAGGGGGAGGAGGGTGGCGAAGGCGCCCAGGGTCCGGAGGCTCTGGGGGCCGGTTTCCTGGAGGGTCTGGGTTTTCCTTTCCAGTTCCCGGAGGGCGCATGCGGCGTCGCTGAAGGTTTTTCGGAGGGGAGGGAGGTCCTTCTGGGCGGTGTCCTCCAGATATTGGCTGGCCTGGAGGGAGGTGCGGGAGATTCTGGGGAGGAGCGCCTCCAGGTTTTCCGTGAGCTGGGAGAGTTCCGCGATGGCGTTGGCCTGGGGGAATCCCAGGAGTCCCAGGATGGGGAGGGCGGGATTGCGGCGCAGGGCGGCCAGCAGTTCCTCCCCCTGTCCTGTCAGGGCGGAGATTTCCCGGAAGTGGACGGCGTAGCCGGGCAGGATTTTCTGTTCCAGGTCTGCCAGGCGGGCATTCTGCTGTTCCAGGGTCTGGGCGGCCTGGGCCAGAGTCTGCTGGAGGCGTGCCAGTTCCTGGCGGGGGAATGCCCTGGGGGCCAGGACGAAGAAGGCCACGCTTCCGGCGAGGAGGAGGGTGGCCAAGGTGAGTTCCAGACAGAGGAGAAGGATGGCGATGGTGCGTTTCATAGGGTGGGGCGCACGTCAGAATTTCCAGGGAGGGATGGTTTCCCAGAAGGGCTGGATTCGTTCCCAGGCGTCGAGCCAGTCCTGCCAGAGGGCGTCGTTTTTGAGGGGGGTGCCATCGTCGTCGAGGAGGAGTTCTTCGGCGCGGCGCTGTCGTTTGGCATCCAGGTCCCACTGTGTCCTGGCCTGCCGGAGTTCCTCCCGGAAGGTGCGGAAGTCCCGGTTTCGGAAGGCGTCCACGGCGGCGAGATACTTTCCGATGGCGTTTTGGAGGAGGAGGGGGGCGTTGCGCTGGAGTCGGAGGAGTCGGGTCTGGAGGGTTGCCAGGGCCTGGTCGTCCAGCCGGTAGTCCTGGAGTCGTTGGGGGATTTGTTCCAGATGGACCCGGAGGAGACCGTCGGAGGGATTGGCGGAGAGGAGGGAGACGGTGAGGATGTCCTCCAGTTCCTCCCGGAGGGAATCCAGGCCATTTTGCCGGAGTTGCTGGTCCTTGGCGGTGGTCAGCGCCCGTTGTTCGTACCATTCCTGGGGATTGCCGGTGATGGGGAGGGCGTCCGCCAGGGCCTGAAGGGCGTCGAGGCGTCCCGTCTGGGCGTGGCTTCTCCAGGTTTCCAGGAAGGCGCCCATGTCCGGCACGCTTTCCTGGAGGATGTCCAGGAAGAGATTGGCGTGGACGAGATAGAGGTGGAGCTGGGCGGGGCGGTCGGAGGGGACGGGCATCTCCAGGAGCTGCCGGAGGGAGGGGAAGCGGCGTTGCCGGAACTGGTATCGGGGGATTCGGAAATCCCGCTGATAGAAGCCCCTCCGGGCGATGCCGCCGTAGAGGGTGCGGCCCGCCATGCCGGCGGCCAGGAGATTCAGGAAGGGAGGCGGGGTGGCTTCCGCTCCGGCGGGGATATTTTCCCGCATGCGTCGCCAGAGGGTGGCGCGGAAGATGCGGATCAGCTGCCGGGCGGGGGATTCCCCCAGGGGGACGGGGATGTCGCCGCCCCGGAACTCCTTTTCCTGGAAGTCCCGCCGCAGCCCCAGGAATTGGAGGGGGCGTTTCGGGGCGGTCTCCCGCCGGAAGAGGGCGTCGGTTTCCCGGAGGCCGAGACGCACCAGGGAGAGCAGCTGCCAGAGATCCTCCTGGTTCAGGGCATAGATTTCCGCATTGTCCCCGGGGAGTTTCTGCATGGTTCCCTCCTCCTGGGCGGGCGCCAGGGTGGCGGCCAGGAGGAGAGGGAGGAGCAGGAGGGGGAGGGGACGGCGGCGTGCCATGGGTGTCGCCAGGGCGGGGGTGGTTGGCTAGAGGGAGGCCTGGAGTTCGCTGTCGGCGGCCAGGACCTTTTCCTTGCGCTTCTGGCGGTCTTCCTTGAGGCGTTGCCGGAGGGCGGGGTCGGTCAGGGAGAGGATTTGGGCGGCCAGGAGGCCGGCGTTGGTGGCGCCGCCGGAGCCCACGCCCACGGTGGCCACGGGGATGCCGCCGGGCATTTGGACGGTGGCCAGGAGGGCGTCCATGCCATGGAGCGCCCCGCCTTCCACGGGGATGCCGATGACGGGAAGCAGGGTGTGGGCGGCCACGGAACCCGCCAGATGGGCGGCGCCGCCCGCGGCGGCGATGATGACCCCGAAGCCCTGGGCCTCCGCGTTTTCGGTGAACTCCGCCACCAGTTCCGGGGTTCTGTGGGCGCTCATGACCCGCACCGCCGTCTCCACCCCCAGCTTCTTCAGGGTGTCGACGCAGCCTTGGATTTTCGGAAGATCGGAGATGCTGCCCATGAGGACAGCGGCTTTCAGAGAGGGCATGGGGGCTCCTGGGGAAGGGGGTTCAGGGGAGTTTGTGTCGGGCGATGGCGTTGCCCCGGAAGGGTTCCTCCCGGTGGCGGAAATCGGGGACGAAATTGGCGTCGCCGGCGTCGGGTTGCAGGAAGACCCGCTGGAAGCCCAGCTGCCGGACCCGTTCCATCACGGTCTGGTATTCCTGGTCGGAGACCATGCGGGTGAAGCGTCCCCGCTCCTGGCACTGGGGCATGGGGCGGAATTGGCGCATGACGGAGACGGGGAGCATGGGGCCGAAGCGGTTCGCCAGCAAATCCAGGATGGCCAGGGAGTTGTCGATTTCCCCGGGCAGCACCAGATGGCGGACCAGGACGCCCCGGTTGGCGGCCATTTCGCCGGTGGCGTCGAAGGGGCGAAGGAATCCTGCCCGTTCCACCAGGAGTTCCAGTCCCTCCAGCGCCACCTGGGGATAGTCCTCCCGTCCCATGCATTCCCTGGCCAGGGCGGGGGTGGCGTATTTGAAATCGGGGAGGAAGATTTCCACGCCGGCGTCCAGGGCGTCCAGGAGGGTTTCCCGGGTGCTGTAGCCGCCGCTGTTCCAGAGGACGGGGAGGGTGCAGCCGGCGTCGCGGAGGGCGCGGATGGCGGCCTTCAGGTGGGGCCAGAAGTGGTCGGGGGTGACCAGATTGATGTTGCGGACCCCTTTTTGTGCCAAGGTCAAGAGACGTTCCACCAGGGTGGGGAGTTCCCAATATTCTCCCAGATGTTCGTTGGAGAGCTGGAAGTTCTGGCAGAAGAAGCATCCGCAGGAGCAGCCCGTGAGGAAGACGGTGCCGCTGCCCTCGGCGCCCGCCAGGGGCGGTTCCTCTCCGAAGTGGGGTTCCACGGCGGCGACATGGAGGCGGTCCCCCTCTCCGCAGAATCCCCGGCGGTCGGTGGTGCGGTCGGCGCCGCAGCGCCGGGGGCAGAGGGTGCAATGGCGGTATTGGGGGAAATCCGTGGTCATGTCCGGGGCGTTCCGTTGAAGCGCTTCAGCTGGTCATAGGGGAGGGTGCCCCCGAAGAGATCCAGGGCGCTGCCCACGGTGAAATCCACCCGTTCCTCTCCGGCGACGCGGAGGCGTTCCACATCCTCCAGGGAGCGGATGCCGCCGGCGTAGGTGACGGGGAAGGGGCACCACTGGGCCAGCCTCTCCACCAGCTCCTGGTCGATGCCGCCCCGCATGCCCTCCACCTCCACGGCGTGCACCAGGAATTCGGCGCAGACTTCTCCCAGGCGCAGGAAAGTCTCCCGGGAGAGTTGGAGGGAGGTGAGCTTCTGCCAGCGCTGGCAGGCCACCACATAGCGTCCCTCCACTTTTCGGCAGGAGAGATCCAGGACCAGGCGTTCCCGGGGGATGGCCTTCCGGAGGGCATCCAGGCGCAGGGGGGAGAATTCGCCGTCGGCGAAGAGGAAGGAGGTGACCACCAGGGCGGCGGCGCCCGCCTCCAGCCAGGCGCTGGCGTTTTCGGGGGTGATGCCGCCTCCCAGCTGGAGTCCCCCGGGCCAGGCGGCCAGGGCTTCCCGGGCGGCGTTCTCGTTGCCGGGTCCCAGCTGGATCACATGGCCTCCCGCGAGTCCGTCCCGGCGATATTTTCGGGCGAACCAGGCGGGGGAGTGGGGGGAGACGAAATTTTCGGTGGGGGCCTGGGAGGCGTCATCCCGGAGGGAGGCTCCCACGATTTGCTTGACCTTTCCCTGATGGAGGTCGATGCAGGGTCGGAAACGCATGGTCATGGGAGGGGTGGGGGGGATCAGGCTTGGGGGAGCAGCCGGAGCATCCAGGGAATGGCGCGCTGGATTTCCAGATCCCACTGTTTCCACTCGTGCCCCATGTCGTTCTGGCTCCAGGTGACGTCGAACCCCTGCTGGATGGCGAGATCCCGCATCCGGAGGTCGATTTCCCACTGGTGGTCGGTGGTGCCGGATGCCAGGTAGAGAGGGGGCTTGGGGAGTTCCGGGGGGAAGTTCCGCACCAGCTGGAAGGGGTCGTCCTGGGGGTCCCAGGGGCTCTGGCGAAAATCCGCCAGGAAGGTCTGGGGATGAAAATCCGCCACCCACTGGGGATCGAAGGCGCCGGAGAAGGCGGCGATGGCGGCGTAGTTTCCAGGATGGCGCAGGCCGATTTTCAGGGCGCCGCAGCCTCCCATGGAGAGGCCGGCGATGAAGCGCCGCCGGGGGTCGTCCTCCAGCCGGAAGAGGCGCTGGAGGAAGGCGGGGAGCTCCCGGGCGATGTAGTCATGGTAGCCCAGTCCGCTGGCCAGGTTGTTGTACCAGGAGGTGCCGCCGTCGGGCATGATCACCGCCATGCCGGCCTCCCGGGCATAGCGTTCCAGGGAGGTGTAGCGGGTCCAGGCGCTGGAATCGTCGGAGAGGCCGTGGAGGAGATAGAGCTGGGGGCATCCCGCCAACTCCCGGTCCTCCGGGAGGAGCAGATGGACCGTGGCGCTCTTTCCCAGGGAGGAAGAGACGTGGTGGAGTTGGAGGAGGGCCATGGCGGTCAGGAACGGGCGGGATGGACGTATGGCTTGGAGGCCAGGGTCTCCGCCACGGTGCGGTGGACGGGGCCCACATAGAGCTGCCGGGGCCGCACGATGCGTCCCCCCTCTCCGTCCCGCTGCTCCAGCCACTGGGCGATCCATCCGGGGAGGCGTCCCAGGGCGAACATGACGGTGAACATGTTGACGGGGATGCCCATGGCGCGGTAGGCCAGTCCGGTGAAGAAGTCCACGTTGGGATAGAGATGCCGCTCCTGGAAGTAGGGGTCCTCCAGGGCGACGGCCTCCAGTTCCTGGGCGAAGTCCAGGAGCGGGTCATGGCGGGAGAGGTGGGCGATGACCTGGGTGCAGATTTTCTTGGCGACCTTGGCCCGGGGGTCGTAGGTTTTGTAGACCCGGTGTCCGAAGCCGAAGAGACGGAAGTTGTTGTTCCGGTCCTTGGCCTTCTCCACCAGGAGTTTGGGGCTGGCGCCGGAGCGCATGGCGTCCTCCAGGATTTCCAGGACCCTCTGGTTGGCGCCGCCGTGGAGGGGTCCCCAGAGGGCGCAGATGCCGGCGGAGATGCTGGCGTAGAGGTTGGCCCGGCTGGAGCCCACGGCCCGCACCACGGAGGTGGAGCAGTTCTGCTCGTGGTCCGCATGGAGGATGAGGAGCTGGTTCAGGGCGCGGGTCACCACGGGGTCCGGCTCGTAGTTGTTCACCGGCGTGTGGAACATCATGTTCAGGAAATTCTCGCAGTAGCGGAGGTCGGGCCGGGGATAGACGATGGGCTCTCCCTTGTATTTCTTGTAGGAGAAGGCGGCGATGGTGCGAAGCTTGGAGAGCAGCCGGGAGACCGTGATGTCAATGGCCTCGGTGGAATCCGCCTCCAGCTCCGGGTAGAAGGTGGAGAGGGAGACCACCATGGAGGAGAGGATGGCCATGGGGTGGGCGTGGTCCGGATACAGCGAGAAGAAGTGGCGCATGTTCTCATGGAGCATGGAGTGCTGGTTCATGAGATGGCTGAAGGCGTTGTACTCGTTGGGCGTGGGCAGGAAGCCGTGGACCAGGAGGTATGCCACCTCCAGGAAGGAGCAGTGCTCCGCCAGATCCTGGATGTCGTAGCCGCGGTACCGCAAAATCCCCTTCGCCCCGTCCACGAAGGTGATGTTGCTCTCGCAGACGCCTGAATTGGCCATGCCCGGGTCGAAGGTCACCAGACCGGTCTCCTGACGCAGATTCCGGATGTCCAGTCCGCGCTCGCCCATGTCTCCCTCCAATACAGGGAGATCCAGCTCCTTCCCGTCGTAGGAGAGCCGGGCCGTCGTCACTTTTTTCGTAAAACTCATGGATATATGCTCCGTGGGGTCTTTGCCTGCACGCGCCCCCAGAGACCGGGACCATGAGAGGGGGCTCCGGCAGGGGGGAAAACTCCTTAATATAATTCCTCTGCCTACGCCCTCCGTACAGAGGGCGCCTCCCCGGCGAATGACGCCCCGGGGGTTGTTTTTCTGAAAAGGAGACTCTGGACGGGCGAGGTGCCCAAAATACCCAAGATTCCCCAGGGGGATTTCCTGGATGCCCTGGCCCGTGGACTTCTTTCCCCGGAAATCACAACTTTTTGGCTTGGGAATAAACGGAGAAAGGGGGAATAGGGTTATAGTATGGGGTTTGTCGTCCCTGGCGGGAGTCGGGGTAGTGTTTTTTTGTTTCCCCGGGGTCTTGGTTGGGATTCCGGGGGCTTTCCTTTGGTGCGCCGGGAGGAGAGTGCAGGCGTGGATTTTCTTCCGTCCCCTGGTCATTGCGTGGTCGGGGTGAGGGGAGTGGGACACGGTGTTGTGTTTACGGCGTGGCATTGAGCGTGTGTTCAGGAGGCATGTTCCCCTTATGGAAGAAGTGAAAGCGACCCAAGCGGAGTTGAACCGGAATTTGGCGCAGATGTTGAAAGGTGGCGTCATCATGGACGTGACCAATCCCGAGCAGGCGCGGATTGCGGAGGATGCGGGAGCGTGTGCGGTGATGGCGTTGGAGCGGATTCCGGCGGACATTCGTGCGGCGGGCGGGGTTTCTCGGATGAGCGATCCCGCGATGATCAAGGGCATCCAGGAGGCGGTTTCCATTCCCGTGATGGCGAAGTGCCGCATTGGCCACATTGCGGAGGCGCAGATCCTGGAGGCCATCGAGATTGACTACATTGACGAGAGCGAGGTGCTGACCCCCGCGGACGATTTGTATCACATTGACAAGCGGGCTTTCAAGGTGCCCTTTGTCTGCGGCGCCCGGGATTTGGGCGAGGCCCTGCGGCGGATTGAGGAGGGCGCCTCCATGATCCGCACCAAGGGCGAGCCCGGCACGGGGGACGTGGTCCAGGCGGTGCGTCACATGCGCCGGATGATGGCGGAGATCCGCCGGGTCGCCTCCATGCGGGAGGACGAGCTTTACGAGGCGGCCAAGGAATTGGCGGTGCCCTACGAGCTGTTGCTCCAGGTGCATCGGGACGGCCGTCTTCCGGTGGTGAACTTTGCGGCGGGCGGCGTGGCCACGCCTGCGGACGCCTCTTTGATGATGCAGCTGGGAGCGGAGGGTGTCTTCGTGGGTTCCGGCATTTTCAAGAGCGGCGATCCGGCGAAGCGCGCCCAGGCCATTGTGAAGGCGGTGACCAACTACCAGGACGCCAAGCTGATCGCGGAGCTTTCCTGCGGCTTGGGCGAGGCCATGGTGGGCATCAACGCCGACGAGATCCGCACCATCATGGAGGAGCGCGGAAAGTAGCATGTCCGGTCGTCGAACCATAGCCGTCCTTGCCCTGCAGGGGGACTTTGCGGAGCATGAGAAGTCCCTGCGGGCGCTGGGAGCGGAGGTGCGGGAGATCCGCCAGGCCGCCGATTTGGAGCCCTCCTTCGACGGGCTGGTGATTCCCGGCGGGGAGAGCACGGTGATGGGGAAGCTTCTGCGGGAGCTTTCCCTCTTCGCCCCCTTGAAGGCCCGTCTGTCGGAGGGCATGCCGGTGATGGCCACCTGCGCGGGCCTGATTCTGCTGGCGCGTCGCATCGAGGACGACCCCACCCTCCATTTCGGCACCCTGGACGTGACGGTGCGCCGGAATGCCTATGGCCGTCAGCTGGGCAGTTTCTTCACCCGGGGCAGCTTCGGGGCCATGGAGAACGTGCCCATGTCCTTCATCCGCGCCCCCTCCATCGAGGAAGTGGGTCCCGGGGTGGAGGTGTTGTCCCGTTTTGAAGGTCGCGCCACGGCGGTCCGCCAGGGGCGGCAGCTGGCCATGGCCTTCCATCCGGAGCTGCTGGCCGATGGCCGTCTCCACGGGTATTTCCTGGAGGAAGTCTGCCGGTAGCCGCCGCGGGCCGGGTGCGTTTGATTCCCTGAATTTTGGAGGTCATAGACGATGAGACTCCATCCCCTGATTGAAGAAGCCGGCAAGGTGCTGGACGGGGTTCCCCTGTCCCGCGAGCTTGCCCTTTCCCTGGCGCAGGAGATCCAGGGGGAGGACTTGCTGGATTTGGTGTCCCTGGCCAACAAGGTTCGGCGCAAATTCGCGCCGCCCTTCCACCGTTGTTCCATCATCAACGCCAAATCGGGGCGTTGCGGGGAGAACTGCCGGTTTTGCGCCCAGAGCGGGCATCACCACTGTCCCCAGGTGGAGACCTACGGGGTGCTGGCGCCGGAGGCGGTGCTGGAGGAGGCCCGGAAGGTCTACGACCAGGGGGTGCGGACCTTTGGCTATGTGACCAGCGGGCGCGGGTGGAGCCGGCCGGACGAGGAGTTCCAGACGATTCTGGACACCCTGGATTTGCTCCATCGGGAGCTGCCGGATCTGCAGCTGTGCGTCTCCCTGGGGATTTTGTCCGAGGAATGTGTGGCGTTGCTGGCGCAGCACCATGTGTGGCGCTACAACATGAACATCCAGACCAACCCCGAACGATACGGGGAGCTGGTGGCCACCACCCACACCATCCAGGAAAAGATCCAGACCATTCGCCTCCTGCAGAAGCACGGGATCACCAACTGCACCGGCGGCATCATCGGACTGGGAGAAACCTGGGAGGACCGGGTGGACATGGCGTTGGCCATCCGGGAGCTGAAGGTGGAATGCTCCCCCCTCAATGTCCTCCTCCCCATCCCTGGAACCAAACTCCAGGATCAGGGAGTGCTCACTCCTGCCGACGTGGCCAAGGCCTTCGCCCTCTTCCGCCTGCTCCTCCCCACTCAGTCCCTTAAATTCTGCGCCGGACGGGAGACCGTCATGAAGGATTTCCAGGGACTCCTGATGCTGGCGGGACTCAACTCCCTCATGACCGGGGGATATCTCACCACCCGGGGACGGGAGATTGAGGACGACGAGCGTTTTGCCCAGGCCCTGGGGGGCTTTGGCATGTAGGCGCATCCCTTTCGGCAAAGACGGGAAACGAGGCTGCATATGGGAAAAGTTTTCTTCGTCAGTGGAATCGACACTGGCGTGGGCAAGACCATCGCCACGGGGATGATGGGTCGTTATCTCCGTCAGCATGGGATTGGGGCTATCACCGTCAAATTGGTGCAAACGGGCTGTCACGGTTTTTCGGAGGATTTGGAGCTTCACCGGAAGCTCATGGGGCTTTCGCCCCTTCCGGAAGACCAGTCGGGGTTGACCTTTCCCCAGACCTTTGACTTTCCCGCCTCTCCCCATTTGGCGGCCGCCCGGGAGGGACGCCAGGTGGATTGTGAGGCCATGGCCCAGGCGGTGAAGACCGTTTCCCGGGGCTATCCTGTCACCCTGGTGGAGGGGGCGGGCGGGTTGGCGGTGCCCCTGACGGAAGATCTTCTCACGGTGGATTTTGCCGCCGCCCAGGGTTGGCCGGTGGTGCTGGTGTGTTCGGGAAAGCTGGGCAGCTTGAACCACGCCCTCCTTTCCCTGGAAGCCCTTCGCCATCGCGGCATGACCCTGGCCGGCCTGGTCTACAACTATTGTCCCGAGGCGGATCCCTGCATTGACCAGGACACCCCCAGAATGCTCCAGAAGGTGCTGCAGCGGGAGTGGCACGGAGCGCCCCTGGTGCGCCTGGGAAAGGTGGATCCCTCCGCCCCGGAAAAGACCCCCATGCCCGATTTCCGACCCCTCTTCTCTTTGTAGACTTCCGCCATGGACGCCTCCCTGGACCGCCAACATCTCTGGCATCCCTACACTTCCCTCTCCCATCCCAGACCCGTGGATCCCGTGGCCACCACCCGGGAAAACCGCATCTTCCTGGAGGATGGCACTCCCTTGATTGACGGCATCTCCTCCTGGTGGTGCGCCGCCCACGGATATTGCCGTCCGGAGATTGTGCAAGCCATCCAGGCCCAGGCGGCCCGGATGCCCCATGTGATGTTCGGCGGGCTGACCCACGAGCCTGCCATGGAGCTGGCGCGACGCCTTCTGACGCTCCTTCCCCCGGGGCTGGACCGGATCTTCTATGCGGATTCCGGCTCCATCGCCGTGGAGGTGGCGTTGAAGATGGCGTTCCAGTATCAGCATGCCCTGGGGCGCACGGGGCGCACCCGGGTGGCGGCGCTGCGGGGCGGCTATCACGGGGACACCATCGGCGCCATGTCCGTCAGCGATCCGGAGGAGATGCACAGCATTTTCCGGGGGATTCTTCCCCAGCAGTATTTTGTGCCCAGTCCCCAGTGTCCCTTCCACGAGCCTTGGCGGGAGGAGTCCTTCCAGCCCATGGAGCAGTTGCTGGAGGAACACCAGGGGGAGATCGCGGCGGTGATTCTGGAGCCCATCTTCCAGGGGGCCAACGCCATGTGGTTCTACCACCCAGAATATCTCCGGCGCCTGCGGCGCCTCTGCGACCACTATGACATCGTCCTGATCTTCGACGAGATCGCCACCGGCTTCGGTCGCACGGGCGAGCGCTTCGCCTGCCATCATGCGGGGGTGGTGCCGGATGTGATGTGCATCGGCAAGGCCCTGACCGCCGGCGCCATCACCATGGCCTGCGCCATCACCTGCCAGCGCATCGCCGACCCCATCCCCGTGCTTCTCCACGGCCCCACCTACATGGGAAATCCCATGGCCTGCGCCGTGGCCTGCGCCTCCCTGGACCTCTTCCAGAGCTACGACTGGAAGGCCAATGTGAAGCGCATCGAGGCCAAACTCCAGGAACTGCTGCCCCAATACCGGAGTCTTCCCAACGTGCAGGATGTCCGGGTGCTGGGCGCCGTGGGCGTCCTGGATGTGAAGAAGATTCCCGACGAGGAAGCCGTCCGGAAGCTGGTGTTGGAGACCGGGGTCTGGCTTCGTCCGGAGAGCCATTTCATCTATACCATGCCTCCCTTCATCACGCCGGACGAGGATGTGGCGCGCATTGCGGAGGCCATGGGGCGGATGGCGGAGCTCTAGCCGGCCGTTCCCGAATGTGGGAGTGGAGTAAGCTTCAGAATTTCGTTTCCGTCGTTCCCGGGCGTTCCGGGGGAAATCCAAGGCAAGAGAGGAGGAGAGCACATGGCGCAGCAGGCATGGGAGAAGAGCGAGGAGCAATCGGCCCAGGAGAGTGCGGAATGGCGGAAGAAGGAGCTTCTCCAGGCTTTGGAGGAGGAGAATCAGGAGAGTGTCCTGGGGCGTCTTTGCCGCAGCAAGACCTTCTGGTATCTGGTCTTCGGCGGAATTTTCGTGGTGGTGATGGGTTTGTTGTTGCGGTGGGTGGCCCGGGATTTGGGATACCTTTGAGGCGGTCCCCCGCAGAATGCTGGGAGAAGGCAGAATGAACGAGATTTTCCAGGAGAGATTGGAGGAGATTTTGCGCCGTCACACGGCTCCGGATGGGGACGAGCTGGGGGTGCAGTGTTGTGTGGGGCAGGGGGGCGTGCTCCAGGCGGAGGCCTATGGGGGAAGCCGGAATCGGGAGGCCACCCTTCCCGTGGAGGAGGAGACCCTATTTCCCGTCTTCTCCACAGGGAAGACCCTCTTCAGCACCCTGGGGATCCACATGGTGGAGAAGCTGGGCCTCTCTTTGGAGATGGCGGTGGGCGAGGTGTGGCCGGCCTTCCGCCAGGGGAAAAAGGGGAAGATCACCCTGCGGCATTTGCTGACCCATACCAGCGGAATGCATATCATGCCTCCCGTCTCCTCGCCGGAGGAACTGACGGACTGGGAGGCCATGTGCGAAAGAATCGCCGCCCGGGAACCTGTCTGGGAGCCGGGCACCCAGACCCAATATCAGGCCCTCTCCTACGCCTGGCTTCTGGGGGGCACCCTGGAACGCCTCACCCATCGCTCCCTCCCGGAACTGATGCGCGCGGAAATCCTGGAACCCGCTGGCGTGGAAAATGATGTCTTCTTCGGCTTGCCGGAAAGCCAGGAGGGACGTCTAGGAGAGGTGGAGCCTGCCCCCGACTTGAAAGCCTGCCTCCCCCAAAAGCAAACCTTCCTGGACCCCCTCTATCACGCCATGGAGGAACCCTCCGTGCGACGGGCCTGTCTTCCCTCCTTCAACTGTCTGGCCAATGCCAGGGGATTGCTGGCCTTCGGAAACGCCCTCCTCCAGGGCCAATTCTTCTCTCCCGAATGGCTGCGCCAGGCAACCACACTCCAACGCCCGCCCCAGGAACCCATCCCCTCCGAAAACCCGGACGTCTATTGGTCCATCTTCGGATTGGGGTATATCCTGCTGGCTCCTCCCCCCTGGAGAGGACGGCTCTTCGGCCATCATGGCTTCGGCGGCAGCGAACTCTCCCTGGACCAGAAGACGGGAACCGCCTTCGCCATCGTGAAAAACCGCCTCTCCTGCAAGGTAAACCAGCCGATGAAGATGGAGATTCACCGGCTGGCGGCGGAACTCCTGGGAAGCCTGTAGAACCCTAGTGGTGGCGACGCTTCAGGAGATACGCTCCCCCCAGAAAAAAGAAGGCAAGGACGCCCAGCCCCAGGGGAAGATGGCGACGGAAGGAGAAGGGACGTCGCGACTTTCGGGCTACTGCTTTGTTACGGGGAGTTTGTTGTCTTTCCCAAGCAAACCACGATAGAAACTGCTCCATGTTTTCCAGGGTTCCTTCCGTTTTTGCCGGCGAGCGGAAGATGTCCGGATATTGCGTCCAATCCGGGGAGAGAACCATGTTTTCCAGGTAGATCTTCTCCATGATTTTCCCATCGTGTCGGTATTGCCGCAGAAGGAGAATCCATCCTGTCTCTTCGTCCACCAGAATCTCATGGGCGAAGGGGGCGCTGGCTAGAATCTCCTTGTCGTTGCGGAGCAACCCCGTCAGGGCGGGAAGGTGCCCGGGGTTCTTTTCTGCCTCCTGGGGAATCCGCAGGAGATATTTCCGACAGCGGCGTCCCTGAAAGGAAGCAGAAGAGATTTTATACTCGGAGTACTTCAAGGTCATGGAGTAGAGGGGATTGTGGAGAGCCTCCAGGACATAGAGGGGGGAGAAGAATCCGCCTCGGAACGCCCGTCTCCCGCCGATGATGGCAAAGGTGCCCTCCTCGTTTTGGAGAAGGGAATAGGCCAGGCTGTCATCCTTTCGCAGAAAGTCCGCCCGGATTCGGGGCGGCTTTCCGGCTTCCGGAGAGGGCTGACGATAGAACACCACCTTCTTCACAGAGCGTATGGAGAGATCCTCGTTAGAAAGGATGGAGATGTATTCTGCCTGGGTGCTGCGGGCAAAGGCTTCGGAGAGTTCTGCCATTCCCCGTTCCGCCTCCGGGGTCATCTTCAAGGGTTCGGCGGCGGTCAGGAAAAAGGAGAAGGCGCAGAACAACAGAAGAAGAGTGTGTTTTTGCTTCATGGGAATCCCTCCCCGTGGCCTTTCAAGGCCACCAGCCATCCCCGTCCCGAGCAAATCACCCGATCTTCCCGCCCATTCCAAGAGAGGGGGGCGGGCTCGTAGACCCTGCCGTTGGAGAAGACGCGCATCTCCAAAAGGAGATTGCCAGGGAGGGAGGGATCCGCTTCCCGCCGAAACAGGGCAACACTAACTCTCCCTGAACGTGCATGGAGTTCCTCTTCGTGGAGCACCCGCCGGGGATCGCTTAAGACAAGGCGGGAAAGGGGAACCACGGATAGGGTTCCGTAATATCCATTAGGTTTTTCTCGCATGAGGACCACAGAAGGTTCCTGCACATTCTCCCAGGCGGAGATGGGCTGGGGCTTGGAGAACTTCTTGCGGCCGCATCCCCATGTCCCCAATGCCAGAAGGAGGAAAACCATGGCCATGCTCCCTGCCCGCAGAATCGCACTCTTGCTCATGGAAAATCCTCCCTATCTTTTGTCTTCATCGATAATAGGTTCTGGATCAGGGTCTGGGCCTGGGTCTGGTTCTGGCTCAGGATCTGGTTCTGGGAGAACATGGACACAGAGTTGTTCTTCAAAATCAGTGCCGACAGATACTCCAAGGACAGTGTCTGTAGTGCCATCTTCGAAAAAGACAAGAATATTTTCGCTTTTGAAATAAGATTGCGCCCATTTCCAACCAGGCTGACCACTGTTTAGGGTGCCATGAAGCCCACCGGTAAGGCCGGCAAGCGTAACGATCCTCGATGCAGATAAATAATGCTCGCCAGTGGACGAGTTTTCCCTAAGGTAGGAGGCATATTCCTCTCGGTACAACTCGGCATCGGGAAGGCCATAGACGTTCATGGTTTGCGTTGTGGTATATCCCTCTTGGCCGCAGAGAACAAAAAGTTCTGGCGCACGAACACAGAACACAGCCGCCTGAATATTCCACAGGGAAAGGGACATCAGTAGAAGAAGGAAAAAACAAAATCGTTGCATCATCTCGTTACTCCTTACGTTCTTCGGTTGCTTGTGTGGGGTAATCACTGACCCCTGTTTACTCGGCCGGCTGACAGAATGTGTAAGAATTAGACACCCTTATTCCTTGTGCGAAAGTCATGTCAAAAAGAAAAGGTAAAACTCAAACACCATCTAGTCATCATTTCTAATTATCGGTACTTTTCTGGGGGATCTCAAGGGGGGGGCGGGGAGATTTTTTGCGAAATTTCTTGGGGTCAAGGATCTTGGGAAGTTCCCAGGAGGACGATGGCGGCCAGGACGGCGAGGATTCCCAGGAGGCGTCCCGGGGTGGCCTGTTCTCCGTAGCAGAGGAATCCCAGGATGGTGCAGATGGCGGGTTCCACGGCCACCAGGATGGCGGCTTTTCCCGGGGTGGTGCGCGCCATGCCCCAGCTGTAGAGGAGGTAGGGCAGGGCGGTGCCGAGGATGCCTGCGCAGGCGACCCAGAAGAGGCTTTGGGGGTGTTGGAGGCAAAGACGGGAGGTTTGGACTGGGGAGAGGGTGAAGAGTCCGGCCAGGGTGGAGAAGAGGAAGGTGTAGAAGAGGAGGGTGGGGAGGGTGTATTTTTTCAGGGCCAGGGTGGCGAAGATGCTATAGAGGGCGTAGAGGAAGCCGGAGGCCAGGCCGGCGACCAGGACATCCCAGGGGAGGGCGAGCTGGGAGAAGCCCGCTCCGGAGACCAGCAGGCATCCCAGGAGAATCAGCCCCAGGGAGGCCAGCTTCCGGGAGGTCCATCTCTCCCGGAAGAGGAGACGGCTCATGAGGAGGACGAAGGCGGGGGAGGTGTAGAGGAGGACGCCGCCCACGGCGGCGAATCCCCGGGAAATGGTGTGGAAATAACACCAGCTGAAGCAGCAGACGCTAATCCCTCCGGAGCCCACAAAAAGCCAAAGATCCCTGGGGGAGATCCGGAATTTCTCCGGGCAACGCACCAGGAGAAACAAACCGGTCAGCACCAGGGCGAGAAGACTCCGCAGAAACACCACCTGCCCCATGGTGAAACCCAGACGGGAGAGGGGACGGATGTAGAGACTGATGGTCCCCCACAGAATCCCCGCCGAAATGACGGAGCACAGGGCAAGGGCGGGGGAACGGGAGGGTGCGGACATGACAAGGGAGGCAGAACAGGGAAGGGAAAGGCGGGGAAACGGGGATGCCCGTTGCCATATCCCGGGCGGGCGGGGAGCCGGGCTAGAACCGGGGCAGCTGGACCTCGGGGAGGAGTCCGGGGACGCGCCGTTGCATTTCCCGGATCAGCCAGAGGGCGTCCTCGGTGCTGGCGGGTTGCGCGTCGGGGTTCAGAATCCAGTTGGCGTGTTTTTCGCTGACCACCAGGGGGCCGCGGCGCAGTCCTTTGCATCCGGCCTCTTCCAGGAGCCGTCCGGCGAACTCCCCCGGGGGATTCCGGAAGATGCTGCCTGCGGAGGGGCCTTGGGGATTGGCGGTTTGGCGGCGCAGATGTTCCTGTCGAATGGCCTCCATTTCCCTGCGGGGATCGCCGGGGGCAAGGCGCAGGGTGGCATGGAGGACGATGCCGTCGGGGGGGACGGGGGATTGTCGATAGGCGAAGCCTCCTGGTCCGTCATCTCTGGTCCAGCGGAGAGGGGTTCCGGTGGGCAGATGGATGCCGGACCATTCCTCCAGGAAATCGGCGATGGCGGTTCCGCGGGCGCCGGCGTTCATGCGGATGGCGCCTCCCAGGGTTCCGGGGATGCCGGAGAGGGGAGCCAGTCCAATCCAGCCCTGTCTGGCGCAGAGGGAGGCCAGCAGGGGCAGGGGCAGGGAGGCGGGGACGGTCAGGAGTCCGTTCTTCTCCGGGAGGGGGAGGGGGGCGGGGGGGGGAGCCAGGCGCAGGAGATTTGCCCCGTCCTGGTCGGAGCCCAGGAGATTGGTGCCGGCGCCCAGGGGAAGGAAGGAAGGAGCGGAAGGGAGCTCCCGGAGATCCTCCTCCGTCTCCAGGGTCCAAAGACGGACTTTGCCCAGGCCCACATGGAGGGAGGTGAGCTCATGCCATTGACATTCCCGGCAGCTCAGCGCCATTTCCGCTCCCAGATGGAGAGACATTCCCGCTTGTTGTCGGCGAAGAAGGTGCGGGAGGACATTTTGGCTTCCCGCACCACCCGGTAGCCCCCCATGACCTCCCGCTGGCCGTCATAGGAATTGGCCTCCACCACAGCCACCCCCGCCTCCAGGAAGCTGAAATGGTTCTTCAGCGCGACCAGGAGCTCCATGTCCAGGCTGTCCTCCAGGGGAATCCCCTCCTCCCGCCAGAGGCGCAGGGCATCCATCACCGCCTGGACATCCGCGGAATCCTCGTCCTGGTCCAGCTGGCTGGCGATTTCCCAGGAGGTGGCGGAGAAGATGGAGGTGCGGGTGGTGCTGGCGTAGCTATAGGCGATTTGCATGGGAGGGAGGGTGGCGATTTCCCCCTGGACCACGGTGTCCCATCCGGGGAGCCAGTAGAGTTCCGCTTTGAACTCCATGGGGCCGTTGCGGGGGAGGGTGTAGAAGCCGTCGGCGGCGTAGTCGTCCTCCTCGTATCCATTGAGGCTGCGGAGGTCGTTGTCGTCCACATAGTCGTTATAGGCGTCCACGAAGGCGTCCACCTCCAGGAGGAGGTCGGCGTCATCCACGGCGCTGAGTCCCTGGCGCAGTTGGGAGGCCATGTTTTTGAGGACCAGTCCGCTTTCCCCGGAGTTCAGGGTGACGCAGCAGTGTTCGTTGTCCATGAGATGGGGTCTTCCGTCCAGCATCCAGGGGGGGAAGTCCTCGGTGGTGCGGAAATCGTCATCCTCGGTCTGTCCCAGGGTTCGGTTGGCGAAGAGCCGTCGGTCGGTGAGATGGAGCCAGAAGGCGGTGTCCGCCGCGGATTCGGCCTGGTATCGGAGGAGTCCCTTGGTGGAGATGGCGTAAGCCTCCTTGGAGAGGATTTCGGAGACGGTCATCAAGTGGGCGATGAGGACCATGCAGGTGGCGAGGACGCCCATGACCATCAGGAGGGCGGAGCCTTCCTGTCCCGGGGCGGGTGGCTGGCGTGGCGTGGTCATCGCTTGTCCTCCTCCAGGGGGTTCCATTTGCCGAAGCGTTCCCGGTAGGAATTTCCCATGGTGCGTCGCATCCAGCTTTCCTGTCGTCCGTTGGTCCAGAAGACGGTCATGTGGATGGCCAGGGGGAGGTCCATGCGCTGGGAGTCCTCCGTCTCCCACTCGTCCAGCCAGAGCCAGCGGTCCTCCCAGTCGTCGTCCTCGTCGTCGGACCAATCCAGGTAGGCGAAGGAGACATGGGAGACCCCTTCGGCCAGGAGGACCGTCTGGTCCCGTCCCCCCAGGTCGTCCCATTGATAGAAGGGTCTGTCGGAGTAGGTGAAATAGAGATTGTCATCCTGGACCCGGAATTCTCCGAAGCGGAGGGCGCCTTCCACGGGGTCGTGGAGGTCGTGGAGATAGGCGATGCGGAGGAAATTGGGTTGCGCCACCAGGAAGGGGAACTTTTCGTCCTCCCGGGTGGCCTGGTCGCTTTTCCAGGTGAAGGGGACGGCGTGGGAGAGGGCGGCGTCGACGACCCGGTCCAGCCCCAGCAATTCCTGGAAGCGGTTTTTTTCCTGGAGGATTTTCGCCCAGTTCTGGGAGACGCCCCGGGCGTAGCCGAAGAGGACGAGAGAGAGGCCCATGAGGATGGCCACGGCGATGGCCAGCTCCAGCAGCGTGAAGAACCGCCTCCGGCGGGTGACGGGGCGGCGGCTCATCCCTGGCCTCCCGTGGGCTCGTAGCCCACATCCTCGTTCTTCACCAGCTTCCGGATCGACTGCTCCCCCACCAGATTCCCGTTCTCGTCGTAGAGACGCACCAGAAACTCCCCCAGCCGCCAGCCCTGGATGGATTCGTAGGCGGCGTCGGGCAGCCCCTCCTCCACGTTGAACAGCTCGCACTCGGCGCGCCATCCCTGGGGAAGGAGTTCCTGGGGGAAGTCCGCGGAGGGGCCGCAGGCCAGATAGAATTCCAGGGCGTTGGTGAGATAGTGCTCCCTGCCCCACCGCCGTTCCTCCCGCAGCACCTTGGCCTGGCTGGTGCCCACGATGGACATGGTCGCCACGGCGCTGAGCGCCAGCACCAGGGAGGCGATCATGACTTCCATGAGGGTGAAGGGACGCGGGCGCATGGAGGAAGGCGTGGGGGGGGTGGAGAGTATGGGGGGTGGATGGCGGGAGGGGCGTCTGCATAACGTCCCATCCCGCGGGGTATTGTTTCAAGGGGGGAAGAGAGTCATGCCCTGGCGGCGGCAAGGATGGCGGTCTGGGCGGCGCCGGCCTCCAGGAGGGCACGGCAGGCCGCCTCCAGGGTGGCTCCCGTGGTCAGCACGTCGTCCACCACCAGAATGAACTTCCCCTGGATTTCCCCGGGGTGGGGCACCTGGAAGGCATGGCGCAGATTCCGGCGCCGCCCCGTGCCCTTCAGACGAGCCTGATGGGCGGTGGAGCGGGGACGCGCCAGGACCTCCCCCCAGGGCGCCCCCAGCTCCCGCGCCACCTGGGCGGCCAACAGGGCGGCCTGGTTGAAGCCGCGCTGCCGCAGACGGCGCCAGTGAAGGGGGATGGGCACCACCAGGTCGGGCAGAAGGGGAGCCTCCCCGTGATGACGACGCCAGGCCGCCGCCATTCCACGGGAGAGAAGGGGGACGAAGGCGGTCTCGCCGCCGTATTTCAGGGCCCGGATCCAGGTGCCGGCGGGTCCTGGGTATGGAAATGCACAAGTTCCTGCAATCCAAGGCCTTATGGAGGAAGCACATTCCTGGCACAGCTCCAGGGCGGTATCCAGGGGGGCGCCGCAGAGGGGGCATGCCTCGCGGGGGAGGGGCAGGAGGCTTTGGGCGCAGCGCGGGCAGAGGGGGGCGGCGGGGTCCGGGGAGGCCGCCCGTTCCTCCTTGCAGGCGGGGCAGAGAGGGGGGGCGAGGAAGGCGTCCAGGGTTCGGGCGATGCTCCTCAGGATTCCCATAAGCGGATGTTCTTGAGGAACTGCTTGTGCTTTCGCCAGTTGGGGACCACGCGGATTTGCAGGGCGAGCTCCACCCTGCCTCCCTGGCACAGCTCCGAGATCTTCTTCACCGCATGATGACGGATGGCTTTGATCATCTTGCCCCCCTGGCCGATGACAATCCCCTTGTGGGCCTCCCGCTCCAAAATCAGGGTGGCTTCCAGGGAGGGACCCTTCTCGGTGTTGGTCCAGGAATCCAGGGTGACGGCGATGGCGTGGGGAATCTCCTCCCGGAGGAGTTCCAGGACGGCCTCCCGGATCAGCTCGGCGGCGATGTCCCGCTCGTAGGCGGTGGTGACCTCGTCCCGGTCATAGAGGAGGAGGTCGGTGGGGAGCAGTTCCTTCAGGCGCCGGATGAGGGTGTGGGCGGAATCGGGGGAGATGGCGGACATCTCCAGGGTCTCCACCTGGGGCAGCTTCTCCTCGTAGAAGGCGCGGGTGCGCTGCCGTTGCTCCGGGGTGGTCAGGTCGCTCTTGTTGAGAACCAGGAGCACCTTCTTGGCGCATTGGGCCGCCATGGTGGCGGCCATGGCGTCCTCCTCCCCGGGGGTGCGGGTGGGATCGGCCAGGCAGACCACCAGATCCGCGTCCTCCAGGACTTTGGAGACGGAGAGGGACATGGCCTCGTCAATGGCCAGACGGGAGGGATGGACGCCGGGGGCGTCCAGGAAGATGATCTGGGAATCCTCGTCGTTGTAGATGCCCAGGAAGGACTTTCGGGTGGTCTGGGGCTTGGAGGAGACGGCGGCGAGATGGCATCCCAGGACCGTGTTGAGGAAGGTGGATTTGCCGGTGTTGGGTCTGCCCAGCAGGGCCACATAGCCGGTGCGTCCCTTGGGGGGCGTGGTGGGAGAAAGGGATTCCATGGGGCGGGCGGGGTCAGGGAAGGAATTGGGGGTCCAGGGCGCAAAGGCAGGCGCCCACGGGCAGGGAGACCGCTCCCTCCCGTCCGGGAATCTTCCGGAGACACTCCTCCAGGAAGCTCTGGGAGGGTCCCCGGAGAAGCAGGACGGCGGCGAAGGGGGCGCCGGCATCCTCCACGCAGTGCAATTCGCTGACGCCGGGAATGGCCAGAAGTTCCTGGGGGGAACTCACGGGGCGGGGAAGCAGGACGATGCGGGTGACCATGGAGAGCCTTCCTTCCGTCTATTTCACCGGCACCCGGAGCACCTGGCCCACCCGGAGCTCGTCGGCGTTCTTGAGGTTGGGATTCAGGGCCATGAGCTCCGCCACCGTGCATTTCGCCGCCTTGGCGATGGAGGAGAGGGTGTCGCCCGCCATGATGGTCAGTTCCTTGGTGGGGACATTGGGGGCGGGAGCCGGCGCGGGGGCGGCGTTGCGCACCATGGCGGAGAGGTCCTTGGTGAGGCTCTGCCACTCTTCCCGCCGTGCCTTCTGGTCGGCCTCCATGGCCTTCTGGAGCTCGGCCATCCGGGTCTCCAGGGCCTGGTTCTGCTGTGCCAGTTCCGTGCAGAGGGAGCGGAGGCGGCTGATTTCCGAGGTGAACTGGGAGAGTCCCTCCTCCAGGGCGTCCAGCCGCAGGGAGAGCTGCTTGTCCCGGGCGTTGGCCAGATTCAGGTCCTCCCGCATGCCGGCCATGATCTGCATGGCCTGCTGGGCGCTGATGGCGCCAGAGGGGGATTGCTGGGCTTGGAGGGAGAGGCTGGCGAGGGCGAGGAGGGCGGCGAGGGCGGGAAGCAGGAAGGAACGCTGGAGGGGCATGTTCGGGTTCTCCTTCGGGGAATGGGGGATATATGGTTCTGGCGGCGGTCCGGCGCGGGGGATGCCCTGGGCGCCGGCGTTCCTGCACGGGAGGAGGGCGGCGGTCCGGCGTAGGCGCGGGGGGAGCGGGAGTCCTGGCTTGCGTCTTCCGGGGCGTCCCGCCCTCTTCCCCCCTTGCGGGCAACATTTAAATTATGACCGAATTCCTTCCCGTCCGGCGGGGGGGAGGCAGGCACGGGGTTACTATATCCCCGCCTGGGTCGCCCGACCTTCGCCCCCCCGCCCCTCTTTCCCCTCGTTTCTCCCCTTTCTCCCCCCGCCCGCCATGCCCGCCGCAGACTCCTCCCCCTCCCCCGCCCAACTCTCCCTGCGGGATTTCCTGAAGCTGGTGGCGCGCCCCCCGAAACTGGGGGAGGGGCTCCCCGAGGACGCCACGCCCCTGCTGCGGAATCTGTGGTATTCCTGGAACCGCCGGCATTTGTCCTTCCAGTGGATTCTCCAGCGGAGATGCCGGAAGCTGCGCCCCCGGATGCAGGCCCTGCTGGAATGGGCGCTGACGGAATGTTATCTGCTGACGGGGCTTCCCCCCCATGACTGCGTGAATCTGGCGGTGCAGCACGCCCGGGAGCAGTGGGGCGCCCAGGAGGCAGGCTTCGCCAACGGAGTGCTGCGGGGCATCCTGCGGGAGGCGCCTCCCGCCCCGGGCGCCCTGGAGAAGCTCTGGGAGAAGGCGCCGGAATCCGTGCGCTGGGGCCTGCCCGAGGAGCTGTGGCGCCGCTGGCGCAAGCTCTGGGGCGGGAAGGCGGCGGGGGAATTGGCGGCGTTGCTGCAAAAGCCCGCCGTGGTCACCGCCCGCCGCCGGGGGAGCCTGGCCTCTCTGCCCTCGCCCCTCGCCTTCGCGGACGCCCAGGCGCTCTTCCAGGAGGCGGCGGGAGAAACCTCCACCCGGGAATTCTATCTCCAGGATCCCTCCACCATGCTGGCGCCCGCCCTGCTGGACCCCCGACCCGGAGAAAGCCTGGCGGATCTCTGCGCCGCTCCCGGGGGAAAATCCGTGGCCCTTGCCGAGCGGATGCAGGGCAGGGGACGCCTCCTCTGCGCCGATTCCGCACCCCCCAGAATGTCCCGACTCCAGGAAAATCTGAAGGAGTTCCCCTGGGTCGCCCTGGAAGTCCAGGACGCCACCCAGCCGAAACTGCCCCCGGACTCCCTGGACGGACTCCTTCTGGATGTGCCTTGCTCCAATACCGGCGTCCTGCGACGGCGCCCCGATGTGCGGCAGAACTTCTCCCTTGCCCACCTCCGGGAGTTGACCGCCCTCCAGGAGCAAATCCTCAATGCCTGCGCCCCCCTGGTGCGTCCCGGGGGAAGACTGGTCTACAGCACCTGCTCCATCGAACCGGAGGAAAACCACGGACAGGTGGCGCGCTTCCTGGAAAACCACCCGGAATATGCCCTGGAGCAGGAAACGCAGCTCCTCCCCCGGGAAACCCACGACGGCGCCTATGCCGCACGCCTCCGCAAAGGGGGAGGCGGAGCCGCCGCCCCCGGGGAGGGGGTCTAGATGTTCCAGGGGTTCCGGAGGGCGCGAATCTGCCTTTAAAAAAACGGGGGAGGGGCGGCGTTTGTCCCGGTTTCCGTGTGGGGCCCGGTCCCGCGAAGCGGTGGGAAAGGGGTTATTTTAGGGTCATTGCGGAACCCGTGGCGGGGAGGCGTCCCCGGGGGTTCTTTTTCTGTGTTTTTTTGTTCCCTGGTTGTGGTCTCATGTCTTCCGCCGTCTCCCTGCAAGACACCATTTGCGCCCCGGCCACCGCTCCTGGCGGCGCGGTGACGATTCTCCGCTTGTCCGGGCCCCGGAGCCTGGCGGTGGCGCGGCGTCTGTGGGAGGGGGAGCGGGCGCTGGACGCCCCGGAAAACGCCCGGCGCCTCTTGCTGGGGCGCATGGGGGATGGCCGGACGGACGCCTGCCTGGACGCCGCCTGCCTGGCGGTCTACATGCCTGGTCCCCGCAGCTACACGGGGGAGGATGTGGTGGAGTTTCACCTTCACGGGGGCGCGGTGGCCGCTCGTCTGGCTTGCCATGCCATCCTCTCCTGCGGGGTGCGGGCGGCGGAGCCGGGGGAATTCACCCGTCGCGCCTTTCTCAACGGGAAGATGGATTTGACCCAGGCGGAGGCGGTGGCGGATCTGGTCTCCGCGGAATCGGAGCAGGCGCTTCATCTGGCCAACCGCCAGCTTGAAGGCGACCTGCGGCGTGCCATCCAAAGCCGCCACGAGCAGCTGACCCTCCTGCTCTCCGAGGTGGAATCCCGCCTGGATTTCCCGGAGGAGGAGTTGGACTGGATGGCGCCGGAGACGGTCGCCGCCGCCCTGGAGGACTGCCGGAAGGAGCTCCAACGGCTGGCAGAAAGCCGTCGGGAGGGGGAATTGCTGCGCCATGGCGCCAGACTGGTCATCGCCGGAGCCCCCAATGTGGGAAAATCCAGCCTTCTGAACCGGTTGCTGGGACGCAGCCGCGCCATCGTCTCCCCCATTCCCGGCACCACGCGGGACACGGTGGAGGCGGATTTCGTCCTCCAGGGCATTCCCGTCCATGTGGTGGACACCGCCGGCGCCCGGCAGACCGAGGACCCCGTGGAGCAGGATGGCATCGCCCGGGCGCGGGAGGCCGCCGCCGAGGCGGACGCCGTCCTCTGGCTGGTGGACGCCACCCGCCCCCGGGAGACCGCCTGGCCCCAATGGCCCCACCGGGGGTTTCTTCTGACGGCCGCCAACAAATGCGACCTGGCCGAAGCGGAGCCGGGGCTCCTCCCCCTCTCCGCCACCACCGGCCAGGGACTGGAGTTGCTCCGGGAGGAACTGGCCCGTCGCCTGCGGGACACCAGGGGAGGGGACGCCGGCTGGGCCCCGGTGGCGGTCAGCGCCCGGCACGGGCGCCTGCTGGATGTCGCCATCGCCGCCCTGGAGAAGACCCGCGCCCTGGTGGAATCCCGGGAATGGGCGCTGGCGGCCATCCCCGTGCGCCAGGCCATCGCCGCCCTGGGCGGCATCACCGGACAGACCGTGGAGCCGGATGTCCTGGACACCATCTTCCATCGTTTTTGCATCGGCAAATGACACAGTATCGACAAGGCGATCTTTTCTTCCTCTCCGAGGAACCCCAGAGCGCGCCCCCCGCGGAGCCCTCCCTCCGGGAGCAGGCGGAGGCTCTCCGCGCCCAAATCCGGCACCACGACCGGCTCTACTACCTGGAGGCGGCTCCGGAAATCTCCGACCAGGAATACGACCGCCTCTACCAGCAACTGCGGGAGCTGGAACGCCAGCACCCGGAGCTGGTCACCCCCGACTCCCCCACCCAGCGCATGCACGGCGGCACCTTGGAGGGCTTCCAGACGGTGGAGCACACGCTCCCCATGCTCTCCCTGGAAAACACCTACAACGCCGCCGACCTGGAGCGCTTCCATGAAAGCGTCCTCAAGGGACTCCATGGGGAAAGCCCCCTCTATGTGGTGGAGCCGAAAATCGACGGCATCTCCATCGCCGTCCGCTATGTGAACGGCGTCTTCGCCCAGGCCGTCACCCGGGGCAATGGACGCCAGGGGGACGATGTCACGGAAAACGTACGCACCATTCCCTCCGTGCCTCTCCGTCTCGCCACCCCGAATCCCCCGCCCTTCTTCGAGGCACGGGGCGAATGTTACCTGCCCCGGGAGGGCTTCGCCCGGCTGAACCAGCGCCGCCAGGAGGAGGGGCTGGAGCCCTTCGCCAACGCCCGGAACGCCACCGCCGGCTCCGTGAAGCTCCTGAACTCCCGGGAGGTGGCCACCCGCCCCCTGGACATCCTCTTCTACACCCAGGGACGGCTGGAGGGGGTGGACATCCAATCCCAGCAACAGCTCCTGGAGACCTTCCGCGCCTTCGGCCTCAAGACCCAGAAATGGTGCCGCACCGCCCGGAATTTCCAGGAAATCCGGGAGGCCATCCAGGAGCTGGACCAGCTCCGGGGCGGCATGCCCTACGACACCGACGGGGCGGTCATCAAGGTGGATTCCTTCCGGCAGCGGGAGATTCTGGGCATGAGCGCCAAGGCTCCCTGCTGGGCCAAAGCCTACAAATACGAGCCGGAGCGGGCCGCCACCCGGCTGAAAGCCATCACCATCCAGGTGGGGCGCACGGGAGTCCTTTCCCCGGTGGCGGAGCTGGAGCCCGTGCCTCTCTCCGGCTCCACCATCTCCCGCGCCACCCTCCACAACGAGGATGAAATCGCCCGGAAGGACATCCGGGTGGGGGACATGGTGCTGGTGGAGAAGGCGGGAGAGGTCATTCCCGCCGTGGTGCGGGTGCTGCCGGAGCATCGCCCCCCCGGGGCGAAGCCCTTTGACCTGCCCGGAAGCCTGGGGGGGCGCTGTCCCTCCTGCGGGGGTCCCATCCATCGCGACCCCCAGTTCGCCGCCTGGCGTTGCGAGAATCTCCAGTGCCCCGCCCAGAATGTGCGCCGGGTGGAATACTTCGCCCACCGGAACGCCCTGGACATCGAGTCCCTGGGGGATGTGGTGGCGGAAAGCCTCTGCGACGCCGGACTGGTCCGGGAACCCCTGGACCTCTTCTCCCTCACCCAGGAACAGCTGGCCTCCCTGAATCTGGGAACCCCCGACGAACCCCGCCTCTTCGGCGCCAAGAACGCCGCCAAGGTCCTGGCCGCCCTGGAAAAGGCCCGCCGGAAGGATCTGGGACACTGGCTCCAGGCCATGGGCATCCCCGAGGTGGGCAGCGCCACCGCCTACCAGCTGGGACGCATCCACAAGGATTTGACCCAGGTGGCCGACTCCCCCTATCTCCATGCCCTCCTGGAACTCCTTGCCCTCCAGGACGACCGCCATGCCCCGGAGGAGGAACGAACCCGCCGGCGGGACGCCCTCCTGCCGGCTCTCCAGCGGGCGGGCCTGGTGAAATTCTCCGACAGCAAAGACGCCTACGTCACCACCTGCGTGGGGCCCAAGACCGCCCAGGCCATCCTGGACTTCTTCCGGGAATCCGCGGGACGGCGGTGGCTGGAGCGGCTCCAGGAGCTCCACATCCAGCCGGAAGGGGGGAACGAGGGCGCCGAAGACACCGCGGAGAAACCCCTCCGGGGCCTGACCTTCGTTCTCACCGGCACGCTCGCCTCCATGGGACGCACCCAGGCCGCCGCCAGGATTCGTGCCCTGGGCGGCGCCGTCAGCGACTCGGTGAGCGGCAAGACATCCTTCCTGGTGGCGGGAGAGAACACCGGCGCCACCAAAACCGCCCGCGCCCAGGCGCTGGGCGTGAAGGTCCTGGACGAGGCGGCTTTTCTTGCCATGCTGAACTCGCCGGGAATCTATGTCCGGGCGCCTGTCCCGGGGGAGCCTCTGCCCTCCGGGGACACAGGGCGTCAGTCCCTGACATCTCCATCCATGAATATCATCATCACCCCCTCCTACGAAGAACTGCTGCATACCCTCGGACTGGACACCCCTGAAGCGCTCCTGGACTACACGGGAGGGAAATGCGTCAGCAGCCATACCCGCGGCGCCACCTACCGCATCTCCCTGGGGGATGGTCGTGTCCTGTTCTTGAAGAAGGACTTCTACACGAAGCCGGCCATCATCATCCGTCGTCTGGTGCGTTTCACCCTTCCGGAGACCAACACGGAGCGGGAAGTGCGTCTTCTGGAGAATGTGCGGAGGCTGGGCTTCCGGGTGCCGGTGATTCTGGCCTATTTGAAGCACACGCCCTGGCTCCTGCCCCGCCGGGGCGCCATGCTCCAGCTGGCGGTGGAGGGCACTCCCGTGGACGCCCTGGTCCAGGATCCTTCCGTGCCCCGGGAGACCAAGGAGGAGGCCCTGCGGAAGGCCCGGGAGACCCTCACCCGACTCCAGGAGGCGCGAATCGACTGGAAACGGGACTGCAAACCGGAGCATTTCTTCTATTGCCCGGACGGGGAGATCGCCCTCATCGACGGGGAACGCCTCTATCCCTCCTCCACCCCCCTTGCCCCGGAATACCGGGAGAGCCAGCATCAGCGCTTCGATTCCCTGCTGCCCGCGGAATACCGCCGGGCGTAGCTTTGGTCCCGCAGCCGGCATAGGGCCGCCCAGAGGGAGAGGAGGAAGAGGAGCCGGGTCCAGAGGGGAGGGGCGGCCACGGCCACGCAGCTCCCCCCCTGGCTTCCCAGGGTGGAGAGTCTTCCCGCCAGGCGAAGCAGCGTGCCCAGGATGCCGGCCCACAGGGGGGTTCCCCGGGGAAGAAGGAGTCCCAGGAGCAGGCGCAGGGGGAGGAAGGCCAGAATCAGGGTGACGAGGGCGCCCAGGGGGAGATTGACCAGGGGCGCCAGGAGGCCCAGGCGTCCGTTGGTTTCCAGGGAGAGCCAGAGGGCGGCGCACCAGGCCAGGATGCCGGCGCCCAGGGTGCCCGCCACCCATTTTGCCAGAAGAATCCGGCGATGCCGTCGCATTTCCCTGGGAAGCCAGCGCTGTCGTTCTTCCAGGAGTTCGCCCAGTTCCCGGAAGAGGGGGGCGGCGAAGAGGAGCATGGCCACCACCGTGTGGGAGTAGAGGAAGCCCACGTTGAGGACGCACAGGGGCTGGAAGGCAAGGGCGGCAAGTCCCGAGAGCCCCTGGGCGTTGGCCCAGACGGGGGCGCGCCACCGCATCCGGGCGTAAATGACCGCCAGCACCATTCCCAGGGCGCGCAAGCCGGATGCCGACGCCCCCGTCATCAGCACATATCCCGTCAGCAGGGCTCCCAACGCCGCCCGGCGCCATGCCAGCGACATCCCCGCCCACCGCAGCGCCAGACCCGCCATCCAGGCCACCATCCCCACATGCATCCCCGAAATGGCGAAGGCATGGATGGTGCCCGCCCACGCCTGGCGCCGCCGCCATGCCCGGGGCAGAGCCTCCGAGGCGCCCAGTCCCAGGGCGAGGGCCATCTGTCCCTCCAGGGGGGAGGAGAGTCCCTCCACCAGGGAGAGTCCCAGGCGTTCCCGCATTTTCCGCAGGGGGCTTTCCCTTCTTTCCCGTCCGGCGACCCGCCATTCCGTCAGGCGCGCTTCCCGGCGCACGCCCCGCGCCCGGAGGGAATCATCCGGTGCCAGGGGCAGAAAGACGGCCCGTCCCTCCAGGAGGGTGCCTTCCGGCAATTCCCGCAGCAGAGATTGTTCCCGGGCGTCGCCTCCCTGGAGCCAGACCCGATGACGGACGGGCGTCGGCGTTCCTCCTGTCGCCCGGGTGGCGACCCGCCGCAGCTCCCCCACGACGCGCCCGCCGCCGCCGTCCCACGGGGCGAGGAGGCCGCCGGTGAGGGGCGTTTCCGCGACCACCAGGGAGAAGCTGCCCGAGGTCCGTTCCCGGGGAAAGACCGCCGCCAGGGCATCTTCGCCCCAGGCTTCCCGGAGGAGGAACCATCCCCATCCCGCCAAAGGCAGAAGCCCCCATGCCAGCCAGCGCCAGCCCCGCGCCCCGCTGAGCCACGTCACCCCCAGCCATCCTGCCGCCCACCCCGCGCACCAGAGCCAGCCGCCGCCCCGGGCGGCGCACAGCGCCCCCCACGACAAGCCGCCGAAGGCCCAGAAGGCAGGGGCGGTGACACGCAACTGACGCAGACTTGGGGACATGCCCGTACCGTCGCTTCCTCCCCCGCCTCCGCAACTCTCTTCCCCCCCTTCTCCTCCCTCTTCTCCCTCCCGCCCGGGAATTCCCCGCCCATGGGGTGTCCACGATTCCCGTGTGGGGAGGAAAAACGAGGGGGCGGGGCGCCGTGAAAAAATGGGGAAGAAAAGCGTGGGGCGGGGGGTGAAAAAAATTCCGTGGTGGCTAGAGTACCTGGTGTGTCGGCGAAACGGGGAGGGGACGGGGGTGTGCCTCGCCTGACGCCGCGCCGCTGGTTTTTTTCTTTTGCCCTTCGTTTCCCCAAACATCCTTCTCCTGGAGGAGAATAGGCGTTCCCGCCTCTTTGGCGGGGCGCCGTCCGTCGTTTTTCCCATCTGACCTTGACTCGAAATCGCCTGCATCCCCCTGCTTGGGGAAGAAACAGGTTTCCTGGCTGCTCATGAAGAAATCGACGTTGCCCATTTTGCTTATTTCGGCGTTGGTGTGCCTGGGGAATCCTCTGGGGGAGTTGTTGCGTCAGGCTTCGGAGACCCATCCCGCCCTGGTGGCGGAGCGTGCCGTGGTGGAGCAGACCCTGCGTCGTCACGAGGAACTGGCGGAATATTTGGATCCATCCCTGTATGGCGCGGTGGGCGGGGCGACCCGGATCCGGGATCTGCCCGGCGCCCCCGCGGGCTATGACACGGTGGACAGCGCCAACGCCCTGGAGGCCCAGGCGGGGGTGCGGATTCCCGTGGAGGCGGGCGCGGTGGTTTCCGTGGGCGGGGTGTTTCGCCGCTGGTTTGAGCCGGACGCCCCCTATGACTCCCTCTATCAGCATCTCCTGGGGGTGAATCTCCAGGTGCCCCTGTGGCAGGACCGGGGCTTCGCCCTGTATGGGCATCGCCGGGCGGCGGCGCTTGCCTCCTGCTCCGGCGCCATTCATCGGCTGCAGCAGGCGGAGCAGCAGGTGCGCCGCCAGGTGGAGGCGGCCTACATCCAGCTTTGCGCCGCGGAGGCGGATTGCCTGGTGTGGGGAGACGCCACGGATCGCTTCCGGCGGCTCCACCAGGAGGCGGATCAGCTGGCGGCTTTGAAGGCCATCCCCCAATACCAGGTCCAGACCGCCCTGCGGGAACTCCAGGGAGGACTGGCGGACGAGGAAGCCGCCAGGCAGGCACGGGAAAACGCGGCGCTCGCCCTGGGGCAGGCCCTGGGACTGCGGGAACCCCGGGAGGCACGGGCGTGCACCTCGGAGGATCTTCTCCAGGCCGCCCTCTCCCTGCCCCCCCTGGAGGAGGATCTGGAGATCGCCGCCGCCCTGGAGCGCCGGGGCAGCTACCTGGCCATCCGGGACGACCAGCGGGTTGCGGAGGAGGAATCCGCTCTGGAAGCGGAGTATCGGAAGGACCAGGTGACCCTCCAGGCGGGAGTCACCTGGCAGGGGGATTCCTCGGGCGGTCCCATGGGGTCGTACCGGGAGCTGACGGACCACCACTGGGGCGGGGAGGTGCTGCTGGTCTGGAGCCGCCCGCTGGACTACACGGGCCCGGAGGCGGCGATGGCGCGGATGGCGGCCCGTCGTCAGGAGTTGTCGGCGCGCCTGGAGGTGCAGGCTGTGGAGATCACGGGGGAGATCCGGGGGGCGCAGTTGCGGTTTGCGGGGGCGCGGCGTCGTCTTTCCCTGGTGCGCGAGGGGGTTCAGGCGGCGCGTCGGACCCTGGAGGCGGAGCAGGAGCGGTTTCGCCTGGGGGAGAGCACCTCGGCCATTGTCCTGGACGCCCAGAAGGAGCTGAACAACATCCTCCTGCGGCAGAACGCCACGGCGGCGGAACTTCTCCTGGCCTACGCGGAACTCCAATACGCCCTGGGCTACCCCCGGGAGACCCCCCTCCTGTAGGCGCCACCCCACACCCTTTCCTTTTCCCAGCGTTCCTTCCCTGCCTCCATCCCACACCCCTTCTTCTTTGCATCAATCGCCATGGGCTTCCATCTCTTTGGACATCGGGACAAGACGGACCTGCCGGCTCTGCAGAATCTTCCCACCGCCATGACGGGGAGCATGGCGCTCCCGGAGGACCAGCGGGCACAACTGGCCTCGGACCTTTCCATGCTGGACAAGACGGATTTGGCCAGGAGCCAGCGCCTCCAGAAGGATGTGGAGCGCTCCGTGATTTCCGCCGCCGAGGATTCGGTGAAGCGTCTCCGGGTGGTGGAGATGGGGCGGTGCCCCTCCTGCGGCGCCCACATCTACCAGCACGTGGGCGCCAACATCTGCGACGCCTGCGGCTGGCACCAGTTCGATCTGCCCAAGAAGGGGGCGGTGCGGGTCCACCTGAAAGGGGGCGGCGAGGCGCCCCTGGAGGGCGAGCGGGCCTACGTCCTGAAGAGCGGCGACTGTCTGGTGGTGCGCAACGGAGTGGTGGCGGCCCAGGTGCCGCGGGACGCCTACACCTGGGTGGAGTACAACTGGCCCCAGGAGGAGTTGTCGTCCCGCCACACGGAGGCGCAGAAGCAGCTGACCGTGCCCTGCGGCTGGTGCGGCAAGAGCACCAATCCCACGGCGGACGGCTTCCATCTGCTCCACATCGCCTTCGGCGCCACCCAGGAGCGGTACTGCTTCTGTTGCGACGATTGCTACGAGGCTTTCCGGAAGATGTATCCCTCCCGGGTGCATCGGGATTGCTACAACCGGGATTGCGCCGGCTGCAATGCCTGTCAGAAGCGTTACGACGAGGAGGCCGCCGAGATGCGGATGCTCGCCAAGGACTACATCCGCACAGGAAAGGAGCGTTAGGCTGTCATGGGAGACATTCGCACGACGGAAGGGGAGGGGTTGCCGGAGACCCGGGAGCAGCGGCGGTACCGCAAAGGGAAGGCGCTGCTCTGGTTTCTCGGGGTGGTGGTTGCGGTGGTGTTGCTGGGGCTGGTGATTCCGGTGAACCGGTATGCCACCGCCCGGGGCTATGTGACCACCCGGGAATATGCGGAGGTCCGCTCTCCCGTGACGGGGATTGTGAACCGGATTCTGGTCTCCTCGGGGGAGGAGGTGGAGGCGGGCCAGGTGCTGGTGGAGTTGAACTGCGCCGAGGAGGAGGCCACCCTCTCCGAGGCCCAGGCCCGGGTCTCCCGGCTGCGTTCCGAGCGGGAGCGCCGCCAGACGGAGATGTCCAGCGACCTCTCCCGGAAGAGCGTGGAGCTGGAGGAGCGGAAGCGGACCCATGGAGCGGATCTCCAGGTGGCGGAATTGGAGCTGGCCAACCAGGAGAGCCGTCTCGCCCTCACCCGGGAGCTGCTGGAGAAGGGGCTCAAGTCCCAGCGGGAATTGGACGAGATCCGCCTGAGCCGGGATTTGTGCCAGGTGCGGCTGGACACCTTGCGGGAGAAGGACTTCCAGGTATACGAGGAGTTGCTGGAGCGGGACCGCCGGATGTACGCCAGCGAGATGCAGTCCATTGACGAGGAGCTGTCGGCCCTGGAGGATTCCGTGCGCCGCGCCCAGGCCCGCATCGAGAACCGGAAGATCCGGGCGCCCATCGCGGGGCGCGTGGTGCGCTACGAGTTCGTGGTGGGGGAATTGCTGGAGCCCACCTACGTCATCTACGAGATCTTCGGCGGCGAGGAGCAGGTGCTGAAACTCCGGGTGGACGAGCGCTACGCCACCCGTCTGGCCACGGGCCAGCGCTACCGGGCGCGGCTTGCCAGCTACAACGGCGCCATCCAGCGCATCTACTTCCGGGGCACGGTGGACTATCTGCGGAACGTGGTGCAGAACGACGGGCAGAACGCCTACCGCATGGTCTACTGCAACTTCGATCCCGGCGACCTGCCCATCCAGCCGGGAACCACGGCGGAGGCACGAATCTATTACGCCCGGAGTTCCTTCTGGAGTTTCCTGCTGAATCTGGAACCCTGACGGAGTCCCCGTCCGGAAGACGTCCCCTCCATGAGCCAGGATGCCTCACAGCCCAACCTGATATGGTGGTTCCTGCGCCGCCACTGGCTTCCCATGGTGCAAGCCGGGTGCCTCACCCTGGTGATGGCGGGCCTCAGCTCCATGACCCCCCTGATCTCCACCTTCCTGGTGGACAAGGTCTTCACCGAGGGGGACATGGGGATTTTCCTGCCCCTGGCCTTCTGCTATGTGGCAGGCCCCGTCATCCAGCAGATCATCACCATCTTCCAAAGCTCCCTGGGCGTCCTGGTGTCGGTCTTCTTCGCGGGGGAGCTGCGCTGCGCCGTCTACCGCCACCTCCTCTCCCTCTCCCTCCGGTTCTTCCAGGTGAACAGCGCCGGAAAGGTGGTGAACCGGGTGATGGAGGACACCCAGACCCTCCTGGGCATCTTCAACACCTCCGTGACCACCACGATCTCCGACACGATCATCGCCACCGTGGCCATCTGCGTCACCATCACCATCAACTGGCGTCTGGCTCTCCTCTGCTTCCTGGTGGTGTCGGTCTTCGTGGTCAACTACCGCTTCAGCAGATGGCGCATCATCCGCTTCACCCGCCTGATGCGGCGGGAGGACGACGTCCTCACCGGCGGCGTCCAGAACCGGATTTCCGCGGCCCTGGCGGTGAAGACCTTTGGCACGGAGGAACGGGAGAACCAGATCTTCCAGGGGCATAATCTGGCGTCCCTGGACTACGGGCGCATCCGGGACAAGGCGAACATCCAGTTCTGGCTGAATGTCTCCCTGATCGCCGCCCTGGGACAGGCCCTGATCTACTTTTCCGGCTGCGCCATGGTGCTGAAGGGGCAGATGACCTACGGCCAGGTGCTGGCCTTCAACCTCTATTGCATGCAGCTCATCTGGCCCTGCGTGCGCTTCAGCCAGCTGGCGGGGCGGCTCCAGGAGGCCCGGGTGGCCCTGGGGCGTCTGGTGGAGTATCTGGAGGTGGTGCCGGAGATCCAGGACTGCCCCCATCCCCGTTCCGTCTCCCGCCTTCGGGGGGAGGTGGAGTTTCGGGATGTGGAGTTCCACTATGTGGAGGATGTGCCGGTGATCCGGAACATCAGCCTGAAGGTCTCTCCGGGGGAGACGGTGGCATTCATCGGGGCCACGGGCTGCGGCAAGTCCACCATGCTGAATCTTCTGACCCGCTTCTACGATGTGACGGGGGGGCGGATTCTGCTGGACGGGGTGGATATCCGGGAATACCGGATGAAGGACCTCCAGCGCCAGTTCGGCATCGTCCTCCAGGAATCCCACATCTTCTCCGTCTCGGTCCGGGAGAACATCCGGTACGGGCGTCCCCAGGCCACGGACGCCCAGGTGGAGGAGGCGGCCCGGGCGGCGGAAATCCACGATTTCATCCAGAGCCTTCCCCATGGCTACGACACCCTCATGGGGGAGGAGGGGGTGGCCCTCTCCGTGGGGCAGAAGCAGCGCATCAACATCGCCCGGGCGATTTGCGCCAATCCCTCCATCATGATCATGGACGAGGCCACCAGCTCCCTGGACTCCGATTCCGAGGCCGCCATCCAGCGGGGCATGGAACGCCTGCTGGCGGGGCGCACCAGCTTCGTGGTGGCCCACCGACTCTCCACCATCCGGAACGCCCACCAGATCATCCTCATCGATCACGGGCGCATTCTGGAGCAGGGCACCCATGAGCAGCTGATGGCCCTGGAGAACGGGCACTACCGGGATCTGTATACCAAGCACATGGGGAAGGGGGTGCTGGACGATGGCTAAGCTGGGCGGCGGATTCCTCAAATTCATGTGCCACGAGCACTTCCGGGGCTACGCCTACCGGGGCGAATCCCGGCGGGAGGGCGGCGAGCACGACACGGGACACCTGCGGCGCTTCTTCCGGGAGTATCTCTGGAAGCATCGCTGGATGCTCTTGACCACCATCCTGGTCATTGGCCTCAACAACTCCGGCCCCTATATCATCGCCGCCTTGAACCGGGTGACCGTGGACCGGATCCTGGTGGTGACGGACGAGGAGGGACGACCCATGACGCCTCCCCCGAAGACCCGCTACCAGGAGGGGACGGCACCCCAATACCGGTCGCCGGGACGGACGCCCCCCAGGGAGAGCATGGGGCGCCGCATGGCCCGGGGCGTGCGCCTCAACGGGCGCCCCGCCGAGGCGGGAAGGGCGCTCCTGCTTCTGGCGGGCCTCTACGTCCTCTCCCAGCTCTTCTTCAACTTCCTCTCCCGCCGGGCGGACTACCTCCTGGTGGACTTCTCCATGCAGGTGCTGGGGACGCTGCGGGAGAACATGCACCGGAAGGCCATGGCTCTCTCCCTGGGCTATCAGCAGAAGGTCACCCCGGGGCGTCTGCTCTCCCGGGTGGTCAGCGACACGGGGGCGGTGCGCGCGGAGATCAGCGGGCTGGTGGAGCTGACGGCCAACGTGGTCTTCAAGGTGGGCATCGGGGTGGTCATTCTCCTGGTGTCGGAATGGCGGGTGCTTCTGGTGCTGCTGGCGATTTTTCCCGCCTTCCTGTGGATTCGCCGCCACTTCGAGCCCTCCATGCGGAAGATGCAGCGGGAGCAGCGCTTCACCAACAGCGCCCTCTATGGCCTGATCTCCCAGAAGATGGACGCCATCAAGGCCATCCAGTCCTATGGCCAGCAGGAGCGGGAGTATCTGGCCTTCCACCGCCTCTCCTCCACCTACAATCGGGACGCCATCCGGGTGCAGTGGAAGTACAAGGTGATGGACATCTCCACCTGGTTCTCCCTCCACCTCGCCAATTGCGCGGTCTTCCTGGCGGGGGGCTATATGGTGGCCACGGGCCGGATGAGCCTGGGCAAGCTGGTCTTTCTCCAGACTCTCACCCAGATCTTCTTCCAGCCGGCCTCGGAATTCACCCAGCTTTCCTTCGTCCTCCAGCGTCTCCAGGTGGCCCTGGGCCGGTGCTTCCGCATCCTGGACGAGCTGCCGGAGATCCAGGACGCCCCGGACGCCGTGGAGATGCCCCGTCCCCTGACCCGGGGCATCCACATCCGGGACCTCACCTTCGCCTACGACGAGAAGGAGGCGAAGCAGAAGGGGGACGAGCCCCTCTACGCCCTCTCCCATGTGAATCTGGATGTGCCCGCCGGGGAATGGCTCTGCGTCATGGGGGCCTCCGGCGCCGGAAAAACCACTCTCCTCCATCTCCTCGCCCGCCTCTACCCCCCCACCTCCGGCACCATCGACTACGATGGCGTCCCCCTGGAGAAGGTGAGCCTGGAAAGCCTCCACAGAAACGTGGGCGTGGTGCCCCAGGAGGCCCAGATCTTCTCCGGCACCGTGCGGGATAATATCGCCTACGGGTTCCCCCAGGCCTCCAACCACCAGATCCTGGAGGCCGCCAAGGCGGCGCAACTCCACGAGGTCATCATGGAAATGCCCGTCCAATACGAAACTCTCATCGGGGAAAAGGGACAGTCCCTCTCCGGGGGACAACGCCAGAGGCTCTCCATGGCGCGGGCGCTCCTCTGCCAGCCTGGCATCCTCCTCCTGGACGACTGCACCAGCGCGCTGGACGCCAACACGGAACGGAAAATCCAGGAGACCCTCATGACGCAGATGGGGGGAAGAACCGCCGTCATCGTCTCCCAGCGGGTCTCCATGGCCATCCGGTGCCAGCACATCGCCGTCCTGGAGCGGGGACGGGTGGTGGAGTTCGGCACCCACAAGGAACTGCTGGAACGGGGCGGCTTCTATGCCACGCTCTTCCGGGAGCAGACACGGTAGTATATTATTTATAACTCGTTTAGAATAAAGGAGTTATATAATAAGATCGCCGCCCGCGACGCGGCGGGGGCTAGAGAATCTAGATGCCCTAGGAAATCCAGGAAATCCAGGAAATCTAGAGAATCCAGGAAATCTCCTCTGTCAACCCCGTTTCAGGAGTTCCATGAACTCGTTGCGGGTGGCCTGGGAGCTTCGGAAGGAGCCCAGGACGGCGCTGGTGACCATGAGGGAGTTCTGCTTCTGGACGCCCCGCATCATCATGCACAGGTGGTGACATTCCATGACCACGCCCACGCCCTGGGCGTCGATTTTCTCCCGGACATAGGAGGCGATTTGCTGGGTGAGTCTTTCCTGGAGCTGGAGTCTGCGGGCGAAGCAGTCCACGATGCGGGCCAGTTTGGAGACGCCGTAGACCTTTCCCCTGGGGATGTAGCCGATATGGCATTTCCCGTAGAAGGGGAGGAGGTGGTGTTCGCAGAGGGAATAGACCTCGATGTCCTTCACCACCACCATGTGGTTGCACTCCTCGCTGAAGAGGGCGTCGCCCACGATGTCGTCGGGGTTCTGGGTGTAGCCCTGGAGGAGGAACTGGAGGGCCTTCTGGACGCGCTGGGGAGTCTTCAGGAGGCCCTCCCGTTCCGGATCCTCGCCGCAGAGGCGTAGGATTTCCCGGACGTGGTCGGCGACGTTTTCGCAGGGAGTGGGTTCGGGGGTCTGGCTCATGTGCGGGGAAGAGGGAGGGGGCGTCTTACTCGAAGCGTCCGCAGCAGGCCTTGTATTTCTTGCCGGAGCCGCAGGGGCAGGGATCGTTCCGGCCGATCTTGGGCTGCTGTCGGCGCACGGTGACGGGACGGGGGGGCTGGGCGGCGGCGGCGTCGCCCTCGAACTGTCCCAGGGACTGGTGCATGGCCTGCTGTTTCCGGGCGGCGTTGCCGGCGGCGTTCTGGCGGGTGCCGTCGGGGGACTCCAGCTGCTCCTGGGCGGGATTCCGGCGCTGTCCCTGTTCGGGGGCGGTGCGTTGCACCAGGCGATAGCGGAAGATGTCGGTGCAGACCGTGTCCTTGATGCCGCCCAGGAGGGTGGCGTAGAGGGTGTAGGCCTCCTGCTTGTATTCCACCAGGGGGTCCCGCTGGCCGTAGGAGCGCAGCTGGACGCTTTGGCGAAGGTCGTCCATGTCGTAGAGGTGCGCCTGGTAGAGATTGTCCAGGGCGTTGAGCATGATGTAGCGTTCCAGCCACCGGCTGGCCTCGGGGCCCTCCACATTCTCCTTCATGGCGTAGACCTGGTCGATGTTCTCCATGATGGCGTCGATGAGGTTTTCCGCATCCTGCTGGTTCTCCGGTTTCTCGAAGAGGGCCTTGGGGAAGGAGAAGGGGATGGTGCGCGCCAGCCACTCCTGGAGTTCGGAGGTGTCCAGGGGGGTGTTGCGGGAGCGGGCGGCGAAGGCGGCGTCCACCCGTTCGCCCACGGCGGTGCGGATGAAGTCCATGAGGAGGGCGCGGGAGTCCTCGTTGGTGAGGATGTCGTGGCGCAGGCTGTAGATGGCGGCGCGCTGCTTGTTCATCACGTCGTCGTATTCCAGGGTGCGCTTGCGGACGCTGAAATGCTGCTGTTCCACCCGCTTCTGTGCCTTCTCCACGGCGCGGCTCAGCCAGGGATGGGAGAGCTCCTCCCCTTCCTTCATGCCCATGCGCTCCATGATGCCGGCGATGCGGTCGGAGCCGAAGAGGCGCATCAGGTTGTCCTCCAGGGAGACGTAGAAGATGCTGGAGCCGGGGTCGCCCTGGCGGGAGCAGCGTCCCCTCAGCTGCAGGTCGATGCGGCGGGCGTCATGGCGTTCGGAGCCGATGACATGGAGGCCGCCCAGCTCCCGGACGCCGGGCCCCAGCTTGATGTCGGTGCCTCGGCCCGCCATGTTGGTGGCGATGGTGACGGCGCCCCGCTGGCCCGCCCGCGCCACGATCTCCGCTTCGCTTTGGTGCTGCTTGGCGTTGAGGACGTTGTGGATGATGCGCTCCCGGGAGAGAAGACGGGAGAGCAATTCGGAGACCTCCACGGAGATGGTGCCCACCAGGACGGGCTGGCCCCGCCGGTTGCACTCCACGATCTCCTCGATGATGGCCTTGTATTTCTCCCGCTGGGTCTTGAAGATCCGGTCGTCGTGGTCGACGCGCTGGCAGGGCCGGTTGGTGGGGATGGTGACCACGTCCAGGTTGTAGATGGACTTGAATTCGGTGGCTTCGGTGGCGGCGGTGCCGGTCATGCCTGCCAGCTTCTCGTACATCCGGAAGTAGTTCTGGATGGTGATGGAGGCCAGGGTCTGGGTCTCCCGCTCGATTTTCACGTTCTCCTTGGCCTCCAGGGCCTGGTGGAGCCCCTCGGAGAAGCGGCGGCCGGGCTGGGGACGCCCGGTGAACTCGTCCACGATGATCACCTTGTTGTCCTGCACCACATACTGGACGTCCTTCTCGAAGAGGCAGTATGCCCGGAGGAGCTGGGAGATGTTGTGGAGCATCTCGGACTTCTTGTCGTATTCCATCTGGACGGTCTTGCGCCGCTCCATCTTCTCCTCGGGGGAGAGGGCGGTGTCGGCGTCCAGCTCGCTGAAGATGGTGGGCAGATCCGGGATGACGAAGGCCTGGGGGTCGGAGGGCATGAGCTGGCGGCGCCCCTTCTCGGAGAGTTCGGACTCCCCGCCCTTCTCGTCCACGGTGAAGAAGAGCTCCTGCTTGATCTCCTGGAGGAGACCCCGGTTCACGTCGGAGTGCCATTCGGCGTCCACCCGCTCCAGCCCCTTGCGGACGGCGGGGTCCTCCATGAAGCGGCGAAGGAGCTTGTGCCTGGGCATGCCGATCTGGACCTTCGCCAGGAGGTGGTACGCCTCGTCCTTCTCCTGGACGGTGGCGCCGGGCTTGTCCAGCAGGCTCTTGGCTTCCTGGAGGAGGCCGGCCACCAGCTTGTATTGGAGCCCGTAGAGGGCCTCCACCTGGGGCTTCACCACGTCATACATGTGGGTGGAGACCTTGGCGGGACCGGCGATGATCAAGGGGGTGCGGGCCTCGTCGATGAGGATGGAGTCGATTTCGTCCACGATGGCGTAGAAGTAGTCCCGCTGGACCAGTTCCTCCCGGGAGTGGGCCATGCCCATGTCCCGGAGGTAGTCGAAACCGAATTCGGAGTTGGTGCCGTAGGTGATGTCGCAGGCGTATTGTTCCCGGCGCACCTGGGGGCTCTGGTTGTTCTGGATGCAGCCCACGGTGAGTCCCAGCCACCGGTAGAGGTGTCCCATCCACTCGGAGTCCCGTCGGGCCAGATAGTCGTTGACGGTGACCAGCTGGACGTTGCGGCCGGTGAGGGCGTTGAGGTAGAGGGGCATGGTGGCGACCAGGGTCTTTCCCTCGCCGGTGGCCATCTCGGAGATCTTGGACTGGTGGAGGACGATGCCGCCCATGATCTGGACGTCGAAGGGGACCATGTCCCACTCCAGGCGGTGCCCGGTGACCTCCACGAAATGCTCCTCCTCCTTCCGGGATTCCTTGAGGCGGCGGCAGGCGTCCTTCACCACGGCGTAGGCCTCGCAGAGGATGTCATCGGTGGTCTCCCCGTTCCGGAGGCGCTCCTTGAACTCCTGGGTCTTGGCCTGGAGCTCCTGGTCGGTGAGGGCGCGGTACTCCTCTGCCTTCTGGTTCACCTGGCGCACCAGGGGCCAGAGCTTGCTGACCACCCGTTTGTTGCGGCTGCTGAAGAGTTTTTTGATAATCCAGTCGAGAAGCATCTTGAGGCGTGGGGCGGGAGGGGGGAGCGGACGAGGGGGCGGAGAGGCGGCGGCGGGGAGCGGCTTATTTGGAGCCGGGATGGACCAGGGGTTTGCCCTGGGCGCAGACGGGACACTCCGCGGGGTTGAAGGTCTTCAGGTTGAGGCGCACCAGGCTGCGGAAGGGCATGCCGAAATCCACGTCGCCGGCGCTGCGGTCCACCATGACGGTGACCCCCACCGGGATGGCGCCGTAGGAACGGGCCAGGTCGATGGTCTGCTGCACCCGCCCGCCTTTGGTGACCACGTCCTCGGCGACGAGAACCCGCTCCCCGGGCTTCAGGGAGAAGCCCCGCCGGAGAATCAGGTTGGACTGGTCGTCCTTCTCGGCGAAGATGGCGCGGGTCTGGAGGGCCTTGGCCACTTCCTGGCCCACCACAATGCCGCCGATGGCGGGGGAGAGGACCACGTCGATGGGCTCTCCCGCCCAGGGACGGGCCATTTCCGCGCAGAGCTTGCTGGCGATGTCGGCGTATTGGAGGAGGAGCGCCGCCTGGAAATACTGGTCGCTATGGAGTCCGCTGCGGAGGAGGAAGTGTCCATCCAGGAGGGCTCCGGTGTCGGACATATACTTCAGGATTTCGTTTTCGGTCATGGCTTGCGGGTTCCTTTCGGAAGGTGTTGTGGGGTTATTGAAGGGTCTTTTTCAGCTTGTCGATGGCGTCGCACAGGGCGACGGCCAGCTTGTCCTGGTAATCGGGCTTCAGGAGCCGCGCCCGTTCCTCGTCGTTGGTGAGGAACCCCAGCTCCACCAGCATGGCGGGGGCGGGGCTGTCGATGATGACCTTGAACTGCTTGCGGCGCACGCCCCGGTCCTTGGCTCCCCCGGAGGCCTTGAGGAGCGCCCGCTGGGTGAAGTACGCCCAGAGGGCGCTGGTTCTCTGGAAGGGGGTGGCCGCCCCCTCCTTGCCCAGGGTCTTGGTGCCCACGGAGGGGACGCCGGGGGGATTCGCCACATAGACCTCGATGCCGTTGATCGCCTTGTCCTCCAGGGCGTTGCAGTGGATGGAGAGGAAGAGGTCCGCCTTCTTTTCCCGGGCGAAGGCGCAGCGGGCGTCCAGGGTGAGGGTTTCATCCTCGGTGCGGGTCATGGAGACGGTGTAGCCCCGTTTCCGGAGGATGGCGGCCACCTTCCGCGCCATGGCCAGGTTCAGGTTCTTCTCCAGGACCTTGCCGCTGGCGGCGCCCTGGTCCTTCCCGCCGTGCCCCGCGTCCACCACGATGTGCTGGATCTTGCGCTTGGGAAGCAGGGAGGTCTGGAGGATGGGCTCCAGGAACTCGGTGTAGTCGGTCTTCTCCAGCAGGAAGAGTCCCTTCTGGTATTCCACGGGGAAGCTGAGGCTGCAGAGGGTGCCGCTCAAGGTGAAGAAGGGCTCCTTCACGGTGAAGACGATGGCTTCCTTCTGGGGCGTCAGCAGGGTGCAGATCTGGGTCTTCCCCGTCTTCTGGGCGAAGAAACGGAAGCCGTAGCGGGCGGCCACATCCTTCAGGATGACGTAGCTGCGCTTGTTGACGGTCATCTCCCGGATGGGCTTGGGAGAGGCCGACGGCTTCTGGGCGGCGCCCTGGGCTCCCTGGCACAGGAGGCAGGGGAGGACCAGAAGCCCCGCCAGAAGAAGAAGGGGAAGACGGAGAAGGATCATGGACGCCGCCTCCTGCGGCTGGGCTTCTCTGCCGGCTGAAGGAGGGCGGGACGCTCTCCCCGGATGACCGCGCCGTCGATGACGCAACGGGCCTGGGTGGCGCCGGCCTTGGCGGGGGCGCCGGGCAGGTCGAACATCACATCCAGCATCCGCTTCTCCATGATCGCCCGCAGTCCCCGGGCGCCGGTGCCCTTGGTGTGGGCGATGGCGGCCACGGTCTCCAGGGCGTCCTGGGTGAAGACCAGCTCCACGCCGGAGAGACGCATGAGCTCCTGGTATTGGCGCACCAGGGAGTTCTTGGGCTTGGTGAGGATGTGGAGCAGATCCTCCTGGGAGAGCTCCTTCAGGGTGGTGACGATGGGGAGGCGTCCCACGAACTCGGGGATGAGGCCGAACTGCACCAGGTCCTCGGGCTCCACCTCCATCCTGGCCGCCGGCGCGGAAGCGGGGGCGGGGTCGGCGGCGGGGGCGTCATCGTTCCGGGCCTCGGGGAGGAATCCCAGCTGGCGGGTGCCGCCCCGGCGCTCCACGATCTTGTCCAGCCCCACGAAGGCGCCGCCGCAGATGAAGAGGATGTTCTTGGTGTTCAGGTGGATGTATTCCTGGTCCGGATGCTTTCTGCCGCCTTTCGGGGGGATGTTGGCCACGGTGTTCTCCAGAATCTTCAGGAGCGCCTGCTGGACGCCCTCCCCGGAGACGTCCCGGGTGATGGAGACATTCTGGGTCTTCCGGGCGATCTTGTCGATTTCATCCACATAGACGATGCCGATTTCGGCCTTTGCCAAATCGTAGTCGGCGGCCTGGACCAGGCGCAGGAGGATGTTCTCCACATCCTCGCCCACATATCCCGCCTCGGTGAGGGTGGTGGCGTCGGAGATGGCGAAGGGGACCTGGAGGAGCCGGGCGAGGGCCTGGGCCAGCAGGGTCTTTCCGGAGCCGGTGGGCCCCACCATCAGCACGTTGCTCTTGATGAGCTCCACCTCCTGGCTCCCCTCCTTCTTCTCCTCGGGGGCGTGGCACTCGTGGAGCACCCGCTTGTAGTGGTTGAAAACCGCCACGGAGAGGGTCTTCTTGGCCTGTTCCTGGCCGTAGCAGTACTGGCTCAGGTAGTCGTAGATTTCCCGGGGGGTCTTGAGGGTCTCCCAGGAGAGCCCGCCGGCGGGCTCCGGGGGGGTGTCGGGCCGGGACTGGGGCGGGAAGGGGCTGGACGCCGGGCTCTTGGCGGCGATTTCGTGGATGTGCATCATGCACTCCGGGTCCTGGCAGGCCGCCAGGGTGTCCAGGATGGCGTGGGCGCAGATCCGGCAGATGTTGGGGGCGCCGGCGTGCTGGCAGCCCAGATCCACGCCCAGGTCCTGGCGGGCGACCATGCGCCCGCAGATGTTGCAGACGAACTTCTGGGGAGGCTCCCCGGTGCTGCTGTTCTTGGAAGAGCGGGGCATCGTGTTATTTCCGCTGGGTGATCTTGGCCTTGGGCTCGATGAGTTCGTCCACCACGTGGTAGTCCACCGCCTCCTGGGCGGACATGAAGAAGTCGCGCTCGGAATCCTTGGCGATCTGCTCGGCGCTCTTGCCGATGTGCTTGGCGAGGATGTCGTAGAGCACCGCCTTGGTCTTCAGAATCTCCTGGGCCTGGATGTGGATGTCCGCCGCCGTGCCCTGGCAGCCGCCGCTGGGCTGGTGGATCATGATGCGGGAGTGGGGCAGGGCGAAACGCTTGCCCGCGGCGCCGGCGGCCAGCAGGACCGCGCCCATGGAGGCGGCCTGGCCGATGCAGTAGGTCCGCACGTCGCAGGAGAGCATCTGCATGGTGTCGTAGATGGCAAGGCCCGCGGAGACCACGCCGCCGGGGGAGTTGATGTAGAAGTGGATGTCCTTCTTGGGGTCTTCGCTCTGGAGGAAGAGGAACTGGGCCATGATGCAGTTGGCCACGGCGTCATCCACCTCGCTGCCCAGCATGACGATCCGGTCTTTCAGCAGACGGGAGTAGATGTCGTATTGGCGTTCGCCGTTTCCGGTCTGTTCGATGACATAGGGGGCGTAGAAGCTCATGTTTCGTCTGGGGTGAATAGGGTTTTGGTGGCGGCGCGGGCTCCGCGTATGCGGGCGCACGCGTACGGGGAACGCCGCCGGGCGGGCCTGGCGGGGTCCCGGGACGGCGGCGGGCCTGCGCGCCGCCCCCTCCTGGCGTGGACGGGGCGACGGGATGCAGGGCGTGGGAAGGATGGCGCCCCTCCGGAACCCGAGGCAGGCAGGGGCGCAGGAGGGGAGGGAAGGGGGGAGGCGCGGGAGGCCGGCGGTGCCGATCAGGCGTCTCTCTCCCCCTCCGACGGGGAGGCAAAAAGAACTATTCCGCGGCAGGGGCGGGGGCGGCTTCCTGAGGCTTCTCCTCCCCTTCCACCGTCACGTCGGCATGCTCCACCAGGAAGGCGACGGCCTTCTGGCGCTTCAAGTTGGTCTCCATGTCGTGCCAGGCCTCGTAGTTCTGGCGAATGTCGCTGATGAACTGGTCGAGGGGGATGTTCATGCTCTGGCTGGCGTTGAGGCAGTATCTGTAGATGTCCTCGCCGCTGGGGGTGAGCTTCTCCTCCTTGGCCACCAGATCCATGGCGTGGACGAGACGGATATTGGTGGGGACGTCCTTCTGGATCCGCTCCGTCTCCTGGGCGCGCTCCTTCTCCAGCGCCTCGCCCTCCAGCCCGCGGGACTTCAGCTTCTCCTCCATCCGCTGGAGAGCCTGCTCCAGGGAGCGGGAGACCAGCTTGGGAGGCAGGGGGAAGTCCAGACCGGCCTTGAAGGCGTCCACCACCTGCTCGGCGACCACCGCCTGCTGGCTGCTCTCCTCCTGCTGCTCCATGCGCTCCCGCATGGACTTCTTCACATCCTCCATGTCCTTCATTCCGGTCTCCTTGACGAACGCCTCGTCAAAGGAGGGCGGCGTGAAGCCGTGGACTTCCTGGATGGTGAAGTGGTAGGAGATGGTCTTTCCCGCCAGGGTGTCCACCCGGAAATCCTGGGGGAAGGTGATTTCCACATCCTTGGAGGCGCCCAGGGCCACGCCGGTGAGGGCGGCGGTGATGCCGGGGATGCTCTCGGGCTCCCGCATGATCTGCCAGGAGTTGCTGCCGGTGAGGAGATACTTGGCACGGGGCTCTTCCTTCAGGGCGTCATCGGCGTTCGTGGAGAAGTCCACCCTGAGCATGTCGCCAGGCTGGGCGGGACGGTCCACCTTCTCGTATTTGCCATGCATCCGCAGGAAGGTCTCCGCGGCCTCGTCCACCCGCTTCTGCTCCACTTCCACCTTCTTCCGGGTGGCCTTCAGGCCCTTGTAGGCGGGCAGGGTGACCTGGGGATAGACCTCCACCGTGGCCTTGATGGTGAAATCCTGGTCGGGCGTGTAGACGGGGGTCTGGTCGTTCTCGAATTCCAGGTCCCCGGAAAGCTGGAGCTCCTTGGCCTCGATCAGCTCTCCCATGGCCTGGTTCAGCAGACGCTGGGCCGTCTCCTCGCAAATGTCCTTTCCGTGCAGGCTCACAATCATGGACTGGGGCACATGCCCCGCCCGAAAGCCTTTCTTCTGCACCCGGGTGGTATAGAAGGTCAGGACGTCCTTGTATGTCTTCTTGCCATTCTTGGCGGGAACGACTGCGGTGATTTGCAGAACGCAGGGTTCGATGGCCGTCAATTCGGCATTGAGACCGCTTTTGTAGGTTTCCACGTTCGACTCCTTCGATAAACAAAGAGCTCTTTTGGGTCAATGAGAGTGCCGCCCGCCTGCATGGACGGGGGCCGCTGGAAAAGTGGCTTACTATAACCCGTAGACGGGAAGCCGGGGTCGACTCCCCCCTCGCACAGGAAATCTCCCCCCAGGCAACCCCCGCCCGGAAGACCACGCCGCGGCGGCGGGGGCGCCCGATCCCTTCGCCATCCCCCGCCGTGGCTGGAATGGAAATTTTCCGGAAGGCTCCCGCCAGGAGAAACGAGGGCGTCCACGGCGGGAAAAGTTGGTGGAAATGGACAAATCCACCCGGGAATGAAGGCGGGGGAGGGGCTTATAGCTTATAGTAATCCCGTCGGCGCCATGGCGGGAAGCATCCCTCTCCCCCACGGCATCTCCTCGCGCCTTTCCCCGCTCCCTCCGGTCCCCCCGAGACTCCATCATGTTCAGAAAATCCCTCTCTCTCCTGGCCCCTCTCGTCGCTCTCCTCTGTCTGGGAGGAGCCGCCCTTTCCCTCCCGGCGCAGAATCTCTTTCCCGGGGACTGCGGATATGAACTGGGGCTGGGATATTTCCGGCGGCCCTGGTTCAACGGATCCATGAATTTGCAGCTGCGGCAGGCGGAGGATGCGCCCCAGGGCCACAGCTATGCGGTGAGCATCTCCACCCCCGGCCAGAGCATCGGACTCTCCGGGGACCGCATGACGCTGAAGAAGAACGTGCCCTATGTGCTGTCCATGTGGGTCCGCGCCTCCCGTCCCAAGGAGATTCGCATGGCGACGGTCCACGAGGGGTGGAAGGACACCCAGTTCCATCCCTTCACGGCGACGCCCCGCTGGGAGCGGGTGGTCCTGCCCTTCACGGTGAATTTCGACGCCATCTACTGGGTCCTGCTGGAATACACCAACGACGGGACGGAGGATCTGGAGTTCTGCCTGGATGCGGTGCAGCTGGAGGAAGGAACGGAGCCCACCCCCTTCTCCTTCCAGGGGAAGACGCTGACGGTGTCCCACCTGAAGGGCGGCTCCACGGGCGTCTATTTTGTCGGGGAGCCCGTGGAGATGTCTCTGGGCGCCCTCGCCGACGGGGAGGGGGAGAAAGACCTGCGGTGCCGGGTGGTGGTGACGGACTATCGGGGGGAGGCGGTCTTCTCCCAGGAAGTGGCCAGCGTCTGGGAAAACGGGTACTTCAAGCAGGATTTGACCCTGCCCGGGGAGATCCCCGGACTGTATGTGCTGCGGTGCCAGTGGCTTGATGGCGATGGCGCCAGCGTGGGGAACTCGGAGTGCAGCTACGCCGTGGTGCGTCCTCCCGTGGAGGAGCATGATCCGGAGGTGGAGCCCTACATGGGGGTGAACAGCGCCATCTTCGCCGGCCTGCGCCGGGTGGGAACCCGGTGGGTGGAGCTGGACCTGTGGTGGCGCAGTCTGATGCCCACGCCGGACACGGTGGAGTACGACGACATCCTCTCCCGGATCCGCAGCGCCAAGGCCCAGGGGTATTCCGTGAAGTTCTCCCTGGTGCATCTTCCCGCCACTCCCGACTGGGCGCACCGTCCCGAGGAGGTGGAGGAGGCGAAGTCCTGGGGACTGACCCCCTCCATGGGATTCTTCTCCACGGAGGAGGCCCTGGAAAAGCTCAGCGTCGCCTTCGAGGAGTTGATCCGCCGGGCGGGCACGGACATTGATCTGCTGGAGATTGGAGGGGAGGACGAACTCATCAGCGGCTCGGAACCCTACTATCGCCGCAAGTACCCCTCCGATGTGTTCCAGGGCGTCGTCCATGGCCCGGTGTGCCGGGACGTGGCGCGCATCACCACGGTGTATCTCCAGGCGGCGCGCCGCGCCCGCCCCGACATCCCCATCGCCTGCGGACGCCCCAGCGGCTCCGCTTCCTATCAGGATTTCCTCTTCTCCCGCCTGGTGCTGGAGAAGGTGGAGGGCGAGTTCCAGTTCTTCCCCATGGACTGCTACTCCTGGCGCATGCGCTACATCAACGAGGCCAACATGCCCAACATCGGCTCCCCCAACCTGGAGTATCCCATCGTCTTCGAACGGGCGAACCACATGACCCACACCTATCTCCAGGGCCAGAAACCCTTCGTGTCGGAATACGGCTTCGCCATCGACAACCGGCTTCCCGCCGACCACCCCCTGCAGCAGGAGGAGTGCCGCAGAATGTTGTCCGCCGCCCTGACGGCGAAATTGCTGGGCTCCCCCTATTTCTTCTGGTTCAATACCTTCGGCTGCATCGAGGACAAGGTCTTCGACTACGGAATGTGGCATGTGGACCAGCCCATGCTCCTGATTCCCGCCATGAGCCAGCTCTGCCGGGTGGTGGAGGATGTGCGCCAGTGCCAGGGACGCCTGGGCGAGACGACAGGCAACCTGAAGATGGGCGTCTTCGGCCAGAAGAACCGGGCCGTCCTGGCAATCTGGACGGAGTTCCGGGACAATCCCGTGGGCTTGACGCTGCCCCAGGACACCGCCCGCCTGGATTTCCTGGGCAACCCCCTGCCTCGGCTGACCGGGGACGAGGCGGTGGCCACCAAGCTCCCCCAGTATTTCGTCCTGGAGGGCGAGGATGCCTATGACCGGCTCCGGGACGCCATGGAAAAGGCCGAGGACCGGAATGTGAATCTCTCCGTCCGGGTGGATCTGGCCGAGGGAAATTCCTGCGCGGTGGTCCTCCAGTCCGTGGAGCGGGAGTCCCAGGCCGCCGCCCAATGCGTGGTGAAATTCCCCGACGGCACGGAAAAGACTCTGAAGAAGCCGTCCGGAACCCCCTTCCCCTGGCGCGGCAGGGTGGCCATCCCCGCCGGCGCGGAGGAAATGGAGCTGGTTCTGCAGGATGACCGGGGCGTCTCCGCCAGCCGTCATCTCTCCTTCTCCGTCCGCCCCCTCCAGAAGGGAGCCAACACGGTGGCGGAGTTCGGATCCCGCCGCGCGGAGATCATGCCCGCCGATCCCTGGATCCACTGGGACGGCGCCAAAGACCTGGGAGGCACCATCGGCATCGAGGTGACCCCCACCCAGCTGATCATCACCGCCGATGTCCAGGACGACCTCCACTTCAACCGAAAGGACGGACACTCGATCTGGGATGGCGACTGCCTCCAAATCGCCCTGGTGCCCCGGGTGGAACTCCAGACGGAAAACCAGGGCGGCGGCTACGGAGCCCGGGATCTGGAAATCGCCATCGCCCTGGCCAATGGCACCCTGCAGTCTGCAATCTACGCCGGAACTCAGGTGATCTCCTCCCTGACCCCCGGACGGGATTTCCAGGTGGAACGGGACGAAGAGGCCAAGGTCACCCACTATCGCCTGACTCTCTCCCGCCAGATGCTGGGATTGAACCGGTCGGGACAGGCTTTCCGGTTCTGCGCCGTGGTGATGGATGACGACGAGGGCAGCGGCGAGTCCTACTTCTACCAGATCTCCCCCGGCATCACCGGCGCCAAGAACGTGGGGCTGATGCCCATCTTCCGTCTGCCGTAGCCATAGACTGCGCCCAAAGGGGGGGGACGTCGACGGGGCGCCGCCGCTTCAACACAGAGGACACAGAGGCGCCTGCGGCCCACCCCGGAACACACAGAGGGCTTCGGGGGGCGTTCCGGCATCCGGCACCGGATGCCTTGTTGTCCCCGGGAGGCTCCACGGAGAGAGAAAGCTCCCGCCGGAGCCCCCTCTCTCCATGGATCTCCGGAGCCAACTTGTCCGGGCACGCCACCCCCGCCAGGACTAACTTCCCCGCCCGGCCCCCCTGTTCTATCTTTCGGGGGCAAGTCATAGGTTTCTAGTCCCCCTAGGGCATCTAGGGGATCTCGCCCTTTGATTCTCCTGGGGAGAGAATGTCCTGCCGTCCAACTCGCCCCCCCGTGAGGGGATAGGGATTTAGAAGAGGAGTCTGGGCGGGGTGAGGAGTCCGCAGGGGACCAGGCATTTCCTGGGAGAGATGTACTCCTTGAATTGCTCCGGCCCGGTCCAATCGGGCCAGGCGCCCTTTTTGGCATAGAAGGGACCGTGGGAATTTCGGCGATGTCCGATGACCCGGATGGAGAAGAGATTGCGTCCGTTTTTCAGGAAGCGGGAGACATCCAGCTGGAAGGGCGGCCAGGGGAGGGCTTGCCAGGGGGAGCCGTTGACGGAGACCGCCAGGCTCACGCCACGCCACTCTTCCAGGGAGAGAAGGCAGGGTTTCTTCTCGTCCCAGGGGAGATCGATGGCGTGGGTGTAGATGAGATTTCCGGCATAGTAGGGGAGTCCCTGCTGGCACCAGTCTCCCATGGAGAGGGTCTGGACGGGGGCGGTGAGGGTGTCCTCCTCCACGCCGAATTCTCCCAGGAGGTAGATACATTCCAGCCCGGGGAGTCCCAAGTGGTATTGGCAGCGGAGAGTGAGGTGATTCTCCCCGATGCGGAGGGCATCCGCGGGCAGGGGGAGCTTGCGGAGGGAGAGGTCGCACCACCATCCATGGTCGGCGTCCGAAGCCACCCGTTTCCCGTTCAGGGTGATTTCGTAGAGCTCGGGGCGCTCCAGGGCAAGGAAGCAGCTTTCCCGGGGGATGGTCTGGCAGCGGAAGGAGTATTCCAGCTGCAGATCCAGGGTGTGTTCCTCCCGGGCTTTTTCCTGCCGGAGCCAGGGTTGCACCATGCTGTAGCCTCGGGGAGAGCCATGGAGGAGCTCCTTCCGGATGTGGTCATCCAGGTGGAGGATGTATCGAGTGCCCAGGGATTTTCCGTCGACGGTGCCCAGGGCGTGGTCCAGGACGAGGACATTGGGGTCGTCCAGCTCCACTCGCCAGCCGTTTGCGGGCAGGGGGATGGATTCTCCCTTGAGGGCGGGCGCGGCGGCGGGGGGATTGGCGGGCAGGCTCTTGTCGGTGAGGAAGAAGAGGTGGGATTCCAGGGGGAGGAGGCGGGTCTGGAGGACCAGGCTGTCCCCTTCATGGCGGCAGGGGACCCGGACGAGGTCGCCGGTCATCAGATTCAGCTCGTAGGCGGTGTCCCCTGGGGCGGCCTTCACGGCGACAGTGACCTGGCGCCAGGAGAGGGTGCGCTCCCGCACCAGGGGGTATTCCGTCTGGTTCCCGAAGGGGGTGGCGAAATTGCACAGGAAGAGGGTCTGGTGGTCCTGCGCCTTTCGCAGGAGATGGAGGGCGGGTTCCACCTGGCGCCCCTCCTCGTCGGTGACGGAGACCCGGCGCGCGGCGCCCTCCAGGGAGGCGACGAGGGTGTCCCGGGTCACGGGCTGGTAGGCCTGGTAGCTTTGCCTGGCCAGGGGGGAGGGGGCGCCGTCCACCCGGGCGGGGGCATCCCCCAGATAGAAGACCTTGCCGCCCTCCTTGACGAAGGCGTCCAGGAGCGCCAGGGTGCTTTGGCGAACGGTGAGCATCTCCGGCAGCAGGACGGCCCGGTAGCCGGCTAGATTCACCAGGATGCGGCGGTTCTCCACCCGGGCGTGGCGTGCCATCACATCCTCGTCGCCGTAGTCGAAGTCCAGATTGCCGCCCAGGAGGAGATTGGAGAGGGTGTGGAGGGTGGCGTCCTCCGCCTTGCCCTCCGGGGTGTTCCGGATTCCGGGGATGGTGGTGCCCCAGTGGCTTTCCAGGGGGTGGACCACCAGGAGGTCCCGCTGTTCCTCGCCCTCGGAGAGGGCCGCGCCCAGGCGCGCGAAGTAGTCCTCCACCACGGGGAAGTCCTGGTGCCAGGGGGACTGGTAGGAGATGCTGGCGGGGTAGTCCCGCTTGGCCTCGGCGGCCATGGTGTACCAGGCCAGGTGCTGGCACCGGAAATTGATGCCCAGGGCGTATTGCCAGTCTCCCAGGGCCTTGTGTCCCATGAAGGGGAAGTCCCATCCGGTGCAGCCATAGGTTTCGGAGAGTCTCCAGGGGCGTCCGAACTGGTGGGCCATGGAGGAGCACTGTTTGGCGGTGTCGAAGATTCCCCAGTGTTCCGTGAGCAGGTCGATGCCGGGCTGCTGCTGGTATTCGTAGAAGCGCATGGCGGAGCCGCTGACCAGGGTCTGGTGCATGGGGGTGTCCTCCTCCAGGTCATGTCCCGTGAAGGCGAGCCCGTTTTTCTGGCACCATTCCCCGATGAGGCGGGCGAAGGCGTTGACATAGAGGGAGGTGGCGGTCTCGTAGTAGTCCCTTCTCGCCTGGGAGAAATGCTCCCCGTCCACATAGAAGAAGAGTTCGGGGAGATGGGGGAGCAGGTCGTAGCCGTGGCGTGCCTGGAATTCCCGGGGCAGGGCCTCCGTCCAGGGACGGAAATGGCGGTCCCAGGTATGGATGTAGTTGGGTTCGTCGGTGAAGATGCCGGGGACGGTCTTGCCGAAGGTCTGGGAGATTTCCCGGCGATAGGCTTCGTGGGTCACCTGGATGAAGCGCTCCACGGCCCTGGGGTTCATGGTGTCCAGGTAGGTCTGGTCATTGTACCAGCTGTCGGGCTCGGCGGTGACGCATTGGAAGAGGAGGAGGCTTTCGCCGTCGTGGAGGGTGTCGCCTTCGGGGAGGAAGGGGCGCACCCGGGTGGCGTCGTTGCCCTGGATGCGGGCGGCGAAGAGGCCCAGCCGTTCCCGGGGGAGTCCTTCCCGGGGGAGGGCATCCAGCAGGGTGAGGCGGAGATGGCGTTGCCGGTATTGGGGATCCTTGGTGACCAATCCTCCGGCGGCGCCGGAGGGCCAGCGGTCCTCGTCATAGAGCCACGCCTTCATGCCCAGCTTCTCCGCTTCGTCCAGGCAGGCGCGGACGGCCTCGAACCATTCGGGACCCAGATAGGGGGTGCCCAGACCCACCCGGGCGTGCATGAAAAATCCTCCCAGCCCCATGTCGTGGAAAAGACGAATCTGCCTCCGCAATTCCCCGGGGGACAGTTTCCCGTTCCAGGCCCAGAAGGGGGCGCCGCGAAATTCGGGGCCGGGACAATGGATTTGGGAGAGGAGTTGTTCGAGCATAAAAGGAGGGGGGGATGAGGGGGAAACGCCGGGGAATGGACGGGGCTTTAACATAATCTCCCAGGAGGGGGCAGGGAAAGGCAGGCGACTCGTTCCCCAAACCCCGTTCCCGCTCCCAATCCCCCTATGACTTCGCCGATTCAGGTTAGATTATGCCCCAGTGCGCCAAATGCCGCCGCCGACGGCGCATTCCCCCCTCGGGGAGCCACGGGCGCCGGGCCTCCCCCGGCGATTCCCGGGGATTCCCCCCTCGGGCGGTCATCCGGGAACAGGCGGGCGTTTCGCAAAGGGGGAACCTCTTCCCCCCTGCGGAACAAAGGAGTCGAAGAACCATGAAAGTCATCATCCAGCAGAATTACGACAAGATGTGCGAGTGGGCCGCCAACCACATTATGGCGGCCATCAACGCCCACAAGGGCGACAAGCCCTTCGTCCTGGGCCTGCCCACGGGCTCCTCTCCTCTGGGCGTCTACAAGCGCCTGGTGGCGGCCAACAAGGCCGGCAAGGTCTCCTTCAAGAACGTGGTCACCTTCAATATGGACGAGTATGTGGGCCTGCCTCGGGAACATCACGAGAGCTACTGGTTCTTCATGCACGACAATCTCTTCAACCACATCGACATCCCCGCCGAGAACGTGAACATCCTCAACGGCATGGCCGAGGACCTGGAGGCCGAGTGCGCCCGCTATGAGGCCAAAATCGCCTCCTACGGCGGCATCGACCTCTTCCTGGGCGGCAGCGGAGTGGACGGACATATCGCCTTCAACGAACCCTTCACCTCCCTCGCCTCCCGCACCGGCATCCGCGACCTCACCGAGGATACCAAGATCGCCAACTCCCGCTTCTTCGAAAACGACCCGGAGAAGGTCCCCTCCCGCGCCCTCTCCGTGGGCGTGGGCACCGTGACCGATTCCCGGGAAGTCCTCCTCCTCATCAGCGGACACAACAAGGCCCGCGCCCTCAAGGAATGCGTGGAAGGCGGCGTGAACCAGATGTGGACCATCTCCGCTCTGAATCTCCACAACAACGCCATCATCGCCTGCGATGAACTGGCCTGCGGAGAACTCCGGGTGGATTCCTACAAGTATTTCCTGGACGTCTACAAGAAGGAAAGACTGTAGCCAAACCCCGTGAAAACGGAAGGAGCGGGGTGCCCCGGCGGCGCCTCGCTCCTTTTTTTGTTTATAACTTATTGATATGTATTGAGTTAAACCATATTTAGTGCCTCCTGCTGAATTAGAGGCAAATTTTCCGGCATATTCATACTCTGACAGGCTAGTTTAAATCACGGATTAAGGATATGTACCCATGAATCATTGTAATTCAGGTTGAGAATAAACATGTTCTTATCAAGCAGATCTGGTCGCTTCAATTCAAATTTTACCGCATTTTCAGGAATGTCAGTATGGACCGTGAACTGTGAACCATGAGGTTGCCATGTGAATCGTTGCTTTCCTGTTGCCTTCTCTATTCCAGCAAAATTATTATTTTTATTGAGCACCCATCGATAATCACTTTGTCTGACTTTCCGTATGTCTTCCTCAAAAATGACAAACCTGTCCATGGAAAAATTTCTTACAAGGACCAAGGTCCTGATGGAGTGAAACTTGGAATATGCAACATTAATTCTTTCGTTCCATATTCCCAGAACTGCATCCCCGGTTTTCTGGATATCATGATGTGGATCATTGATTCCATACGAATAGTCGGGAGAATTCCTCCCAGTAATAATTCTAACGGATTTAGCTTTGAAGACATTTTTGCATTTCAATGTTTTAACAGACCAGGCTTGAGCACCTAAACCAATGTCTACGATCCCTACAGGGGAGGCATAGTGAATCCCCCCAAATGCGTCTGCAATTGCATCCCCGAAATCGTTGCCTGTTATATCATTCCTGCCAGTAGCAATCAAATATACAAAATGACTGCACAGTTTTACAATGATTTCTTTTGGGATATTATTCAAAGGATATAATTCATGGAACGAAAGTTTTTTAGAGTCGCGAAGACGTGGTGTGTTATTCATGGTTTAGTACCTCCAAGATTTTCTTTGCAACTTTCCGAATCATAGGCACGGCAACGGAATTTCCGGTTTGTTTTCGAATTTCCTGGTGATTTACAACAATCTTGAAAGAATCTGGAAACCCTTGTATTCTAAGCAATTCTCTAGATGAGGGACGTCTAATGCCATTGATAAGCTGGTAATTATAGCTTGCTCCTGTCCTAAGTGCACATGCGTATGGGTGAAGAGATATATCGCCTGACTTGTTCTCATGCCAGATAGCTGGAGAAAATACCTTCTTTCCTTCAGTTTTGGCTTTTCTCTTGCTTCGGATATAATCTGAAACGAATAGGGATTTGTCAACGTCAGCATCCTTCTCAAGAATTTTTTCTAGGCTATACATTTCTTTGTCAAAGTTAAAGTTAAATTTATCACAACACTCTTTGTCTAAAAAACCAACGATAATTGTTCGCTCACGCTTCTGCGGTACACCAAAATCAAGAGCATTGAGAACCTGCCATTTGATATGGTAGCCTAACTGTTTCAGTTTGTCAAGTATAATGGAAAATGTTCTTCCCCCGTCATGTGTTGTAAGTTGTTTAACGTTTTCAAGCAAAATTGCTTTAGGGTGGTGGAAGGACAAGATTCTTTCAATCTCGAAAAACATCGTTCCTCTTGTGTCTGAAAAGCCTTGCATCTTTCCCATAATGCTGAAAGCTTGACATGGAAACCCAGCCAGGAGGATGTCGTGACTTGGAATATCTTTTGCATCAATTTTAGTTATATCTCCGGCGGGTCTTTCGTGGAAATTTGCTTCGTAGCTATCTGCTGCAGCTTTGTCCCACTCTGATGAGAAAAGGCATTTGCATCCCATTTCTTCAAATGGGATTCTAATACCCCCTATGCCAGCAAAGAGGTCGATGAATGTCAATTTTTTCGCTGACATTCTCCTAACCTTCTTTCGAATTTCTTGATCCGATACTGTAGTAGTTTGAAAAAGGTAGTTGCTTGCCATTGTCATCCTCTTTCATTTTTTTGAGATTGTGCAAGTTTCGTAACCTGAGGAATCATTCTGTCTTCACCTTCACGAATTTTTCCTGAAGTATTTATCATTCCCTATTTGTTCATTGTGTTATGAATTCATCATAGCATTTTTCTTGGTTTTTCTACCTTGTACTGCATAAAACTCTACCTCTCTATTCATAGCCACAGACTAATTTCTATTTGTGTAGACGCTTTCTATGTTCAGAAATTATAGCATTCTTATGTGGTATGCTTCGTTCAGTTACTTCATGAATCACTTGTTCAACCTTATTACATCTTGCCATAAAATATAATAGATTCCCTCCTTTACAATCTGTTAGGTGTAAAAACATCATATTCCTCCGCAAGTTATTTTTCTTATGGTGACACTATTCTATCCTGTCGACTACCCCGGCGGCGCCTCGCTCCTTTTTTGTTTATAACTTATTGATATGGAAGCAGTTAGAATCTATTGACGGGTTCTTTGGAGAGGGAGCCGTCGGGCAATTTGACCAGTTTCTGGATTTTTTGTTCTGCGGCGGTCAGTTTTTTGTTGCAGAGTTGGCTGAGTTTCACGGCCTTTTCGAAGGCGTCCATGCTTTCCTCCAGGGAGAGGGAGCCGCTTTCCAGTTTTCCGACGAGTTCCTCCAGGTCTTTCAGCGCCTGGTCGAAAGAGAGTTCCATTTCCTTGTCAGCCATGGTGGTGGTGGTGTTCAGCGGGGGAGATTGGGGGTGGAGTTTTCCACGGCGAGGGTCAGTTGTCCTTTGCCCAGGAGTGCGGTGAGCCGGGTTCCCGGGGGCGCCTCCTCCGCTTGCCGGATGGCGTTGTGGCGGTCATCCAGGAGGATGCTGTATCCCCGTTTCAGCACGCTGGTGGGATCCAGGGTGCGGAGGGCGGTCTGGAGGCCGGCGAGGGTTTCCCGCTTTTGCCGCAGGGGGGAGGTGGTGCGGAGCCGGGTGTCGAGGAGGGCGAGGGTCTCCCGTTTTTTCCGGAGAAGGAGTTCCTGGTGGTGGAGCAGTCGGTCCCGGAGGGCGCCCAGGAGCTGGCGTTGCCGTTGCGGCAGGTCGGCCAGGAGTCGATAGAGGCGTTCCGTGTCGGTGACGAGCCTGGCCTTGCGTTCCTCCAGTTCCCGTCTGGGGTCCCGGCGCACCAGGGAGTTCCGGCAGTGTTCCCAGCGGGTGCGGACCAGGTCGAGGCGGTGCTGATAGAGGCTTTCCGCCTTTTCCCGGAGGTCCCGGAGGGTGTTCTGGAGATTCACATAATTTCGGGTGATGGTTTCCGCCGCCTTGGTGGGGGTGATGGCGGAGGCGTCGGCCACATGGTCGGCCAGCGTGTCGTCCCGCTCGTGTCCGATGGCGGTGAGGATGGGGGTGCGGGCGGCGGCGATGCCCCGCGCCAGGGATTCGTCGTTGAAGCACCAGAGGTCCTGGATGCTGCCGCCGCCCCGGGTCACCACGATGAGGTCACATTCGCCGGATTCCTCCAGAAGCCGGATGGCCGCCAGGATGTCGGCGGCGGCGCCTTCGCCCTGGACTCGCGTGGGGGCAAGGAGGAAGGAGATGCAGGAGGTATAGGCGAGGCAGGTGGTGAGGAAGTCCCGGCACCCGGCGGCGTCCAGGCTGCTGACCACGCCCACCCGCCGGGGGAAGGGGGGGATGGGTTTGAAGCGGGATTTGTCGGTCAGTCCCTCCTCCGCGAGGCGCGCCAGGGTCTTCCTCATGATTTCCACGAGGGTGTTGTCGCTGTCCACCTTTCTCAGATCCTGGGCGATGAACTGGAGTCGTCCGGCGGGTTCGTAGAAGCCCAGTCTGCCGAAGGCGAAGACCCGGTCTCCGTTTTGGATGTTCTGTTGCCGGAGGATGTTCTGGCCGTGGAAGCAGACGAGGGGGAAGGAGTTTCTCTGTTCGTCCCTCAGGTCGGCATAGAGGTGGGGGGTGGAGGAGGCGTGGGAGGTGAAGGCCAGTTCTCCGCAGATCCAGAAGGTGAAATCCAGCTCCTCCTGCACCACGCACTTGACCAGCCGGGAGATCTCGGAGACCGTCCAGACGGTCTTGGGGTCGTGCCGGGCGAAAAGCCGGTGGGCCAGGGAGGGTGTGGCGGGGGGAGGGAAGATCTCCATGGGGGGAGAAGCGGGGAGAGGCGGGGGATGGTCTTCGCCGGGGGAAAAATCCCCCGTCCCTTCCCGTGGCGGGAAGGAGGCGGGGGCGAGGAACGGCCAGGGGCGAGAGGGAGGGGAGGGGGTTACTCGCCCTGCTCCAGCATGGCGGGCAGGGTTTCCTCGGCCAGGCCTTTCAGGAGCTCCAGGTCACCACGGGTGAAGGCGCAGCGGAGACCCAGGGTGGCGCCGTTCTGGATGGCGGCGATGGTCTGGGGGAAGGAGGCTCCGGGGAGGAAGGTGGGCAGCAGGCCCTGGGCCATGGGCACCAGCTGGTTGTCCAGGCAGTTGTTCTTCAGGAGGACGGCCTGCTCGGCGGAGGCGAGGTCGGCCTGGAAGATCATGTCCAGGCTGTCGGCCCGTCCCTGGAAGCGCAGGGCCGCGCCCTGGATGGTCTTGAGGGCGTTCTTGGTGTCGGCGTCGAAGGAGCTGTCGGTCACCAGGTTTTCGATGAGGGCCTGGAGTTCCGGGGGCAGGGCGATGGTGAGGGCGAAGATGTCGCCGGCGAAATCCCGTCGTGCGGCCTGGAGAGTGGCGGGCATGGGGGCGGGGGAGGTGATGGCGCGGTTCAGGAGCCCTTCGGAGGCGATGAGGATGGTCTTGCCGCTCTTGGAGATGGCCAGCTCCAGGTTCTGGCTGGAGTTGTCCTCCAGGACGACCTTCACCTTGTAGCCGTTGTAGCCGCTGAACTGGGCGGGCTCGATGGCGAGGACGGTGGAGAGCTCCGGCTTCACCATGGGGATCATGGAGAGCATGTCGAAGACGGACTTCAGGGGCGTGGCCTCGCAGTGGAGCCCCGCCACGAACCGGGCCTTCTGGGCGTCCTCGGGGGAGAAGGAGATGGCGTCCACATCGGCGGCCACGGCGATCGCCAGCTGGAGATTGTCCTTGATCTCCGGGGGGATCAGGGCTTCGATCTGGGAGAGCGCCTGGCCCTTCTCGTCGTTGGCCTTCTGGGCCAGCTCCTCCTTCTGGAGAGTCTCGGCAAGGGTTCCCTTGATGGCTTTCTGGTTGGCCTGGACCAGGGCGAGCGCCTGGGGAACGGCCACGTTGTTGAGGGTGATATCGGCCTGGAGGGTCAGGGCGGCCAGGACGGCGCAGAGGAACAGGAGGGACTTTTTGGCCATGGATGGGGTCTCCGGAGGGCTGGTGTGGATTGGAGGGGGCGAAAAAAGGGGTCAGTTGAAGTGGATTCTGGGATCGATGACAACGTAGCAGAAATCGGAGAGGACGTCTCCCAGGAGGGCGAGGATGCTGGTGAGGGCCAGGATGCCCATGAAGACGGGGTAGTCCCGTCCCACGATGGCCTCCATGCTGAGGTTGCCCATGCCGGGGATTTCGAAGACCCGTTCGATGATGACGCTGCCGGCGAACATCACGGTGAGGACGCTGCCGAAGCCGGTGGCGACGGGGATGAGGGCGTTGCGGAGGGCGTGCCCCCAGAGGGCATGGCGGGAGGAGCCTCCCTTGGCGTAGACGGTCCGGATGTAGTCGCTGTTGATTTGCTCCAGGAGGGAGTTTTTCATCAGGAGGGTGAGCATGGCGAAGGAGCCGGCCACATAGCAGAGGACAGGCAGGAGCATGTGCCGCAGCAGGTCCCAGAGTCTCGCCAGGGGGGGCAGGGCGTCGGCATGGGGGGATTGGAAGCCAGTGGCGGGCAGCCAGTCCCAGAACCCCTCGGTGGTGCCGCAGAAGAGCATTTTCATCAGCATGCCCAGGGCGAAGACGGGGATGGCGTATCCGGTGAAGACCACCACGCTGGAGAGCATGTCGAAGGGAGTGCCGTGGCGGACGGCCTTGGAGACCCCCAGGGGGATGCAGACCAGGTAGGTGAGGAAGAAGCTGCTAATGCCGAAGACCAGGGAGACGGGGAAGCGCTGGGAGATCATCTCCCAGGCGGTCTTGTTGGAGAATTTGTAGGAGCGGCTCAGCATTCCGCAGCGCTCCTTCCAGAGCCACGTCCAATACCGCTGCCAGAGGGGCTTGTCAAAGCCGTAGACCTTCCGGAAGTTCTCCCGTTCCCGGGCCATGGCCTCCTGGCTGGCGGCGGCGGTCTCCCCGCCCCCGCCCAGACCGGCCTCTCCTCCGCTTCCCATCCCCTTCATGCGCATCATCATCTGGTCCACCGGCCCGCCAGGCAGGAACTGGGTGATGGAGAAGCAAAGGATGGTGATCCCCAGAAAGGTGGGAATCACCAGAAGCAGTCTGCGGAGAAAATAGTCGAGGCGGGACATCGCCGGGGAATCACTGGGGCGACGGGGCGGGAGCCTCGGCGGGAGTCGCGGGAGCCTCGGGGGACGCCTCGGCGGGCTGCATGTCCTGCAGCCTGGCTTTCCGCTCCGCGGGGGACATGGGCTCCAGGCGGATGCGCAGAAGCCCCCGGACCTCGCCGCAATCCAAATCCAGGATCATGGCCTTGCGGTAGAGGTTGATGGCCTCCCGGGCCAGGGTGTCGGGGCACTGGGCACGCATGGCAAGGCACTGGGCCTGCATTTCCTTCGCCTTCCATGTGATCTCCGGGTCCATCCTGGACTGCTCGGCGTCCTGGAAGGCTTTTTGGGCCTCCCAGAAGGACTGGGAGGCGCTTCCCTGCTGGTCGGGGTCCTTCGCCTCCAGCAGCTCGATGCCCTGGTTGTACAGGGCGATGCCCACGTTGTAGTCCATTCTCTGGAGCCTGATGCGGAAGCGCTGGGCGCAGAAGAAGATGGAGAGGAGGATGAAGGCCAGGAAGAGGATGTTCTTGGTGAGGGACGGCCTGGCGGTCTTTTCCTGGGGGGTGGATTTCTCCTGGGGTTCAGGGGAATCCTGGGGTTTTCCCGAGGGGTCTTGCATCGTCATCGTGGCGTTGAAGGGGGTGTGGGCGTGGGCGGGGCGGGTTTTTTCCAGGGGTGGACGCGGGTGATGGTGGCGCGGGCGGGGTCCTGGTCCACGGTCCAGAGGACTTCCCAGTCCTCAAGATAGCACTGGTATTCCCGTCCCGGGATGCGTTGGTAGGCGGGTCTGGGGTCGGCGGCCACCACCCGCCTGGCCAGTTCCAGGAGAGCGGGGTGTCGTTGTTCCAGCCATTCCCGGAGCGCGGGAGCCACCTCCACCTGGAGGGCCTCTTCGGGGGGCGGGGCGTCGGCGAAGCCCCCGGTGGCCTGGGGGATGCTGTCGGTGTAGGGGAGATAGGGCTTGATGTCCAGGACGGGGGTTCCGTCCACCAGATCCAGCCCGGAGACGCGGAGGAGGATTTTTCCCCGGGGTCGGATGTCCACGCCCTCCAGTTTCAACGCGGAGAGTCCGATGGGCATGGGCCGGAAGGGGGAGCGGGTGGCGAAGACCCCCAGCCTCTGGTCTCCCCCCAGTCGTGGCGGCCGGACCGTCGCCTTCCATCCCTCCCGGAGATTTTCGCTGAAGACGAATATAACCCAGATATGGGAGAACGCCTCCAGCCCCCGGACGGCGTTGGGCTGGTTGTAGGGAGGCAGCAGTTCCAGGCTCCCCGTGGCCTGGGGAATCAGCCCGCTTTGCCGGGGAATCCCGAATTTCGTCCGGTAGCAGCTATGGACGGTGGCGATGGGGGAGAAGTCGAACACGGGGGGATCAGAGGAGTCGTTGGACCAGCTCCCGGAGGGCGGGCTCCATCATCTCCAGGCAGGCCCGGAATTTCTCCAGGGAGAGATGGTTGGGATCGAAGATGTCCTTCTCCGTGCGGAGGATGGACATGAGGGTCCGGGTCTTGTTGCGCGCGGAGACGAAGCGGGTGGTCAGTTCCTTCTCCTGATTCTGGGTCATGCAGAGAATCAGCTCGGAGGATTTGATGAGCTTGGGGGTCAGCAGCTGGACCCCCAGGCGCCGGGGCGCCAGCCCCCGCTCCGCCAGCACCTTCTCCACTTCCGGGGCGATGTGCTGGCCATGCTGGGCGCGGATGCCCGCGGAGTCGCAGGAACATTCCTCCAGTCCCTCCTGGGCGGCCAGGGCCTGGAAGAGGGCGGCCGCCAGGGGGGCGCGGGTGCGGTCCGAACTGCAGACGAAGAGCACTCGTGGCATAGGGGGGGGAGTGGCTGCGGCTACTTCTGGAGGGAGCGGAAGTACTGGATGGTGGCGGCCAGTCCTTCCTCGAAGTTGGAGCAGGGCTGGAATCCGGTGCCCTTCAGCTTGTCGATGGCGGCGTAGGAGTGCTTCACGTCGCCCGCCCGCTCCGCCTGGTGGATGATCTCGGAGCGGGAGCCGGTGATCTGGATGATCTTCTTGGCAAGGTCGTTGATGGTGATGACGCCGCCGTAGGCGATGTTGTGGACGCCGGTGGCGGGGCTTTCGGTGGCGAAGAAGGCGTTGGCGCGGGCGATGTCCTTCACATAGATGAAGTCGCGGGTCTGCTCGCCGTCGCCGTAGATGGTGAGGGGTTCGTTGGCCAGGGCCTTGGCCACGAAGATGGGGACGGCGGCGGCGTACTGGCTGTGGGGATTCTGGCGGGGTCCGAAGACGTTGAAGTAGCGGAGGCAGGCGGTGGGCAGATTGCGCTCCCGGGTGAACATGGCGCAGTAGTATTCGTCATCCAGCTTGGTGACGGCGTAGGGGCTCTTGGGTTCGGGGACCATGGTCTCCCGCTTGGGCACCTCGGGGTTGTCCCCGTAGATGGCGGCGGAGGTGGAGAGGCAGAGCTTCTTGGCGCCGGCCTTGGCGGCGGCCTCCAGGACATTCAGGGTGCCCTGGGTGTTGATTTCCACGCACTCCTGGGGCTTGGACATGGATTCCGGCACGGAGATCATGGCCGCCAGGTGGAAGACGTAGTCCACCCCCTCCATGGCTTTCTCCAGAACGGGCTTGTCCAGGATGGAGCCCTCCCGGAAATCCACCTGGAATCCCTCCAGATTTTTCAGGAAGCCGGTGCGGAGATTGTCCAGCACCCGGATTTCCGCCTTCCCCTGGAAGGCTTCCACGATATGGCTGCCGATGAAGCCGGCGCCGCCGGTGACGAGAATGCGCATGATGATTGGGTTCCTTGAGAAAAAGGGAGGGAGGGGATGGGGCCGGGACCCGGAAGGGCCGGCCCCGGGGAAAAATGCGGGGGGGTGGGTGGCTAGACGGACTTCGCCTCTTTGCCCAGGCGGAAGGCCTGGAGGGCGGCCTGGACCACGGCGTCGCCCTTGGAGGCGAAGTGCTGCTGGATGGCCTTTTCCAGGATGGTGGCGTCCAGTCCCAGGAAGTTGGCGATGGCGCCCAGCAGGACCACGTTGGTGTTCCTGGGGTTTCCGGAGTCCTTGGCCAGGGAGGTGGTGTCCAGGAGGAGGGTTCTGGGCATGGCGCGGAGCTCCTCCTGGATTTGGGTTTCCTGGGGGTAGTCGGGGATGTTCACCAGGGGGGTCTTGTCGGTGATGAGGATGCCCTGGGGGGCGAGGCTGGCGCGGTGGCGCAGGGCCTCCATGGGCTCCATGGCCACCACCATGTCCGCCGTGCCGGGGGTGATCTGGTCGGCGAAGATGGGTTGGCTGGAGAGTCTCAGGTGGGCGAAGACGGAGCCGCCCCGCTGGCTCATGCCATGGATTTCCGATTGTTTGACGTGGAGCTTTTCGGCCACGGCCACCTTGCCCAGAATGGCGGCGATGGTGAGAATGCCCTGCCCGCCGACGCCGGCCAAAACGATGTCACATTTCATGCTGTGGGTTCTCCTTGGGAAGGGGAGGGTGCCGCCGGGGGGAGTTCCTCCCGTCCCGGGGCGCCGTCCATGTCTGGGTGAGGGCTATTTCTTGGCGACTTTCCGGCGAAGGGTCTGGATGCACTCCCGCCGGGCGATGACCACGGAGACGCCGGGATGCCGCAGCTCCTCCTCGAAGACGGCCTCGTTTTCCTGATGCTTGGCGGGGAGGGGCAGAATCACCCGGATGTGCTCCCGGGGAACTCCCATGCCCGCCACAATCTCCTCCAGCTTGCCCACGGCGGCGGATTCCTGGCCGCCGGTCATGCCCACGGTGAGATTGTCCAGGATGACCACGGTGACGGGGCTGTTCTCCCAGATGGCGTCCAGGAGGCCGGTCATGCCGGAGTGGGTGAAGGTGGAGTCTCCGATGACGGCGACGGGATGTTTCATGCCGGCGTCGGCGGCGCCTTTGGCCATGGTGATGGAGGCGCCCATGTCCACGCAGGAGGTGATGGCGTTGTAGGGGGGCAGGGCGCCCAGGGTGTAGCAGCCGATGTCACCGAAGACCCGTGCGTCGCCCACCTTCTGGCAGGCTTCGTTGAGGGCGCGGTAGGTGTCGGCGTGGGGGCATCCGTCGCAGAGTCTCGGGGGGCGCTGGCGGATGGTCTGGGCGGCGGGGAAGAGTTCGGGGGCGGCGAGTCCGCAGGCCAGCTGGATGGCCCGGGTGTTGAGTTCGCCGGTGCGGGGCAGGGTTCCGTCCAGCCGTCCCCGGATCTTGTCATTGCCCAGGGGTCCCCGGAGGGATTCCTCCACCACGGGCATGCCCTCTTCGACGACCAGGACCTTGTCGCAGGTGTCCAGGAGGGTTTGGAGCTGGGGGAGGGGGAGGGGGTACTGGGAGATCTTCAGCACGGGATGGGGGCACTTTCCGGCGAAGGCCTCCTGGAGATAGTTGTGGCCGATGCCGCAGGCCAGGATGCCCAGGGAGTGGTCGGGGCCGTCGGTGTAGGTGTTGAAGGGGGATTCCTGGCTGGCCTTCTGGAAGGCGTCCTGCTTGTCCAGGAGGGCCTGGTAGTTCCGCTTGGCGATGGCGGGGAGGAGGACATAGTGGCGGCTGTCCTCATGGAAGCGGATTTCGTTCTGGGGCAGGGGCTGGTCGGCCAGCTCCACGTCCGCGCGGGAGTGGGAGAGGCGGGTGGTGAGGCGCACCAGGACGGGGGTCCCCAGCTTTTCCGAGAGGGCGAAGCCGTAGGCGGGCATCTGGTAGGCCTCCTGCTGGGAGGCGGGTTCCAGCACGGGAATCATGGCGAATTTCCCGTAGAAGCGGCTGTCCTGCTCGTTCTGGGAGGAGTGCATGGAGGGATCGTCCGCCACGGTGACCAGCAGCCCCCCGTTGGCGCCGGTGATGGCGGCGTTCATGAAGCCGTCCGCGCAGGCGTTGAGGCCCACGTGCTTCATGCAGGCGATGGCCCGCCTGCCCATGTAGCTGGCGCCGATGGCCTCCTCCATGGCGGCCTTTTCATTGCAGGACCACTGGCGGTGGATGTTGCGCTGTGCCGCCAGGGGGGACGCCTGGAAGTATTCCATGATTTCCGTGGAGGGCGTTCCGGGATAGGCATAGCAGGCGGAGACGCCGGCGTCGATGGCGCCCTGGGCGTAGGCCTCGTCGCCGAGAAGGAGTCGGATGGTAGGCATGGGATGTTGTGGATTGGGGGGTGGGAATGGGGAAGAAAGCGGGGAGAAAGCGGGGCGTTCAGGAGAATTTCTGCCGTCCGTTCAGAGCCAGGGCCAGGGAGGGGGTGTCGGCGTAGGAGAGGTCGGCGCCGGTGGGGACGCCGATGGCCAGGCGGGTGATGGCGAGCCCCTCCCGCTGGAAGTCGTCCAGGAGGAGTTTGGCGGTGGCTTGTCCCTCCACGTCGGTGCTGGTGGCGAGGATCATCTCCGTGACCTGGGGGTCGGCAAGGCGTTTGCGGAGGGGTTCCCAGCGCAGCTGTTCCGGCGTGACGCCGGAGAGGGGGGAGAAGCGTCCCCCCAGGACATGGTAGAGGCCGTGGAAGCATCCGGTGCGCTCGATGACCGGCACCTGGAGGGCGGTCTCCACCACGCAGATCTGGGAGCGGTCCCGGTTGGGGGAGGAGCAGATCTGGCACAGCCCCCCCTCGGTGTAGAAGCCGCAGACGGGGCAGGGAACCACCCGCTGGTGGAGCTGCACCAGCTCCTCGGCCAGGGCCTGAAGATCCGCGTCCGGCCAGCGGAGAAGTTCCCAGGCGTGGCGCTGGGCGGTCTGCGCCCCCACTCCCGGAAGTTTCCGAAGACGGGCGGCCAGCCTTTCCATGGCGGCGGGAAGCTTGATTTCCATGACGATGGGGTGGCGGGAAGGGGATGGGGGAGGAAAGGGGGAGGAGGCCTAGGGATTCTCCGGGGAAGGGGGCAGGGGCACCACGCCATCGTAGGGCTCGAAGCCCAGGGCGGAAATGACGGCCTTCACCGCCGGCTCCTTCTTCATGGCGGCCATCTCGGCCTTGGTGGCTCTCCGGAATCCGCTCTGGGTCAGTTCGTCCACGGGAGTGGTGGCGGCCCCCACGCTCTCCTCCCCCACGGGCGCTCCCTGGAAGATGTCCTGCTCCACCACGGGAGGACACTCCTCCCGCACTTCCCACACTTCCTCCACCACAGGTGTAGGTTCCACAACAGGGGTAGGTGCAGGGGCGGGCGCGGGTGCGGGGGCAACTTGCGCCACAGGAGCAGGGGCGGGTGCGGGTGCGACCACGGGAGCGGGGGCAGGAGCAGGAGCAGGAGCAGGAGCAGGGGCTGGCGCGGGAGCAGGGGCTGGCGCGGGAGCAGGGGCGGGGGTTGTGGCGGCTTCGGCGAGGGCGGGGGGGATGCGGGGAGTGATTTCCTCCTTGGGGATGAGTCCGCTGATGACGTTCAGGTGGGTCAGGACGTCATCCAGGGTGGCGCTGTGGATGTCGCTGATGATCTGCGCCACCAGGACTTCCAGGGCGATTCTCTTGTTCAGGCAGTCCCGGAAGAGCTGTTCCTGGGCCACCAGGGTGGAGAGGACCCGGCGCAGGAGCTGGGGCGGGACGGTCCGGGCGGTGGTGGCGAGCTCCTGCAGCTCGTCCACGCTGACCTCAAGGAACTTTCCGGCGTCCTGGCAGCATCCGGCCAGCATCAGATTGCGGAAATATCCCACCAGGTCGCCGTAGACCTTCTCCAAATCCCGTCCGGAGTTGGCGAGATTGGCGATGACATCCAGCACCCGGGCGATGTCGTTGGCCAGGATTCCCCGCGCCATTTCCCGGAGTTCCGTGCCGGAGGCCAAACCGAAGATCTGGATGACGTCCGCTTCCCGGATGGTCTCCTCGGCGGTGGCGCCGCCGCAGAAGGCGATGATCTGGTCCAGGATGGACTGGGCGTCCCGCATGCCGCCGTCCGCGGCCCGGGCGATGCAGGCCAGCGCCGCATCCTCCACGAAGAGCTGTTCCGACTTGGCGATCTGGCGCAGGCGTTCCATGATGAGGGGGACGGGGATGCGGCGCAGGTCGAAGCGCTGGCAGCGGGAGATGATGGTGGGCAGGATCTTATGGGGCTCGGTGGTGGCGAAGAGGAACTTCACATAGGCCGGGGGTTCCTCCAGGGTCTTCAGGAGGGCGTTCCACGCGGCGTTGGAAAGCATGTGGACTTCGTCGATGATGTAGATCTTGTATTTGCTCTTGGCGGGGGGGTAGAGGACCTGGTCCCGGATCTTCCGCATGTCTTCCACGCCATTGTGGCTGGCGGCGTCGATTTCAATGACGTCCAGGGAGTTCCCCGCGGCGATCTCCTGGCAGGATTCGCAGTGGCAGCAGGGTTCGCCGTCCACGGGATTCTGGCAGTTCAACGCCTTGGCGAAGATGCGCGCGGAGGTGGTTTTGCCGATGCCCCGGGAGCCCACGAAGAGATAGGCGTGTCCCAGCCGCCCGCTCCGAAGGGCGTTCTTCAGGGTGCGGGCGATATGCTCCTGGCCTACAACCTCCGAAAAGGTCTGGGGACGCCACTTCCTCGCCAATACTTGATAGGTCATCTCCTCTCCTCGGTCCTGCCGACGAAACGGGGACACCCCTCCGACTCTCTCACTCCACCCAGGGAGGAGCGGGATTCCAGAAAACGGCTTCCCCTACATCCAAATCCAAAAAAAAAAGCCATGCCGCCTGCCCCGGAATGACTGGCACCCAAGTTGCATGCTTAGGGCTGCTTGGTTCCCCATCTGACCCGGTTCACAGACACCTTGCCGCACAGGTTCCGACACAAGCGACATGACAAGCCCTAATATAAGACCTCCCCAGCGGCTTTGCCCATTCCCCATCCCCTTTTTGAGAAAAAGACAACACTGCCGAAAACACGGGACGCTGCCGCTTTGACACGGGACGCACGGAGGCGCCTGCGGCGCACGCGGAGGACACGGAGGGTTTAAACACGGAGGACACGGAAGCGCCTGCGGCGCACGCGGAGAGCACAGAGAGGGCAAAGCCTGCCGCTTCAACAGGTCGGCCACGGAATCCCCGCCGATCTATGATTTTATGATGTAACTCCTAGACCCTCCAGACCCTCTGGATTTCTGGATTTCCCCTCATTTTGGCGGGTTGGGGTCACAGGGCGGGGCCGCTGGCGCCCTGGATGCCGTCCAGACATTCCAGGACCAGGGCGGTTCTGGCGGGGAGATAGATGGAGAGGGCGCGGGGCTGGTCCCCGGGGGCCTGGTTGTAGAAATGCTGTCCGGGCTGGATTCTGCCGAAGCCGTTGAAGGGGAGGGCGTCGGAATCCAGGACGAGGGCGTACTCCCGTCCCTGGCAGGGGACGGAGAGATTTTCATAGGAGTCGGTGGGATGGAAATTCAGAGCGAAGAGGAGTCCATCCCGTTCAAAGAGGAGGAGATGCCTGGTTTGGTCCACGTCCCTGCGTTCCGCGGGGTTCTGGAAGAATCCGGGGTGTCTCCGGAGCAGTTGGATCATGGCGTGGTCGAAAGCCAGGAGGGGCTGGTATCGGAGATTGGGGTCGTCGGCGAGGTCCCAGCGTCTTCTGGCGTGGTCGTAGGACCATCCGTTTCCTTCCCGGGGGAAATCCAGCCATTCCGGGTGTCCGAACTCGTTGCCCATGAAATTGAGGTAGCCGCTCTTGCCGGTGGCGGCGGTGGCGAGGCGTGCCATTTTATGGAGGGCGATGCCCCGGTCCACCAGGAGATTCTGGCTTTGCAGATCCATGGCGTTGTACATGGCGTTGCCCAGGCACCGGAAGAGGAAGGTCTGGCCGCCCACCAGGGCCTGGTCGTGGCATTCCACATAGGAGAGGGTCTTCTCTTCCTGGCGCCCGTTGTTCAGCTCGTACCAGAGGGCCTCCATGTCCCAGTATTCGTCGGGGCGGTCCAGGAGTTTGAACCACAGGTCCGTGACGCCCATGGCCAGGCGGTAGTCGAAGCCGATGCCGCCCTCCTCCACGGGCAGGGCCAGTCCGGGCATGCCGGAGATGTCCTCGGCGATGGTGAGGGCGGGGCGTTTCAGGGCGTGGCACACCTGGTTGGCCATGGTGAGATAGGCCACCGCGTCCCAGTCCACGTTGGGCCCGAAATATTCCTGGTATCCCTGGAAGGCGTGTCCCAGCCCGTGGTCGAAGTAGAGCATGCTGGTGACGCCGTCGAAGCGGAAGCCGTCCAGGTGGTATTCCTCCAGCCAGTATCGGCAGTTGGAGAGGAGGAATCGGGCGACCTGGGGTTTTCCGTAGTTGAAGCAGTAGGAGTTCCAGGCGGGATGTTCTCCCCGGGGGCCGTCGTGGAAGAACTGGGTGCGGCTGCCGCAGAGGTTGCCCAGCCCCTCCAGCTCGTTCTTCACGGAGTGGGAGTGGACCAGGTCCATGACCACCCGGAGTCCCATGCCGTGGGCGGTGTCCACCAGTTCCTTCAGGTCGTCGGGAGTGCCGAAGAGTTCCTCCGGGGCGAAGAAGTTGGCCACATGGTATCCGAAGGAGGCGTAGTAGGGATGCTGGGCCACGGCCATCAGCTGGAGGCAGGTGTATCCCTCCTGGGCGATGCGGGGCAGGGTCTTCTGGAGGAACTCCTGGAAGGTGCCGGCCTTGGGCTCCGGCTGGGCGATTCCCACATGGGTCTCGTAGACCAGCATCTGGGGCGCGGGGGGCACCGCGTCGTTCTTCCAGGGATAGGGGGTCCCGCTCTCCCGCACCACGGCGTTGAAGAGGACATTCCCCCCGGGCTGGGCCTCCCGGCGCACCTGGGTGGTGGCGGTGGGGAGGCGCCATCCATTGCCGCCCTCCCATTCCACATAGAGCTGGCAGGCCTGCCCCTCCTTCATCAACTCCTCCGGCACCTCCAGCTGCCAGTCCTCCGTCCCCTCCACGGGATGGAGCTCGAACCAGGGGGAGGTGGCCCAGTGGTTGAACTCCCCCATGAGATGGACCGACTTGGCGCCGGGGAGCCATTCCCGGAAGCGCCAGGTGCCGTTGGGGAGGCGGTGGAAGCCGTAGCGTTCATGCCAGTCGGCGGCTTCCAGGAGGGTGCTCGCGCCGCAATGGTCCAGCAGCTCCCGCCGGCGCCGCTCCACGAACTCCTGCCGTTCCCGGAAGGGTTCCTGGAAGGGCAGGAGCCAGGGGTCCCGGAAGAGTCCCGGCAGGGGCGGGGCGGGGGTGGTGTCCTGGGCCGGGGCGTTGGGGGCGGTGGGAAGGGCCATGGGGGTGGGGAGGGCGTGGCGTCTTGGCGGGGGCGGGTCGAGGGGGCGGCGCCTCAGTTGGCGTTCCATTCCACCAGTTTCCGGTGGAGCATCTTCTCGTAGAGGTCGATGTATGCCTGGGCGGTCTGGCGGTGGTTGAAGCGGTTTTTGCTCTCCACCATGATGCGCCGGATCTCCCGCTCCCGGATTTCCGCGGGCTGGGCCCAGAAATTCATGGCCTGGTCGATGGCCCAGAAGAGCCCGCGGTCGTCGAAGTTCTTGAAGACGAAGCCATTGCCGGTGTGGGCATGGACATCCAGGTCGGTGACCGTGTCGTGGAGGCCGCCGGTGTCGTGGACCAGGGGCAGGCTTCCGTAGATGGGGGCGGTCATCTGGGGCAGTCCGCAGGGCTCGTAGCTGGAGGGCATCAGCACGAAGTCGGAGGCGGCGTAGCCGTGCTTGGAGAGCGCCTTGTCGAAGGAGAGGACGGCCACCAGGCTGTGGAACTTGTGCTGGTCGGCGATGGAGCGGAAGACATTCTGGTAGGGGCCGTCGGCCACGAAGGCGAACTGGATCTGGCGGTCCCAGTATTTGTGGATGACCTCGTAGAGGATGTCGGAGAGGAGCTGGGGTCCCTTCTGGATGGGGTCCAGGCGGGAGGGCCAGAAGAAGAGGGGGGCGTCGGGATTCACCTGGAGGCCCAGCTTCTTCTGGAAATCGGCCTTGATCTTCCGCTTGCTCTCCGCATGGGTTTCCGGGGTGTAGTGGAGTTCCAGCTCGGGGTCGCAGGAGGGGTCGTCGTCGGGGTCGGGGGCGTTGAGGATGCCCGCCGCCACGCCGGCGTAGTATTTGTTGGCGATTTCGTTGCGGATGTAGGCGGGGATGAATCCGATGCGTCCGTCCACGATTTCCTTGAGGAAGGTGGGGGAGACGGTGTTGATGAAGTGGCTGGCGAAGATGCCGGAGGTGAGGAAGTCCACCTGGTTGGAGGAGCGGCTTTCCTCGTAGGAGTAGGGCGGTCTCTCGAAGTAGAGGTTGTGCCAGAAGAAGGCGGCGTCGATGCCGGCGTCCTCGATCTGCTCCATGGTGGTCTTCTGGGTGTGGATGTTGTGGACCGTGAAGAGGCTGGGGATGTGCATCCGGCGGGCGAAGGCGGGCAGCAGTCCGGTCATCCAGTCGTTGCAGTGGATCAGGTCGGGCTGGAGTTCCGGGATGGTGTGGTTGATGATTTCCCGCTGGAAGGCCAGGCTGATGCGCTTGGAACGCTCCGGGTCGGCGGAATAGACCCGCTCCCGGTAGTTGAAGATGTAGTCCTTGGCGAAATGCACCCGCTCCTCCGGCACCGCGCTGGAGAGCTGGAGGCGCCGCTTCTCGTAATGGTCCAGCTTGCTGGGGTCGATGTGGTAGAGCTTCCGGTAGAAGGGCAGCGCCACATGGACGTCCGCGCCCATGTTGTAGAGGGCGGAGACCAGGGAGGCGGAGACATCGGCCAGTCCTCCCGCCTTGGAGGAGTAGGAGACCTGCTGGTTGGTCAAATCGCTATACTGGTTGGTGCCGAAGCCGTTGTTGAGAATCTCCTGGGGCAGATAGGTGATTTCCGGGGTGACCACCAGGATTTTCGGGCAGTCCGCGCTGGGCGCGCCTTCCCGGCGCAGCACCTGGACGTCCGCCTTCGTGTCCATAAGTTCCTCCACACTCTTGGTGGGGACAAGCCGAGGCGCAGGATTTTGACGTTTCATTTTTCCCATGGTTCTGGTTGCCGGCAGGGGGTGTGGTCTGCCGTGGTGGGCGGGGGGAGGCAAAATCGGCGGCCGTCCGGGGAGAGTCGGCGCCCGCCCCTGGTTCCCTCCCGGGAAGGGGAGGACGGGGGCGGGGAAGTCAGATCGCCGGGGGCGGGCTCTGGGGGCGGGGGGAAAAGCGGGGGGAGGATGTCACTGCGGGCCCACGACGATGACGTTGTTGCTGCCGCCGAAGTCGTTGGGGGCTTCCACGGGGTTCGTGGGATCGAGGATCCACTGCCCGTCCACCACCAGCTTGTATTGATAGGTCCCGTTCTTCAGGAGGAAGCACACCGTGTATTCGCCGTTGCCCTCCTTGTCCACCAGAGGACGGGCCTGGGGATCCCAGTCATTGAAGGTGCCGGCAACGGTGACCTGGTGGCCGGGATCGCCATGGTAGCGGAAGACAACGCGGTGCCCGCGGGGCTGGCCCGCCCGGGGGCTGGACTTCAGACGCCGTTTCGCGGGGGCGGGGGATTTCTCTTTCGGGGTGGCCATGGCATTTCCTCCTGGGTTGAAGTGAAGGGAAAGGGGGACGGGAAGAGGGGGGACGCAGGGGAGAAGACCCCCTTTGTCCGGAAGAATGCCGTACTGTAATGCACAATTTTCTGAAGATTCGATAAATGAAGAAGTTACGGGCAAAAAGTTAGTAATTGGTAAAAATTGAGGAAATTGGCGCATTTTGTCTTGGATAATGCACTAACAGTCTGATTTTCAGAGAATACAGGAATCATGTCATCTGTCCTTCCCTGTCCATCTGTGGCTTTTGCTGTCCGGAAAGGGGGAATTTTGGGGTTCGGGGAAGAAATTTCAAGAAATTTCAATAGAGGAGCCAGGCGGCCTGTCCCGGCCGCAGAGCGGGGTCGTTTTTCGGGGTGTACTGGTCTTCCTGCCATTGCCAGATTTTGGCGGCGTCGTGGCATGGGATGGGGAGGGTTCCGCTGACGCCGGCCAGGTTGCCGCCCTGGCGCCAGCGTCCGGCGGGGACCAGGCGGGAGGCGGGGGATTCCTGGGCGACGAGGAGCACATCCCTGGGGAACGCGCCCTCTTCCCGGAGCCAGAAGGGTTGTCCCGGGGTTTCCGGGATGGTGCCCTGGTAGAAGAGTCCGTCGCCGTTTTCGGTGCGGCAGAGATAGACGGGGGCGTTGCGGGTCAGTTCCTGGAGTCCCCGGGGTTCCATTTTGGCGGGGAGGGAGAGGAGGTTCCAGCCGGGTTGGAGAGGCAGGAGGAAGAGGGGGGATTCCAGGAGGTCGGCCTCGGGGGTCAGGGTCAGGGTGTCGTCTCCCCGGGTGGTGGTGGACTCCTCCCAGGTGGATGCCAGTCCCTCCACGGCCAGGGTGGCTTGGGTCTCCTCCGGGGAGAGGGCGGGCGTCTGAAGCAGATAGGTCAGGGTGCCTTCCTCCACCGCCCACTCCTCCCCCGGATAGCCGAAGAGCCAGGCGTATCCCTGGGGCCGCGGCGCGGGGGCGAAGGGGCGCCCGTTCCAGAAGGCGGCGAGAATCTGGCAGGAGGAGGGCCAGCGCTCCTCCAAAATCCACGCCTCCGGAACCTCCTCCTCCGTCCCCAGGGAGACGCAAAGCTCCGCTTTCACCACGGAGCCAGGGGCGACCCGGGTGGCCGCCAGGGTGCGGGTCACCTGGGGAACGGCGCCGGAAAAGACAGGCAGGGAAAGGGAGAGGGCGAGGGCAAGGCAGAGGGGACGGGCGAGGGGGGACATGGGGGCCTCCTGGGGAAAGAGGGATGGTGGGGAGAGGGGACGGGAAGGGGCGCAAAGCGTCCCGCCAAGGGAACACGGGGATACGATAATCGAATTGCGTAATTGGATAACAGACTGGGAATCAAAGTCATAGAGAATATGACTTCCGTGGGATTCCCAGGGATTCCCCGAACAAGAAAGCCCGCCCGTGCGCCCGTTTGCCTCATTTCCCTCCTTGTTTGGAGAAAAAATCCGTGGGATAGGATTATCTTTCCCCCTATGACCCGCGTCCGCTCCCTCCGGGGGCGCCGCGGTGGTTTCCCGCCCGTTTTCCCAGCCCGAATTGTCTCCTTGGAGAGAGGAGGCTTTCCCCTCTCCGTCTTCTACTCTCCCCCACAACCTGGAAAGCCATGAAAAAGACCTTCTTGATCCCCCTTCTGGTCCTAGGATTCTGTCTCGCCGCTTTGGCGGAGGCCGCCTCCCCCAAGTACGTCTTCCTGTTCATCGGGGACGGAATGTCGGTGCCCCAGCGCAGCATCGCGGAGGAGTTCTCCAAGCAGATCGGGCGTGGTCCGCTGGTCATCAACTCCTTCCCCATGCAGGCCCTGACCCGCACCAGCTCCGCGGACGCCCTGATCACCGACTCCGCGGCGGCGGCCACCGCCATCGCCTGCGGCGAAAAGACCAAGAACGGACAGCTGGGAGTGAGCGCCGACCTCTCCCAGAAGCTGATCTCCTGCGCCGTCAAGGCCCATGAGGCTGGCAAGAAGGTGGGCATCATCACCTCCGTCACCATCAACCACGCCACCCCCGCCGGCTTCTACGCCCACCAGCCCAGCCGGGGACTCCTCTACCGCATCGGCCTGGATCTCATCGACTCCGACTTCGAGTTCTTCGGCGGCGGCGGGTTCTCCGGACAGCATGACAAGACCGACGACGAGATGTACAAGGGCAACCTCTACGACCTGGCGCAGCAGGCGGGCTACACCCTGGCCCGCAGCCGGGACGAGCTGAACGCCCTGGCGCCCGACACCCCCAAGGCCCTGGCCCTCTACGGCGAGGGCGCTCTCCCCTATGCCATCGACGACGATCCCAACGCCCCCACCCTGGCGGAATTCACCCGGAAGGGCGTGGAGCTCCTCTCCCACGAGAACCCCCGGGGGTTCTTCATGATGGTGGAGGGCGGGGCCATCGACTACCGCGGCCATGCCAACGACGCCGCCGGCAACCTGCGGGAAGTGCTGGCTTTTGACGACGCCGTGAAGGTGGCGATGGAATTCGCCGCCCAGCATCCCGAGGAGACCCTGATCGTCACCACGGGCGACCACGAGACCGGCGGCATGACCATGGGCTTCGCCAACGCGGGCTATGGCCTGAACCTGCTGCTGCTGGCCCAGCAGAAGTGCACCCCCGAGGTCTTCGACGGCAAGGTGGCGAAGGCCCGGGCGGCGAAGGAGGATTTCTCCATGGCTGACGCGGAAGTCCTGCTCAACGAGAACTTCGGCTTCCTCTTCTCCCCGGAGAGCAAGGGGGACAAGATGTACATCAACGACGAGGAGCGGAAGGAACTGGAAAAGGCCTTCCACGAGAGCGGCAAGCTGGGCGCCGTCGCCAAGCTGATCCTCCAGAACAAGGCCGGCATCGGCTGGAGCAGCGGCAACCACACCGCCCTCCCCGTGCTCACCACCTCCATGGGATGCGGCGCCGAACGCTTCAGCGGATTCCTGGAAAACACCGACATCTCCCACCTGATGAAGGAACTGCTCTAGCCCGCCGACCCCCGCCGGACCTCCGGAAGGCCGGGGAGATTCCCCGTCCCGGAAGGTCCGGCCCGTTGCCGACGCCGTCTCGAACCGTACCCTGGAAGGGAGACCATGTCCCGCGCCACCCTGAAACATGACCTGACCCTGCTGCTGTTCCTGGTCCTCCTCTCCGCAGGGCTCTTCCTGCTGCCCGGCCCCCCCACGGTCTCCCAACCCTCCCAGGGCTTCAAGGCCCGGGCGCGGGTGGTCTCCACGGACGATGGCGACGTGGAGCGGCACGAGCTGGTCCTCTTCGGCTCCCAGCGCCTGAAACTCCAGATTCTGGAGGGACCCTACAAGGGGCAGGAATTCCCCGCCGGCAACCAGCTGAGGGCGCAGATGGAGCTGGACAAGCTCTTCCAGCCGGGGGACATCGTGATGGCCGTCTCCCCCCGGGACTCCCTCCAGCCTGGCGACGAACTGGTGGCGCAGGACTACGCCCGGGGCCGCTGGACAGCCGCCCTCTTCTTCGTCTTCTGCGTCCTTCTCTGCCTCTTCGGACACCTCACGGGCTTCAACGCCCTCCTGAGCTTCGTCTTCAGCTGCCTCCTTCTGTGGAAGGCGGTGATTCCCCTGGTTCTCCGGGGCTGGCCCGCCAGCTGGACCATCTTCGGGTGCGTGGTCTTCCTGACGGCGGTGATCATGTATCTGGTGGCGGGGCTCACCCGGTGCGGCCTGTGCGCCTTCTGCGGCTCCATCGCCGGCATCTTCGCGGGCCTGTTCACGGCGCACTTCTTCACCCTGGCGCTGAAGATCAACGGGGCGGTGCTGCCCTACGCCCAGACCCTCGTCTTCTCCGGATACCCCACCCTGGATCTCCGGGACATCTTCCTGGGAGCCATGATTCTCGCCTCCTCCGGCGCCGTGATGGACCTGGGGATGGACATCGCCAGCGGGCAGGCGGAAGTGGCGCGGCACCATCCGGAGATCACCCGGCGGGAGCTGGTGCGCTCCGGGCTCCGCATGGGGAGGAATGTGGTGGGCACCATGACCACCACCCTCCTTCTGGCCTATTCCGGCGGCTACATCACCCTGCTGATGATGTTCGCCGCCCAGGGAACCTCCCCCTGGGACATCCTGAACAATCCCCTGGTGGCCGCCGAAGTGGTGAAAACCTTGATCGGCAGCTTCTCCCTGGTCCTGGTGGCGCCCGTCACCGCCTGGCTGGGGGGGTGGTTCTTCTGCCCCCGCCAAACTCCACCCACGCCCTGACCCCCCTCCTCCTTCCGTGAGACTTCCCCTGGACCTGCTCCTCGCCCTGCGGTACCTGAGACCCCGCCGGAACTTCATCTCCATCATCACCTTGCTGTCGGTGCTGGGGCCTCTCCTGGGGGTGGCGCTGCTTCTGATTGTCTGCAGCGTCATGGCGGGATTCGACCGGGACATCCGGAACGGGATCATGAATATGACGGCCCACATCACCGTCTATCCCCCCCCGGAGGCCGGGGTTTTCCTCCAACCGGAGCGTCTTCTGGAGGAACTGACCCGGGAAGGGGAGGTATGGGGGCTGCGGGGCACCCCCGTCATCGAGGGGACCGCCCTGATGCAGGTGCGGGAGACGGTCTACCCCATAATGATCCGGGGCATCCTGCCGGAGACGGACGGGCGGGTCAGCTCCCTGCAGAAGACCTTTGAGCCGGAGGGCTGTCAGCTCCAGGAGGGGGAGGCCGCCATCGGCTGGAGCCTGGGCGAACAGATGCTCCTCGCCCGCGGCGACGAATTCCTGATCCACTCCCCCGCCCGGCTGACCAAGAACATCCAATGGCGGGAGGACGGCCAGGTGAAGCTCCAGGAGCCGGATGAAATGTATTTGCCCGAGGCGGTCAAAGTGGCCGCCACCTTCGACACGGGGGTGAGCGACTACAATGACAACATGATCGCCCTCCATCTGGACCAGGCGGCGGATCTCTTCGGGCTGGACTGGGGCAGCGCCACCACCCTTCAGCTGGCCCTCCGCGACCACAGGCAGGCGGAGACGGCGGCCCGCGCCCTCCGGAAACTCCATCCCCAATGCCAGTTCGTCACCTGGCAGGAACGGAACCAGCTCCTCTTCGACACCCTGCAGAGCGAGAAGAATCTGATGACCTTCCTCATGGCCTTCGTGGTCCTGGTGGCTTCCTTCGCCATCTCCGCCACCCTGATCACCGTGGTGGTCCAGAAGACCCGGGAGATCGGCATCCTGAAGGCCATGGGCATCTCCTCCTGGTGCGTGGGCCGCATCTTCCTCCTCCAGGGGCTGATCATCGGGGTGACGGGTACCACCCTGGGAACGATTGCGGGGTTGCTGGTGCTGCGCTACCGGGACGCCATCGCCCGCCTGCTTTCCTGGGTGATGGGGGTGGAGGTCTTCCCCGCGGAGATCTACCATCTCACCTCCATTCCCGCCTTGACGACCCAGGGGGATCTGCTGCGCACCATCCTGCTGGCGGTCTCCATCAGCGTGGCCGCCGCCCTGATTCCCGCCCTCTACGCCGCCGCCGCGAATCCCGCCGTGTCCCTGAAATCGGAGAACTGATGCCCAAGGAATCCTTGCAGAGCCCCCCGTCCGGGGCGCAAACTCCCCTGTTTCAGCTGAAGGAACTTTCCCGGGACTTCTCCCTGGAGGGGAAGACGGTCTCCGTGCTGTCCGGCCTGTCCCTGGAGATCCGGGAGGGCAGCTGGGTGGCGCTGGTGGGCAAGAGCGGCTCCGGAAAGACCACGCTGCTGCAGTTGCTGGGAGGGCTGGACCATCCCACCCGGGGCGCCTTGCTCTACCGGGGCGAGGACATGGCGAAGATGGGGGCGGCACGGTTGACCAGTCTGCGCCGCCGGGAGTTTGGCTTCGTCTTCCAGAGCTACCATCTTCTGCCGGAGCTGTCGGCCTGGGAGAACGCCGCCGCCCCCGCCCTGGGGTGGAGGGAGGACCGGCAGGCGGCCTATGAGCGGGCCAGGAGCCTCCTGGAGGAGTTCGGACTGGGACATCGCCTCCACCACCATCCCCGGGAGCTTTCCGGAGGGGAGCAGCAGCGGGTGGCCATCGCCCGGGCGCTGATCCGGAATCCCCCCGTCATCCTCGCCGACGAACCCACGGGAAACCTGGACCCCGCCTCCGCCCAGGGTGTCATGGAGATTTTCCGTCGTCTCCACGAGAAGCAGGGGAAGACCATTGTCATGGTCACCCACGATCGCAGTCTGGCGGAGCTGGCCCAGGAGAAATTCATCCTCAAGACCCCATAGCCTTTTCTTTCTTTTCCGTCCCCCCTCCTTCCCATCCACCCCTCTTCTCATGCAAAAGCTGAAATCCGCTCTCTTCATCCTCCTGTCCCTGGCGTTCTTCCTGGTTCCCTGGATCTGGGCGCCGTCCCGGAATTGGGCGCCCGGGCTCGCCGTGCTGGCGGGCATTCTCTTCTCCGTGCTCTGGGGCAACCCCTTCCTCTCCTACACCTCCCGCATCACTTCTCCGTTGCTGGGAGCCACCATCGTGGGCATGGGCTTTGGCATGAAGCTCATGGAAGTCATCAAGGCGGGCGGCAACGGCTTCTTGTACACCCTCGTCGGCATCACCCTGGGCATCGGCCTGGGCGCCCTTCTGGGCAAATGGCTGAAGATTCCCCGGAACGCCTCCTATCTGGTGAGCGTGGGCACCTCCATCTGCGGCGGCAGCGCCATTGCGGCGGCGGCGCCCGCCCTCCGGGCCAAATCCCATGAAATCGCCATGGCGTCGGCCACGGTCTTCGCCCTGAACGCCGTGGCGCTGTGGGTCTTCCCCTTCGTGGGGCACAAGCTGGGCTTCACCGAACCCCAGTTCGGATACTGGGCCGCCCTGGGCATCCACGACACCAGCTCCGTGGTGGGCGCCTCCATGGCCTACGGCGAGCAGGCGCTGGAGATCGGCACCACGGTGAAGCTGGCGCGGGCGCTGTGGATTGTGCCGGTCACCCTCTTCATCAGCTGGTTTGTGGCCGAGCCGGAAGAGGGGAAGGAGCGGAAGTTCTCCCTGAAAGTGCCCTGGTTCATCCCCGGCTTCATCGCCGCCGCCGCCCTGGTGACCTTCCTGCCCCAGGTGGCGCCTTGCACCACGGGGGTGGTGCAGGCCGCGGGCGGCTTCCTGAAGGAGCTTTCCAAGTTTCTCATGATTCTCACCCTGTTCCTCATCGGCGCCAATCTCAGCCGCCAGAAGCTTGCGGAGCTGGGGCTGCGTCCCGTGCTCCAGGGAGTGATTCTCTGGGTCGTGCTGGCAACCCTCTGGTGCGTCTCCATCCACTTGGGATGGGTGCACGCCCAGGGATAGACTCCCTTTCCCGTAGATGCGCCGCCTGCGTCCCTGTCGTCTTCTCTGGTCCCTTTGCCTCCTCGCCTTGCTGGGCGGCGGCGAACTTCCCGGGCAGGAACTTCCTCCTATGAAACCCTACATCCTCCAGTATTTTTCCCCCTCCCCCCAAAGCGAACCCCGGAAACGGCCGGATGTGATCCAGCGCACCAACGGCACCCTGGATCTGGTGGATTCCCACTGGAACAAGGAATACGGCTGGGAGAGATACGCCCTTCCCCTGGGTTGCGGATGGATGGGCGCCAAGATCTTCGGAGGCGTCCCCACGGAGCGCATCCAGATCACCGACAACTCCCTGGTGAATCCCAACCCCGAGGGCCTGAACAACTTCTGCGAGATTTTCGTGGAGATGGAGGGCCAGGAGAAGTATGAGGACTACCGGCGCACCCTGTCCCTGGACGAGGCGGTGGCGACGGTGGAGTACACGGTGGAGGGCGTCCGCTATCGCCGGGAGATGTTCACCTCCTATCCGGATAGGGTGGCGGTGCTGCGCCTCACCGCCGACCGCCCGCGCTCCCTGAACGGCCGCGTCTTCGCCCAAATCCCCTTCTGCAAGGACTTCGGCTCCAGGCCGGGGGACGGACATGGCAAGGAGGGAACCCTGACCGTGGACGGCGAGAAGTTCCTGATGACGGGGAAGATGCACTACTACGAGCTGGCGTTTGAGGGACAGCTCCGGTGGCAGCTGGAGGAGGGCGAGGCCGTGGTGTCCCCGGCGGGCCTGGAGTTCCGGGGCGCCAGCGCCGTCACTCTGTACTTCGCCTGCGGCACCAACTACCGGCTGGAATCCCGGGTCTTCCTGGAGGAGGACCCGAAGAAGAAGCTGGCTCCCTATCCCCATCCCCACGAGCAGGTGGAGGAGACCATCCGGGCGGCGGTGGAGCTGGGCTGGGAGCGCCTCCGGGAGCGCCACCTCCAGGACTACCAGGCCCTCTTCTCCGGCGCCTCCCTGGATCTGGGGGGCGAGTGGGATCCCCAGGTCTCCACGGAGGAGCTGCTGGATGGCGTGCGGCGGGGAAAGCCCTCCCGCTATCTGGAGGAACTCTACTTCCAGTTCGGACGCTATCTGCTGATCTGCTCCTCCCGGAAGGGAACCCTCCCCTGCAATCTCCAGGGCATCTGGAATGTCTACGACGTGAGCCCCTGGACGGCCGGATATTGGCACAACATCAATGTCCAGATGAACTACTGGCCGGTCTTCACCACCAATCTGGCACCGCTGTTCGCCTCCTACGCGGACTACCACTACGCCTATCTGCCCAGCGCCCGGGCCCATGCCCGGGAGGCCCTGGGGAGGCTGCGTCCCGGCGAGGACTTTCCGGAGGCGGGCTGGTGCATTGGCACCGGCGCATGGCCCCTCTCCATCGAGAGCGCCGGAGACCCGGAGGGGCACTCCGGTCCGGGCACGGGAGGCCTGACGGCGAAGCTCTTCTGGGAATACTATGATTTCACCCGGGACCCGGAGGTGCTGAAGGCGATCTATCCCACCCTCCGGGGGATGTCCCAGTATCTTCTGAACTGCCTGCGGGAGCAGGATGGGGTGTGGCTCATCGATCCCTCCGCCTCCCCGGAGCAGATGGACGAGCGGGTCAAATACGAGACCCCCGCCGGCGGCTGGCGCTGGCATCCCTACATCCGGACGGTGGGATGCGCCTTCGACCAGCAGATGACCTACGAGACCTTCCAGGACACCCTGCGGGCCGCCGAGGCCCTTGCCCAGCCGGAGGATGATTTCCTGGGCCGCCTGCGGGAGATTCTTCCCCGTCTGGAGCCGGTGCTGGTGGGAGATTCCGGGCAGGTGAAGGAGTACCGGGAGGAGCACCAGTACGGGGAGTTCGGCGAATATCGCCACCGCCACATCTCCCAGCTCATCGGCCTGGTGCCCGGCACCGTCATCAACGAAAACACCCCGGGCTGGCTGGAGGCGGCCAAGGTCTCCCTCCGGGAACGGGGCGACGAATCCACCGGATGGGCCATGGCCCATCGGCTGAACGCCTGGGCGCGGGTGCTGGACGGCCCCCACGCCTACCACATCCTCCAGCTCCTCCTGGGCTGCGGAACCCTCCCCAATCTCTGGGACACCCATCCCCCCTTCCAGATCGACGGCAATCTGGGCGGCACCGCCGGCATCGCGGAGATGGTCCTCCAGTCCCACGCCGGCGCCATCCATCTCCTCCCCGCTTTGCCCGAGGAATGGAAGGACGGCGCGTTCCGGGGACTCTGCGCCCGGGGCGCCTTCTCCCTGGATGTCCAGTGGAAGGACGGCACCCTGACGGAGGTGGTCATCCATGCCGGAGCGGGAGGGGAGGTGACGGTCAAAGGACCGGGGCTTCCCACACAGAGCCTCCATCTTCTGCCTGGCGAGACCCGGCGTCTTCTGTAGGCTAGGGCCGGGGGGCGCAGAGGAGACGGAGCGCCTTCCGGGTGGCGTCCTCCACCCCCTGGAGCAGCCGTTCCCGCAATTCGGGGCGGGGCTGGCAGAGGTCGTAGGTGCTGGTGATGCATTCCATGCACTGGTGCACCTGCGGGGGGAGGGCGCGCCATCCCTCCAGGAGATCCCCGGTGGGGCCCTGGAGGGTGGTGAGCCGCTGGTCGTATTCCCCGTCCAGGTAGCGGTTGAGCATCTCCCGGAAGTGATTCCGGCAGGTCATCGCCCCCGCCGGCCCCACCTCCCATTTGCGGAAGGTGGACCAGTCCACATGGAAGAATTTGCCCAATGTCCGGTAGGACAGGCATAGGCTGCGGCGCTTCCGGGCCAGACGCAGCTGCACCTCCCGGGTGATGATCCGGCTCTCGTCAATGTATTCCTGCATGGGGTCATGTCCTCCTTGGCGCAAGGGCCTTGAACAACGGGAAAACGCAAGGGGCGCCGGGGATTCCTCCCCCGCCCGCGGGAATACTCTATCGGGAGAAGCCCCCGCCTCCTCCAAAAGGCAGGGGAGATGCGCCTCTTCCCATCCCCGCCCGAAAAGGCGCGGGATTCTTTGGGAATATTCATAACCTATTGCATTGGAATAACTTATGATATTTTGTCCTGTTGTTCCCCCTCTGCTTCGGGAGGAGACGGCGCCGGAATGCGGGAAGGAGGGGCGGGGAGGCTCCAGAGCAGGGGTGTTCCGCCGCGGCAGGGCGGTGGCGTCGTGGGGGAGGGGCACAGGCTATATTAGCCGGGTTTTCTGTCCTTCCGGTTTTTCCTTCGTCTCTTTATCCCTGTTCTTCCATGCGTAACTTGGTCCCTTCTCTCCTCCTTCCCGTTCTGGGGGTTGCCCTGGTTTTCCTTTCTGCCAGCTGCGGGCATTTGTCCTCCCCGGAGGAGTTTTCTCCCGTGGTGGCTCGTCGGGTCCAGGGATTGGTGGTGGATGCCCGGCAGAGCGATCCCGCCTGGGAGAAGGCGGTGCCCGTCACGTTGAGCCTGTATGATCCGGCCATGGGTTGTCCGGAGAAAACGGTGGAGGCCGTCGCGAAGGAGGAGAACCCCGTGGCGGTCACGGCGCGCCTGCTGCACGACGAGAAGAATCTGTATGTGGGTTGCCACATCCGCAACGACGACATCTGCTGCCTGACCTCCGAGGACCAGCTCCTCCACTTCCTCCTGGGGGATGTGATGGAGGTCTTCCTGAAACCGGCGCAGGCATACTGCTATCTGGAGTTGTATGCCACCCCCTCCGCGCGGAAGACCACCTTCTTCTTCCCCAGCCGCTCCTGGGGCGGGCCGGAGTATCTGGCCACGCAGTCCCTGATGCCGGAGCTGGGGGTGGTGTCGGCGGTGGATGGCACCTTGAACGACTCCACGGACCGGGACGACGGGTGGTGGACGGTGATGACCATTCCCAAGGAGATGGTGGAGAAGAAGACGGGGGTGCCTCTGGAGTCCGGCCAGATTTGGCAGATCCTGCTGGCGGGCTACGCCCGCTCCTCCCATCGCTCCTTCTGCGTCAACTTCTCCTACCCCCTCCAGCCTGTCCTGAATTTCCACCACCAGGAATACTGGGGCGCTCTGGTGCTGGAGTAGCTCTCCCTTCCGTCAGGGCAGGGGGAGGAGCAAAAAAATGCGGGGTGCCGGCTTGCAAAAGGGAGGGGGCTCGTTACATTAACCCCCGCGTCCGCCGAAAGGGCGAAAGCTCCGGGGCGCGGCAATCAATTTCCCGGTGGGTTACCCAAGCGGTCAACGGGGGCAGACTGTAAATCTGCTAGCTTTGCTTTCCATGGTCCGAATCCATGACCCACCACCATTTTTAATCCGAAGGCTACAGTATTGGCCTTCGGATTTTTTTTATTCCCCCCTCTCCCCGAATCCCCTTCTCCGTTCCCCCGCCGAAGAGTGCAAGCCATGGCCAAGCTGACGTATTTGAAATATCGTCGTCCCACCGCCAAACAATCCCAAGGCGAGGCGGGTCGTCGTCATCTTCTGTGTCGCAGCGTTTTGGAGTGGATGTCCCGCAGGACTCCCGCCCCGGAGGTGGTGGCGGTGGACGTGCCCACGGCCATGAACGGAGACAAAGCGGACGTGGTGGGGATCTGGATGGGGCGGAAGGCCCAGGGGAGCCGGAAATATCTTCTTCCCCGTGCCAGCATGGCGGTGGTGTGCGCCTTGAGCCGGAAGGAATGTTACGCCGCCTGCGTCAATCCCGAGGGACTGGCCTCCGAACTCCTTTTCCTCCGATCCCAGATGGCCGCCCTGGAGGAGGGCATCCGGCGGGAGGAACCCCAGTTGAGGGACGGGCATTTCCTCTTCGAGGAGTATGCGGAGTGGAACTACGAGGGCTCCCGGAATCCCAAATACCAGGAGTGCCTGCGCCGCCGCCGGGAAATCGAGCATATGCTGTATCACGGGACCCGGATGGAGCGCATCGCCCAGGCGGGCGTGGCCGACTTCCTCTATCTGGCCATCCCCGAGGGCGTGATCTTCGTGGAGGAGGTGATGCCCCAGTGGGGCGTGGTCACCGTCAGCCCCGAGGGAGAGGCCAGGGTGGCGCGGAAGGCGCCGGAGCAGAAAACCCGGGGAAAGGCCCTGGAACACCTGACCCTCCAGGCCGCCGTGCGGAACACCCTCTATCTCCATGCCGGATTCGGACTGGCCACCCCCCCGCGCCGCCGGAAAGCCTGACCCCCGTCCCCCGGCAGGGAAAGCCGTTTCGGTGGCTCCCCTTCCTGTTTTTCTCTCCTTATTCCCTTGCCCACAGGCGGGCAGGGACTGTCGCCATGCCCCCTCCATGAAACGTTAATTTGAAAAATTTTCGGCGGGGCGTGCTACATTATGACCGCTTCGTGCCCTTTTCCGCGGAAGGGCGGGTCTTGATGGTCCACAGCGGGAGAACATTCCGTCCCGGAGAATCTTGGGTGTTTCCCGACGTGTGGGTTCGTTCGTTTTTTCTTTAGCATGATGGAGAAAGGAAAGAAAAAGAATATGGATGCGGTGCTGAAGCAGATCGCAGCCCGCCGTCATCGGCGTCCCTACGGGGGCAATGCCCGGAAAGCGCGCGAAATACTTCTTTCCGCCGGCCTGAAGATTTTTGCGGAGAAGGGGTACGAACGTGCGCGGATTCGGGAGATTTGCGAGGTTTCCCGGAAAAACCTTGCCTCGGTGAACTACTATTTCCGGGACAAGGCGGGGTATTACCAGGAAGTCCGGGAGTATGCCCGGAAACTGCGTCTTGAGGAGATCGAGACGCTGCTGGCATCGGAGAACAAGGATCCGTGGGACGCCCTGTCCCGCCACATCGGGGCTCTGGTGGGGTATTCCTACGATGAAGACATGTTCTATGCCGCCTGGATGTATCTCCGGGAGTTCCTGGAGGATTCCGAGGAGGACGACGACCCGCGGGCCCAGGAATACCGGATTAAGTACGAGGCCAAGATCCGGGATCTGCTGATCAAGATTCTGGGGGACAAGGCGTCGGAGCAGAACATCGCCCTTCTCCACTACACCTACGCCTCCCTGAGCCTCTTCCTGCTGCTGGAGGCGCCCCACTTTGGCAGCGACCACGAGAATCCCCTGCAGGTGAAGCCCTGGCACACGCCGGACCAGCTGCGGGATCACGTCATGGGCATTGTGCGCTACACGGTGGAGCACATGGAGCCCACGGGCGAGGCGGTGGCTCCCTTCCCGCCGTCGGAAGACTAGAATCCCGGCCGCCTCTTCCTCCTTTCCCGCCCGCCTGGTCCCCGGGTGTTGGCGGGGGAGGCGTTCTCCCCGTTTCCCCGGAGGGTTTTCCCGGGGGGGCGGGGTGTTCCCTGTCTTCTCCGGGGAACATGGCGGCCATAGCACAATTTTTCCCCCCTTTTTCCGTTTTCACGGAAAATGTCTACGACACCTTTCGAGCAGCCATGCGTATCTCCCTTCTTTCCTGCCTTCTGGCACTCTCCCTGATTCCCCTTCTCCCCGGCGCCCCTCTGAAGCTCACTTTGGAGGAGGCGCAAAAGATCGCCCTGGAGCAGAACCCCACCCTGGCGCAGGTCCAGACCTCTCTGGAAAGCGCCCTTGCCGCCTGGGAAAGCGCCCGCAGCGCCTATCTCCCCTCCGTGGACGCCCAGGCCGGTATCACCCGGCGCCGGGACGTGGCCACCAGACCCCTCCGGGACTACGACAACAACACCCTCTACGAGGCCGGACTCTCCGCTTCCTATCTGGTCTTCGACGGCTTCGCCCGGCGCTACCGCCTCCTCGCCGCCCGGCTGGGGCAGGACATGGCTGTGGCGGACTGCGATGACGCCCGCCGCCTCCTGGAGGAGCAGGTCTCCTACGCCTTCTACCAGGTCCTCCAGGCGCAGAACACCATGGAGATCCGGCAGCAGGACGCCGCCTTCAACCGTCAGCTGGAGGAGGACGCCCGGAAGAAGCACGAATATGGCACGGCCAAGCTCTCCGAGGTCCTGAATTTCCAGTATCAGGTCCAGTCCGCGGAAGCGGACACCATTGTGGCGCGGAACTCCTGGAAGACCGCCTGGGTCGCCCTGGGCGCCCTGCTTTCCGTGCAGGAGGAGCAGATTTGGGAGAACATGGAGCTGGTTCCTCCCCGGGAGGAGAATCCGGCGGAGGTCTTCCCCGCCATCGGGACGGTGCTGGACTATGCGCTGGCGCACCGCCCCGACCTGCAGAACGCCCGCCGGGAGGTGGAGAATGCGGAGCTGGCGGTGAAGGAGGCCCAGGCCCAGTGGTATCCCCAGGTGCGCGCCTTCGCCAACTACGGCTTCAGCCGGGACCATTCCGCTCACTTCAACCGGCATTATGACCGCACGGTGAATTTTGGCTTGACCGCCAGCTGGAACCTTTTTGACGGCCTGAACACCCAGGCCGCCATCCGGCAGGCGGAAGCCAAGCTGCTGTCCAGCCAGAAGGGTCTGGCGGCCCAGGAGGACACCCTGAAGTCGGAGGTGCGTCAGAGCTACGTCTCCCTTCAGGCGGCCGTGGAGGTGCTGAAGAAGGAGAACAGCCTTCTGGAGGTGGCCACCCGGATCCGCGACCTGGTCAGGGAGGAGTACCTGGGAGGCACCGCCACCATCACCCGGCTCAACGAGGTGCAGACCAATCTGACCAACACCTCTCTGGCCCGCTCCAATGCCTGGATCTCCGTGTTGACGGCCCAGGAAAAGCTCTATTCCGTCACGGCTGGGTATCGTCTGCCGTAACCCAAGGGGAAACCCCCTCCTCCTTCTTCCTCCCTTTTCCCGGCACGGGACGGGGGGGGGAGGGAGGACTTCGCCTGCCGGGGACCAGGCCCCCCTCCCGGGGAAGCGTTCTCTGTTTCTTCCCTCGGAGAAGGTCCCTCCACCATCGTTTCGCTTTTCCCACATCTTTATGAAGAGAACGTCGTTGTTTCCCATTGTCCTGGGTGCCGTGGTCATCCTTGGTGTCGCCTTTTGGGGAGCGAGGCGGATTTCCGCCGCCCGGGAGGAGGCGCAGAGGAAGCAGGCCGGCTCGCGCAATGCGGCCGTGCCGGTGCGCACGGCCCGGGTGGAGCTGGGGGAGGTGCGCAATGTGCTGACCTTCAACGGAGACGTGGAGGCCATGCGTTCCGTGGATCTCCAGGCGAAGGTCTCCGGACGCCTGATGGCGTTGGAATTGGAGGACGGCACTCCCGTGGAGGAGGGCACCCCCGTGAAGAAGGGCCAGCGCATCGGCATGCTGGACGGGCGGGAATATCATGCGGCCCAGTCCGCCGCCAAGGCCGCCTGCTCCGTGGCCCAGGCCTCTCTGGCATCCGCCCGGGCGGTGGTGCTGCAACGCCAGGCCTCCCTGGCTTCCGCGGAGGCGAATCTGGAGGACAAGCAGAGGGAATATGAGCGGATGAGCGGTCTGGTGGCGCAGCAGGCCGGCACCCAGCAGAGCCTGGATCAGGCCACCACGGCGCTGGCGCAGGCCCGCGCGGAGAAGCAGGCCGCCCAGGCCCAGGTGGAGGCGGGGGAGGCCGCCCTGGAGCAGGCCCGCGCCGCCCTGGAGCAGGCTCAGGCCGAGGAGGAGAAGGCGAATCTGGATGTGCTGGAGACCATCGTCTGCGCCCCCATGGACGGCGTGGTGAGCCGGCGCCATCTGGATCCCGGCGTCCAGGTGACGGCCTCCACTCCCCTGGTCACCATCCTTGCCATGGACACCGTGAAGGTGGTGATCTCCGTGCCGGTGAACCGGCTCTCCCAGGTGGTGCCCGGCACCACCCAGGCCACCCTCCGCAGCCCCGCCAATCCCCAGGAGGTGGTCACCTGCCTGGTGGAGAAGATCCATCCCGCCGTGGACAGCGTCACCCGCACCGCCCAGGTGGAGCTCCGGGTGCCCAACCGGCGGCGGGAGGACGGAACCTATCCCTTCCTGCCGGGCATGTATGCCACGGTGGAGCTCCTCCTGGAGGAGAAGCAGGACATCGTCACGGTGGATGTCTCCCTGCCCATCCGCAACGTGGATCGCCAGCTGGTCTTCGTGTGCCAGGGGGACACCGTGAAGGCGGTGCCTGTGACCCTGGGGCTGACCACGGGCGGCCGCGTGGAGGTGCTGGAGGGGCTGCACGAGGGGGACGAGGTTGTGGTGCAGGGGCAGCATCGGCTGACGGACGGCTCCTCCATCCGCCGCATCTCCCCCGCGGACGACGCCTCCGGCGACGGAGAGGAGAACAAGGAGTAAGCGGCCATGTCTCTTCCCGAATTCGGCGTACGTCGCCCCATCGCCACGGGCATGCTGTTTCTGGCGATGCTGGTCCTGGGTCTGGTCTGCTTCCAGCGGCTGGGCCTGGACCTGATGCCGGAGATCGAACCCACCAGGGTCACGGTGATGACCACCTGGGACGGAGCCTCCGCGGAGGATGTGGAGGCCAAGGTCACCCGGGTCCTGGAAAAACGCCTGGGCTCCGTGGCGAACCTGGATGAAATCCGCTCCACCACCTCCGAGGGCATCTCCAACATCTCCTGCACCTTCACCTGGGGGACCAATCTGGACGAGGCCTCCAACGACGTGAGAAGCAAGGTGGACATGGCGGTGTCCAAGCTGCCCGACGACGTGGACACCCCCACCATCTTCAAGTTCGACTCCGCGGACATGCCCATCATGCTCATCGGCGTCACCGCCAAGGAGTCCCTGGAGCACCTCTACGACATCATCGACGACGAGGTGGCCCAGCCCCTGCAGCGGCTGGACGGCGTGGGCTCCGTGGACGCCCACGGGGGACTCCAGCGCCAGATCTCCGTCATCCTCTCCCGGGAGAAGCTGGCAGGCTACGGCCTGACCCTGGGGGACATCGAGGACGCCATCGCCCGGGAGAACAAGACCCTGCCCGCCGGCAGCCTGAAGATCGGCACCGTGGAATACACCATCCGGGTGCTGGGGGAATTCTCCGACCCGGCGCAGGTGGCCGACATCCCCATTCTGCGGCGGGACGGCTCCCTCCTGCGCATCCGGGACGTGGCGGAGGTCCAGGACGGCTTCGAGGAAGTGAAGCAGTATGTGGAGACCATGGGCCGCAGCGGCATGATGATGATGGTCCAGAAGCGCACCGGCGCCAACACCGTGGCGGTCTGCCAGGCCGTCCGGGAGGAGCTGGAGCGTCTGAAGGCCACGCTGCCCCAGGACATCCAGTTCTATGTGGTGAACGACTCCTCCACCTTCATCACCCAGTCCATCGCCAACGTGCGGGGCACGGTGCTGTGGGGCGGTCTCTTCGTGATTCTGGTCTCCTTCTTCTTCCTCCGGAATCTGCGCTCCTCCCTGGTGATCGTCTTCACCATCCCCTTCTCCCTGATCATCGCCTTCACCTTCATGTTCTTCATGGGGTGGACCATCAACATGATCAGCCTCTCCGCCCTGGCCATCGCCATCGGCATGGTGGTGGACAACGCCATCGTGGTGCTGGAGAACATCACCGCCCACATTTCCCGGGGCGTCCGGGTGCGGGAGGCCTCCATGTTCGCCGCCTCGGAGGTGGGCCTCTCCCTGCTGGCCTCCACCGCCACCACCATCTGCGTCTTCTTCCCCATGGTCTTCGTCCAGGGCGCCACGGGCATCATCTTCAAGCAGCTGGGCGGCCTGGTGACCGCCACGCTTCTGGCCTCCCTGTGCTGCGCCCTGCTGCTCACCCCCATGCTCTCCAGCCAGCTGCTCTCTCCCCCGCCGCCTCCCGCGGCGACGGAGAAGGAGAGCCTGTCCCGCCGTCTGTATCGCTTCTCCGAGCAGATCTTCCTGGGCATCGAGGCCGCCTATGGCCGGCTGCTGGGCGTCTGCCTCCGCCATCGCCGCACGGTGCTGCTTCTGGGCACGGCGCTGCTGGGATGCGCCCTGATGACCATTCCCTTCGTGGGCACCGAGTTCACGCCGGACCAGGACACGGGCGAGATGGAGATCCAGTTCCAGCTGCCCGTCTCCACCCGCCCCGAAATCACCGCCGAGACCGCCCGGCGCATCACCGCCCTGGTCTACCAGAAGGAGAAGGAGCTCCTGGCCACCCGGTATGCGGGCAAGGGCATCAGCCCGGCGAGTGACGGGACGCCCCGGGAGAGCGCGGTCCGCTTCAGCAACTGGCGGGCGGGCCAGTCCAACCGCGGCAGTGGCGGCGGCCATTCCGGCCGCGTGAACGTCAAGCTGCTGGAGCGGGAGTATCGTCCCTACTCCTCGGCGGAGCTGGGGGAGACCATCCTGCGGGAATTGCGGGAGTGGCCGGAGCTGGACCGGGTCTTCCTTTCCACCTCCAACCGCCTCATGACCATGATGATGGGCGGCTCCAACGAGAAGCCCATCATCGTCAAGGTGCTGGGCTACGACCTGGAGGAGTCCCTGAAGGTGGCGCAGCGCATCCGCCAGATGGCGCTGGAGACCCCCGGCGCCGTGGACCCCAACATCACCTTCGACAACGGAAACCGGGAGGTGGTCATCCGGATCGACCGGGAGATGGCCTCCGCTCTGGGCGTGGACGTGAACAGCATCGTCTCCGCCATCCGCACCCTCTTCTACGGCAACGCCGCCACCGAATACCGGGAGGCGGAGGATGAATACGACATCTTCCTCCAGCTGGGGGAGGGGGAGCGCCGCACCATCAACGACCTGATGAACTCCGAGGTGACCGCCAACGGACGCCGCTACCGGCTGGACGCCCTGGCCACCATCACCGAGGAGCTGGGCCCCGTCTCCATCACCCGCGTGGGCCAGGAGCGGTGCGTCAGCCTCCAGATCGACATCTACGGACGCTCCCTGGGCGAAGTCTGGCGGGAGCTGAAGGCCACCATGGACAAGGAGCTGGTGCTGCCCCAGGGAATCAGCCTGGACTACGACGGGCAGATCAAGGAGCAGGGCAAGTCCTTCGGCGACCTGAGCCTGATGCTCTTCCTGGGCATCATCCTGGTCTACATGGTCATGGCGGCCCAGTTCGAGTCCCTCCGCTCCCCCCTGGTGGTCCTCTTCTCCATTCCCTTCGCCGGCGCCGGCGCCGTCTTCGCCCTCGCCCTCACGGGGATGACCCTCAACATGATGAGCTTCATCGGCCTGATCATGCTGGTGGGCACCGTGGTGAACAACGCCATCATCCTCATCGACTCCATCGACCTGCGCCGCGCCAGGGGCGAGTCCGTCTGGGACGCCATCACCCACACGGGCCGGTCCCGTCTGCGCCCCGTCCTCATGACCACCATGACCACCGTCTGCGGCATGTGCCCCATGGCCATGGCCAACTCCACCGGCAGCGAATTGTGGAGCCCCCTGGCGGTCTGCATCATCGGCGGCCTCCTGCTCTCCACGCTGGTCACCCTGGTCTTTATCCCCGTGCTCTATTCCTTCTTCCTTAAGGAGAAACAGCCATGAAGATGGTGCTTGTGGTCTACAACATTTCCGTGGAGGAGGAAGTGCAGGACGTCCTGCGGAACGCGGGCGTCCCCTGCTTCACCCAGTGGCCCCGTTTGCTGGGCAAGGGCGTCTCCACCGGTCCCCGGATGGACACCAGCGTGTGGCCTGGCGCCAACTCCGCGCTGATGACGGTGGTGGAGGAGGCCAAGGCCCGGGAACTCCTCCAGGCCTTCCAGAGTCTCCGGGAAGGAGCCGCCGCCCGGGAAGGGGTCAAGGCCTTCCTTCTCGACGTGGAGGCCATGACCGGCGATCCCTGAACCGCCGACCCTCCCGCCCTCTCATCCCCCCCCCGACCCCAGTCACGCCATGCAGATTCTTGTGGCACGCCATCTCTTCGACGCCGACGGAAAGGCGCTCCGGGAACTCCGGGCCATCGCCGGCGCCGCCTGCCGCCGCGGTCATGGCGTCACCCTGCTGACATCCTCCGAGGAATTGGAGGATGTGGCGCCTCCGGGGGTGGAGGTGGTGCTGGCGCCCCGGAGCCAGGGGGGCTTTCGCCAGCGTCTGGAGCTGGCGCTGCGGGAGGGCGGGGCGCATCGGGTGTCCCTGGGCCTGGAGCCCTTGCCCGGGGTGGACTATTGCCTGCCCGGCGAGCTTCTGCTCCAGACGGAGCCCGCCGCCGACGGAGCCTCCCTGGCCCTGAACCAGGAGAAATTCCTCCGGCGCCGCCTCCTGCGGCAGGTCTTCCGCAGCCCGGGCGCCACCAAGATCTTCTTCACCGGCCCCCTCCAGGAACGCACGTTGCTGACCGGCTACGGCGTGCCTCTGCCGCGCCTCCGGGGACTGCCCCCCTGGATGGACGACCTTCTGGAGGAACCCGACCCCACGCCCCAGGAAGTGGCCCTGATGCGGCAGGCCTACGGCTGCCAGGAGGAAGGGACGATTCTGATTCTGCAGCCCGCCGCCGACTGGCGCCAGGGCGGGGTGGACCGCTCCCTGGAGGCGCTGGCCATCCTGCCGCCCTATCTCCGGGAACGCTGCCGTTTCCTGGTGGCGGGGGAACCCAGCCCCCAGGGACTGGCGTTGCTTCAGGAGGCATCCCGCTCCCTGGGCTTCCCCGAGGGCCAGCTCCGCTATCTCCCCACCCTCCAGCACCGGAAGTGCCTGATGATGGCGGCGGACCTCCTTCTCACCCCCGCCCGCAACGACTACGGCAGCATGCTGTTGGGAGACGCTCTCCAATGCGCCCTCCCGGTGCTGTGCACCAGCGCCTGCGGTCTCTCGCCTCTGGCCTCGGCCGCCGGATGTCCCGTGCTCCAGGCGCCCTTCGACCAGGAGCTCCTGAATGAAAACCTGGCCTGGATTCTGCCCTCCCTGAAACCCCTGCGCCAGCGTCTCCGGCAGCAGCGGGAGCGGATGCCCCAGGATCAACATTCCTGGGGAGAGGGCGTGCTGGAGTGCCTGGAGGAGGAGCGCCGTCCCCCCGTGCCTCCCATGCATCTGGTCCAGGAGGCGTTGCGGCGGCATGAACGCCAGGTGGAGAAGCGCACGGCCCTGAAGATGGACAGGAAACGCCGCATTTCCCGGTGCCGGCTCTCCACGGGGGAGCGCCTGGTGGTGAAGGAATTCCGGAAGTGCCACTTCTGGGAGGGGGACCGCCATGTCCGCCGGTGCCGTGTCAGCACCGAGAGAATGCTGGGCTTCACGCCCCAGGTCCGGGCCGGGGGAACCCTGGAGGGGAGCGACAGCACCTTCCTCCTCATCGAAGATTGCGGCGAAGGCAATTTCCATGGCACGGACTACGCCCGCCGGCCCGACGCGGAGGAACTCTACGCCGCCTGCGGCAGGCTCCTGGCGGACCTCCATCACGCCGGCATCTACCACCTGGACACCAAGCCCGCCAATTTCGTCCTGAACCAGAACTGCCGGGGCGAATGTCCCTATCCCGTCTGCCTGGTGGACTGCGACAACGTCCGTCTCCTCTCCCTCCCCATCCCCTGGAAGGCGCGCCTCCGCAATCTCGCCCAGTTCCTGGCGGGCACCGGAAAGCTGGCGCGGGAGGACGAGGACCGCTGGCTGCGCTGCCTCCTGGCCTTCCAGGAGGGATACGCCCGGGCCTCCCTGCTGCCTCCCCCCGCTCTCCGGCGGCTTTGGGACGCCCTTTGGAAGAGCCTGGAGGAGGGAGCCCATGTGGAGTACAACCTTCCCCGAAAGTGCCAGGGGGCAGACTTGCAATTCCTGCGGAGTCACTTACATTAGCCGCCGTTTCCAAACTAAATGTTCGCGCCGGAGGGATAGAGGAATTCCGGCAGGATCGATGTTTTGGGCGGGTGTAGCATAATGGTAATGCACTGGCTTCCCAAGCCAGCTACGTGGGTTCGATTCCCATCACCCGCTCCATTTTTTTGTTGCTTTCCCGAGAGCGGGATGGCTTCGGCGAGTCGGCGCTTCCCTTGGAGGGCCGCCGGCCCCGGCCTCCACTATTCCCCACTCCCCACGGATTGAATGGTATTGATGCATGAGGCGGGACGCCCCTCGGCGCATATGTCCCGCCGCCCTCACACTTCCCCCTTGAAAGCATAGTCGCAGCCATGGCCAGGAAACTCAGAGTCGCGCAGATTGGATTCGGTGGCATCGGGCACGAGCATGCCCGTCAGTACGCCAGCCAGCCGGACTGCCGGCTGGTGGCCGTGGCCGATGTCTGCCCCGCCCAGTTCAAGGATCTGGAGGCCACCCTGCATCCGGCGGGGGCGGCCGACGCCTCCGGCGCCCCGGTGAAGACCTATGCCTCCTATCTGGAGATGATCCGCAAGGAGAAGCCGGACATGGTGGACATTTGCCTGCCCACCGATCTTCACGAGAAGGTGGCGGTGGAGGCCATGCGGGAGGGGTGCCATGTCCTGTGCGAGAAGCCCATGGCCCGCACGGTGGAGGAGGCGGACCGCATGATGGCGGTGGCGCGGGAGACGGGGCGCAAGCTGATGATCGCCCAGTGCCTTCGCTTCGACCCCGGATACCAGGCATTCCGCAAGGAACATCTCTCCGGAAAACACGGGAGGCTCCTGCGTCTTTCCGCGGTGCGCCTCAGCGGCTTTCCCAGCCGGAAGCCGGTGAACTGGTATGCGGACGCCCGGCGCTCCGGAGGAGCCATCCTGGATCTCCATCTCCATGACACCGATTTCTTCCTCTCCCTCCTGGGTCGCCCCAAGGCGATCTCCTCCACCGGCATCGTGACGGCGCCCCGGGGCGGCATCCAGGAGAGCCTGAGCCAATACGACTACGGAGAGGAGGGCCCCCTGGTGGCGGCCGAAGGCTCCTGGTGCCGGGAAGGCTGGCGCTGCTGGCTGGTGGGCGTCTACGAGAAGGCCACCCTCCAGCTCCAGGACAACACCCTTTCCATCCTCTTCCCCGGGACCAAAAGGAAACCCCGGCGCAAGAGCTTCGATGGCCTGCACAATGGCTACTGGGAGGAGATCGCCTACCTGGCCAAGTGCATCCTCAAGAACCAGGAGCCGGAACGCTGCCTTCCCGACAGCACCCGGGACTCCCTCCGCATCGCCCTGGAGGAAACCCGCTCCGCGGAACGCCAGGGTCGGAGAATCCCCCTGAAGTGACGACTGCCCTTCATGGCGTGGCGATGGCGGCACCGGCGTGAAGATTCCCCCCGGGAGAGGGAGACCTCTCCCCGGGACACCGGCGCCCCCTTGGGACGCCGGGGAGAAGATGCCACCCGGGAGTTTTTCCTGAACGCCGGATACCGGGTGCTCTGCCGGAACTGGCTGGCCCCCCACCATCGGGGAGAGCTGGATCTGGTTTGCCAGGACGAGGCGGGAACCCTCTGCTTTGTGGAGGTCAAGACCCGGCGAATCCTGGCGCGCTCCGCGGGCGCGGGGGAGCGTCCCGTTCCCCTGGAGGCCGTCACCCCCGCCAAGGAGCGGCGGCTTCGCCGGGCGGCGGCGGACTACCTGCGGGCGCTGGGGCGTCCCCGGGTGCCCTTCCGCTTTGACGTGGTGGAGGTCTGGGCCGACGCCCATGGGCGGCCCTGCCAGCTTCGCCATTGGCCGGATCTCCTGCCGGGCAGGCCCTCCCGCCTGCTGGAGGAAGAAGCCGGGGAATCCTGAACCGGGTTCCCTGACGCCTCCCCTCCGCGCTCTCTTCATCCCTTTCGGGCGAAAGCCCGCCTCCCCTGGAAAGTTCCCAATCCCTCCCGGGGCGGCGCGGCTCCCGCTCGGAAAAACAAGAAACCCCTTTCTCCGAAGAAGATGGACGGACCGTTCTCTCCGGGGAAAGGAATAGTGAAACATCGGAAGCCGTCCGTTGCGTTTCCCTCCTCCGGGAACCGTCCTTCGGCCTCTCTCCCCCGCAGCCGCGGGGAGGAGGGCAGGGGGGATGGGGCCGCGGGGAGAGGGGAGGACGGGCGGCCTCCACGGAAAACCAAAAGAAAAACCAAGAATCCGGCCCGCCGCGCCAAGGAATCGCGGCGCGCGCCGAGGTATCCCTCCCCACAACGACTATGGCACAAAAATCCCAGCAACTCGCCCTGTTGATCGACTATGACAACTTGATGGGCTTCAACGGCAAAGTGGATGGCGACCTGAATCGCAACTATTCCCACCAGGATGTGGTGGCCTACCTGGAGAGCCACTACGGCCCCGTGGTCTACTGCAAGGCCTATGGCGACTGGAGCGGCCCCCGCACCCGCCATACCATCACCGACCTCTCCAAGGCCGGCGCCGAAATGCAGTTCATCCCCCGGGTGACCGGCTCCACGCTCCGCATCCCCGGATGCGCCGCCGTCTGCATGGGACTGGACGCCATGGAGGAAATCCAGCGCAACCCCTCTCTGGGCGGCGTGGTCTTCGGCACCAATGACCTCGCCCTCCTCCCCTTCGTCAGCCGCATCCGCGCCCTGGGCAAGAGCGTCTACATCCTGGGACCCGAGGCCGCCAGCGCCGCCGCCCTCACCCGGGTGGCCGACGAGTTCATCACCGCCGCGGACAACAGCCCCATCCGCGCCAAGGCGTCCAACGCCTCCGACAAGTCCCAGGTGCTCTACGCCATCAAGTCCATCCTGGTGAACGGCGAGCTCCCCCTGGCACAGCTGGAGGAGAAGGTGACCGCCGCCATGCCCGAGTTCGCCCCCGCCGACTTCGCCTGCTCCAACTTCGAGGAATTCCTCCGCAACATCGCCAACACCACCGTGAAGCTCACCAAGGCGGAAGACGGCTCCCTCACCGTGGGGCTGGGCAACTGCCACAACGCCTCCCAGTACACCGACGAGGAACTCCAGAGCTTCGACCTGGCGCAGTATATGCAGGCCACCCGCTGGCACATCACCGACGGCGACATCCGGGACAAGGTGCTCCACAACATCTACATCATCTTCTCCGAGAAGGGACGGGAGATGACCAACGAGGAACTGCGGAACACCGTGGATCCCGACCACATCGTGGAGGATCGTCCCTGGCAGGGCACCATCTGGTCCCTGATCTTCGGCGCCTGCCTCTGGGAAAACCCCAAGACCTCCAACCACGCCCAGAGCCGCCGCCTCCTCTCCCTCTTCCGCACCGTGACCAGCGAGGACGACTTCCTGGTGCGCTACTACACCAGCCTCTTCAAGAAGGCCTACGAGGACCGTCCCAACATCACGCCCCAGATGTGCGCCGAGCTGATGCATCCCGAGAACGTGGAGGGCGCTCTGCCTCTCTTCGAGCGGGTCTTCGAGAATCTGCGCAATCCCATGGTGCTGAAGAGCCCCGCCGCCAGAAAGTAGGCCGGTCTTGCCCGGAATCCCGGGGGAGGGGGCTCCGTCGCCAAGGCGGTGGCTCCCTTTCCCCTTTCCCGCCTCCCTGTCTCTCCGGCTCCTTCCCAGGGGTTCCGGAGGACGGGGAGATTCTTTTCCCCCTGATTCCTGCGTCGAAGGAAGAGGCGCCATGTCCCAAAGCCATCCCTTTCGCCTCTCCTGCCCGGAAGAGGCATACCAGGCCCTGGACCCCGTGCTTCGCCGGAAATTGGAGGCCGCCTACCAAAGCTACGCCCGGGCATGCCCCGGGGAACCTCCCTGGAGAATCACCTCTGGACGCCGCACCTTGAGGCAGCAGGGGGAGGAAATGGCCGCCATGACCCCGGAACAGCTCCGGCAGCTCTACGGACGAAACGGCGTCCCTTCCTATGTGGAGGAACTGATCCAGGCCATGCCCCTGACTCCGGAAAAGGCCTATCGGATTCTGGCCAGGCGCAAGGAAGGATATATCTCCCGGCATCTCTTCGGCGCCGCCGTGGATGTGGCGGCGGACTCCGTCCGACAGGGGGAGGCCATGCGCCAGGTCCTCCAGGACCAGGGGCTCGTTCTCCTGGATGAACGCACCCAGGGAATCCCCTGCCTCCACGTTTCCTGCCCACAGCTGGAAATCCAAATCGTCCGGGAATGACGGTATTTTGTAACTACTTGAATACAAGTATGGTATAGAATATCTAGGGAGGGAGTCTTTCCTGAAGGCGGGGAAATGCCCGTGCCTTGCGAGGGCGAGCGCGCATTGGCGGGACGCAATGCGCGTTGCAGAGGGAATGGCGTGCCCCCCCCGCTTCTGCCAAATGGCCCATGGGTTCTGCGGGCGAATGTTGTCTTCCCCCCCGTCAGAAGGGGTGCCCCCGGAAGCCGGCGACGGGATGACGCAACCCCCTGGCGTTGGGGAGCTACCAGGGGGGAGGGGGCTTCTTGCAATTCCTCTGCCCTTGAGTATATTAAGTGCCATTCCCTTTATTCCCACCCCTTTTTGATTCATCTTTAACTGGAAGGAACCAAGTCATGAGCCAGCAGCATACCAAGGCAGAGAAGCGCGTCCGTCGCAAGCGTTACCAGGAGCGCGTCCGCGCCCGCATCAACGAGGCGAAGGCGGCTGCCAAGAAGAAGTAGGATTTCATGCCGGAGGAACTGGCCGGCATCGGGGCAGGGCTTTGGCCTCTGCCCGTTCAATCGCGGTGGAAACCGTGATTTGCGTGGAGACACGGCAAAATTTGCCGTGTCTTTTTTTGTCTTTCTTTGACAGATTGTGTTACCCAATTCCAGGCGGTGGCATTGAGTGATGTCACGGTTGTGGAGTGAAACAGCGTTGCTAAGGAAACAACGAATGACGGAAAAGCGAAAGAGTGGCAAGAGTGTTGTGCGTCATGGGGCATCTGCGCCGCAGGCGCCCTCTGGTGTGAAGTATGTGTATCGCTTTGGCCAGAACGAAGCGGAAGGCAATGCGGAGATGCGGAATCTCCTGGGCGGCAAGGGGGCGAACCTGGCGGAGATGAGCCGCCTGGGGCTGCCCGTGCCCGCCGGATTCACCATCACCACCGAGTGCTGCAACGAGTATTTCGCCCTGGACGGGAATTTCCCGCCGGAGCTGAAGGCGCAGGTGGAGGAGGCGCTCGCCGTGGTGGAACGGCAGATGGGACGCAAATATGGCGACCCCAAGAACCCCCTTCTGGTCTCCTGCCGCTCCGGCGCCCGGAAATCCATGCCCGGCATGATGGACACCGTCCTGAACATCGGACTCTCCACCGCCACCATCCCCGGACTCATCGCCCAGACCAAGAACGAACGCTTCGTCTGGGACTCCTACCGCCGACTGATCATGATGTATGCGGACGTGGTCATGGAAAAGGCCGAGGGCATCGACCCCATCGACGGCAAGGGCATCCGGAAACTCCTGGATGACATGCTGGCGCAGTATAAATACATCAAGGACTACAAGTCCGACACCGACCTGACCACCGCCGACCTGCGGGACCTCTCCAGCGCCTTCAAGCGCCGCATCAAGGAGGTCCTGGGAACCGAGTTCCCCGACGACCCCGTCCAGCAGCTCTGGGGCGGCATCGGCGCCGTCTTCAAGAGCTGGAACGGGGCCAAGGCCATCTCCTACCGCCGCATCGAGGACATCCCGGACACCTGGGGCACCGCCGTGAACGTCCAGACCATGGTCTTCGGCAACATGGGCGACACCAGCGCCACGGGCGTGGCCTTCACCCGAAACCCCGCCACCGGCGAAAACAAGTTCTTCGGCGAATGGCTGGTGAACGCCCAGGGCGAGGACGTGGTGGCGGGCATCCGCACCCCCAGCCCCCTGAACAACGAGACCAAGAACGACCGGAACCGGAAGATGAAGTCCATGGCCGAGGTGATGCCCCAGGCCTACAAGGAGCTGGTGGAGATCCGGAACATCCTGGAGAAGCACTACCACGACATGCAGGACCTGGAGTTCACCGTGGAGAACGGAAAGCTCTTCATGCTCCAGTGCCGCGTGGGCAAGCGGGGCGGCAAGGCCGCCGTGACCATGGCCCTGGACATGCTGGCGGAGAAGCTCATTGACGAGCCCACCGCCGTCATGCGGGTGCAGCCCAACCAGGTCATCGAGTTCCTGCTGCCCATCATCGAGCCCGCCGCCGAGCAGCGCTCCCGGGTGCTGGTCCAGGGGCTGCCCGCCGGCCCCGGCGCCGCCTTCGGCGGCATCTACTTTTCCAGCCAGGATGCGGTGGAGGCCGTGAAGCTGGGCAAGAAGGTGATTCTGGTGCGGGAGGAGACCAATCCCGAGGACGTGGAGGGCATGCGCAGCGCCGACGGCATCCTCACCGCCCGGGGAGGCATGACCAGCCACGCCGCCCTGGTGGCCCGCGGCTGGGGCAAATCCTGCATCGTGGGCGCCAGCGACATGCTGGTGGACGAGGTGAACAAGACCGTCCGCATCGGGGAGCGCACCCTGCATGAGGGCGATGTCATCACCATCAACGGCTCCAAGGGCTTCGCCTACGAAGGGGAGCTGCCCCTGGTGCCTCCCACCGCCGGCGCGGACTACTCCAAGTTCCTCCGCTTCATGAATCTGGTGGACAAGCACCGCACCATGGGCGTGCGCGCCAACGCGGACAATCCCGCCGACGCCCAGAAGGCCAAGGAGTTCGGCGCGGAGGGCATCGGCCTGTTCCGCACGGAGCACATGTTCTACGGCACCGGCAGCGCCCAGCCCCTCTTCCTCCTCCGGAAGATGATTCTCTGCGTGGATTCCAAGGACCGCATCGCCGTCCTCAAGGAGCTCTTCCCCGCCATGAAGAACGACATCAAGCAGACCATGAAGGTCATGGGCGACTACCCGGTGACGGTCCGTCTGCTGGATCCCCCCCTCCACGAGTTCGTGCCCCATTCCAAGACGGGCCGCATGGAGCTCTCCCGTTCCCTGAACGTGGCCGAGGACGAGATTGTGAAGCGCATCGACGCCCTGGCGGAGTCCAACCCCATGATGGGCCATCGCGGCGTCCGTCTGTCGGTGACCTATCCCGAGATCACGGAATTCCAGGTGCGCGCCATCTTTCAGGCCGCCGCCGAGATCATGGGGGAGGAGAACCGGAAGGTGGTGCCCGAGATCATGGTCCCCATCACCTGCGACGTGCGGGAGCTGCGCTATGTGGCCAACATCGTCAAGAACGTCCATGCGGAGATCAAGCGCCGCTTCGACTTCAAGGAATTCCCCTACCACCTGGGCACCATGATCGAAATCCCCCGCGCCGCCCTCAACGCCGACAAGCTTGCCACCGTGGCGGAGTTCTTCTCCTTCGGCACCAACGACCTCACCCAGATGACCTTCGGCTTCTCCCGGGATGACATCGGCTCCTTCATGGGGGAATATCTCAACCGCCACATCATCGACGCCGATCCCTTCCAGACCATCGACGTGGATGGCGTGGGACAGCTCATCGAGATGGCCGCCGAGAAGGGCAGGGGCGTCCGCAAGGATCTGCACCTGGGCATCTGCGGCGAGCAGGGCGGCGACCCCGCCTCCGTGGAGTTCTGCTATCGGGCGGGCCTCACCTATGTGAGCTGCTCTCCCTTCCGGGTGCCCATCGCCCGGGTGGCGGCCGCCCAGGCCGCCATCCGCGCCCAGGAAGAGAAGAAGGCCGCCCGGTAGAAGAACCGCCTCTGTCTCCCTCCCGCCGCGGGGGGATTCTCCGGAATCCCCCGCGGCGTTCCCCCCCCCCTCCTCCCCCGTCCCCGGCTTGTCTCCATGTCCATGACAGAGAAAATGGATGCTCCCGCCCCCGGAATCCGGGAATTGGCACGGCTTCTGAAGGCCGCCCGGCGCATTGCCGTGCTCACCGGGGCCGGCATGTCCACCGAAAGCGGGATTCCGGATTTCCGGTCTCCCGGCGGGTTGTATGAGACGGTGGGGGAGGGCATCTTCCAGCTGGACGCCTTCCAGGCGCACCCGGAGCGTTTCTGGCGGGCCATCGGCCCCTTCTACCAGAGCGTCCTTCAGGCTAGCCCCAACCCCGGCCACGAATTTCTGGCCGCCCTGGAGAAGGCTCCCTGGGAGAAGGAAGTCTGCGTGGCGACCCAGAATATCGACGTCCTCCACCAGAAGGCGGGCTCCCGCACCGTCTGCACTCTCCATGGCACCATGGAGAGGCTCCAATGCCCCCGCTGCGACTTCCAGGATCACAGCCTCCCCTTCCTGCCGGTGATGGAGAAGGGGGAGTGCCCCCGGTGTCCCCGGTGCGGCGCCATCCTGAAGCCCGCCATCGTCTTCTTCGGCGAGGAACTGCCGCAACGGGATTTCTCCACGGCGGTCCGGGCGTTCCAGGACTGCGATCTTGCCCTGGTCCTGGGAACCTCTCTCCAGGTCACCCCCGCTTCCTGGCTCCCCTCCGAACGGGGACGCAACGCCACCCTGGTGATCCTCAACCGGGAGGAAACCTGGATGGACAAGGAGGCGGCGCTAGTCCTCCATGACTCCATCGCCGAAATCCTATCCCAATGCCCCGCCGAGATGCAATAATATTATAAGTATCTCTGCGTGAAGATGTTATAAAAGATACAACCCCTGAAGTTCAGGGATGAATCCTGTATTTGGCCAGGAGATGCTCGGCGATGCCGGGGTCTTCGGGGTTCCGGTATCCCTTGCCCGTGTCCAGGGTTTGAATCCGCGCCATTTCCTCCGGGGAGAGGGTGAAGTCATCCAGGGCGAGATTTTCCCGCAGGTGGCGGGGATTGGTGGTTTTGGGCAGGGGAATCAGTCCTTCCTGGCAGTGCCATCGGAGAATCACCTGGGCGACGCTGCGTTCGTGGGCCTGGGCGATTTCCTTCAGCACCGGATTCTCCAGGAGCTCCCTGCCGCCGTGGGCAAGGGGGAACCAGCTTTCCATGACCATTCCCAGCTCGGCCATGCGCTTCCGCAGGGGCAGCTGCTGCCAGAAGGGATTGCATTCCACCTGGTTCACCACGGGAATCTGATCCAGGCCGGGCAGAAACTCCTCCAGATAGCGGGGCGTGAAGTTGCTGATGCCCAGGGAGCGCAGGTCGCCCCGCCGGCAGGATTCCTCCATGGCGCGCCAGGCGCCCCGGATGTCCAGATAGGGCTGGTGGAGCAGATACAGGTCGATGTAGTCCAGTCCCAGGGTCTTGAGGGAGGTGTCGATGGCTTTTCGGGCGGGCTGGTATCCGTAGTCCTGCAGCCACAGCTTGGAGGTGATGTAGACCTGCTCCCTGGGGAGGCCGGAGGCGCGCACCGCCCTGCCCACGTCCCCCTCGTTCTGGTATGCCGCCGCCGTGTCGATGTGGCGGTATCCCGCCTCCAGGGCGGCCAGCACCGCCCGCTCCGTGTCCACCCCGGGGGGGATTTGGAAGACGCCAAAGCCCAGCGCCGGAATCCGATGACCGTCCCGAAGAAGAATGTCATCCATAGGTTGCTCCGTGGAAAAAGGGTGGGGTGGGGCAGGCAGAAAAAAAGCCGCAGGGGGAACCAGCGGCTTTTGCGGAAAGGGAATGGCGGAGAGGGGGGGATTCGAACCCCCGGTAGCATTACTGCTACGACGGTTTAGCAAACCGTTACTTTCGGCCACTCAGCCACCTCTCCGCGGAAAAGGATTTATCTGAAAATGGCATCTCCAAGGAGAATTGAACTCCTGTTACCAGGATGAAAACCTGGTGTCCTAGGCCACTAGACGATGGAGACCCCGGATTCGTAGACAGTGGGTTTAAGATATTCCCTCATGGGGAAATTGCAAATAGGGAGCAGGCAGTTTCTTCCCGCCTCCCGGGGGGGCGGAGGCGCCTGGAAAACCCGGGACTTTCCCGGGGCGCCGGCGGGCGCCGGACGGGGGCGTGGGGTGGAAAGGGGGGAGTATATTCCCGGCTATGATTTCCTCCCGTCACATCACCCCCCTTCTTGCCTGGTTCGCGGAGAACGCCCGCCCGCTGCCCTGGCGGGAGACCCCGCCCGATCCCTACCATGTCTGGCTCTCGGAGATCATGCTCCAGCAGACCCGCATCGAGGCCGTGACGGAAGCCTACCGGCGCATCCTGGAGACCTGTCCCACGGTGGAGGCGCTGGCGGCCCTCTCCGAAGAGGCGCTGCTGAAGCTCTGGCAGGGGCTGGGATACTACTCCCGCGCCCGGCATCTCCATGAGGCGGCCCGGCAAATCGTGGCGGCGGGGGGCTTCCCCGGTTCCTGGGAGGGATGGCGTTCTCTGCCCGGCGTGGGGGACTACACCGCCTCCGCGGTGGGCGCCATCGTGCTGGGGGAACGCCATCCCGCCGTGGATGGCAATGTGGTGCGGGTCCTCTCCCGCCTCCTGGCGCGGGAAGTCTCTCCCCTCCAGGCGCGGACTCTCCTGGGAAAGGGGCTGGAGGAGACCGCCTCCCCCTCCGCTTTCACCCAGGCATGGATGGAGCTGGGGGAGGTGGTGTGCATTCCCCACGGGCGTCCCCGCTGCGGCCAGTGTCCCCTGGCGGCGCTGTGCCGGGCGCATCAGAAGGGGGAGGAGGAGACCTATCCGCCGCCCCGTCGCCGTCCGGCGCGTCCCCGCCACTCCCTCACGGTATTCCGGATTCTCCGGGAGGATGGGGGTCTTGCCCTGCGGCGGCGTCCCGCCCGGGGGCTTCTGGCGGGGATGTGGGAGCCGCCCCATGTGCCGGGGAGCCTGGGGGTGCCCGCCGTCTGGAAGGCGCTGGCGGCCTGGGGGATTTCCCGGGAGGACGCGGAGCTGCGTCCCCTGCCCGTCGCCACCCATCTGTTCACCCACCAGGAGTGGAGCATGACCAACTACCAGGTGCGCCTGGCCCAGGTGCCCCCGGAGTTTCCCTTCGCCTGGGCCACGCCCCGGGAACTGGCCACCCGCTTCCCCGTCCCCTCCGCTTTTCGCCTCATCCTGCCATGAACGACACCCGGCGACAAACCCTGCTCTCCTGGGGAGCCATGGCCTTCCTGGCCAGCCTCTTCCTGCCTTTCCCCCCCGGGGGGAAGGTGCTCCTCTCCGAACTCTTCGCCCCCCTGATGCTCTGGCAGTGCTGGCGCCAGCGGAAACGCCTGGGGGAACTCTGCCGCCACGAGTTCCCCTGCCTGGTCTTCGCCGCCCTCTGGATGCTGCTGGCCACCGTCGACCACTATCTCCGGGGCTGCGGCAGCCTCTACGACCTGGCGGTCTTCGCCTACATGGGGCTGATTTTCCTCTTCCTGCGCCTCACTCCCCTCCCGTCCCCCAGGGCCTCCTTCCGCTGCGGCGCCGTCCTGCTGGCAATCCTCTGGGCCGGCTGGGCCCTCACCAAAATCCTCTCCGTCCAGGGGACGTGTCTGGAGGGGCTGCTCTACTTCGACCGGCACTTCGCCGCCCTGGAGCCCAACGCCCTGGTGACCCGATACCAGTTCCTCTTCCCCAATCCCAATCTCCTGGGGGGCGCCTACATCCTGCCCGTCCTCTTCTGCCTTCCCTGGCTTTCCTCCTGGTTCGCCGCCGCCTCCCCGGGCAAGCGGGCCGCCTGCGTGGCGGCGGGGCTCCTGGCTTTCCTCCCTCTGCTGGCCACCGCCTCCAAGATGTCCGTCATGACCCTGGGGCTCCTGACGGGCGGGCTGGCCATGAGCCTGCCCTCCCGTCGCCGCCTGGCCGCCTCCCTCGCCCTGGCCGTCACCCTCGCCTTCGGGACCCTCTGCCTCGTCACGGTCTTTTTCCGCACCTATCCCGCCATCCGGCAAAGTCCCTGGGTGGATTTCCACCAGCGGGGGAACTATTCGGTCCACCAGGAGATCTACGGGAGAATCTTCCTGGAATCCAGCTGGCGGGAAAAGCTGCTGGGCCATGACGCCGCCCGACTCCGCGCGCTCTATCCCCGCCACGCCCGGGAGGACCGCATCCGGGAAATCCTGAAACCCTATGGCTTCGAGGGAGAAACGGAACTCTACGCCACCTTCATGGACCCCCATTGCGAATACCTGAACCTCCTCTCCTTCTTCGGCATCCCCGCCCTCCTGGCCGTGACGGCCTATCTGCTGCGCCTGGCCGCCCGGGGCGCAAGGGCCGCGGACTACTCCCTGGCACTCCTGGCCCTGGGCGTCCTCTTCGCCTTCTTCTGGGAGGATGTGGCCTCCAAACGCTTCCTCTGGGCAGCCCTGGGCATCGCCGCCGCCAGACTCCCCCGACCCGCGGAGCCCCCGGGGAACGGAGTGGCAGGGCATGGTTATATTTAGCCTCGCTTATGAGACAACGACGGGACATCTTTACAGGAATCGTGCTGGGGAGCGACGTGATTCGGGTGGCCATGGCCTCCTTCGAGGATCGGGAAGACCCCTCCAGCACCCTCCAGGTGCGGGGATATGCCAAGGTCCCCTCCCTGAAGATCCGGCGGGACGAGCCGGAGAATCCGGGCATCGTCACGGAACAGCTGGTGAAGGCCATGCAGGAGGCCTGGAACATGGCGGCCTGCGAGGGACTCCCCGGCAATCTCTCCCTGTGCATCTCCGGCGCCTATGTGCACAAGAAGATCACCACCGCCAAGCTGGAACTGGACGAAAAGCAGACCATCACCGAAGACGAGGTCAGCACGGCTCTCCACATGGTCTACCAGGGAAAGACCTCCTGGGACCTGGAGCCCGTGAAGGGAATGGTGTGCTGCGTGCCCCTGATCAACCGGGGATTCCGTCTGGCGGACGGACGCCTGCGCCTCACCGCCGTGGGACAGGTCTCCTCCTCCCTCACCGCCGAATCCTTCTATTTCCCGGAGGAGGCCGAGGTCCACGAGAAAATCGACGCCGTGGTCAGCGAAGCCCTGCCCCCCCATTCCCTGGTGAGCTCCGTGGTCTATGCGCCCATCGCCTTGAGCAGCGGCATCTTCGCCCCCAGCATGACGGAGGAATGTAGCAGACTGGCCATCGACCTGGGCGCCGGCATGACCTCCTATGTCATGCTGAGCCGCTATGGCGCCGTGGCGTGCGGACAGATTCCCGTGGGCCTGGATCATGTGGTCAACGATCTGGCCATCGCCCTGGGAGTGCAGCTGGACACCGCCCGGAAACTGGTGGAGGGGATGGAGAGGATTCGCTGCTCCCTGGACGTGAAGCAGGATGGGAATGCCCGCCAGCTGAACATCCAGGAGAATCTGGAGGGGAGCCAGCGCCACATCCAGGTGTGCGCCGCCGCCGTGGAGATGGTGATGGAGGCGCGCATCCGGGAGATCTTCCAGCTGGTGCGGGAGACCCTGGAGAAGGAGGGCTCCTACATGTGGGTGGGCAACGAAATCGTCCTCACCGGGCCGGGGGCAAGGCTCCCCCAAATCGGACTGGTGGTGGGAAAGGTCTTCCCCGAACGCAAGGTCAGCATCGGGGTTCCCTACCGCGTCCGGGGCAGAGACGGCGAAACCTTCGGACCGGAGGACGCCATCATGATGGGACTCCTCCGCGCTTCCTGCCGGGATGGCTTCATCCTGGACAGGAACGGAGACGAGGACAGCATCCTGGGCAAGCTCAAGACGTTCTGGAAAAGCGTCAGGGACTGGTAGACGATGGAAGAAGAGAACGCCCCGAATCCCGTCCCGGAAAAGCCCGCCATCCTCCTGCTGGGCATGGGCACCGCCGGCTCCCGCGCCGCCTTCTACCTCTACCAGAGAGGCGCCCTGGACGCCCAGTCCATCCTGGCGGTGGATTCCGACGCCCCCCAGCTGGAGGCCCTGCGGACGCTGCAATGCCTCCAGGTGCCGCCCCCGCCCGCCCTGCCTGCCGGCGCCGCCGCCCAGAATGCCCGGGAGGCCCTGGAGCAGGGGCTTGCTCCCCGGCTGGAGGGATGCCAGATGCTTTTGGTGGTGACCTGCCTTGGGGGCGCCACGGGGGATTTCTACACCCAGGCGGTTCTGCTGCTGGCCCGGCAGCGGGGCATCCCCGCCGTCACCATCGCCGCCTTGCCCCACGCCTTCGATTCCCGTGAACTCCAGGAGCAGGCCGCCCAGACCCTGGGGGTCCTCCAGGCACAGCATTTCGAGGTGCTCACCCTGAATTGCGGACGGCTGGGACAGTTCTTCCCCGACGCACGCCGGGAAAACGCCTACGCCCAGGCGGTGCGCTGGATCGCCGAGACCGCCATCGGATTCGTGACCCTCTTCACCCTGCCCAGGGTGGATGCGCCAGGCTCCCCCAATTCCCTGGACCACCCCAAGGGCATGGATTTTGACGAGATGCCCAGGGGCATCTTCGCCGGACTTCGACCCGCCATCTGGGAACAACAGAAAAACCTGGATGTGCCCACCTATCTGCGCCTCCATCTCTCCCTCCCCCTAAACAAGGACAACCAACGCTCATGAGCACGGCAGAATCTCTCGCATCTCTGGCCACCCTTTCCCGTCAATACGGCGCCGACCCGGACTATGTCTTCCTGGGCGGCGGCAACACCTCCTTCAAGACCGAGACGGAGCTCTTCATCAAACCCTCCGGCGTGGCTCTGGCCACCATCCAGCCCGAGCAGTTCCTGAAGATGGACCGCCAGGAGCTCCGAAAGGTCTTCGCCCTGGCTCCCCAGGTGCCCGCCGAGGCCCGGGAGGAGGTGGTGAAGAATCTCCAGCTGGCCGCCGTCCGTCCCCTGGGGGCGGGCCGCCCCTCCGTGGAGGCCCCCGTCCATGAGGTGATCCAGTATCCCTTTGTGGTCCACACCCATCCGGCTCTGGTCAATGGCCTGACCTGCGCCAGGAACGGCGCCCAGGCCGCCGCCACCCTCTTCCCCGACGCCCTCTGGATGGACTACTGCAATCCCGGCAGCACCCTGGCGTTCCTGGTGAAGGAGGCGCTGGACGCCGCCGCCGCCCGCCGGGGCGGGGAGCAGCCCAGGGTGCTCTTCCTCCAGAAGCACGGCGTCTTCATCGGCGGCAACACCGCCCGGGAGGTGGAGGAGACCTACGCCCAGGTGATGGAGACTCTGCGGAAGGCCTACGCCCAGGCCGGAGTCTCCCTGGAGGAACCCGCCTGCGAGGAGGTGGAGACCCAGGACCTGGAGGAGATCGCCCCGAAGCTGCGGGGATGGCTGGCCGCCCCCGGAGAACCCCTGCCTGTGGTGCACTGCGTGGGCCGCGCCGCCGCTTTCGCCGGCCCCCTCACCCCGGACCATGTGGTCTACGCCAAGTCCTTCGCCTTCCGGGGCGAGGCGTCCCCGGAGGCGCTGGAGGCCTTCCGCAAGGAGCGGGGCTATCTGCCCAAGGTGGTGGAAATTCCCGGCAAGGCGCTCTTCACCGTGGGCGCCTCCCGCAATGACGCCCTCTCCACCGCCATCGCCCTGGGGAACGCCCGGAAGATCGAAGCCCTGACCCAGGCCTTCGGCGGCGTCTTCTATCTCACCGAAAAGGAGTATTCCTTCATCGAGAACTGGGAGGTGGAGTCCTACCGCCGCTCCGTGAACGCCGCCGGCAAGGCGAGCCGTCTCCAGAACCGGGTCTGCGTGGTGACGGGAGGAGCCCAGGGCTTCGGACTGGGCATCGCCCAGCATCTGGCCCAGGAGGGCGGCACCCTCGTCCTGGCGGACATGAACTACCAGGGCGCCCAGGCCGCCGCCGAGGAGCTGAACCGCGCCTACGGAAAGAACCGGGCGTTCGCCGTGGAGGTGAACGTGGCTGACGAAACCTCCGTCCAGGCCATGGTGACCTCCGTGGTCCGGGAGGTGGGCGGCATCGACCTCTTCGTGAACAACGCCGGCGTGGTGCGCTCCGGCTCCGTCATGGAACTCTCCCTGAAGGACTTCTCCTTCGTCACCAACATCAACTACCTGGGCTACTTCCTCTGCTGCAAGCACGCCGCCCGGGTGATGTCCCGCCAGATGACCCGTCCCGACAGCCCCTGGACCGACATTGTCCAGGTGAATTCCAAGAGCGGTCTGGAGGGCTCCAACCGGAATGGAGCCTACGCCGGCTCCAAGTTCGGCGGCATTGGCCTCACCCAGTCCTTCGCCAAGGAGCTGGTGACCAGCCACATCAAGGTGAACTCCGTCTGCCCCGGCAACTATCTGGACGGCCCCCTCTGGAGCGACCCGGTGAAGGGGCTCTTCGTCCAGTATCTCCAGGCGGGCAAGGTGCCCGGCGCCACCTCCGTGGAGGATGTCCGGGAGTTCTACATGGCCAAGGTGCCCATGCACCGCGGCTGCCTTCCCGAGGATGTGGGCCGCGCCATCGTCTACTGTGTGGAACAGCAGTACGAGACGGGTCAGGCCATCCCGGTGACGGGAGGCCAGAACATGCTTCACGCCTAATCTCCCCGCTTCCTTGAACGCCCATGTCCCGCCCGCTCCCCCCCCAGACGAATCCTTCCCAGGAATCCTCTCCCAAAGAGACGCTGTCCCCCAAGGAACGCCGTCTCCAGAGAATCCTGGACCAGATGAAGCACTGGGGGGATGACTTCCACCGCACCAAGGGGGAGGAGTGGGCGAACTTCGGCACGCATTTCGCCGGGGCAATCTTCAGCATCTTCGCCCTCACCTTCATGTGCGTGAAGACCGGAGAGATGGGAGATTCCCGGCGCATCGTCTCCGCTGCCATCTACGGCACCACGCTCCTGGTCCTCTATTCCGCCTCGGCCCTCTATCACCTGACGGCCCGCTGGCGGGTCAAGGGAGTCCTGCAGACCTTCGACCACGTCTCCATCTATCTCCTCATCGCCGGCAGCTACACCCCCTTCGCCCTGGTCAGCCTCAAGGAGGGAAGCCTGGGCATCTGGGTGCTGGTGGCGACCTGGGTCCTGGCGGCCATGGGAATCCTGGCGGAAACCGTGGTGAGACCCCGCAGGGAGTGGCTCACCCTCCTCATCACCCTGGCCATGGGATGGGAGGCGCTCCTCTTCTTCAAACCTCTCCTGAAAGTCCTGGATATTCCCGGACTGGTGATGCTCCTGGTGGGAGGCGCTCTCTATACTCTGGGAGTGCCCTTCTATGCCATGGACAGGACTCCCTATATGCACACGATCTGGCACGCCTTCGTCCTGGCAGCCTCCGTCTGCCACTGGGTGGCCATCCAATTCAGCGTCTTCGCCTGACCCTGGAGACGCTGCCGCTTTACACAAAGAGCACGGAAACCCCGCAATGCGTGCCCTCCGGGAGATCCCCCGGGGGGCTTTTTTCTCCCCCAGGAGAATCAAAGGGCTAGATGCTCTAGATGTTCTAGATGTTCTAGAGGGGCAGTAGGTTGTATTCCAAGGACGGGGGGGGCCGTTCTGGCTGCCCG
>JBJEVT010000032.1:0-39349 GCA_051884615.1 Oligosphaeraceae bacterium
GGCGGGGAAGCGCTGCTGGAGATGGTGGAGGAGCATCAGGGCCAGATTCTGCTCCTGCGACGCCAGCTCCCGGGGATAGCAGAGCAGCTCCTGCTCTCCGGGAAACTGGAGGGCCAGGAAGAGCCCGCGGACCAGCGCCTCGTGGAAGCCGGCCTCCAGCGCCTCGGGGGGGACGTCCAGGAGCTTCAGCGCCTCCTGGAGGAGGCTGGCCTTGGGGAGGAAGACGTGTCCGAAGAGGGTGCTTTGGCGAAGGGTGTACGCCAGGCCGCAGGAGACCCGCATGGGGGAGGCGGGGGTGACGCCCAGGCCCAGGGCGATGTGGTCGCAGGTCTGGAAGCCGACGCCCTCGATGTCCTGCGCCAGGCGGTAGGGATTCCGGCGCACGATCTGGGAGGCGCTGACGGGCTCGTAGTGCTTGATGATGCGCTGGGCCATGGCGGGGGAGATGCCCAGCCCCAGCAGAAAGACCTCCTCGTCCCGGGAGGCGGAGAGCTCCTTCCATGCCTTGGCGATGGCGGCCTGTTTCTTCTTGCCGATGCCCGGCACCTCCAGCAGGCGCTTGGGGAAGTGGTCCAGAATCTCCAGCGTCTCCCTGCCAAAGTGCTTCACGATGGCCTGGGCGGTGATTTCATTGACGCCGGGCAGGCATCCGCTGGCCAGATAGCGCTGGATGCCCAGGTCCGAGGCGGGCGGGGCGAAGTGGGTGGACGTGGCCTGGAAACGCCGCCCGAAGCGGGGATGGTCCTGCCAGTAGCCTTCCGCCTGAAGCTCCGCTCCGGGCATGGCGCCGGCAAGATTGCCCGCCACAATCGCCTCCCCCGGACCGTTGGCGCGGGCCACCACCACCACGCCATACCCGTTCTCCGAGTTGGCGAAAATCACCCGCAGCACCTCGCCGGCGAGGCGCGTCTCCTCCGGAAGGGGAGAGCCGGGCGGGGAGGCGGGGGGGCGGGGAGGGCGTCCTGCGGGAAAAGGAGAAAATTCTCGTCTGGACATCGAGGGGGAGGAAAAACCGGGGAAGAGGGGAGGGGGTCAAGGGGCAGTTCCCCCATAGGGGGAAGGCGGGGCGGGATTCCGGTCTCCCAGCCCCTGCCCGCAGGCTTTCCGGGTATTATAGTTTGCACTGTCCGCTTTGTCTCCCAAGCAGGACACCCTGTTTCCTTGTTTCCCTCCTGCCCCGCGCACGATGGAAAGAGGGGCGCCTCCCCCGGCGTGCCGCCGGCCCGCACCCCCTCTCCCCGCCCGCGCCACGGACAGGCACTTGCCTCCCCTCGGAAGAAACGACCATGTTGCCCCAGAACATTGACGTCGATTTGAACGCCCTGCCGAAAATGGACTTCTCCATCCAGAGACTCGGGGTCCCCACCCTGGTCTCCCCCCTCAAGGAAGCCATCTTCGTGGAGGACAGCGAACGCATCTGCTACTGCGCCGACGCCGCGCGAAACCAGCTCTTCCTCAAGGAACACAAGGTGATGCCTTCTTTCTTGGCCGCCGGCCCCAGAAGGCAGATCTTCCACGACCCCGCATGGACCCGGGTGGGCATCGTCACCTGCGGGGGACTCTGCCCCGGACTCAACGACGTCATCAAGGGACTGGTCAACACCCTCTGGTATGTCTACGGGGTGGACAACATCTTCGGCATCAAATACGGATACCAGGGCCTGAACCCCGCCTATAAACTCAGCCCCATGGTCCTCAATCCCGACGTGGTGGACGACATCCACTCCGAGGGCGGCAGCATCCTGGGCTCCTCCCGGGGAATGCAGCCCACCGAGGAAATCGTCAAGACCCTGGACCGCCTCAACATCAACATCCTCTTCACCATCGGAGGAGACGGCACCCAGCGGGGCGCCCACGCCATCGCCCAGGAATGTCAGCGGCGCCGGGTGGAATGCAGCGTGGTGGGCATCCCCAAGACCATCGACAACGACCTGAATTTCATGGACAAGACCTTTGGCTTCGAGACCGCCGTCCAGGCGGCGGCCAATATCTTGAGCTGCGCCCACAACGAGGCCAACGGGGCCTACAACGGGCTGGGGCTGGTCCGCCTGATGGGGCGGGACTCCGGCTTCATCGCCGCCTACGCCTCCCTGGCCAATTCCGTGGCCAACTTCTGCCTGATTCCCGAGGTGCCCATCCGCCTGGAGGGACCCGGCGGCCTGCTGGAGGCCATGGAGGCCCGCATGGCGCGGAAGCACCACGCCGTGATGGTGGTGGCGGAGGGCGCGGGCCAGGACCTGCTTTCCGGCCAGCGCCAGACGGACAAGTCGGGCAATGTGCTCCACAGCGACATCGGGGTCTACCTCAAGAGCCGGATCCAGGAGCACTTCGCCGCCAAGAAGACCGAGATCGCCATCAAGTACTTCGACCCCAGCTACGAGATCCGAAGCCTCCCCGCCAATTCCTACGACTCCATTTTCTGCCTCCACCTTGCCCAGCACGCCGTGCACGCCGCCATGGCCGGCATGACCGACATGGTGGTGGGCAACTGGCAGGGATATTTCATCTATGTGCCCATCGCCATGGCCACCAGCTCCCGCCGGAAGATCGACCCCTTCGGCATGCTCTGGCAGAGCGTCCTGCTCACCACCCGCCAGGCCAAGCTGATGGACGGACAGTGCGGTCCGGACTCCAAGGCCACCGGCATCTGATCCATCCCCGCCGGCCTCTCCTCCCCCGCGAGGCCGGCTTTCCTCCACCCCCTACCTCCCCAGCCCAAGGAAGACACAACATGCCTGCCGAACTGAAACAGTCCTGCCTCCACGACCTGCTGAAATATGCGGTGGACGAGCGGGCCAGCGACTTGCACATCCGGGAAAACAAGAATGTGCAGTTGCGCATCGACTCCAATCTGGTGCAGATTGACTACGAGACCACCACGGAGATCTTCGACCAGATCTGCCACGACATCGTCCCGGCGGGGAAGTATGAGGAGTTCCTGGCGAAGGGAGACCTGGACTTCGCGTGGCAGGAGCCGGACGCGGGGCGTTTCCGTGTGAACCTGCATTTGCAGCGGGGCAACCGGGGCATCACCATGCGCTGGGTGAAGAGCAAGCCCCCCACCGTGAAGGAGGCCGGCCTCCCCGAGGTGATGAAGACCATCGCCTCCAACAGCAACGGCATCATCTTCATCACGGGCACCACCGGAAGCGGAAAGTCCACCACCATGGCCGCCATGCTGGACTTCATCAACACCAACTTCCGGAAGCACATCATCACCATCGAGGACCCCATCGAATACACCTTCGAGGACAAGCTCTCCTTCTTCGAGCAGCGGGAGGTGGGCCTGGATGCGGAATCCTTCGACTCCGCCCTGGTGCACGCCCTGCGTCAGGACCCCGATATCATCGTGGTGGGAGAAATGCGCAACCGCACCACCTTCGAGACCGCCCTGGCCGCCGCCGAAACCGGCCACATGGTCATCACCACCCTCCACACCAAGGACGCCCCCCAGTCCATCAACCGTATCCTGGACATGTTCTCCATCGAGGAGCGGGACTCCATCCGCAAATCCCTCTCCGACGTGGTGAAGGCCATCGTCTGCCAGCGCCTGGCCAAGAAGGCCTCCGGCAAGGGCGTGGTGCCCATCACCGAGATCATGATCAACGCCCCCATCGTGAAGAAGCTGATCTTCGACGGGCGCATCGACCGTCTTCCCCAGGCCATCGAGGCCAACGAGGAGATGGGCATGATGACCTTCAACCAGTGCCTGCTGAAGCACTACAACGCCGGCGACATCTCCGAGGAGAAGGCCCTGGAGCTCTCCGACAATCCCCAGGCGCTCCGCATGAACTTCAAGGGAATCTTCCTCTCCGATTCCGGCGGCATCATCCAGTAGGGACGCGCTCCCTTCCTCCCCCGCGGCGCCAGCATGCCCAATCCCTCTCCCCAGCTCTCCCGTCGCCGCCGCCTCCTGCTCCAGGCCGTCCTGGACAGCCATGGCGGCGCGGCGCGGCATCGTCGTCGTCGGAGAACCGGGGCCATTCCCGCCCTGGTGGGCTGGTTGCTGGCCGTGGGGGTCTTTCTTTCCCTGCTGGGGCTGTGCCAGGAGTATTTTCTGTAGGTGGTCCCGGGGTGTTTTCGGGGCAGGGAGAGTCTTCCCATGAGTGTCAAGGATATGTCTAGGTCCAGGCGGGGGGTTGCCATCCTGGGCGTCACCGGTTCCATCGGGCGCCAGACCCTGGAGGTGCTGGCGCGGAGTCCGGAGGAGTATTCCCTGGAGGTGGTGACCTGCGGCCATCAGGGGGCGGTTCTGGAGGAGATCCGGCAGCGTCTGGGCGTACGGGACAGCTATTGCCCGGGCCAGCCCCGGTATTCCACGCTGCGGGATCAGGGGGAGTTGTGCGATCTGCTGCGGTCGCCCCGGGTGGATGTGGTGGTCTGCGCCATCCAGGGGTCTGCGGCGCTGCCCTATGTAATGGCGGCGTTGGAGGCGGGAAAGCGGGTCTGTCTGGCCACCAAGGAGGTCATGGTGGCCGCCGGGGAGTGGGTGAACTCCACCGCCAGGGCGCATTCGGGCTCCCTGATGCCCGTGGACAGCGAGCATTGCGCCATCTTCCAATGTCTCCAGGGGCAGAACCACGGGGAGGTGCGGAATCTCTGGCTCACCTGCAGCGGAGGCCCCTTCCATGGACACCCGGAGATCCCCCTCCACCAGGTGACTCCCCAGCAGGCCCTGTGCCATCCCACCTGGAACATGGGCAGGAAAATCACCCTGGACTGCGCCACCCTGATGAACAAAGCCCTGGAGATGATCGAGGCCCGCTGGCTCTTCCATCTCCCCGGCTCCCGGATCCAGGTGGTGATCCATCCCCAGTCCCTGGTCCATTCCATGGTGGAGTTCGTGGACGGGGCGGTGCTGGCACAGATGGGGACGGCGGACATGCGCCTGCCCATCCAATATTGCCTGACCTATCCGGAACGCCGGAGCTCCCCCTGCGCCCCCCTGGATTTCCTGCGCCCGGGAGGATGCCGGATGGATTTTCTGCCGCCGGATGAAACGCGCTTCCCCGCCTTGGCTTTGGCACGCCGGGTGATGGAGACGGGCGGGGGCGCCGGCGCCGTCTTCCAGGCCGCCAACGAGGCGGCCCTCCAGCGCTTCCTCCAGGGCACCCTGGCCTTCGACGCCATCCCCTGGGCGGTGGAGCACGCCCTGGACACCGTCCCCTCTTCCCCGTCCCCGGATTCCCTGGAGGCGGTTCAGTCCCTGGAGCTTGCCGCCGCACGGGCGGTGCAGCGCTATTCCTCCCCGTCCGCTCTGCCATGACTTCCCGCGTCTCCCTGATCGCCCTGGATCGCTACGAGGATTTTCCCGCCCTGCTGGCTGCCCTGGAACGGGCGCTGTCGCCTTTCGGGGGCATGGAGAGCCTGGTGCATCCCGGGGACCGGGTGTTGTTGAAGGCCAATCTTCTGGCGCCCGCCCGTCCGGAGGAGGCGGTGACCACCCATCCCCAGGTGCTTCGGGCTGTCATTCGCCTGGTGAAGAAGGCAGGCGCCGCCGAGGTCCTGGTGGGGGACGGGCCCGGCGTGGGGCAGACGGAGGAGAACATGCGGGTGTGCGGGTTGCTGGAGGTCTGCCAGGAGGAGGGCGCCACGCCCGCTCCCTTCCGGGAAACCACCGTCTTCCACACCCCGGAGAACGCCATAGGGAAGAGCCTGGAGCTGACCTCCTGGCTGACGCAGGTGGATGTGGTGATTTCCCTTCCCAAGCTGAAGACCCATGTCCAGATGGGGTACACCGGCGCCCTGAAGAACCAATACGGCCTCATTCCCGGCGGCCAGAAGGGGGAATACCATTTTCGTCTCCAGAACCGGGACCGCCTGGCGGACTTGATGATTGACATCAACCGCACGGCGCGGGTGAAGCTGGCGGTGCTGGATGCCATCGTTGCCATGGAGGGCCCCGGTCCCCACGGGGGAACGCCCCGGAAGGTGGGCGCTCTGGTGGTGGGCACCGACCTGGCCGCCGTGGACGTGGTGGGCTGCGAGCTCATCGGGCTGCCCCCGGGGGAATATCCCCTGCTCCAGGCCGCCCGGCGGGGAAACTTCGGCGCCACGTCCCTCCGGGAGGTGGAGGTGGAGGGGGATTCCCTGGAGTCCTTGAAGGTGAAGGACTTCCAGCTGGTGAAGACCCCCGTCAATGTCCTCCGCATCCTGCCCTTGCCCGGATTCCTGCTGAAATGGCTGCGGGGGCAGGTGGCGCCCACTCCCTTCATCCAGAAGGACAAATGCATCAAATGCGGGAAATGCCAACGGGGGTGTCCCGCCAAGCCCGCCGCCATCTCCCCCGGTTATCCGGAGAAGGGCGGGGTGAAGAAGGAGCTGTGCATCCGGTGCTATTGCTGCCACGAGTTCTGCCCCGTGAAGGCCATCGCCTTGAAACGCCCCTGGCTGGATCGCCTCCTTCACTGGACTTCCCTGGCCTCCGCCGGCGCCCGTCTCCTGGGACACCTGGTGGCTCTCTTCCACCCCTCCCGCAAAAAACAAAAGCCGCCCGCCTCCTCCCCGCGGGAAAAGGGGTGATTTTTTTCTCGAAAATCCGGATTTTTCCTGGAGTCGGGAGGTGGGGGTGGCGTATATATTCTGTCCGTTTGCGAGGACGCCGCCGTTTCCGTGGTGGCGCGGAGTCAGCTGGCAGAGGGAGGCGCATCATCCGGGGGGCGCGCGGAAGGAAATGTTCCGCGGCGGCGCCTTCTCCGGGGGGGAGCGATCCCGACGGGGGCTTTTGTCTGGATTCCGGCTTGCTCTCTGGGGTGGCGACGGCTTCGGCAGACGGGGGTTGGGACTTGGGCTCTGTCCTTATCCTTGGGTTGATTGTGTGTAGAATCCTGTCTTGGGAGATGGCGGGGGAGGCCTGACGGGCCGTCCCTCTCTTCCTCTCGCCTTCTTGTTTTCCGGGGGTGGGGGAGTTGTGTCTTCGGGGGCGGATTCGGGGGCCGGTGTCGTGGGCGTAAAAGAAATCGGGAGATTTGGCAGAATGGGGCGTGGAATGCGTGTTCTTTGGGGTGTTGTGCTGGTGGTCTTGGGTATTTCCCTGGCGGGGAATCTGTTGTGGTTAAAAGAGGGAAGAGGGGGGAAGCCGCGGGGCGCGGAGGTCCCCGTGGCGCCGCCGGAGAGTCCGGCTCCCGTGGCGGGCCTGGAGGGGCTGCCTCCTTCCTTGGCGCAGGACCCGATGTTCGCCGATGCCTTTGAGGCCGCGGCGGCGGGGACGCCGTTGCGGATCCAGAGTGCGGAGGTGGATGAGGACTGCGGCGGAATCAGCCTGATGTTGTCCCGCTCCGTTCCGGAATTGCAGGGGGAGGATCTGGTGATTCAGCCGGGCCTGCCCGCCGCTCCGAGGGTGCTGGATTTCGGGCAAGGGCTGGTGTATGTGACGGGGCAGTTCCAGCCCAGCACGCTGTATACCATTCAGCTGAAGGACGGGGAGGAGGAGGCGGTCGCCGTGGTGGAGACGCCCCGGCGTCCCTCCCGGGCCAGATTCCGCACCAGCGGAAGCCAGTTCCCCCTCTCCTCCCCCTTCTGGAATCTTCCCCTGACCACGGAGAATCTCCAGGGGGAACTCCTGGTGAAGGTCTATTCCCCGTATCCCAACCAGCTGCTGGCGTTCCTGGACAATCCCCGGGACACCTCCCTCTCCCGCCGCGTGGCGACCTGCCGCTTCCCCGTGGAGTCCCCGGAGAACATTCCCCAGAATCTCTCCCTGGAGCTGGAACAGGCGGGCATCCCCCGCCAGGCGGGAATCTACTATGTCACCATCCAGGATTCCCAGGGGCCGGACTATCGGAAGAACGGACGCATGGTGCTGGTCTCCGATCTGGGGGTGACGGCGACCGCCTACGGGGAGGAGATGGCCGTGGGGGTGCGCTCCCTGGTGGACGGCCGCTCGGTGCCCCAGGCACAGGTGCAGCTGTGGAGCGCCAAAAAGCAGCTCCTGGCGGAAGGAACCACCGACGACCAGGGAATCGCCCGGATCACCCTGCCGCCCATGGCGGATGAAACGGACGCGCCCCGGCATGTCCTGGTGCGGAGCGCCGGGGATCTGGCGTACTGCGACATCTTCCAGGCGCCGGGGAAGCCGGAACCCCTGGGCTGCTTCCTCTTCGGCGACCGGGGGCTGTGCCGCCCCGGCGAGAACATTCGTTTCCACGCCCTGATGCGCCGCAAGGACGGGCGGAGCGTGGCGGGGATGCCCGTGGAGTTCACGCTGCTGGACAACCGGGGCAAGGCCCTGGAAAGCCGGAAGGCCACGGTGGACGAGGGGGGATTCTGCCAGGCGGAGTTCTCCTTGCCCGCCCAGGTCGCCTTGGGGCAGTATGGGGTGACCCTCCATTGCCCCGGGGAGTCCGCCACGGTGCTCGCCCGGGAGAGTTTCCTGGTCAGCGAGGCCCTTCCCCAGCAGATTCGTCTCACCCTGGAGGGACGGGACGCGGGGAAGGAGGCCACCCTGGCGCTGGGAGGACGTGCCGCTTTCTACTACGGCTCCCCCCTGAGGGACCGGGAATGTACCCTGAATGTCCGGGGGACGGACGGCGTATTCCGTCCCCGGGGATTCGAGGAATTCTCTTTTGGCTTCCCCGGCGGGGAACACACCAAACTGCGCCTCCAGACCACCAGCCGGCTGGATGACCAGGGCGACTACGCCGTGGAGCTGCCCCTGGGGGACACGGGGAATTTCGTGGGCAATCCGGTGGAATACCAGGTGGAGGCCACCTGCTTCCCCGGCGACGGAATGCGCCCCGTCACCGCCGGCACGGTCGTTCGCCGCCACTATGCGGAATGGTATCTGGGGGGCTGGAAGGGGGACCATCCCACGGGACGCTGCGCCTTGCGCCTGGCGGCGGTGTCCCCGGAGGGAAAGGAACTCCCGATGCCCGCCGATTTGACCTGCCGCCTGTTCCGGCAGGAGTGGAACTACGTCCTGCGCTCCCAGCGGGACGGAAGCCTCTCCCGGGAATGGGAGAAGCGGGAAGCGGAGGTCCTGCGCGGGGCCGTCGCCCTGGAGGAGGGCTGGTTCCTGCTGCCGGAGAATGTCGCCCCCGGGGAATACCGCCTGGAAATCCGGGACGGACAGGGGAGGGGACGCCTCCAGATGGAGTTCTGGCATGGCGCAGGCGCGGGACGCCGCCTCCGGGACCCCCGTGCCCTGGTCTTCACCCTGGACAAGGAGAAATATCTCCCCGGAGAGACGGCCACGCTCTCCTTCCAGGCGCCTGGCGCCGGGGAGGGCATGGTGGTGGCGGGGGGCGAGGGACTCTCCTCCGCTGCCGCCTTCCCCGTGAAGCAGGGGGAGAATCTGGTCCAGGTCGCCATTCCCCCGGATGCCCTCCGGGGCACCTGGTACGCCCACGTCACGGTGGCAATCCGGGAGAATCCGGAGTCGGATCCCCGGCTTCTGGCGGGGCTGGTGGAGTTGCCCGTGAACCAGGATTCCCATCGCCTGAAGGTGCAATGGGAATCCCCGGAGCAGGCGCGCCCCGGGGAGCAGGTCACGCTGGCCGTCCACCTTCGGGATGCCCAGGGCGGGCCGGCCTCCGGCGAGGCCGTCCTCTGGGGTGTGGAGGAGGGGGCGTTGGCTCTCACCGGATTCGTCACCCCGGATCCCTTCGCCTTCTTCCATGGACCCCAGCGGCGGGAGCCCGGCTTCTTCCATAGCTACGGCTTGCTCTATCCCATCCTCAACGCCGGCACGGAACACATCGGCGGCGGCGCCGCCCTGGCGGCCAGATTCGCCTCTTCTCTGGAGGAGGCGGCCCGCAAGGTCGCCCTGGTCTATCTGGGCACCGTCCAGGTGCCGGAGTCCGGCGATGCCAGCCTCCAGGTCACTCTCCCGGAGCATGTGGGGACTTTGCGCCTCATGGCCGTGGCCGCCGGTGAGGCGGGCGTGGGCAGGGGCGAGGCGGAGATGCTTCTGCGGCGGGATTTGACGCTGCAGGTGCACGGCCCCCGGGTGGTTGCTCCCGGCGACAGGCTGAACGTGGTCTTCCAGATGGAGAACCATCGTCTGCCCGCCGGGACGGGCCAGTGGAAGGTGGAGGTGGAGGGAGGAACCCTGGAAACCCCCGCCTCCGGCCAGGTCGCCATGGAGCCGGGCAAGGCGGCGCGCGCAAGTGTCGCGGCGACGGCCGGGGAGGGGGAACGCCTCCGGCTCCGGGTGACCCTTTCCCTCGGGGACGCCACGGAGGTGGGGGAATACGCCGTCGTGGTGCGTCCCGCCGTCCCCGTTCAGGATGTGGTGGAGAGCGTGAGTCTCGCCCCGGGGGAGGCCCGGGAGTTTGCGGTGGAGCGCTGGGGCGCCCTGGAGGCCGGCACCACCGCCTTGGCCATCACGGGCAGTCTGAAGTGGCTGGGCGAATATCCCTACGGCTGTCTGGAGCAGATGGTCTCCACCGCCTTCCCCCTGCTGGGCGTGGAGAAAATGGAGGCGCAGGGGCTGGTGCCCTCCTTGTATGCCCGCGCCGCCCGCCAGAAGATCCAGGGCGTGCTGCTGGATTTGGGAACCAAGCGTTGCCAGAATGGGTGGCTCTCCATGTGGTCCGGGGGAAAGCTGGTCTGGGAGGACGGCTCCCTGTATGCCTACCTCTTCCTGCTGGAAGCGGAGAAGCGGGGCTATCCCCTGGCGCGGGAGTGGCGCCGCCAGATTGTGGAAAACCTGAAGCGCACCTTGAACCAGACCGGAGGCGACCCCGGAAAACGGGCCATGGCCACCCTGGTCCTGGCGTGGGCGGAGCCCCGCAGCGTGGAGGCCTACGGGCATCTCCTGCCCGAGGAGTCCTGTGACGCCTTCGGCAAATTCCTGAAGGGGGTGGCTCTGATGAAGGGGGGGCAGGCCGCCCAGGGAAAACTCCTCCTGGACAAGGCCCTGGAGGAGACCGGAAACTGGCTGGGCAAGGGGCAGGAGGCGTACACCGGCCTGGATTCCTCCGTGCGCCGCCTGGGCATGGGCCTGTGGCTCCTGTGCCAGGTGCTGCCGGACGATGCCAGAATCCCCGCTCTGACGGAGACGCTCCTGGCGGCGCGCAACCCGGAGGGCCACTGGGGCTCCACCCAGGAGAATGCCTGGGCGGCTCTGGGACTCTCCGCCGCCCTCCGGGGACAAGCCCAGGGAAATTTCGCCGTGGAATGGAAGGAGGTCTCGGCCGCCACGCCGGAAACCAGTCGTCTGCCCCTGTCGTTGCAGAAGGAGGGGCGGTATCTCCTGCGGAATGTGGGGGAGGTGCCTGTGCGTGTCGCCGTGCGTTCCCGGAAGGCCGCCTCCCGGGAGTCCGAGGCGGTGTCCCAGGGGCTGTCCGTCCACCGGGAATTCCGGAATGAGAAGGGGGAGGTGGTGACCAGCTTCCGTCCCGGCCAGCGGCTCCAGGTGTGTCTGCAGGTGCGGGTGTTGAATCCGGAGGCGGGGAGCTACGTCCTCTGCGACCTGCTGCCTGGGGCCCTGGAGATCGAGGACGAGCAGCTGCTGACCAGCAGCCGTCTCCAGGAACCCATGCCCGGCAATGGCGCCGCGGTGAAATTCCACCGGATGGAAAGGCGCTTCGACCGCTTCCTGGGATTCGGCGACAGCGCCGACGGGGACTTGGAAGCCTGCTACTGGGTCCGGGTGGTCTCCAGCGGCAGCTATGCCATGCCTCCCGTGACGGTGGAATCCATGTATCGCCCCGCCCTCCGGGCCTCGGAACCCCCCGCTTCGGCGCGCATCGTGGTGGAGGAAGCTCCCTGACCCTGGACCTTGGCTGACGCGCCCGCCCATGCTTCGGCGCCGGGAAAGGCCCGGCGCCTCCTCCGCTGCCTTCTGCCGGGAGTCCTGCTCCTGGCGCTGGCGGCCCGGGGCGTATTCTGCCTGGGGGTGAAGCTGACGGGGTGGCCGGAAGGGGAGGAACCCGCCCTCCCGGAACCCTCGGTGCAGTATTGGGACGCCTCGGGACAGTTGATCCATGTGGACCGCGGCGGGGATTACCGGTGGAATTTCCCCGTTTCCTACCAGGAGATTCCCCCGGAGATGATCCGTTTTGTCCTGGCGGTGGAGGACCGCCGGTTCTGGGAGCATCATGGCTTTGACTGGCGTGCCGGGATGCGGGCGGCCTGGCAGATGCTGAAATGCGGGCGTGTGGTGTCCGGGGGCTCCACCATCACCATGCAGGTGATGACCATGCGGACGGGCCGCCGCCGCACCCTGGGCTACAAGCTGCGCCAGATTTTCCTGGCGTGCCGGTGGGAGGAAACCCACACCAAGGAGGAAATCCTGGAGGAGTACTTCAACCAGCTTCCCTATGGGGCGAAACTCCATGGGGTGGAGGCCGCCGCCCAATACTACTTCGGACGCCACGCCGCGGAGCTGAACCGGAACGAGATGATTCTTCTGGCGGGCATCCCCCAATGCCCCAACCGCTATCGGCCCGACCGCTCCCCCGAAAAGGCCCTGCAACGCCGGGAACTGGTCCTCCATCTGCTGATGCGCCACGGAGTCCTCACGCCCGAAGAGGCGGAAAACATTCGCCGGGAACCCCTGCGCTACCGCCAGTTCTCCACCCAGCTCTGGCCACGCCTGGCAGATCCCCAATTCCTCCAAATGGCCCGGAAGGCATGCCCGGGACGCCGGGAATACCGTCTCTCCCTGGATTCCCTGCTCCAGGAACAGGTGCGGGAGGCCCTGCGGCGCCAGGTGGAACGTCTGGACGGGGTGGAGGACGGGGCGGCCATGGTGGTGGAGAACGCCACGGGGCGGGTCCGGGCTTGCGTGGGCACCCTGGATTACCGGCGTCCCCAGGACGGGGCGGTGAACGGGGCCGTCGCCTGGCGCTCTCCCGGCTCTGCCTGGAAGCCCTTTCTGTATGGGGAGGCGCTGTATGGCGGCATGCTGGTGGAGGAGACCCGCCTCCTGGACGCCCCCTTGACCCTGCCAGACTATCGCCCCGAAAACTACGATGGTTCCTTCCGGGGGGAGGTGAGCGCCCGGGAAGCCCTTGCGGATTCCCTGAACACCCCGGCGGTGCGCCTCCTGCAACGCCTGGGCGTGGAGCGCTTCCTCCGGCTTCTATGGCGCCTGGGGATGCTCAAGACCACTCCCGCCGACCTGGGGGAGAAGGTGGGGCTCTCCCTGGCCATCGGCGGCACGGAATCCACGTTGGCCTCCCTGACCGCCGCCTACGCCCGTCTGGCCGGCGCTCCCCCCGGGCTGGTCTGGCTCCAGGAACTCCCGGAACGGCGGGAGGAGCCGGAGGAACTGTGGAACGAGGGCGCCCGGCAGATGCTCCTGGCCATGCTGCGCCGCCCCCTGCCCGGGGCGGGGGAGCTGCCCGTCGCCTGGAAGACAGGCACCTCCAACGGGAACCGGGATGCCTGGTGCTTTGCCGTGACGCCCCAGTGGACCGTGGGGGTGTGGCTGGGCAACAAGAACGGGCGTGCCTCCTCGTCCCTGGTGGGGGCCAGCGCCGCCGCCCCTGTGGCGGGCAGTCTCATCCAGGCCCTGTCCCGGGACACGCCGCCCGTCTGGCCCGCCTGCGAGGAGACTCTGTGGCAACGGCGGCCCCTGTGCGCCCGGAGCGGCCTGGTTCCGGGACCGGATTGCGGGGAGACCAGGGCAGGGTGGACCATCCAGGGAATTCCCCTGATGCGCTGCGAGAGGTGCGGACGGGAGGAGTCCCGGGAGCCCCGCCAGGTCCGCGTGCTTTCTCCCGCTCCGGGGGAATATCGCCTTGAGGGGACGGAGGAGGTCGTGTTCCTCCTGAGGACCCAGCCTCCCCTGTGCCATCTCTATGTGAACGGGGAGTATCGGGGGCGGCACGCCTCGGGGGAGGAACTGCGCCTGGGCAGGGGAAGCTATCGTCTGGTTTTGTGGGCAGGGGAGAATCTTGCGCCGGGAACCCTCTCCTTGCAGGTGCGCTGAAGAGGGGTGCGCCGGGGGTGTGTCGGGAGGGCGCAGGGGTTGTGTCCGTCTGTCGCGGCGCAGGCGGGCTCTGGTGGCGTGGGGGACTTTGGCACGCCCCCTGCTTTGTTGCGTTTGTGCTTCAAGACGAGGCGGGAGCGGCCCGTGGAACCTTTGGGGGCTGTCTCCCGCAAGAACCGAGACGAGAGAACGTAACAGAGGAGAAAACGAAATGAGATTGTACTGCCCTTACCCCCCGGAATCTGTGGAAAATGATGACTTCTGGCGCATGATGCAAGATCTACTGGGGGAACTGAAGAAAGAAACTTCCCAACGGGGGAAGCGCCGGGTGAGAGGGTTCCGGAAGGACAAGGACGGAAACTTCTTCCTCCATGTGGAGGTCCCCGGGCTGAAGGCGGAAAACCTGGAGCTGGAGTTCCAGAATGGCGGCGTGAAGGTGCGGGGAAAGACCCCCGAGGCGCCGGATGCCTACCAGAACGAGATCCGGTATTTCTTCACCCTGCCGGAGGAGGCCGACGCCACCCGGATCCAGGCGACCCTGCGGGATGGCGTCCTGACCCTGCGGGTGCCCGCCAAGGCCGATGCCGACTCCCGCAAGATCACCATCGACGAATAGACCGAACGCCGCAAACGACACACACGAACTTGGCCCTGCCTGGGCCGCAAAGGAGGTAACACAATGAACGAAATCAAAGTGAACCATGGGAATCAGGGAAAGCAGGACTGCCGCTGCGAAAGAAGCTTCGCCTTCGACCCCTTCGCCGAAATCTTCGGACTGCCGGTGATGCCCTTCTTCGCCGGGCGCGGCGAGATGGCTCCCCGGAGGGTGGAGGGATTCCAGAAGACCAAGGACGGCTCCTACATTCTCCATGCGGAAGTCACCGGCATGAAGGCGGAAAACCTGGATGTGGAATTCCGGAATGGCGGCATTTCCGTCAAGGGCAAGACCGCTGGCGAGGAGGATGGCGAGTCCTACTCCAACGAGGTGGAGTATTTCTTCAGCCTGCCGGAGGATGCGGATCCCGAGAAGATCCAGGCGAATCTGGCGGATGGCGTGCTGACCTTCCGTGCCGCCGCTAAAGCGGAGAATGCCCCGCGGAAGATCACCATCGGCTGATTCCTGACGGCCCCCGCCCTCCCCAGGGCGTGATGGCCACCGCCCCACGGGCGGGAGACGATGTCCCCGGACGTCGCCTCCCGCCCTTTTTTGTGCCCGGGCTCCGGGTGGGGGAGCGAGGCAGAATCCAGGGAAAAAACACAGGCGAAGGGGCGGGGGACAGATTACATTATTCCTCCACTGTCGGGAGCCCGGGAGCCCAGGCGGGAAATTCCCCGCGCCGCCTCCAGTCTCCCCCTCCACGCCCCCTTTCTTCTCCGGCTCCGGCCCATCCCCCTCCGAACCCCCTCTGGACATGAGCGAAAATTTCTTCCTGGACAACAAGGATCTGCAATTTCATCTCGCCCACACGGATCTCTCCCGGGTCTACGCCCTCCGGGAAGATGGCTTCACCCAGGGCGAAGCCTTCCCCGGCGCCCCCGCCTCTCTGGAGGAGGCGCAAGCCCAGGCCCGGGGACGCCTGGAGGAGGTGGGAGAATTGTCCGGAGAGGTCTTCGCCCCCAGAGCCACCCAGGTGGACCGGGACAATGTCCATCTGGCGGGCGGCAAGGTGGACTATCCCCACGGCACCCAGGAGAATCTGGCCGCCATCCGGGAACACCATCTGGATGGGGTGACCCTCCCCCGGCGCTACCAGGGATTGAATCTGCCCACCACCATCTACACCATGATGACCGAGATGGTCTCCCGGGCTGACGCCTCCCTCCAGAATCTCTTTGGCCTCCAGTCCATCGCGGAGACGCTGCACCGCTTCGGCAGCGAGGAGCAGAAGGACCGGATGCTGCCCCGCTTCGCCACCGGAGAGGTGGACGGGGCCATGGCTTTGACGGAGCCGGAGGCGGGGAGCGACCTCCAGAGCGTCCAGACCAAGGCCACCCAGGATCCCGAGACCGGAAAGTGGTATCTGGATGGAAAGAAACGCTTTATCACCAATGGCCGCGCCAAGGCACTCCTGGTGCTGGCACGCAGCGAACCCGGCACCTCCGACGGCCGCGGCCTCTCCATGTTCCTGGTGGAGGCCTGCCCCCAGCTGAAGATCAGCGGCATCGAGGACAAGCTGGGCCTCCATGGCTCCCCCACCTGCGAACTCACCTTCGACCACGTTCCCGCCGAATTGGTGGGCAGCCGGCGCATGGGCCTCATCCGCTACGTCATGAGCCTGATGAACGGCGCCCGTCTCGCCATCGCCTCCCAGGCCGTGGGCATCGGCGAGGCCGCCTATCGCTGCGCCCGGGACTACGCCGCCAAACGCCACCAGTTCGGCAAGTCCATCGACCAGATCGGGGCCGTGAACGCCCTCCTGGTGCAGATGCGGACGGCTGTCCTGGCGGGGCGCAGCCTCCTTTACGAGACCAGCAAGGCCGTGGACATCCGGGATGCCCTGGAGGAGCGGGTGCGCCGGGGAGAGGCCTCCGACGAGGAGCGCGCCCAGGCGAAGGAATACGGCCGTCTGGCTGACGCCCTCACCCCCATGGCCAAGGCGTTCAACACCGAGATGGCCAATCGGGTGGCCTACGATGGCATCCAGGTCCATGGCGGCAAGGGATACATGCGGGACCATCTGGCGGAACGCTACTACCGGGACGCCCGCATCACCAACATCTACGAGGGAACCACCCAGCTGCAGATTGTGGCCGCCATCGCCGGCGTGAAGAAGCGCACCCTGAAGGGCCGCATGGACGAATTGTGCGCCGTGCCCCTGGAGGGGGAGGCCGCCGCCCTCCGGGGAAAGATCGAGGAGCTGCGCCCCCGGGTGGACGAGGCGATCGCCATCGTGGACGGACATCATGACGACACCCGCTTCTTCGACCAGATGGCCTACGCCGTGGTGCGCATGGAGACGATCCTCTTCGTGGGGCTGCTCCTGCTGGAGGAGACCCGCATGGAGCCCGCCCGCCTGACCCTGGCCCGGGAATTCCTCCGGGAGTATCTGCCCGAGTTCCAGATGCACTGGCTCACCGTCAAGGGAGAACAGCTCCCGGACGCCGCCGTCCTGGATCTGTGATTTCCCCGCCTACCTTCCTCTCTCCCCTCCTTCCCCGGAAAGGCTTTTTCCCCCGGGGGGAGGGGGAATCTGAAGCAAACGGATGAAGAATCCCGGCGGAGAAGACGACTCCCGCCGGGGAGGAGTGCCTGAATGAAAAAGACATTTCTGATGATGCTTGCCGTGGCGGCCCTGGCATGGGCCGGGAATGTCCCCGGGAACTCTCCCGTTCTGCGCCGGCAGGAGATGCGGGAGGCATGGGAGAAGGGCGCCCTCTCCGCCCGGGATTTGGCGCGCTGCCTGGAGGAGGAGAAGGACCCCGTGCTCCAGGGCACCCTGCTGCGGCTGATGGTCAGGCAGGGGGAGGAGGCGGTGCCTTTCCTGCGGCAGATCATGGCAGGACATCCCCTGGCCTCCATCCGGGTGCGGGCGTTCCTGGCTCTCTGGAACATCCAGGGGGGAAAGCTGGACGAGGATACGCTGCGGGAGAGCCTGGGAAGCCAGGATTTGACCGTGCGCCGTCTGGCGGTCCAGTCCTTCGTCTCCCTGGAGAATCCCTCGGAGGCCCTGCGCCAGATCTGCGAGGAGCTGCTGAAGACGGAGCGGGACGACCAGATCCGCCAGCTGCTGGTGAAGGCCTCCTGGCCCTTCCATCGGAATGTGGCCCTGCTGAAGGACCGGCCGGACTGGGACCACGAAGTGGTGATGAAGGCGGAATATCCCCTGCCTCTGGAGGGCTGGGCCTTCAGCACCGATCCCCTGGGCAATCTCCATTCCACGGAGGAGGTCTATCGGGAGGAGTTCGACGACGCCGGCTGGAGAACCCTGGAGATCGGCAAGACCTGGGAGGCCTGCGGCGTCGCCTATGATGGCATCGCCTGGTACCGGAGGACCTTCGACGTCCCCGAGAAGCCCGCCGTCTGCCATGCGGTGGAACTCCGCTTCGACAGCGTGGATGAAAGCACCTGGGTCTGGATCAACGGCCAGTATGTGGGCGAACACGACCTGGGTCCCGTGGGCTGGAATGTCCCCTTCTCCCTGGATGTGACGGACTTGATCCGCTGGGGAGAGCCCAACCAGATCACGGTGCGCGTCCAGGATGTGGGCGGCGCCGGGGGCATCTACAAGCCCATCAAGCTCCAGGTGATGGAATAAGGCTTTTTTCAGGAAGACAAGGATGCGGTGCCCCGGGGATGTTTCTTCCCGCCGGCGCCGGGTGCGCCGGGGGAGACGCCTTGAGGCCCCGCATCGGAACCCGATACCGAAAACAGGAGAAATCACCATGCCAAGGAAAATTCTGACCCTGCTGATTCTCTGTGCGCTATGCGCTCTTCTCCCCGTGCGGGGAATCGCCGCCTCCCCGGCTTCCCCCATCGACGAGGGGGCGGTGCGCCTGGGATATTGGCCCTTCTCCGGGGATAATCCCGGAGCGGACCACTCCGGAAACGGCTTCCACGGAGAGCTCTTCGGGGGCGCCAGCCAGGAGATTCTTGCGGAGGGAACCACCGCTCTGGTGCCCAATCGCAGCGAGAATCCGGCGGATGTCGCCTGCGGCCTGGTGATCGCCTCCCATGCCAAGCTCACCCCCAAGGGCGCCTTCACCTTCGAAATCGCCTTCCAGCTGTCGGAAATCGCCGACACCATGAAGTCGGACTGCTTCTTCCTGGTGGACAAGAAGGGCTTTTTCAGCAAGAACACCAATCCCAACGGGAACCAGGGCTACAACCTCTATCTCCAGCGCCGGGCGCCAGGCAAATACGAGCTGCGGGCCTGGCTGGGCTTCGGCGCCGAGTCCCTCTACGCCGCCTCCCCCGCCGTGGAGATGAAGGCGGGAGAGTGGCATCTGGCCGCCCTGACCTACGACGGACGGGGCAAGATGACCCTCTTCCTGGACGGCAAGGAGGTGCGCCATGCGGAAAAGGAGGATGCCAAGGACATCGCCCCGGGAAACTATCGCCTCTGCCTGGGCGACCGTGCCATCAGCCGCCATTTCCCCTTCACCGGCAAACTCGCCCATGCGGTCCTCTACCAGGGCATCCCCCTGCGCTACGGCGGCATGCCCCCCGCTCCCGCCGCCCAGCCCCGCAGCGACTTCCCCTTCTATGACCAGATGCCCGAGGAGGGCGAGGACCAGGGCGCCGAACGCATCGGCGTCTGGAACTTCTCCAATCCCGACATGCCCGGCGGGGACGCCAGCGGCCATGGCTGGAAGAACCGCCTCTCCCCCATGTCCGTGGTCCAGGAATACGCCCCCGGCAAGCACGCTCTGGAGGTCTGCCCCGGAGAGGCCGATGGCTCCACCGCCTACGGTCTGACCATCTACAACCAGCCGGACTTCGTCCCCCAGGAGTCCATGGCCCTGGAGCTCTGGTTCTGCCTGGACCAGACCGCCGCCTCCACCGCCCGCAACACCTTCTTCCTGGTGGACAAGAAGGGCTACCACTACAAGAACACCAATCCCCGGGGCAATGGCGGGTATTGCCTGCTCCTTCGCCGGGGTTCCGACAACCAGTACACCCTGGAACTGTGGCTGGGCTTCGGAGACGAGTCCGCGCAAATCCTCTCCGACCCCATGGAGCTGCCGCCGGATGTCTGGCACAAGGTGGCGTTCACCTACAATGGACGGGGCGTGGCGGCCCTCTACATGGACGGGGAATGTCTGAAACAGTCCATGCTGGAGGGCAAGGGCGCCCTGGCGCAGAGCGACTTCCACCTGACCCTGGGTGACCGCTCCGTGGCCAACTACAGCCCCCTGGCCGGCATGATCGCCCAGGTCGTCCTCTACCAGGGAATCCCCCAGCGCTACGCCTCCGTGCCCACCCTGGAGCCCATCCCGGGACGCCGCGTCTTCCAGCGCTTCGAGGGACGCCCCCCCCACATGAAGCTCTCCTACCTCAACTCCTCCAACGAGGCCCTGGAGGAAGTGCGTTTTTTTGCGGAGGGCCGGGAACTCTCTGAGCTGCGCCTGGAAAACATTCCCTACGGCGCCACCAAAGTGCTCCCGGCCGAACTGGATCTCTCCCGCAAACCTGGCGACTACGTCCTCGCCCTCCAGGCCCAGGCCCGCACGGCCAGCGGCCAGGAACTGATCACCCGGTGCCAGGTCCCCTACACCATCATTCCCAGGCCCGCCCCCTTCATGCCCGTGGTCATGTGGAATATCGCCAACGACCTCCCCTGGCTCGCCCAGCTGGGCTTCACCCACGATCTGGTGAACGTCTCCGGAATGGACGAGGTGCTGGCGAAATCCCGCCCCGTACATCCCGACGAAGTGGTGGGCTATGCGTCGGACTGCCGCCGTCTGAACGAGCGGGCCGCCCTGGGGCTCCACAGCTCCCTGTGGGTGCGGGCGGGCTCCTGGCTGGGCACGAAGCTGAAGGACAAGGACGAGTATTTCCGGGTGAACCGCCGCGGGGAGCGCATCACCACGGCGACAGGGGATGTGACCCAGGATGTCTTCCGGAACTTCACCCGTGACGTGTGCCTGTCCATGGCCGAGGGCTTTGCGGATTTCGGCTCGGTGGATTCCGCCCTCATCCATTCCGAGGTGCGGGACCATTCCGAGGTCTCTTTCCATCCCGCCGAGGTGGCGGCCGCCGAGAAGGCTCTGGGCGGTCCCATCCCTGCGCTGGTGGAGCGGAAGCAGGGCGTCAGCCGCCAGCGGGTGAAGGGCTTTCCCGTGGATGGAATCCTGCCGGAGAGCGATCCGATTCTCCGGTTCTACCAGTGGTTCTGGAAGACCGGAGATGGCTGGAACGACCTTCATTCCCTGGCGAATGACGCTCTGAAATCCACGGGACGCACCGATATCTGGACCTTCTTCGATCCCGCCGTTCGCACCCCCTCCACCTGGGGCAGCGGCGGAAATGTGGATGTGCTCTCCCAGTGGACCTACAGCTATCCGGACCCCATCAAGGTGGGCCAGGCCACCGACGAGCTCTTCGCCATGGCCCAGGGAAATCCCCGCCAGAAGGTCATGACCATGACCCAGGTGATCTGGTACCGCTACCGGGTGGCGCCCCGGGAGCAGCTCCCCGAAAACGAAGCGGATTGCCACGCCCCCTGGGAGCGGGAGATCCCCGATGCGAAGTTCGTCACCATCTCCCCCGACCACATGGAGATCGCCCTGTGGTCCATGCTCTCCCGCCCCGTGAAGGGCATCATGTATCACGGCTGGAATAGCCTCACGGGGAGGCAGCCCCGGGGGAACAGCGGATATGAGTTCACCAATCCGGAGACCCAGGTGCGTCTGGCCGCCCTCCTGAAGTCCGTGGTGAAGCCCCTGGGCCCCATGCTGCTGCAGGTGGAGGACGCCCCTCCCAAGGTGGCGCTCCTGGAGAGCTTCTCCTCCCAGATCTATGTGGGCGGCGGCACCTGGGGATGGAGCGACTCCTGGGAGGCGGATCTGCATCTGGCCTTCCAGTGGGCGGGCTTCCCCCCTGCCATCGTCTACGAGGAGAGCCTCCGCGCCCAGGGCGTGCCCGCCAGCGTGGAGGTTCTGGTGATGCCCAACTGCCCGGTTCTGCCCCGGGATGTGCTCCAGGCCATCCGGGATTTCCAGGAGCGGGGCGGCATCCTGGTGGCGGATGAAACCCTCACTCCCGCCTTGATTCCCGATCTGACCCTGCCCCGGCGCAATCGCACCAGGAAGGCACAGGAGGACAAGGCGGCTTTCCAGGAATACAGCCGCCTCCTCCGGAAGACCCTGACCCCCTATGTCCAGATGCCCTTCGAGACCAGCGACTTGGATCTGGTGGGGCGCATGCGTCAGAACGGGGAGTGCCGCTATCTCTTCCTGGTGAACGACAACCGCACCTTCGGCGAGTATCTGGGCCAGTACGGCCTGGTGATGGAGAAGGGACTTCCCCTGGAGGGAGAGGCCTGGGTCCAGGGCGGGGGCCACGTCTTCGATCTGCGCCAGCATGAGGAGGTGAGGGAGACCGTCGACCGGAAGGACGGAGTCTCCTTCCCCGTCCGCTTCGGCGCCGGCGAAGGGGGATGCTACCTGGTCACCCGGAACTCCCTCGCCCGCCTGGAGCTCCAGGTTCCGCCCCAGGGACGCCGGGGGGAACGCCTGGTGCTGAAGGCCACCGTGTCCGACGAAGCCGAGGCGGCCCCCGATGGGGTGATTCCGCTGGAGGTGACGCTCCTCACGCCCGAGGGCGAGCCGGCGGAGAGAACCGGATTCTACGGCGCGCCGGGCGGCGTGCTGGAGGTGCCGGTGGACCTGGCTCCCAATGACGACCTGGGGGTCTGGAGCGTCCAGGTGCGGAATCTGGCCAACGGAGTCTCCGCCAGCGAGATCTTCCAGGTGGTGGAGTAGGCTCCTTTTCCTTCGCTCTTCCTCTTTGCGGGGGGAGGGCGTTCTTGTGTTGTTTCCTGGGGAGAGGGAGGTCGGGAGAGGTGCTTCCGACCTTCGGCTCCCCGCATTTGTGTCTTGATGGACAGTCCTATGGAGTTTCAAAAACAAGATGTCGATGTGGCGGCCTATGTCTGGCCGGCCTACACCGGAGACGAGCTGCGCACCAGAATCTTCTGGCCCGAGGGCATCGGCGAGTGGCAGAGCGTGAAGAATGCGGTGACCAAGTATCCCGGGCACAGCTGGCCCCGGAAGCCGGTGTGGGGATATGTGAACGAAGCGGATCCCCGGGTCATGGAGATGGAGATCAACGCCGCCGCCGACCACGGGGTGAATGTCTTTATCTACGACTGGTACTGGTTCGACCGCCGCCCCTTCCTGGAAGGCTGCCTCAATGACGGATTCCTGAAGGCATCCAACCGGGACCGCATGAAGTTCTATCTCATGTGGGCCAACCACAATGCCAACTACACCTGGGATACCCGTAACTCCGACACCGTGGGATACGATTCCATCATCTGGCGGGGAGACTGGGACCGCAAGGAGTTTGAGGTGGTGGCGAAACGACTGGTGGAAAAATATTTCCACCTGCCAAACTACTACACCATCGACGGCAAGCCGGTCTTCATGATCTACGACCTGAACAACCTCATCCGGGGACTGGGCGGGGTGGAGGCCACCAAGTCCGCCCTGGCGTTCCTCCGGGAGGAGGCGGTGCGCTCCGGCCTGCCCGGCCTCCATCTCCAGGCCGTGGTGCTCCGGGTCCTCAAGGTGAATGTCACCGGAGTGGACACCACGGGGGAATGTCCTCCCCCGGAACTGGTGGGCGACCTGGGCTTCGACAGCGTCACCGACTACCAGTTCGCCCATTTCGTCGACATGAGGCAGGACTATCTCCAGATCCTGGAGGATGTCCGGAAGGAGTGGAAACGGCTGGACGACCAGGGAAAACTCCCCTACATCCCCCACATCTCCATCGGGTGGGACAACAATCCCCGCTTCCAGAGGGCATCGGACTACTGCTGCTGGAACAACACCCCGGAAAATTTCCAGAAGGGACTGGAGATGGCTAGGGAATATCTGGAGAGCCATCCCGGACTCCCCAGACTGGTCACCGTCAATAGCTGGAACGAGTGGACGGAGACCTCCTACCTCCAGCCGGATGACAAATACGGATACGGCTATCTGGAGGCGGTGAAACGGGTCTTCGGGAATTGACCCGCAACCAGGGAAACACCTCCTCCTCCCTCCCTTCCCTCCGCGGAACCAGGGAGGGGCGGGAGGGGAATCGTCGCGACCGGGAAAAGGAGAACGAAGCTGATTCTCTCCCGGGGAAGAGGTTTTCTCGCCCCATTTGCCTCCCGTGTCGGGAAAGAAAAACGCGGGGTTCCCCGCCAATGGCCGAGAATCCCCATATGTCGTGTCGCGGGGGCTGGCCTGCGAAGGTCGGCGTCAGAAGGGGGCGGCGGCGGTTCTTCTGACGCCGACGCGTAAAAAAACATAACTACATAACTGCTTATAATTCATCAAGTTATGATGATTTTTCCGGGAGTTTCCGGGAGAATCGCCTCCACTTCCATTGCTCGGGACGGAGAACGAGCCACAGCACCAGGAGGAGGAGGCAGCAGGCGAAGCCGGTGCCCCAGGTGAAGGGCGCCCCGTCCCGGTAGTGGATGCCCAGTTGGTAGACCACCACGGAGAGGGAGTACCCGATGCCCAGCTGGAGGGCGACGGTCATCCAGCCCCAGGTCCGGTGTCCCAGTTCCCGGAAGCTGGTGATCACGGCCACCAGGCAGGGCGGGGCGAAGAGGTTGATGAGGAGGAAGGAGAGGGCGGCCAGCTCCGGATGGGCGGGATTGAACTCCCGGAACATCCGGGCGATGACCTCCACGATGCTCTCGCCCCCGGCGTGGGAGAGAACCCCCAGGGTGCCCGTGGCCTGCTCCTTGGCGAAGGTGGCGGAGAGAATGGCCACCGTGCCCCGCCAGTCCCCCAGCCCCAGGGGGCGGAAGAACCAGGAGAAGAGGCGTCCGATGTGGGCGAGGATGGAGCGGTCCACGTCCGTCCCCACGAAATGCAGATCCCAGCTGAAGGCGTGTAGGGTCCACAGGAAGAGGCAGGCGAGGAAGATGACCGTGCCCGCCTTGATGCAGAAGTCCTTGCCCCGGTCCCAGGTATGGAGGAGGAGGTTGCGCAGGGTGGGAAGATGGTAGGCGGGCAGCTCCAGGACGAAGGGGGCGGGCTCGCCGGAGAAGGGCCGGGTCTTCTTCAGGGCGATGCCGGCCATGACAATGATCGCCACCCCGATGAAATACATGCTGGGCGCCACCCACATCGAGCCGGGGAAGCAGGCGAGGGTGATCATGGCAACCACCTCCATCTTGGCGCCGCAGGGAATGAAGGTGGAGAGCATGATGGTCATCCGTCGGTCCTTCTCGTTCTCGATGGTGCGTGCCGCCATGATGGCGGGCACCCCGCATCCCGCTCCCACGATCATGGGAATGAAGGATTTTCCGGATAGGCCGAACCGCCGCAGCAGCCGGTCCATGATGAAGGCCACACGGGACATGTAGCCGCAGTCCTCCAGGAAGGCCAGGAAGAGGAAGACCAGGAGAATTTGGGGCACGAAGCCCAGCACGGTCCCCACGCCGCCGATGGCGGCGTCCATCACCAGGCTCTGGACAATCTCCCCCGCGCCCAGCCGCTCCAGAAGGCGGCGTGCCATCACGGGGATGCCGGGAATCCATCCCGGATATTCCTGGGGCTGGGGGGAGGGACGGGAGGCCAGCAGCCGCCGGGCCTGCTCCTGCTCCTCCTCCGTGACTCCGCGCACCTCCCAGGTCTGCCCCTCCCCGGGCAGAAGACCAAGTCCCGCCAATCCGTGGTCCTGGAGAAAGTGGGGGAGGGCCTGGGCGGGCATGTCCTGAAGGGAGGGATAGCGGAGATAGGCGGCGATGGCCTCCATCTGGGGCAGGGTGAGGGGGCGCTCCGGGGAGCCCGCGGCGGCGGGCGTGGCCTGGGTGTAGGGAACCAGGGCGCCGGAGGCGGATTGGGATGGCGAAGCCGGGAGCTTCTGGCGCATGGCCTCGAATTCCCCGGGGGTGACGGGACGGGCCAGGCACGTCGCCTCCGCGTATTCCGTCTGGTCCTGGAGGAAGCGCGCCTCCGTCCAGGGAAGGAACCATCCCTCTCCGAAGACTCCGTCGTTCACCCAGCGGGTGAGCCAGGCGCCCACGGTGGTCACGGAGATGTAGTACATGGCCCAGATCAGCAGGGCGAAGATGGGCAGGGCGAAGACACGGCTGGTGACCACCAGGTCGATCTTGTCCGAGGTGGTCAGGCCGCCATCGGCGTTCTTCCGCACCACGGCGCGGTCCAGGAAGCTTGCGATGGAGGCGTAGCGCTGGTTGGTGATGATGCCGTCGGCCTGGTCGTCCAGTTCCCGCTCGCAGTCCTGGATATGCTTCTCCAGATGCTCCAGGACATCCGGGGAGAGGGAGAGGGCATGGAGCACCTTTTCATCCCGCTCGAAGACCTTGACCGCATACCAGCGGAGATTGCGCTCCTCCACCTGGTCCTGGATGGATTCCTCGATGTGGGCGATGGCGTGCTCCACGCTGCCGGAGTAGATGTGGGGCCGCTCGCTGACCTGGCTTTGGCTCGCCTGGCGGATGGCCACCTCCTCCAGCTTCTCCAGACCCTCCCCGGTGAGGGCGGAAATGGGGAGCACGGGGCATCCCAGCTCCTGGGAGAGCAACTCCGGATCCAGCTTGTCCCCATTGCGGTTGAACAAATCCATCATGTTGACCGCCACCACCATGGGCAGATTCAATTCCAGAAGCTGGGTGGTCAGATACAGATTCCGCTCGATGTTGGTGCCGTCCACGATGTTGATGATGGCGTCGGGACGGTCGTTCAGCAGATAATTCCGGGTCACCACCTCGTCCTGGGAATAGGGGGAGAGGGAGTAGGTGCCCGGCAGATCCTGGAGCACCACCTCCTCGTGGCGCACCAGGCGCCCGTCCTTCTTCTCCACCGTGACGCCCGGCCAGTTGCCCACATACTGGTTGCTGCCTGTCAGGGCGTTGAACAGGGTGGTCTTTCCGCAGTTCGGGTTGCCCGCCAGCCCGATATGGAGGAGCTTGGCCATGGCGCTACTCCACCTCGATCCACTCGGCTTCCGATTTCCGCAGGGTGAGCTCGTAGCCCCGCAGGGTGATCTCCAGGGGATCCCCCAGGGGAGCCACCTTCCGCAAGGTCACCTTCACCCCCTTGGTCAACCCCATGTCCAACAGACGACGACGCATGGCGCCCGTGCTGTTGAGACGCACCACCACCGCACTCTCCCCCACGGCGAGTTCCTTCAAGGTCTTCATCGTTCCTGCTTCCCCGCCCTAGAAGAAAATCTCCCGTGCCATGGAGGCGCCAATGGCCACCCGCGACCCCTGGATCTTCAAAATCAAATCCCCGTCCTGCTCGTTGATGACGGTCACTTCCGCTTGGATGACGCAGCCCAGATCCGCCAAATGACGACGCGTCTTCAGGTCGCCGGATACTTTCACGATGGTTACGGTCTGGCCAAAATGCGCTTCCGTAATGGGTTTCATGCTCTGCTTTCCCCAACTAGCCTGTCCCGCGAAGACATTTCGCAGGATCGCCGCCTAATGTAAGCCCTCCCCAGGACCCTATGACCTCTCCCGCCGTCGCCCCGCAAAAAAAATAGGCCGACGACGCGAACGCGGAGCCAAGGAAAGAACCCCTAGGTTTCCCCGGCCAAATGTCCGCCCCTCCCCCCGCGCCGAGGGCAAGCACGACTACGCCACGAATCAGGAGACGCCCCCGTCCAAGAGGAACTCGACGACATGCCGCAGTCTGCCTGGGGGGCGATCTACCCGCCCCGCCTCGAGGGATCGGCTGTTCCCGATTCCTCCGGCTCAATGCGCCGGTCGGGGAAATCTCTCCTGTAAGGATGGAATCATTTGGGGCGTCCTGCCAGGCGCGGGGATTCCCCTTCCTCCCCGTGGTGTGGAGGGGTAGAGCAGGGGAGGAGGGCTATGTTATCGACGTTTCCGTGATTTTCCCTGGGGCTTCGCTGTTTGCGGAGCCGGGGACGGATGCCCCGCCCCAGGCCGGGCGCTTTTCTTTTTTCCCCTTCCTTCTTCCCTTTCCTCCCTACTATGTGCGACAAGACGAAATCCCCGCAGAATTCCTGTTCCCCCCAGACGAAGAAATGTGGCTGTCGTCGCCGGATGCGTCGTTTGGGCGTGATTGTCCTGGTGATTCTTCTGGTGGTGTTGGTGGGGTTGCAGCTTGCGTTGTCCCACATGACGCCGGTGGTGAAGAAGGTGATGGAGACCTACGGTCCGCAGGTGACGGGGGCTCCTTTGACGGTGGAGAAGGTGAGTTTCTCCCTGTTGCAGACCCGTTTTGAGATGACGGGGCTGGTGCTGGGGAATCCCCCCGGGTTCAAGACCCCCAGTTCCGTGGAGGTGGGTCGGGTGCTGGTGAAGGTTCGCCCCCTCTCCCTCTTCACCGACACCATCCATGTGCAGCAGATTCTGGTGGAGAAACCCGCCATCACCTACGAGGTGGGGCTGGGAGAATCCAACATCGGCGTCATCCTGAAGAACGTGGACAAGTTCGCCGCCACCTTCGAGAAGGAGGAGAAGACGAAGAAGGAGACGTCTCCGGAGGAGGAGAAGGCAGGGAAGAAGGTGGTCATTGACGAGGTTTCCGTGTCCGGCGGCCAGGTGCGTCTTTCCGCCACCATCCTCCAGGGCAATGCCGCCCCCATCCCCCTGCCCACGGTGACTCTCCACGATCTGGGCAAGGAGAGCGATGGCGTCTCCCCGGTGGCCGCCACCCGGGAAGTCCTCACCAAGGTCCTCGGCAGCGTGACCGAAGTGGGCAAGAAGGCCCTGGATTCCCTGGGCGACGGCGCCAAGAAGGCCGCCGAAGCCCTGGGCGACGGCGCCAAGAAGGCCGGCGAGGCCCTGGAAAAGGGCATGGACAAGCTGAGAAACCTCTTCTAGCCCCCACATCCCCCGCAACCCCTTTTCTTTCCTCTTTTTCCCTCCTGTAGCATGTCTCTTTCCTGCGGTTTTGTCGGTCTGCCCAACGTGGGCAAGTCCACCCTCTTCAACGCCCTTTCCAACGGGAAGGCGGCGGCGGAGAACTTCCCCTTCTGCACCATCGAGCCCAACACGGGCATTGTGCCGGTGCCGGATCCCCGGATTCAGAAGCTGGCGGAGCAGGAGAAGTCGGCGAAGGTCATTCCCGCCACCATGCAGTTCATTGACATTGCGGGTCTGGTGGAGGGTGCGAGCAAAGGGGAGGGGTTGGGCAACCAGTTCCTCTCCCACATCCGCGGGGTGGATGCGGTTGCCCATGTGGTGCGTTGCTTCCGGGATCCGGATGTGGTGCATGTGAAGGAGACCATGGATCCGGTGCGGGATCTGGAGCTGATTCTGACGGAGTTGATGCTGGCGGATCTGGAGATGCTGCAGCAGAAGCTGGCGCGCGCCAAGAAGAGTTCCCGGAGCGCCGCCGCGCTGGAGCCCGCCGCCAAACTGGAGCTGGAGTTGGCGGAGAGTTTTGCCCAGGCCCTGGGAGAGGGACGCATCCCCCAGTATGACCGGGAGGATGCGGAGCAGGCGAAGGTCGTCCGGGGCATGCAGCTGCTGACCCTGATCCCCGCCTTCGTCTGCGCCAATACCGACGAGGAGTTCTATCGGAATTTCGGCAAGGAGCCCCTGACCCAAAGCCTGGTGGAAAAGGCCCGGGAATACGGGATGGAGGTGGTGCCCGTGTGCGCGAAATTCGAGACGGAACTCCAGGGGCTCTCTCCCGAAGAGGCGCAGATCTTCATGGACGACCTGGGCATCAAGGAAAGCGGACTGCAGATGGTGATCCACACGGGATACCGGATGCTCAAGTATCTCACGTTCTTCACCACCGGACCCGATGAAACCCGCGCCTGGACCGTGACCGCCGGCTCCACCGCCCCGGTGGCGGCGGGGAAAATCCACACGGATATGCAACGGGGCTTCATCCGCATGGAGGTGATCTCCTATGACGATCTGATGACCTACGGAAGCTGGAACGCCGCCAAGGAGGCGGGAAAGCTCCGCATCGAAGGCAAGGACTACGTCATGCAGGATGGCGACTGTTGCTTCGTCCGCTTCTCGGTTTGATTGGGTCGGAGCGCGGCAAGGAGGAACGGATATGCAGAGCATGACGGGATACGGCCGGGGCGTGGCCTCCGGGGAATGTGGGTCGCTGACGGTGGAAATCACCGCCGTGAACAGCCGGAAGCAGGTGGATTTGCGCTGCTCTCTTCCCCGGGAGCTGGCTTCCTGGGAGCAGCCCATTCGCCGCCGGGTGCAAAGCCTGCTTTCCCGGGGAAGCCTCTGCCTGGGCGTGTCCTATCAGCTGAATCCCCAGTTCCTGGCGGAAATGCCCCGGGTGGACGAGGCGGCTTTCAAAGCCGCCGCCCGGGAATTGCGGGCGTTGGCGGCGGATGCCGGCCTGGATGCCGGTCCCACGGTGGGAGATGTGCTGGCGGTGCCCGGCGTGCTGTCCACTTCTGCCCAGAACGAGTTTCTGGCTCCCTTCGAGGCGTTGCTGAATCCCGCCTTGGAGGAGGCGTTGACGGGCTTGCAGGAAGCCCGGCTGGAGGAGGGGTTGCGCCTGAAGGCGGATTTGCTGCGCCGCGGCCAGGAGATGTCCCGTCGTCTGGAGGCCATTGTGGCGCGGGGTGACGAGGCGTTGCTCCAGCTTCAGGAGCGTCTCCGTGCCCGTCTGCAGGAGTTGGGGGCGAAGATTTCGGAGTCGGACGAGCGCATGGCGAAGGAGATGGTTTTCTTCGCGGAGCGGGCGGACATCACGGAGGAGGTGGTTCGTCTCAAGAGCCACCTGGTGAAATATTTTCGTCTGCTGGAGGAGAAGGAGCCGGGGCGGGAGCTGGACTTCCTGGGGCAGGAGATGAACCGGGAGGTGACCACCCTTTCCTCCAAGACCGCGGATCTGGTCATCGCCGAGGATGCCCTGGCTTTGAAGATCGAGCTCTCCAAGGTGCGGGAGCAGATCATGAATATCGAATGACGGAACCGGGGCGACCCGTCCTCCCTCCGGTTTTCCCCTCCCTCTCTTCTTTTCTGTTGCGCGCCCCTGGCGCGGGGGTGCCTGCGCCGGAAAAGGGTTCGCCTCTCCCGGCGCAGGGAGGCTTCGCTACGCCTTCAGCTCTTCCAGGATGATTTCCCCGAAGCAGTCGGGGCGATGGAAGTTCAGCTCCGGGACGCCCTGCCACGCCATCCACCGGGGCGTGGCGGAATGGTCGGCGCAGTGGTAGAAGTTGCCGGTCCAGCGCTGCCCGGAGAGGGAACCCAGGGGACCCAGGAAGGCTTCGGGGACGGCGGGGGGAATCTGGAAGGACATCTCCCAGTCGATGGGGCCGGGGAGTTCCCAGCCGGTGATTCCCTGGGTGCCCCGCACGGCGATGCGCTCCCCGATCTCCTTGGGCACGGGCTGGTATTCCTCGAAGGTGCCATCGTCCCGCCGGGCGGGCCTGGTGATGTAGGAGCACAGCTTGGCGCCGGAGGCGCTCATCTCCAGGTTGAGATACCCCTTCTCCGGGAGGGGACGGAAGAAGAATTCCACGCAGGAATCCTTGCAGACCAGGGCGTTGTATTCCGTGACCGTGCCCAGGACGGAGCGGTCCTGGACATGGAAGATGCCGTAGACGGTGCGTCCGTCGTGGAGGAGGCGGGCCTGGACCGTGGGGAGGGGATGGGGGGTGGGCCAATGCCATTCCAGGGAGACGGTCTCCGCCGGTGCCCAGGCGGGGCTGTCCCAGGAATCATGGAGGGCGGGTGCCGCCTCGGGGAGGACGGCGTGGATGGTGTAGGTGTCCATAGAGGAGAGGGGAGGACGGGGCGGGGAGGGGCGGGCTCCCCGCCGCGCCGCAGGTGGGTTGGGGTTGGGGCTAGTCGATCTTCCGCAGGTCCAGGTTGGCCTCTTCCCAGAAGAGGGTGTCCTCCACCAGCTTGTTGTCGATTTCCCAGAAGTGGTTCATGGTGTCCTCCTTGCTGGGTCCCTTCTTCTGGACCTCCTGGAGATAGGCTTTCAGGGCCTCGGGGGTGATGGAGCACTCCGTCTGGGCAAGCTGGGGCAGATTCTTCAGCAGGGCCGCGGAGAAGTTGCGGATGACGCAATCCTCGGCGGGGGCGTCCAGGGAGAGATTCAGGGTGCAGACCACCAGGGTGCCGGGGCCCACATGGACGGAGAAGAGGTGGCTGAAATTCCGGAGGGTGTCGCCGTCGATGAAGTTCTTGATGCCCTGGACCAGCCCCTTCATGCGGTCCCGCACGGGCTTGTCCACGCCCCACATCCACTCGGTGACCTTGCCGGGGAAGGTGTCCAGATTCACCTTGTAGGCGTCATGGAAGAGGGAGAAGAGACGGAGATTGAAGAATTCCTCGCCGCCCAATGCCTCCCGGATGGCGGGGGATTCGATGACGCCGCCCAGGTTGCTGCCCCGGTCCCAGATGCAGGGCTTGCAATGCTCCCGGGCGCCGGGGAAGAAGAACTCCTCCTGTCCCTTGACGGGGGGCTTGGGGAGAGTCAGCAGCACGGTCATGCCCTTCTCCAGGGCTTGGAAGACCTCCTGGTTGAAGGCGCCGGTGACCAGGGTGTTTTCGGGGAGGGCGGGCATGGCGGGCTTGGGGAAGCCCCAGAGGGTCCACTGGTTGTGGAGGGGCGCGCCGTCCTCGGGCTGGAAATCCGCCGCCAGCGTCAGGGTCTGGGCGGGAGCCTCGGGGAAGGTGACTTCCAGGTCGGCCAGCTTCTGGAGGCCGCCCACCAGGGTGAATTTCTCGCCCTGGTAGAGGAGTTCCCTGCGTCCGTCGGGGAAGGTGAGGGTGACGGTGAGGGCGCCCAGGACTTCCGGGGTGGGGAGGAAGTCGGAGACGTGGAGGGTGGCTTTCAGACCCTCGGTCCAGTAGAAGGCGGGCTTCTCCACCTGGAGGAGGAGGGCGGCCTGGTCGTTGAACTGGCGCATCCACTGGGGCTGGATGTCCTTGTCGTCGTCAAAGCAGTCCACGATGCCGTTCTTGTTCTCGTATTTCAGGCAGTCGGCGAACTGCAGCATCTCGAAGCCGCACAGGCTGGAGAAGCGGCAGCTTTCCAGATACTGCTTGATGCAGGCCTGGCGGAAATGGCGGGAGGCGGCCACCATCTTGGGGAAGCGGGGCAGGAGTCCCTTGCGCTCGATGAGCTCCGGCAGGGCGTCCAGGAACTTGGGCCGGGCGATCTCGTTTGCCGCCAGATATTCGGGACCCACCTTCTGGCAGAAGTCGTCGAACTTCTTCCGCAGGGCGTAGTAGTCGGGCACGTCGATGTAGTGGACGGCCTCATGGGCCAGGGTGGGACGGATGGGGGTGACGGCGCGGTGGGCCTTGGCGGTGCAGCCGGCGGCCTGGGCGGTGGTGTCGAAGGGGACCTGGTAGGTGGAGCCGTTGATGAGCCAGGGGTCCTCCACGTGGAACATCTCCCGGTGGTTGCCGTAGGGGAAGAAGTAGGCCACATGCTGGGAGAAGATGTCGGCGCTGGTGCGGTCGTATTCTCCCCAGCCGGAGTTGTCGATGATGAGTTTTCCGGGGGCGAGGCGGCGTCCCTCCTCGTAGATGGCGTGGACCTGGGGGACCCGTCCGGAGTTGTGCATTTCATTGCCGATGCAGAAGATGGCCATGGAGGGGGAGTTCCGGTATTTCCGGAGGGTTTCCTTCCAGGTGGTCTGGTCCATGGCCAGGCCCACCTTCTCGCCCTTCTCGTTGCGGTCGTAAGCGAAGCCGATTTCCGCATGGATGAGGATGCCCTCCTGGTCGGCGGCGTCCACGAATTCCGGCCAGGGGATGGTGGAGTGGAAGCGCACCAGGTTGAAGCCGTATTTCTTGGCCTGGCGGATGTATTTCACGGCGGCCTCGAAGAGGGTGCCGCCGGTCATGTTGGGATGGTCATGGGCGGCGATGCCCCGGATGACGCCCCGGAAATAGATGGGCGACCCGTTGAAGAGAACCGCCTTGTTCTGGAAACGCCGGATTTCGCAGTAGCCGAAGCGCTGCTCCACTCCCTCCGCCACAAAGCGGTAGAGGACCGGGGTTTCGGGAGACCAGCAGTAGAGCTGGGAGGCGTCCAGCCTGGTGCGCCACAGACCGTCCTCCAGGGCCTCGCAGGAGAGCACGGGGGCGGGGACTTCCTCTCCTTCCAGGGTGAGGATGCGGGCGTCCTTGAGGGGGGCGGGGAATTCGGCCAGCAGGAGGCCGCTGTCAATCTGGCAATGGAGATAGAGGTCGTTCATGGGATAAGAACTTGGGGAAGAGTGAGTTATGGTTTTAGAAAGGTGCCGATGGGGGAATTGACCTTGACCAGGGTCTCCACGCCTTGGGCGCTGTGGCTTGTCAGGTCGTCGTCGAAGCGGCAGCGGCCCGGGGGGAAGGCAAGGATGACGGTGGAGCCGCCGAAGGTGAAGAAGCCCGCCTGGTTTCCCCGGCTGAACTCCATGCCCGGTTCCGTGGCGTAGTCGTGGATGGAGGCCACGCCGAAGGCGCCCACCGCGAACATGGCCGCCTGGCCGCCCCGGCGCAGGGAGAGAATCCGGGTGGTGCGGAAATTCTCCGTGAAGACCCGGTAGCCCTGCTGCAGCGCCAGGGGGTTGACGGAGTGGTATTTGCCGTGGGTGACCCAGTAGTCCTCCTGGATGCCGTCATCGGGGAAATGGTAGCGATGGTAGTCGGCGGGGCAGAGGCGGCACACCATCAGGGAGCCGCCGTCGAATCCCCGGGCGTACCGGGTGCCCTGGATGCCCAGCAGATCCGCCATGGAGTAGGGCGCGCCCTTGACGGGGACCACCAGGCCGGCGGTGATTTCGGGGTAGACCGTGAGGCGGCAGTCCGCCGGGCAGCAGAGTCGGCTGGGGTCGTCGGGGAGGGGGCGGGCGCCGGGCTTCAGCTCCCGGGCGAAGAAGTCGTTGAAGGAGGTGAATCCCCCCTCGGGCACCACCGCCTCCGCCATGTTGATGTGGAGTTTCCGGACGGTGGGGGCGATGCGCTTCACCGAGGAGGGGCGGTCCAGCATCCATCCCATGAAGCGGGAGAAGAGGGCGCTGGAGAAGAGGGGCCATTGGAGGGCTCCCCGGATGGGGGAGAGGTATGCCAGACGAAGCCAGCGGTCGCCCAGGACGTTCTCCGTCTCCAGACGGCCCGTCTCCCGGTTGTAGAATTGGATTTCCTTCTGCATAGGGGGAGGGGGAGGGGTCAGGACATTCCGTGTCGGACGAAGCAGTATCCGTCGTTCCATTCGGGGGCGCCGTGTGGGGTGAAGGGGCCGCCGGCGGTTTTGTAGAAGCTCCAGGGGCAGACCGTGTGGCTGTCGCCTTCCTCCAGATGGTGGGGACCCAGCATGTTTCGCAGGGAGGTGACCAGGGTGGCCTCCAGCCGGTTGGCGCCCTCCTTGAGCCATTCCCGGGGAATTTCCCGGTGGTAGTCGGGGAGGGAGAGGGGCGTCAGGTCATGCCCGTTGATTTTCAGCAGCAGGACGTTGCCCCAGAGATTGTCGAAGTGGAGGGAGCGGTTTTCCTGGAGCTCCTCCCGGGCGAGGGTGACGTCCTGGGCCAGGGTGATGGTGCCTGCGAAGAAGGGGAAGCCTCCCTGCTCCAGATGGTCTCCGGGCACCTCCGCGGGCCGGGCGGTCAGGAGGAACTCGCCCTGATAGCGGCAGGAGTCCTGGGTGAGTTCGGCGAAGGCGCCGGGGGTGGCCACTCCGAAGTCGCCGGCCAGATAGACGGCTTCGATTTCGCTGTCCAGGGAGAGTTTGTTCCGTTCGGACTCGAAGATCTTGGAGGCGCGGAGGCAGGCGAAGGTCTGGGGATCCTGGTGGTAGGTGGTCTCCAGCCGGATGCAGTTCTCTCCCGGCTGCAGCACCCCCTCCAGCGGGATGCGCTGGAAGGCGGGGTCCGCAAAGAAGCCCCGGGACGCGGAGGGGACGGACTTCCCGTTCACCAGAATCCGATGGCGCTCCGGATGCTCCAGGAGAAGATCCAGGGGACGCTGGAAGTCGAAGCCCTCGCCAATCCGGAAGGTGAACTCCAACGCCACCTCCTGATTCTCCTTCTCCCGTGCCAGCAGGGCGTCGTTGATGGTCAGCACATACTCCCGGGCGAACAACTCCTCCCCGTCCACCAGGCAACGGCAATGGTCCAGGGTGAGAAGATTCTCCGAAGACCGGATGACCTGCCATCGGGGCGACAGGGCAAGGGGCTTGCCGGCGGGCGCCGCGGGCGCCGCCGCCTCCACGGCATAGGGACGGGACAGGAGGAGCAGGTCCCCGGCGGGGGAGAAGACGTGGGGCACCAGGCAGACCTTTCCGTCCGTGGTGTAGGGAACGGGATGGCGCTCCCCGGTGCGGGGGCAGTACGCCTCCACGCCGACGCCGGGAACGGAGACCAGGGTCTTCACGCTCTCGAAACGCCGGTTGTTCACGAAATAGTGGAGCACGGCGGGCTTGCCGTCGAAATCCGGGAAGTGGCGGGCGGTGCAGTGGATCTGGGGGGCGTCGGCGCCATCCTCTCCCGTGACCCGCACCGGGCGGTATTCCTGGGGAATGGCATCCACCAGGTCCTCCAGGGTGTCGAACCACTGGACCTTCTCCAGGAGGGGACAGGGCGCTGCCTGGCCGTCCACGGCGAAGGGCGTCTCCTCCAGGTCGTTGCGCACGCCCAGGATCCGGCCGCCTTCCTGGAGGAACTGCTCCAGGAGCCGCACCTGGCGGCGGGAGAGGTTGTTCATCTTGGGCAGGATGACCAGACGGTAGGACTGCTCCCCGATGACCAGGGCGCCCTTCTCCACCCGGCCATGGCGCTCCATGAGGATTTCATCCCCGTAGTGGTGGTTGACTTGGTGGGCCTCCAGGGTGTCCGTGGCCGCCTTGAAGGCGACCTGGTAGGGGAGCAGGGCCCCGTTCCGGCCATTGTCATAGTGCATCATGGCGCTGGACTGGGGATGCATCAGGAGCACCTGGTAGCGGACGTCGCCGGACTCCAGGAGGGTGCCCATGCGGGAGAGATAGTCGTTGAAGGGCTTGTAGAACTCCCACCAGGGCTGGTGGCGGAAGAGGCTGGCGGGATAGTCCCGCTTCCGGATGCCCCGCAGGCTGTAGCTTTCCAGGTGCTGGCAGACCAGGTTCACCCCGTGGACGAACTGCCATTGGACCAGCCACTGGAGGTCGGCGAAGGAGACGGCCCAGCCGCAGAGGGCGAAGGTCTCGGAGAGAATCTGGCGCTTTCCGGTCTGGGCGGCGGCGCTGAAGAGCTGGAGGGGGAGGGTGACCCAGGAGTGGTTCCGGCAGAGGATGTCCATCCCCGGGATGTGGAAATACTCGTAGTGGGGCATGCAGGCCCCGTTGGAGATGAGCTGGTCATGGAGGGTTTCCTCCAGGACCAGGTGTCCCGTCAGCTCCCAGTCATGGTCCTGGCACCAGTCGTAGACCTGCTTCATGAAGTTCTGGCTGAAGAGCTCGGTGCAGGTGCGCCAGAAGCGATAGCGGGTGCGGCGGTAGTCCCTGCCCCAGGGATAGAAGAGCTGGACCAGGCGGGGGAGCAGTTCCTCCTGGAAGCGTTCCCGGTAGGCGTCCTCCAGCGCCAGGGACCAGGGATATCCGTCCCGGGAGATCTGGGGTTCGTCGGTGAAGAATCCCCGCATGGCCTGGCGTTCCTCTGGCGTGAGGCGCTGGTAGTATTCCTGGTGGGTGCATTGGATGAACTGGGCGATGACCCGTCCGTCCAGGGTGTCCACATAGTAGGGATTCACCTGGAAGTGGCAGACCAGGATGCGCTGGTTCCGGGGCAGGGGCTGGTCCATGGGGAGCCAGGCGCCGTCCTCGGTGAACATGGCGATGGGATGCTCCACGGCGCGGGCCTCCTTCTCGCTCCAGACCTCCTTGCAGCGCAGATACTTCTGTTGGTAGAAGAGCCCCTTGCCGTTGACCAGGCCGCCCCCGAAGCCGCTGGGCCAGCCGTTTTCATCGTAGGCCCAGGCGTTCATGCCCCGCTCCTTGGCCTTGTGGAGGCAGGCGCGGATGGTGGAGAACCACTCGTCGGAGAGGTACTCCGTGTGAAGACCTCCCCGGGCGTGCATGAAAAACCCGCCAATGCCCTGCTGCTCCATCAGGTCGATCTGGTGGCAGCATTCCTGGGAGTCCAGACGGTCATTCCAGCTCCAGAAGGGGACGGGGCGCTGACGGTAGGCGGGATTCTTGGCGGCTTCAAAGGGGGTCATGACAGGGGAGGAAGAAAGAGGAAAGGGAAGAAAGGAAACTCCGCTAATGTAGCCCGATTCCCAAGGGCGACACTCCCGTGGAGGCCAGGGAAAAGGCAGGGGGCGTCCCGTCCGGAAAGGCGCCGGGGCACGGCAGGGGGACGGTCCCCCCGTCTCCCGGCGTCAGGAAAGAAAAAAGCCCCCTTCCTGCCAAGGGGAAGGGGGCATGGGGCTTCAGGACGTCAGCCTAGCGGATGTCGCCGCCGTGACGGGTGTTGTAGCCGGGGAACCAGTAGTAGTCGGCCTTCAGGTAGGGGACGCCATACTCGTCCTTGTTGATGGCCTTGTTCACCGCGATGGCTTCCACATGGCCGTCGGAGAAGGAGGCGTTCATCTGGGTGGAGTGGCGGAAGTATCCGTCGCGCACGGTGGAGTTGGAGGCGGAGATCACATAGTCGGGATGGGTGTAGGGCATCCGTTCCCAGACGGCCTGGCGATTGCCGTCCATGACGTTGATGAAGATGGAGGGGTATTTGATGGAGGAGATGCGGTGCCAGTCGCAGGAGGGCTGCCAGTCGGTGCCCGTGGAGCCGCCTTCCTTGTACTGTCCCATGTAGCTCATGGCCACGTTCACCTGGTAGCCGATGTTGCCGATGACCCGGTCGCTGGTGGGGCAGGAGGGGCAGTGGAGGACTTTGTGCCAGGCGCCCTTGTCGGCGGCGCCGCTGTCCATGATGTTCCAGCCGCCGGCGGGATCCTTGGCGTACCACTCGCTCCAGTCCATGGGGGTGCCGGGAATCATGGGGTTGTAGCAGAACCAGATGCGGCTGTTGCCGGAGCCTCCCCAGTTCACGCTGTCGGGACGGTAGATGACGGGGGGGAGATAGTCGTCGTAGTCGTTGCCGTAGAGGATCTGGCCCAGTTCGATCTGCTTCAGGTTGTTGGTGCAGCTGATGGCGCGGGCCTTCTCCCGGGCCTTGGAGAGGGCGGGCAGCAGCATGGCGGCCAGGATGGCGATGATGGCGATGACCACCAGCAATTCAATGAGGGTGAAGGATTTCTTCATGTTTGTCACCAGTCTAATGGAACGGTTGGGTTGATTACGAGGAATCAGGGGGAGAGAAAAGGCGTGCTACCGGATGTCGCCGCCGTAACGGGTGTTGTAGCCGGGGAACCAGTAGTAGTCGGACACCAGGTAGGGGGTGCCATACTCGTCCTTGTTGATGGCCTTGCTCACGGGGATGGCTTCCACGTGGCCGTCGGAGAAGGAGACGTTCATCTGGGTGGAGTGGCGGAAGTATCCGTCACGCACGGTGGAGTTGGAGGCGGAGACCACATAGTCGCAATGGGTGTAGGGCATCCGTTCCCAGATGGCCTGGCGATTGCCGTCCATGACGTTGACGAAGATGGAGGGATACTTGATGGAGGAGAGGCGGTGCCAGTCGCAGGAGAGCTGCCAGCCGGTGCCCGTGGAGCTGCCTTCCTTGTACTGTCCCATGTAGCTCATGGACACGTTCACCTGGTAGCCGATGTTGCCGATGACACGGTCGCTGGTGGGGCAGGAGGGGCAGTGGAGGACCTTGTGCCAGGCGCTCTTGTCGGCGGCGCCGCTGTCCATGATGTCCCAGCCGCCGGCGGGATCCTTGTCGTACCACTCGCTCCAGTCCATGGGGGTGCCGGGAATCATGGGGTTGTAGCAGAA
>JBJEVT010000033.1:0-9677 GCA_051884615.1 Oligosphaeraceae bacterium
TGGATCATGCCGTCGATGTCGTCCTGGATCTGGACGAAGGCGCCGTAGCCGGTCATGTTGCGGACCTTGCCCTTGATGCGGGTGCCGCGGGGATACTTCTCCTTGATGAGTTCCCAGGGATTGGCCTGGGCCTGGCGCAGGGACAGGGAAATCTTCCGGTCGGCCTTGTTCACCGCCAGCACCACGGCGTCCACCTCGTCGCCGATGTTCAGCACATCATTGGCGCGGTTGACCTTCTTGGTCCAGCTCATTTCGGAGACGTGGATCAGACCCTCGATGCCTTCCTCCAGCTCCACGAAGGCGCCGTAGGCCAGCACGTTGACCACCTTGCCGTGGACATGGGCGTTGACCGGGTACTTGACGTCCACGGTGTCCCAGGGGTTGCCGTCCTTCTGCTTCAGGCCCAGGGAGACGCGCTGACGCTCCTTGTCCACTTCCAGAATCATGACCTCCAGCTCCTGGTCCTTGTGGACCACGCTGTGGGGATCGGTGACCCGGGACCAGCTCATGTCGGTGATGTGCAGGAGGCCATCCATGCCGTTGAGGTCCACGAAGGCGCCGAAATCGGTGATGTTCTTCACGATGCCCTTCCGGATCTGGCCGGGCTGGAGCTCCTCCAGCAGCTTGGCGCGCTGGCGGTTCCGCTCCTCCTCCAGGATCTCCCGGCGGGAAACCACCACGTTCTTCCGTTCCTTGCTGATCTTCAGGATCTTGAACTCCATCTCCTGGTCCACATAGGAGTCCAGATCCCGGGGGGCGCCCAGATCCACCTGGGAACCGGGGAGGAACGCCTCCACGCCGCTCACATCCACATTAAAGCCGCCCTTGGTCCGGCTGATGATCTTGCCCTGGATGAGAGAACCCTCCTGGTAGTTGTCCACGATGTTCTCCCAGGCACGCTGGGTGATGGCCTTCTTCACGGAGACCTGGGGCGCACTGTTCTCGCCCTCCACACGCTCCACGTAGACATCCAGCTTGGCACCGCAGGTCAGCGACTCAAAATCCTTCAGCTCGTTCCGGTCAATGAAGGACTCGGACTTCCCTCCAATGTCGAGGAGAATGCCATTTTCGTTCTTCTGGGCAATCGTGCCGGTGACGATGGTGCCTTCCTGGATGCTCTTGGTCTGAGTGGTCTCACTTTGAGAGAGCAGTTCGGCCATCGACGGCATGTTGTCTAATTCAATGTTGCTCATACGCGGGGGTTGGAGATTCGTTTGACTCTGTGAAAGGAGAAGCGGGGGCGCATACAACCAGGGGGAATCCACCAGCAGGGCGGCATGGGAGGACCTCCCCCGCCAGTCCCCTGGCGCCATCGCAGAGGACCGAAAGTCGTATAATATAGGTCACCAATGGTCATCTGCAACATCTTCATAGGTCATCAATGGTCATCTTCCACCTCTTTCCCCGCTCCCCGCGACAAATCCCCCGCGTCTTCCGCGGGGGGGGTGCGGGGGAGCCGGAGTCAGGGAGTCGGGTTACGTTATGGCCATGTTCAGTTCCTACTCACCCAGCGTTGTCTCCTCTGCCCTGCGGGCGGAGTGGCAGCTCGCCATCAACCGGTTGCCGGCGGCCTGGCGGGAGAGATTCTCCCCGCCTGTCATCCTGTTGGTGCCGGAGCTTTCCGGCAAATGGGGGCAATGGCATGGGGGGCGGGCGCCCCGGATTGAGCTGAAGGAATCCCTCCTCACCCGGCATCCCTGGTTCGCCCTGGTGGACGTGCTGCGCCACGAGACCGCCCACCAGGTGGTGGAGACCCTCTTCCCCGGGGAGGACGAGCCTCCCCACGGCCCCAAATTCCGGGAGATTTGCCTTCTTCTGGGGGCCCGTCCCCAGGCATCCGGCACCTATCCCCTGCTGGACCACGTCCTCTTCCAGGAGGAGAAGGAGGAGGGGGCGGTCACGCCCCAGGCCCGTCTTCTGGTCAAGATCCGGAAATTGCTCTCCCTTTCCTCCAGCGCCAACGAGCACGAGGCCCGGGCGGCCCTTCTGAAGGCCCGGGAGCTGGAGGCGCGTTTTCTGGAGGAATACGGGGAGACGGAGGAGGACGCCCCGGGAGAGGAGGGCTTTTTCACGGTGGGGGTGGGACCGCTGATCCGCCAGATCTCCTATCGGGAATGTGTGCTGGCCTCCCTGCTCCAGGAATTCTACCGGGTGCGGGTGATCTGGAACTTCGTGCCGGACCTGGAAGCCGCCGCCCCGGGCAAATACCTCAAGCAGCTCTTCCTCAGCGGAACCCGGCGGGACATCCAGGTGGCCGCCTATGTCCACGACTGCCTGACCTCCTATATGCGGCGGGCGCTCTACCAGCTCTCCCCCACCATGCTGGGACGCGCCCTGGGCAGCGTCCGCATCCAGAAGGACTTTGAAATCGGGGTGCTCACGGGCTTCCGCAACGCCCTGCGGGAGCAGAACCAGCGTCCGGAGATGCGGGCGCTGGTCCAATGGGACCACACCCGGCTGGACGAACATTTCCGCTGGGCCTTCCCCCGGCTCCGCTCCTCCCAGCATACCCGCACCATCCACTCCCCCGCCCACCGCACCGCCGGCGAGGAGGCGGGACGCCGCTTCCGTCTGAAAAAAGGGCTGGAACCCCCCGGCGCCCGCACCGCACCCCCTCTCCTCGCCCCCTGATTCCCCCATGCCCCTCTGGTCCCCCAGCCCCATTTTCAAGAAACGCCTTCTGCGCTTCCGGAGACTTCGCCGGGGGTGGTGGAGCCTGCTGTTGCTGGCTGTCCTCTATCTTCTCACCCTGGCGGCGGAAGGCGTCTGCAACAGCGCCCCGCTCCTGCTGCGCCACGGGGGGAAATGGTACGTACCCGTCCTTCGCCAATATCCCGCCAGCGCCTTCCTGGAGGGAGGGGACGCCGCCCGGGCGGACTATCCCGCCCTCGCCCGCGCCGGGGCCTTCCGGGGCGACTTCTGCCTCTGGCCCCTCTTCCGCAACGACCCCTATCGCATCGTGCCCCACGATGAACTCTCCCCCCACCTCCGGGAACTCTGCCGTCTTCTCCCGGAGCCCCGGGTGGCCAGCCTGACCCTCCTTCCCGACCTCACCATCGCCAAAGCCACGGGGCTGGAGAGCCTCCTTCCCCCCGGCACCCCCGCCCCCGCCCTGAAAGGACGCCCCCTGGCGGAACTCTGGCGGCTTCCCCAGAGCCTGGAGGCCCGCCTTGCCCCGCGCTGGCAGGGACAGGCCGCCCCCGCCCTGGAACTCCCCCTGGAACCCCTCCCGGACAGCCCGCTGCCCGCCGTCCTCCTGGTCTTCCCCGAGGCCGCCCCCCGGGAAGGGGGACGCGCCTCCCTGCGCTTCCGCGCCATGGCCTCCGCGGAAGGCCCCCTGGGCCGTCCCCAGCAGTGGAGCTTCACCCCCGGCGCCCCCCTTCCCCTGCGAAAGCGGGACGCCTACCAGGCCCTGCCGGCGCCCCTGCAGGACGCCATCCGGGAGGGCCGGGAATCCCTCGCCGCCCCCGAGGCCGCCAAGACCTGGGAAAAGACCCTGTCCCTGGAGGGCGGCAGCTACCGGATTCTGATGGAGCGGGAGCCCCTCCGCTTCCCCTTCCGTCCCGTCCCCGGGCATCCCATGGGGCTGGACAGCGCGGGGCGGGATGTCTTCGCCCGCATCTTCTACGGGTTGCGCATCGCCCTGAACTTCGGCATGCTCCTGGTGCTCTTCTCCCTGGCGGGCGGCACCTTCGCCGGCATCCTCCAGGGCTACCGGGGCGGCTGGACCGACCTTCTGGGGCAGCGTCTCACGGAGATCTGGAGCGCCCTCCCCTTCCTCTACGTCATGATTCTCATGGGCTCCCTCTACGGCAGCAGCTTCCTTCTGCTGCTGGCCTGCTACGGGCTCTTCAACTGGATCGGCATCTCCCACTACATGCGCGCGGAGACCCTGCGCCTGCGGCGCCTGCCCTATGTGGAGGCGGCACGATGCCTGGGGCTCTCCGGCTGGCAAATCGCCTTCCGGCACATTCTCCCCAACGCCCTGGTCCCCCTCATCACCCTCTTCCCCTTCTCCCTGGTGGGCGCCATCGGCTCCCTGGCCGCCCTGGACTATCTGGGCTTCGGGCTGCCGCCGCCCACCCCCAGCCTGGGGGAACTCCTGTCCCAGGCACAGGTGGAGCGCGCCGCCTGGTGGCTGACGCTATATCCCTCCCTTGCCCTCTTCCTGGTGATGCTCCTGGGGGTCTTCCTGGGGGAAGGCGTCCGCAACGCCTTCGACCCCAAACAGCAGCAACGCCTCCAATAACTTCTCTTCCCCGCTCCCCCGGCCGCATGGGAATTCCGGGAGGCGGGGAGAGGGCTGGCTTCCCGTCTAGAAGCGGGTGGTGAAGGCGAGGGTGAAGTTCCGGCCCGGTTCCTGATAGGGCATGTTCCGGGTGGTGGAGAGGTAGTTCGTGTATTGGGTGTTGAAGAGATTTTCCGCCGCCAGGGTGATGGCGCTGTCCATCTCCCAGAGCTTGAAGGCGTATCCGCCCCGGAGATTCAGAGTGGCCCACCGGCGGGAATGCGCCACGGTGTCGGGGGTGTGGCGCTGGCCTGCGGCGGCCTGGGCCTCGGCCTCCAGCCAGAGACCATTCTCCCATTGGGCGCGCAGACCCACCAGGCCATTGGCGGGGGGCACATACCGCAGATAGGTGTCCTCGCTCTCGTTGGTGCCCTCCATCCATGCCAGGGAGGCGTAGGCGGTCAGCAGGGAGTTCAGCTTCACCTCGCCCTCCGCCTCCACGCCTTTCAGCACCGCCCGGGAGACGTTGGACATCCGCTCGTTGTAGTAGTTCTGTCCGCCGATGGTCACGGGCTCGCCGTAGGCCTTCGCCTCGATGAGGTCGTGGAGCTGGTGATAGAAGAGAGAGAAATTGGCCCGGGCCTTGTCCCCCACATAGTGGAGGCCGTATTCCGCATACCAGGAGACCTCGGGATCCAGAGCGGGATCGCCCCAGGTGGCCGTGCCCGCCGTGGCGTTCAGCTGGATGTACTTGTAGCGGTCCATCAGGTCGGCGGTGCGGTATCCCCGGGCGCCCAGGAGGGTCATGGACCATTCGGGGGCGAAGTCCCAGGTCAGGCCCAGGTGTCCGCTCCATGCCCAGTCGTCCGCCTTCTGGCGTTTCCGCAGGAGGGAGTGTTTTCCGGTGAGGATATTGGTGTCGTAGAGGGCGTCGCTGCGGGACCAGTTCCGGTCGGCCCGCAGGCCGCCATTCAGGGTCCACTGGGGAGCGAGGGTCCAGTCATACTCCACGAATGCGCCCAGGTTGTTCTGGACGGAGTCGGAGAGGGGGTCGTCCCAGGCGGAGAGGGGTCCCTTCACGGGATGGATCACCTTCTTGAGGCGGCTGCCCGTGTAGCTCCAGCGCCAGAAATCCATGCCCAGGGTCAGGGCGTGGCCCTCCGCCAGCTCCCAGTGGTTTTCCTGGCGCGCGGAGAGGGTGCGGTGGGTGGCGTTGGGGTTCACCAGGACCTGCTGGGCGCCGGCCGCCACCTTGTTGAAGCGGTCGATGCGCACATGGCGTTCAATGACGCCGAAGCCCAGCTCCCAGGTGGACTTCTTCCAGATGTCGCCCTCGGGCTGCCAGGTGTGCTTCAGGGCGAAATCCTCCAGGGTGGTGCGGGGATAGACCACCCGCTGGGAGATGGCGGGGAGATTGGAGGCGCCGGGGATGCCCACGTCCTTGGCGCGATAGCGGCTGTATTTGAACTCGGTCACATTGTCGTCCGTCCAGCGATAGCCCAGCTTCAGGGTGCTTTGGGCATCCTCGAAGAAGCTGTTCCGCACCTGGTCGTGGGCGCCGTCCTCATAGGAGTCCGCGCTGCGCATTCCTCCGGAGAGATAGCCCCAGAAATCCTCCTGGGAGTAGGAGGTCCAGGCATGGACGGCATACCCTTCCCCGTTGGTGGAGCCGGAGACCGTGGTGCCGCCGTGCACCTGGGGGTCCTCGGTGAAGGTGGCGCCCTTGGTGATGACATTCACCACGCCGCCCATGGAGCCGCTGCCATAGAGCTGGCTGATGGGTCCCTTCAGCACTTCCACCCGTTCCACCTCCATGGGGAGAATCAGACCGAACTGGGCGGCCACGTCCGTGGCGGTGATGATGCGCTGGCCGTCCAGCAGGAAGACCAGGCGGCCGCGGTCAAGGCCGCGCACATTCACCTCGCCGCCCCAGCGTCCGTCCCGGGAGATGGAGACGCCGGGAAGGCGGGCGGTGGCGTCGGAGAGGGAGACCGGCTGGAGCTTCTCCAGGGAATCCGCTTCCATCAGGGAGATTCCTCCCGGGGTCTGGGAGACGGGGCGGGGAATGCCGCGGGCGGTCACCACCACGGGCTCCATCACCACGGCGGGCTCCTGCTCCTCGGGCAGAGCGGGGGTGGCGGCCTCCGGCGCCTCCTGGGCCAGGAGCGGGAGGGAAAGCATCATCAAGGCGAGGCCAAGCAGGGTCTTGCGTTTCATCTTGGGTTCTCCTGCGCCCTCGCCCTGTCCGGCGCGCTCTTCCCCCGGGGAGGAGCGTGTCGGGAAGACGGGGGCGTTGTTTATCGGGGGGGATTTTGTCGAGTCAGAAAAAGAATCTTCGCCGTCACCCCCGGAAGCATCCCCAGCTTGCCGGAGAGGGCGCCCAGCTGGTCCGTGGTGCCCTCCAGAATCAGGGAGATGAGGCTGGCGGAGAAGTCCCGGAAGGGGAGCCCCATCCTCCCCCGGACCAATTCCTGGTAGCCGGACAGAAGACGGTTCACTCCCTCCACGCTCTCCCGGGCCTCCACCCAGATGGCGATGACGGCGACACGACGATTTTCCTCGGACATGATGACCTCCTTCCCCAACGGAATCCACGACGGCTCTCTCCCCGCCTCCCTCCGCCGGAAACCCGCGAAGGAGGGGGGATGACCCGGAAAAACAAAAAGCCCGCATCCCCCGGCCGAATGCCGGGAAACGCGGGCGCTGCGGCGGCGCCTGAATTGAGCGTGGCGCACACCTTACTCTTTCCGACTCGTCTGCCCGCTGACTCAGGAGTGTCCACCCTTGTCGTGAGGTAACGGAAACTCTGCGGGGCGACCCCGGGAAAACCGGACGCCGGCGCAGGAAGAAATTGGGCTCCTCAACCAGGCTCAAACTGGTGACCTCCTGGGCCACAACCAGGCGCTCTATCGACTGAGCTATGAGGAGCACTGAAAACGGCGCTTAATCTATCACGCTCCTTCCGCATTGCAAGGAGCCCCCATGGGAAATTTCTTCAAAAATGTCCTCTTTTGTCCCCTTTCCCCGCCGGGCGGGGGTCAGGGATTTCCCTGCCACTGGGCGGCGACCTGGGGCGTCCACTCGAAGATCACGAAGCCGCCCAGTCCCGCGGAGCGCACCGCCTGGATTTGGCGCAGAGTCTCCTGGCGGGAGAGCTGGTTCGGGGTCACGCCCAGGCCGGGCACGAGCAGGGAGGCCTGGGAGCCCGTGGCCTCCCGCTGCCGCGCCAGCTCTCCCTGGAGGAGGGCGGAGGAGGAGCGGTAGTCCATGGGGCAGAGGAAATCCACCATGCCTTCCTGGAGCCATCGGTTCCATTCCTGCCCCACGCTGCGCCGGGCGTTCTCCAAGTCGGGATAGACGGCGGCGGAGACCTGGATGCGGGGGCGGCTCCTCCGGGCCGCCTGGGCCAGTTCCTGGACCAGCTGGGTGATCTGCCGGAGACGGAAGCGTTCCCATGCCTGGCGCACCTCGCCTTGGCTCTGGAGACATTCCGGCCAATTCGCCAGGCTCTTTCCCAGGAACTGCTGGAAGGCCGCCTGGCAGCGCAGGCAGGTGCAGCACTGGCTTCCCTCGTATCGCACCATGTCCAGGTGGATGCCCTGGAGGGCGTATTTCCGGGCCAGCTCCCCCACCAGGTTCGCCATCAGAAGGCGGTTCTCCCGCTGGGTGGGGCAAAGCCAGGGAACGGTCTCCCCGGTGGATTTGCGCTGAAGGCGCCCCTCCCGCGCCATGCGGTCCCGGAACTCCCGGGGGGCGTCGGAGACATTGAGGATCTGCGCCCAGCCATGGACCTGGATCTTCAGATTCTCGGCCTGGGCAAGGCACTCCGCGACCGCGCTTTCCCCGCCCCCGTCCAGCCGCCCGGAGGCATACTGGGAGGGCCAGGCCGCGGCGTAGGGCGAGAGGAAATGGGGGAAGACCGCATTGAAACGGGCCAGTTTCAGCGTGCGTAGCGCGCCGCCCCAGCCCTGCTGGGGGAATCCGGTGGAGGAGCGCATCCAGGCTCCCCGGAGTTCCTTGTCCCCCGCCACGGAGGCCTCCCCCGACGGCATCGCCTCGTTGGCCAGGGCGTCCTCCAGGGCGGAGAGGGCCGCCACCAGCCCCGGATAGTCGGCGGCGCGCTCCGCCCGTGCCAGAGCCTTCTTGGCGGCGTCATGCTCTCCCTGCCCCGCATTGGCCAGGGCGAAGCGCGCCTGGCGCAGGAGGGTCTCCCCGGCGATCTTCCGGCAGCCCGGGGCATGGTCCTCCAGGAAGGCGGCGAGCACGGGGATGGCCCGTGCCTCGTCCTGCCGGAGATAGACGTAGGTCATCCAGAATCCGGAGGGGCATTGGACGATGGCGGGCCAGGGGGTCTTTCGGCCGGCGGCATCCACCCACCACGCCCGGCTCTTCAGGGCGCCGCCCTCCTCTCCCACCCCCACGGCGAGGATGGCGGGGCAGCTCTGGCGGAAGGAGGCGCCCCCCTGGGTGGCCAGCCCGCTGACGCCTCCCAGGGTCTCCGCCTTCCGGAATTTTCCCGCCGGCAGCTGCATCACGTTGGCCAGACGCGGCGGCAGGATGTAGAAGGCCCCCATTCGTCCTCCCTGGCGCAGATAGGCGCACAGGGTGTTCACCCCGTTCTCCCCCAGATGTTCTCCCGAGGGCAGCAGGACGCAGCGGACCTGGCGCAGGGAGGAGAGGGTCAGATCCGCCTCGTCCACCACGGCGGGGAAGATTCCCCCCCGCACCAGGCTCTCCCCCAGGTTCTGGCTGTATCGCAGGGCCTCCCGGCGCCGTTCCGGCGCCACCTCCCGGGAGAGCCCGCCCCGCACCAGGGCCACCGGCACGTTGGCTTCCAGAAATTCCAGGGAGGCCACCTGGAGGGAGAAGTTTCCCGGGGCGCCCTTCCAGGCCGCGATGCGGAGGGTGTCGCAGTTGCGCCAGGAGGGGAAGTCCGCGCCCTCCGGCAGGAAGGCGGCCTTGGACAGGACCTGTTCCTCCCAGAGTCCGTAGGTGCGCGGGGTCAATGTCGCCTGATACCAGGTTCCCGCCACCCGGAGGTAGAGATTGATTTGGCTGGCCAGGTCTCCCTGGATGGCGCGGAAGCGGAGGCGCACCCCGGCGCAACGGCTGAGATCCGCGGAGAGGGGGATGTCCCAGCAGGCGCGGCGGGACCCCTCCTCCCGGAAGCGGGTGGAGAGCTCCAGCACCCCGCCCCGGGGATGGAAGAGCACCCGGGTCTCCCCGTCTCCCGAGGGGACGCAGCTTTTCTCCAGGGGAGCCAGCTCCAGTTCCCGGGCGGGAAGGGCGCCCATGCCCCACGCGAGGAGGAGCAGGAGCGCCGGGAGCGACAAGACAGGACGGAGGAGAGGACGCATGGAGGGGCAGAGGAGCTGGGTTTCCCGGGAAGGGAGGGAGCCGCCGGCCATGGGCGGGAAGGGAGGGGAATGGGATAATATATGCCCGGGCA
>JBJEVT010000034.1:0-113656 GCA_051884615.1 Oligosphaeraceae bacterium
CCTTGGAGAGGGCGGGCAGCAGCATGGCGGCCAGGATGGCGATGATGGCGATGACGACCAGAAGTTCGATGAGGGTGAAGGATTTTTTCATGCGTACGTCCCCGTGGGGTAGAGTGAATCTGCGGAAGTCTCCCTTTTTTTGAAGCCGGGAGACAATCTTGCGTAAAATTTAGGAAAAATCCCGAAAAAATCAAGGGGTACGACGCATTTTTAACGAAAAAATCGCCCTTGCGCCGCCCCCTTCTGCAAGCCGGGGGATGCGCGCTCCCCGTTCCCCAAGGCGTCGCCAGGGGAGGGGAGACGGCGCCTCCTTTTCCCTGCCGTGCCTTCCCGGAGCAGGGAAATCCCTCTACATTATTCCCGCTTCGCTTCCCCTCTCCTCCACCCTCATTTCTTCCTTTTTCCCATGTGGTTCTGGCTGATCGCGATCCTGGTGCTCCTCTTCGCAGGGCTGGCCCTGTGGCTCCTCCATGAACCCCGCCGCACCCGGGGCGTCGCCTTCCGGGGCCGTCTTCCGGGCAAGGCCCTGATCGTGGTCTTCAGCGATTCCCCCTGCCAGAACACCCGGCGCCTGGCGGTGTGGCTCCACGAGGCCACCGGAGCCCCCATCCTTCCCCTCCAGGTGAAGACCCCCTATCCCGGGGGATATTGGCGCACCGTGGCCCAGGCGCGCCGGGAGCTGAAGGGAGGCGTCGCCCCGGAACTGACGCCGGAATCCCGGGTGGATTTGTCGGAGTATTCCGTGATTTTCCTGGGGTCTCCCGTGTGGTGGGGGCAGGGCGCCCCGCCCGTCACCCGGTTCTTGCAGGAGCACGGCGGTCTGGCGGGCAAGGAGGTGGTTCCCTTCGTGACCCACGGGGGCGGCGGCGCGGCGGGCACCTTCCGCCTTTGGGCGAAAGCATGCCCGGAGGCACGTTTCCGGGAAGGTCTCTCCCTCCGGGGAAGCAGTCTGCCCGAACGCTGGGTGGGACGCACCGTGGCGGACCACTGCTCCCCGGACCAGGTGGCGCAATGGCTGAACCGCCTCTATGACGGGGAGACGGCCACGCCGGAGAAGACCCCCGAACCGTAGGCAGGACAATCCCTCTTCCCCTCCCTCGCAGGAATCTTTCCCCCATGAGTTCTTCCCTGAAGGCCGTCTTCGTCTCCGGCCACCGAAATCCCGATATTGATTCCCTCGCCGCCGCCATCGCCCTGGCGGAGCTGCGCCGCCGCCAGGGAACCCCCCTGGCACAGGCCGTCTGCCCCGGCGTCCTCTCGGAACGGGCGCGCTTCCTCCTGCAGCGCTTCCGGGTGCCCGAACCCCTCTGCCGCAACGACGTCTATGTCCGTGTGGCTGATGTGATGGAGCCCAATCCCCCCGTGGTTCCCGCCGGAAAGACCCTGTGGGAGGGCTTCCGGATTCTTCGGGAGAGCGGAATGTCCCGTCTTCCCGTGGTGGATGCCCGGGGCGTCTACCAGGGAATGCTCAGCCCCATGGGGGTGCTGAACCAGTTGCTGGGGCTGGGGGAGGAGGAGGGAAGCCAGCGCCTCGCCTCCCGGGAAGTCCATGCCTCCGTGAATCTCATCGCCAGCGCCCTGGACGGCACCACCGTGACCGCGGAGGCGCCGGACGAGATGGTGCGCTTCCAAGTCTATGTGGCCGCCATGCAGGTCCAGTCCTTCGACGCCCATCTTCCCTGGGAGATGCGCCGCCGCCTGGCGGTGATCGTGGGGGACCGCCCTGACATCCAGGAGCATGTCATCGAACGCCGGGTGCGCCTCCTCATCGTCACCGGCGGCCATCCCGTGGAGCCTCGTCTGGCGGAGAAGGCCAAGGAGCTGGGGGTGACGGTGCTGGAGAGCCCGGGGGATTCCGCCCAGGTGATCCGCCGCCTGGCGTTCGCCCCGCCCGTGGAGAACTCCGGGCTCCGGGGCCATACTCTGGTGCTCTCCCCGGAGGACCGCCTCCGGGATGTGGCCGCCCGGGTCTCCGCTCACTTCGAGGATGTCATCCCCGTCCTCCATCCCTCCGGGGGAACCCTGGCCGGCATCATCCTGAAGAAGGACGTGACCCAACCCCCTCCCTTCCAGATGATTCTGGTGGACCACAACGAAATCGAGCAAAGCCTTCCCGGGGTGGAGTCCCTCCCCGTGGTGGAGGTGGTGGACCACCATCGCCTGAAGACCATGCCCACGGACCAGCCCATCCGCTTCACGGCGGACGTGGTGGGCTCCACCTGCACCCTCATCTCCCGGATGTACAAGGACGCGGGCGAATCCCTCTCCCCCTCCCTGGCGGGCATGCTTCTGGCTGGCATCGTCACGGACACCCTGAATCTGAAGAGCCCCACCACCACGGAGCGGGATGTGAAGGCGGTGGCCTGGCTGGAGAAGCTGGCGGGCTGCACCGCCGCCGGCCTCATGGAGGAACTCTCCACCATCGCCTCCCCCCTGGCGGTCCAGGATGCCCTGGCGGTGCTCAACGGCGACCGGAAGAGCTACACGGAGGGAGAGTGGAGTTTCGCCCTGGCACAGGTGGAGGAGAGCAATCTCCTGCTGCTGAACCAGCGCCAGGAGGAGTTGGAGGCCGCCATGGGCGAGGTGATGCGCCAGGAGAAGCTGGATTTCCTGGGCTTGCTGGTCACGGACGCCGTCCGGGAGAATTCCCGGATGCTTCTGCTGGGACCGGACGCCCTGGGACAGGCTCTCCCCTACGCATGCCCCTCTCCCCGTCTCTACGATTTGCCCGGCGTGCTCTCCCGGAAGAAACAGCTCCTGCCCCAGGTGCTGGCCGCTCTTCGCACGCTCCCCGCAACGTGAGCGAACCCCCGCCCGACAGGACGGAAAAATCCCAACGGAGGATGGAAGATGTTTCAGGAAATCAGCTGGGTCTACCCCCAGGGAAGAAATCGCGCCGTGACCTTCAGCTACGATGATGGCCGGCGCTTTGACGAAAGGGTGGTGAAGATTCTCAACGAGCACGGCATGAAGGGCACCTTCAATCTGTGCTCCTCCCTGGTGCTGGATCCCGCCAAGGCGGACGCCTATGTCCAGGCGGAGGAGATTCCCCGGGTCTACCGGGGACACGAGGTGGCGGTCCACGGCGTCCACCACCCCTATCTGGAGCGCCTCGCCCCCGGACAGGTCCTGGCGGAAGTCCTGGAGGACCGCCGCGCGCTGGAGCGGATCACGGGACGCCCCGTGACGGGCATGGCCTATCCCTATGGCTCCTGGAACGCCATGGTCCTGGCGCAGCTGAAGGCCGCGGGCATCGAATATGCCCGCACCGTCAACGGCACCATGCACTTCGACTGCCCCGTGGAATGGCTGACCTGGCATCCCACCTGCCATCACCAGAGCGCCCTCCCGCTGGTGGAGCCCTTCCGTCGCCAGAACCGCTCCCTCAGCCTCTTCTATATCTGGGGACACAGCTACGAGTTCGACACCGACGGCAACTGGGAACTCCTGGAGCAACTCTGCGACGCTCTGCCCCGGGACGAGGAGACCTGGTACGCCACCAACGGGGAGATCCACCGGTATGTGCAGGCGGTGCAGCGCCTGGTCTTCACCGCCGACCAGGACGTGGCCTGCAATCCCACGGACCAGGAGGTGTGGTTCCTGGTGAACCACCAGACCCTCCGCTCCATTCCCCCCGGGGGCTGCGTCGCCCTGAAATAGGCTAGAGGCGCGCCGTGAAGGCGAAGGGGGGGAGAATCGGCTGATAGCTGCGCCACTCCTCCGGGGAGAAGAAGACCTTGGCCAGGAAAAGGCCCCGGGCCGGGGCGGAATCCGCGGCAAGGGAGCGGTTCTTCCCGGAAAGAATCTCCGGGACCTGCTCCGGCTTCCCGTAGCCCAGCCCGATGTGCACCAAATATCCCACCAGGCTGCGTACCATCTTGTAGAGAAAACTGTCCCCCACCGCGTTGACGTAGAGCATCCCGTCCTCCGTCTCCAGCAGCTCCAGACGGCGCAGATTGCGCACGGTGGATTCCATGGGCTTGCCGGAGTTGACGGCGAAGGAGGCGAAGTCGTGCTCTCCCTGGAGCAGGGCGGCGGCCTCCCGCATGGCCGCCAGGTTCAGCGCCCTGGGCGTGCGCCAGAGGTATCTCACATACAGGGGGTTGGGCTTGAAGCCGGGGGCAAGGCAATAGGTGTACGCCTTTCCGCAGTTGTCGTAGCGGGCGTGGAAGGGGCCGGGGCAGACCCGCGCGGAGCGCACGGTGATGTCCTCGGGCAGCCAGCGGTTGAGGCGGCGGGCCAAATCGGCGGGCTCCACGTCTCCGGGCAGCACGGCCTCGAAGGAGACCTGCTGATCCAGGGCGTGCACCCCCGCATCCGTCCGGCTGGAGCCGTAGATCTTCAGCTCCGGCGCCCGCAGCATCAGGCGCAGCCGGGTGAGAAGCTCCCCCTGGACCGTGGGATGGTCCGGCTGCACCTGCCAGCCCGCGTAACGGGTGCCATCATAGGCGATGGTCAGATGAAAGCGGGTGGCTTGGGAAGTGGGGGTGTCCATGGGCTCCATGGGAAATAAGGAGGAAGGGAGGGGACGGATGGTCCGGGCGCGGGCCGCCGGGGGGAGGACGGAAAACAGGAAAGGCCAGCCCCCCTCCCGGGAAAAAAGGAGGAGAACCGGCCTGGAAAGGGGCGCCGCCCGGAACAGACGGCAACCCCGGAAGAGAGAAGAACGCCTCCTATTTCGCAGCTCCCTCCTGGGAGAGGAACTCGGCGCGCTCGTGCTCCATCACCAGCTTGATGACGTCCTTGTTGCTGGTGCACTTGGGCAGGTTCTCCACAAAGCTGGAGGACTTCAGCAGACGGGCCATGCAGCCCATCAGGTGGAGGTGGAGCTCGATGTTCTGGCTGCACACCAGGAAGAACATGTGGACCGGCTTGCCGTCAGGGGCGTTGAAGTCCACGCCTTCCTCGGAGTAGCCGTAGAGCACCGCCGCGCTGGCCCGCAGGGTGGGGATGGGATCCCGGGGATGGGGAATGGCAATGCCTTCGCCCACCGCCGTGGACAACACCTGCTCCCGCTGCAGGCACTTGGCGCGCAGATCCGAGGCGTCCAGCACCAGACCGTAGAGAAGACGGGCGTCCGTCAATTCGTGGATGACCCCTTCCTTGTCCTTGCTCTTCAGATTCAGGATGATCCGATCCTCGCTCATCACCCGGCTCAGGGGAATCCCAATCAGCGGATGGGTGATGATGGAGGGACCCTCCGTCTCCAACGGACTGCTCTCCGCGGCGGAGCCGGGGAAGAACACCTGGTCGATCTGGCTGCCGTTAAACCGCCACTGACCACCAATCTTCGCCCCTTGGATCTTGCCGCTGTTGATCATGCGGGAAATGGTGCGCTCGTTCACACGCAGGTACTCCGCAAGCTCTTTTAAGGTAAGAATCATGATTGTGTCTCTCTTGCAGTAAGTAAAAACGGAATGAATACAGACAAAAATGGACAAAAATGGGAAAATGAGGCTACGGACCCCAGAAGATAACCCGATTTTTGCAATTTGCAAGGGAATGAAAGAAAAAATATGACAATTTTGGACAATTCACCCGCCGCCCCGCCCCTCTCCCTGGGAAAATCCACCGCAAACCAGGCAAAACGCCGGAAGCGGCGCGTCCCGCCTTCCGGATATTCCTCCTCCTCCTTTCCTTCCCGTCCCCGCCTTCCGGGCAACAAAAAAGGCAGACATTTCTGTCTGCCTGAAAAGGGATGGCGCCGATGACAGGGCTCGAACCTGTGACCTAGTGGTTAACAGCCACCCGCTCTACCATTGAGCTACATCGGCGCAAGATTGTGAAAACGGCGCATAAGATAACCATGCTTCCTGGGACTGCAAGCCCCGGAGAAGAAAAAAAGCGAAAAAAGGGGGGCGCGCGGGGTGGTTGGATAAAAATATGACGAATATCTATTTGACAAATCAAAATTTGCCTTTAGATTCCCCCCGTGGCCCGCGGGGCGGCGGCGCTCCTTCCCCTTTGGGGAGGGCGTCCGGCGCGGTTCCCCGCGCCTTCCGTCCATCATTTTCCGACTTCTCCCCCCCAAAAGAGCTCTCAGGAGGCATCCCATGAAAGGCATCACAGACAAACAGCAGCAGATTCTGGATTTCATCGAACGATATGGACAGGAGCAGGGAATGGCACCCACCATCAATGAAATCAGCAGCCACTTCCAGGTGACCGCCGCCACAGCCTTCGCCCATGTGAAGGCCCTCCAGAAGAAAGGGCTGCTGACCCGCACCTCCAAGGCGAGAAGCATCGCCCTGCCCGGCGTGAGCCGCCGCCTCCACCACTTCTCCATGAATCTCTCCATCCCTCTCCTGGGACGCATCTCCGCCGGAATCCCGGGAGAGGTGGAGGAGCAGGTGGAGCGCTATCTCACCCTGGATCCCACCCTGGTCTCCTCCCGCTACGTTCCCGGAGAACCCCTCTTCGCCGTCAAGGTCCAGGGGGAAAGCATGCGGGACGCCGGCATCCTGGACGGGGATCTCCTCATCGCCCAGAAGACCGACAAGGTGAAGATCGGGGATGTGGTGATCGCCTGCCTGGATGACGCCGTCACCGTGAAGTACATCTATCTGACCGAGGGGAAGTGGGAGCTGCGTCCCGCCAATCCCGAATTCCAGTCCCGCTTCGTGGACCTGGACCAGCTGAAGGTGCAGGGAACAGTGGTGGGATTGATGCGTCAGATGTGACGTCTCCGGCCGGATGAGCGCCCGGGGAAAGTCGGGAGTTTTTCCGGGAATGTGGGGAGGTGGAATGACGGAGCGGGAACAGGCAGGGACCGGGGCGGGATTGCCCTGGAGGAAGTGGGGCGGCATGGCTCTCCTTCTCCTCGGCCTCTCCCTGCTTCCCCTGTGGGCGCTGTGGGGCGCCTCGGAGGAGGCTCCCCTGGATTTTCGGCCCGCCCTGTGGGTGGCCTGGTCGGGACGCGGGGGCACGCCCGCTTTGGCGGTCACGGGATTTTCCCCCGAGGCGCCCCGGGAGGCATGGATTCTCCTGCCTGGCGAGGGCGGGGCAGGCGCCTCCCTGTGGGAGGGGCTGGCGCGTTCCGGAGTGGAGACGGCGTCGGAGTTCCTGGTGCCGCCCGGCGCCGCCTTCGCCCGCAGTGCGGAACGCCTGGGGGAGAATCTGGCGATTCGCCGCCTCACCCTCTGCGAAGCCCCCAGGGGCAAGACCCCCGGAGACTCCCTGGCGCAGGCCCTGGCCCGGGAGGGAGGCGCCCTCCAGCGATGCGCCCCCCGCCGGGAGGAGGACGGAGGATACCTGTGGGAGGGGACGCTGGGGGAGGGCGGCTTCTCCCTGCGGCGTCCCGCCCCCGGGGAGTGGCAGGGGCTTTGGCAGGGCAGGGAAGGGGAGCCCAGGCTGGATTTCCGCTACCCGGCCACCGGCGTGCTGGAGGTGACTTGGAACGGGCGAAGGATTCTCCAGCTTCCCCAGACCACGCCGGGAGGATGGAGACGCCTCCCCCTGCCCTGAACCGCCCCCCCCCCCCCCCCCCCCCCCCCCCCCCCCCCCCCCCCCCCCGGATGATTCCCGGGGATTTTCCGGGGAACCCTGCCAGGCAGGATGGGATATATTGAGGAAAACGCTGGATGGAGGCGGCGCTCCCCTTGCTTTCCCGGGATCCCCTCCGTTTCCTGCCGACTTTTCCCCGCCATGTCACCCCACGGAAAATAAAAGGAATCTTTCCCCGTTAAGAACATGCAAATGAGCCCCTACATCGAAGCGCCCATTGGCATCGGCCTGATTCCTTGCGACACCCTGATCCAGGACCGGATCACCGGCAAAAAGAGCTTCATCGGGGTCTTCGACCGGATCTCCTCCTCGAAATTCCCCCTGGTCTCCCGCCCCTTCTACATCCTGGTCTGCCTGGCGGGAAGGAACGGCACCTATCCTTTCTCCCTGGAGTTGTCCAGCGAAAAGGAGGGCCAGGTGGTCTTCGAGGCGAAGGGGAATGTGGTGATGGTTTCCCCCACGGACGGGGTGGATATGGTGTTCCCCATTCAGCGGGTGCAGTTCCCCACCCCGGGGCTCTATTGGATCAAGTTCAAAATCGCCGGCGACACCTTGATGCTTCGCCCAATCCATGTCTGCCGCAAGGCTCCCCCCAAGGAGAAGGAGGCGAACTAGAACGGGAACCGCAGCGCCGTCCCGCTCCTCCCCCTCCCTTTCCCCCGCCCCTTGCTCCCTCCCCGCCCATGCCCCTCTTCCGATACAAGGTCAGCGATCCCTCCGGTAAAGTCAGCGAACTCCTCATCGAGGGGGATTCCCAGGCCGACGCCGCACGCCGCCTCCAACGCCGGGGCGTGGTGCCCCTGGCTTTCCTGGGGGAGGGAGCGGCGGGACAACGCCAGCAGGGATTCTGGAAGAAGGGGGTGGACGTGACGGATTTCACGGAACGCCTGGTTCCCCTCCTGGAAGCCAACATCCCCCTGGAACGCTCCCTTGCCATCCTGGGAGACGAACCGGGAAATCCCCCGCTGCAGCAGCTGGTGGCGGATCTGCGGAGGGGACTCCACGAGGGCAGGAAGTTCTCCGACCTGATCCGGGACCAGGGCGGCCTTTTCCCCCCGGTCTACGCCGGCGTGGTGGAGGCGGGCGAGGAGGCGGGCGCCCTCCCGCAGGTCATGGGACAGCTCAAGGCGTTCCTGGCATCCAGCGCGGAGCTGCGCAGCTTCATCCTCTCCAGCTCCATCTATCCGGCCTTCATCGCCGTCACCGGCCTGGCCATGCTGGGATTTGTACTGGGGGTGATCGTGCCCAAATTCGCCGCCTCCCTGGCGGGGGCGGGCATCCAGTCCCAGGCCACCGATTTCCTCATGAGCCTCTCCCAGGGGCTGCGCAGCTACTGGTGGGTGGGCATCCTGGCGGTGCTCCTCCTGTGTGTCCTCGTCCGGGAGGTGCGGCGCCCCGAAGGCAAGTTGCGCCAGTGGTGGGACAGCCTGGTGATGCGCCTCCCCCTGTTCGCTCCCCTGGCGCTGGCCAGCAATCTCTCCCGTTTCGCCCGCACCATGGCCATCCTGATGCGCAGCGGAGTCCCCCTGCTGCACACCGTGGCCATCGCCAGCCGCGTGATCCAGAACACCACCATCCGCCGCTCTCTGGACGAGGTCTCCGGAGAACTGCGGCAGGGGCAGAAGATCTCCGGCGCCCTGTCCAAGAGCCGGTTCGTGCCCTCCCTGGTGCTGCGCATGGTGGCAGTGGGGGAGGAGACGGGAAATGTGGAGGAGATGCTGGACCGGGTGGCGGACCGCTACGAGACCGACCTCCGGAAATCCATCAAGCGTCTCCTCTCCCTCTTCGAACCCCTGGTCATCGTGCTGCTGGGCCTGGGCATCGGCCTGGTGGTCTTCCTCATGTTCTCCGCCATCATGGATATGCAGCACGCCGCCTGATCCCCCCCCCACGCTCTTTTTCTTCCCCTCTTTCCGCAACTCCCTCACCACCCCTATGATGAATCCCATGACCATGCCCTGCGAACACCCGCGCCGCCGCCACGCCTGCCGCCACTGCTTCACCTTGATTGAAATCATGATCGTCGTGGTGATCATCGGAAGTCTGGCGGCTCTGGTGGGACCCCGCATCATCGGCTCCCTGGACAAGTCCCGGGTGCGCACCACCACCGTCCAGCTGGTGGAGCTGAAAGGCGCCGTCCAAAGCTACTACATGGATTGCAGCGAGTATCCCGCCAGTCTGGAAGACCTGATGGTCAAAAACAGCAACGAACGGTGGGACGGACCCTATCTGGACGCCAAGAATCTCCCCAAGGACGGCTGGGGCAACGATTTCCACTATGCGGTGCCCGGGGACGACAACCAGCCCTTCGACATCATCAGCTACGGCGCGGACAAGAGCGCCGGCGGCACCGGATACGCCGCCGACCTCTCCTGCTGGCAGTAACTCCGTTCCCCGTCCACCCCATGGATCCCGCCTTCCCGCTCTCCTCCCCCGCCGCCTCTCCCCTCCCGCGGAGAGAGGCGCGCCGCTATACCCTGGTGGAGATGGTGGTGGTGACGGTGATCCTCATGCTGGCTGTGGCCCTGGTGGGCCCCCGCCTGGGGGGAGGAGGACGCCGCATGGCTGCGGAACAGGCCCTCACGGAGTTCCGGCAGGCTTTCGGGGAGACGGCCATGCGCAGCCGCACCACGGGAACCCCCCTGGCGTTGACCCTCCTCCCCGAACAGGGAATCTTCCGGGTCTCCTCCGTGGCCAACCCCCTGGACCGGGATTGGCATCCCCAGGGACTGGACCCCCTGGTGGGCGCGGACGCCCCGGGGGCGATTCTGCCCGGCGCCCAGTCCTATCCCGTCCCCAAAGGGGTGGAGTGGGAGGAACTCCCCGATTCCCAGGAGGAAGAGGGCGTCGTGTTCCGGTTCTACCCGGACGGGGAAGCCTGCGGCCCGGAAATCGCCTGGGCAATGCAGGGAAGACACTATCGGCTGATCCTGGACAGCGTCCTGGGAAAAGCGACAATTCTGGAAATCGAGGCGACGGAAGGACGACGATGATCGCGCAGCTGACGGGAACCCTTTTGGAAAGCACCCCCGCTTCCGTGGTGGTGGATGTGCAGGGCGTGGGATACGAGGTGCTGACCCCTCTCTCCACCCAGGAGAAACTCCCCCCGCCCATGGGAAAGGTGACCCTGCATACCTCCCTGGTGGTGCGGGAGGATGCGGTGACCCTCTACGGCTTCCTCACCCGGCGGGAGAAACGGCTTTTCGAGACCATCATCGGCTCGGTGAAGGGCTTTGGCCCTAGAATGGCGCTGGCGGTGCTTTCTGCCATGCCCCTGGAGGCCCTCTTCCAGGCCATCGCCCAGGAGGACTTGAAGACCCTCTCCCGCATCAACGGCGTGGGAAAGAAAAGCGCCGCCCAGCTGGTGCTGGACATGAAGGGACGCCTGGAGGAGTTCGGGGGCGTCTCTTCCTCCCCCGCTCCGGGGACGGCCGCCGCCTCCTCCCCGGGCGCTCTTCCCCCCCAGGCCCAGGATGCAGTCAAGGCCCTGGAGACCCTGGGCTTCCGCCACGAGGATGCCCGCCGGGCCGTGGAGGCCCTCCTGGCGGAGTCCCCCGACGGCGAACAACTTTCCTCCTCCTCCCTCATTCGACGGGCGCTGGCGCGCTTCCGGAGTTGAGCCCGCCCGTCCCCCATTTCGCCTGTTTTGTCTTCTGAAGGGGAGCCCTTCCCCGTGAGAAGTCCTCGTCTGCCATGGATATGAACCACCAGGATTCGCGATTCATCACCTCCGAAATGAATGCCCGGGAGGAGGAACTGGACAAGAGTCTCCGCCCCCAGGAGTTCGGGGATTTTCCCGGTCAGGGGAGCGTGAAGGAGCAGCTCCAGATCATGGTGGCCGCCGCCACGCGTCGGCAGGAGCCCCTGAACCATATTCTCCTCTCCGGCCCGCCGGGACTGGGCAAGACCACCCTGGCCAACATCATCGCCAACGCCTGCGGACGGCAGCTGAAGGCCACCAGCGGACCCGTGATCGAAAAACCGGGAGACCTGGCGGGACTCCTCTCCAGCCTGGACGAGGGGGATGTGCTCTTCATCGACGAAATCCACCGCCTCCCCCGTCAGGTGGAGGAATACCTCTACAGCGCCATGGAGGATTTCCACATCGACATCATGGTGGATTCCGGGGTGGCCGCCCGCTCCGTCCGGGTGAATCTCCCTCGTTTCTGCCTCATCGGCGCCACCACCCGCCAGGGAAAGCTCTCCGCGCCTCTTCGGGACCGCTTCACCATGAAGTGCCGCATGGCGTACTACTCCCCCCAGGAACTCCAGACCATTCTGATCCGCAGCGCCAAGGTGCTGAAGGTGGAGGCGGAATTGGATGGACTCCTGGAAATCGCCCGCCGGGCGCGGGGCACCCCCAGAATCGCCAACAATCTCCTGCGGTGGGTCCGGGATTATGCCCTGGTGCGCCACTCCTCCGTCATCACTCCCCCCATCGCCGCCGATGCCCTCCAAATGCTGAATATCGACAGGGATGGACTGGATGAGATGGACAACCGGATCCTGGAGACCCTCATCGTGAAATTCCGGGAGCGGCCCGTGGGGCTGAAATCCCTTGCTGTGGCTGTGGGCGAGGAGGAGGAGACCATCGAGGATGTCTATGAACCCTACCTGATCCAGGAGGGCTTCCTGATGCGAACCCCCGGGGGACGGGTGGTGACGGAACGGGCGCTGCGGCGGTTTGGCCGGAGCCATGCCTCTTCCCGCCAGCCCTCCCTCTTCTCCTCCCAGGGCGAGGGGGAGGACTCGCCCGCCACTCCCGATGCTCCCCTATGAAAATCCATCCCTGCGACAATGTGGAGGTGCGGGAGGACGGACATAAATACGCCCTCTGCCCCCTCGCCCCCGGCGATTCCGTCATCAAATACGGCATGCCCATCGGCACCGCCACCCGGCGGATCGCCCCGGGGGAGCATGTCCACACCCAGAATCTCCGCACCGCCCTGGAGGGACGGCAGGACTACGAGTACCATCCCTCCTTTCAGAGCCCGGAAATCCGCTGCACGCGGACCTTCCAGGGCTACCGACGGCCCGATGGCCAGGTGGGGATTCGGAAGGATCTCTGGGTGATTCCCACGGTGGGCTGCGTCAACGGCCTGGCCCGCCGCCTGGCACGGGAAGTCGGGGGAATCCCCCTTTGCCATCCCTACGGATGCTCCCAGCTGGGGGACGACCATCGCCGCACGGCGGACCTTCTGGCCGCCCTGGTCCATCATCCCAACGCGGGGGGGGTCCTGGTGGTCTCCCTGGGATGCGAAAACAACACCCTGGAGAGCTTCCAGGAACGCCTGGGGGATGTGGCTGGCTTGAATGTGAGGTTCCTCCGGGCGCAGGATCCGGGGGATGAGGTCCAGCGGGGACGGGAGTTGCTCCGGGAATTGGCGCAGGGCTGCGCCTCCTGGAAGCGGGAGGAGATTCCCGTTTCCCTGCTGAAGGTGGGCCTGAAATGCGGCGGCTCCGACGGCTTCTCTGGAATCGTGGCCAATCCCCTGGTGGGACGCTTCAGCGATTGGCTGGTGCGCCAGGGCGGCACCGCCGTGCTGACGGAAGTCCCCGAGATGTTCGGCGCCGAGACGCTGCTGATGGACCGCTGCGCCACCCGGGAAATCTTCGACCAGTATGTGGAGATGATCAATGGCTTCAAGGACTACTATCAGCGCCATGGTCAGCCCTGCTACGAGAATCCCTCCCCGGGAAACAAGGCGGGGGGCATCACCACCCTGGAGGAAAAGTCCCTGGGATGTGTCCAGAAGGGCGGGGGCACCCCCGTGATGGCGGTTCTCCCCTACGCCAGCCGGGCGACCGTTCCCGGCCTGAATGTCCTTTGCGCCCCGGGAAACGACATGGTCTCGGCCACCGCCCTGGCCGCCGCCGGATGTCATCTCCTCCTCTTCACCACCGGACGGGGCACCCCCCTGGGAAGCGTGGTGCCCACGGTGAAAATCGCCAGCAATCACCGCCTCGCCCTGAACAAACCCACTTGGATCGATTTCGACGCCCAGGACTGCCAGGGGGAGGAAAGCGCCCTGGTGGAGACCGTCCTCCAGGTGGCCTCCGGAACGACCACCCGGAACGAGGAGGCCCAGGAGCAGGAAATCGCCATCTTCAAAGACGGCGTGACCCTATGACCCTCGCCCCCGCCGCCATTCCGCAGCGGGACGCAGCCCGGTTCTAGAGGATTCCCGCCCTTCCCGCACCCCTCAGGGGTGACAGAGGATGGGGCGGGGGAGAAAATATCACAAGACCTCCCCGGGGGTGACAGAGTATGGAACGGGGGGGGAGTGCCAACGGGGCCCCCCGTTGGGGCGTGGCAGATTGGCCGCAGGGGAGTGGCGGCGAAAAAATTCCGTAGGTACCCAGGGGAGAACCTTCCTGTTCGTGTAAGGAACGGAGGGTGCGACGTAGTAAGTTCGTGTGTCTTTTTCGTTTGCGTGTGCTTGCCGAGAGAATGGGATTCCGGCGTGGGGTGTTTCCGCCCCTGATATTCTGGAGTTTCCTTCCCTGAGGCGAGGCGCGCCATGTGTTTGTCCCGGTCTTTGCGCAGGGCTCCCTTTTCCTGTTTTTTCCCCTCTTTGTTTTCCGGAGGGGAGGACGGGATTGGGAGTTCCTGTCTTTTGTGATCTCGCTGCTTTTCCCCTTTCCCGGGGGGCATTGGCGCCCTGGGAATCCGGTGGCCTTTTCCGCCTTGTCTTTTGCCAGAGGGCGGTGCGGGGGTCGCCGTCGGGCGGGGCGGGAGGTAAGGATAAGGAAGAAATGAGTACACAATACTTTGTCTTTGAGGGCAATCGTCGCATGGGGCCCTACGATTTGGGGACCATCTACAGCTTCTCCTTGTCCGGACAGCTGCGTCCGGACGCCTATGTCCAGGCGGCAGACAGTGGACAGTATCTCCAGGTGCGGGATGTGTTGAACGTGGGGGCTCCTCCCCCGGCGGTGGCGGCTCCTCCCCCGGCCTGGCCCCCGCAGAACAGCTATCCTGGGCAACCGCAGGCGGCGCCTCCCGCCCAGTGGCCTCCCGTGGGTGCCGCCGCTTTCCCCAGCATGGGGGCGCAACCTCCCGCCCCGGCCCCCGCCTTCAATCCTGGCATGGGGTATCCCCCGGCCCCCGCCATGCCCCAGTATGCGGCGGCGCCCCCGGCGCCGGCTCCCGGATTCTCCCCGGCGCCCGCCATGCCCCAGTATGCGGCGCCCCCGGCTCCGGCCCCGGCTCCCGGATTCTCTCCGGCCCCCGCCATGCCCCAGGTCCAGTACGGGGGAGCGACGCCTTCTGCGGCTCCTTTTGTTCCCCAGGTGGCTCCCCTGGTCACGCCGGTGGAGGCCCCCGCATCTGCCTCTAACGAGACGCCCATGGTCCAGCCGTTGGTGGAGCCCCTGGAGAACGAGAATGTCTTCCCGCCCCCGGAGGTCACTATGCGCAAGTGGTATAACCGCACGGGAGAGGAGAACGGGAATGTGGTCTGTCCCCATTGCTGGGGCCGTTGCGCTCTGGACCAGATCTTGTATGTCTCCTCCCATGCGGAGCTCACCGGGGACCCGCTCCTAGGGCCGGACGCCCTCCGGCGCTTCCTTCCCAAGTATTACACCTCCAAGGGGACTCCCCTGGATGCCAGGGGGATGGAATGCACGGACATGGCCTGTCCCCACTGCCATCAGAAGATCCCCAATTCCGTGGTGGATCTGCCCACCTCCTTCTTCTCCATCGTGGGGGCGCCCGCCAGCGGCAAATCCTACTTCCTGACCTCCCTGGTCTGGCGGCTCCGGAACATCCTGCCCGGCAAGTTCAACTTCAGCTTCTACGACACGGATCCCCAGTTCAACATGGTGTTGAACGACTACGAGAAGCTGATCTTCATGAATCCGGATCCCGGACGGGCCGTCTCCCTCCCCAAGACCGAACTTCAAGGGACGGGATACTCCAACCAGATCGAAATCGAGGGCAACGCCCTGGATCTCCCCAAGCCCTTCGTCTTCACCATGGCGCCCCAGGAGTCCCATCCGGAATACGCCACCCGGAAGAAGGAGCTGGAACGGGGAATCGTCTTCTACGACAACGCCGGCGAGCATTTCGAGGTGGGACGCAACACGGCCAGCAATCTCGCCAGCCTGCATCTCCTCCATTCCGATGGCATCATCTTCTTCTATGACCCCCTGAAGGACACCCGGATGAAGGAGCAATGCTCTCCGGAGGACCCCCAGATCTCCCGTATCGCCAACTTCGTGAACCAGAATACCTTCTTCACGGAAATGGCGTCCCGTATCCGGAAGCTGGCGAATCTCCAGGCCAACGAGAAGTTCACCAAACCCCTGGTGGTGGTGGTGCCCAAATATGATTCCTGGCGGGACACCTTCCCCTTGAAGTTGGAGGGAGACGGATACATCGCCTACGACGAGAACGGGACCGCCTGCCTGGAGATGGGGCTGGTGAGCAATGTCTCCTTCTGTCTGCGGCGTATGCTCCTGAAGATTGCGCCGGAGATCGTGGGTTTGGCAGAGGGCTTCGCCGAAAAGGTCTATTTCGTGCCCGTCAGCGCCCTGGGTCGGATTCCCGAATACGATCCCCTCCGGGGAATGATCGGCATCCGGCCGGAGCACATCCAGCCCATCTGGGTGGAGCTCCCCTTCCTCCTCCTCCTCCATCTGAGCGGATATCTCCCCGGCGGGGTGGGGCAGGACGACACTCTGCCGAAGGTGGAGGACGTCCATTTCCTGAATGGCAAGGCCGTCTTCAACTTCCCCGGGGGCGGGGAACGCTTCACCGTGCCGGACTACTACTGCGGCAACATCCTCTTCAACGAGGAGGATGGCAAGAACTATGTGGTGCCGCCGGCTCCGGAACGCATCCTGTCAACTCCGGAACCCGCCTCCGCCAGGCAGGGTGAGGACGCTGTCCAGCTCAAGGACATGAATTTCTGGGAAAACTGAGGAGAAGGACATGCTGGGCTCCCTGATCTATACCTCGTCAAGAAATGGCCTCTTCCCCGGGAACACCGGATTCTCCACGGTGGCTTGCAACCGGGAGATGGATTTGGCGACCCGTCAGAAGTTGGAGCAGCTCAGCGGATATGCTCCCCTCTATCCTCATTTCGACCCCCGCAGCGCCCAGAATCCGGAGAACTTCAGCCACCGGGTGGTGACCATCGCAGGGAGGCCGGTTCATGTCTTGAGCCGTATCTGCTTCAACGGCATGGACTACACCCAGCGCTCCAACAAGCTGGCCTCCCATCTGGCCCTCTCCGAGGAGGAACTGGCCCGCTTTGCGGGAGGCCCCGGGGAACTGCTCCTGGACAAGACTCTCTTCAAGGAGGCCAGCTGGTCCATCCAGCCGGAGTATCAGCCCTATCCCCAGCCCAAGGAGGCGAAGCAGCCCCCCGCCAACTGCCAGAGCTGGCAGACGATCGCCGGGGACGCCGGATGGGCGGGGGCCGTGCTGGAGCGCATCCTCCAGGCCCCCCAGAAGACCTTCTACTTCGTCTTCGCGCCGGAGAAGCACGCCTTCAATCTGCCCCTGCTGCGGGAGATGCTCCGTCTGGCACCTCCTCCTCTGCGCTGGAAACTGACCTTCAGCACCTATTTCACGGAGAGTGTCACGGGCTGCGAATGTCGTCTCCGCTTCTGCACCCCCGACTCTCCCATCCTGGCGCTGGCCAAGGGACGCCCCGAGAGCAACGAGATCCTGGACTTGCGGGAAAAGCTTCCTCCTGCCCAAGGGGGGGACTATGTGGTGTTTGCCCGGACGGGGAAGTGCCCCCAGGCTGCTTCCGCCCCCCTCTCCCCGGTCGCCCCCGGCGCCAGGTTGCGGACGCCTCCTTCGCCTGCCCCCTACGCCTCCCGGCCGATGGCTCCCCTGCCGCCTCCGCCCTCCCTGCCGTATTCTCCACCCGCCATGGGCGGCGGGGCCCCCATGATGGCGGCCAATGGGGTGAAGTATTCCTATTGTCTGGTGCTTGTTCTGCTTTTCCTGTTCACTCTGGGCCTGTATTGGCGAGAGCGGAGCGAGCGGATCCAGCGGGAGAGGGAAATCCAGGAAAAGGATGTGATGATCCAGGAACTCTGGACGGCCAAGTTGGAAACCTTGCGACCGTTGGAGGAGGTGGTGAACTGGAGGGGCATGCCCATGCGTTTTGTGGCCCTCTGCGAGCGGTATGCCTGGTCGCTGGCCCAGGGAAAGAAGCAGGAGGAGGGGAGCAGGGAGTCAGGGGCGGAGCAAAAGCCCGGGAAAGCGGAGAAGAGCAGCAAGAGCGCCGAGATGGGGGAGAAGTGCGCCCAGGTGGCAAAGGGCATCCTGAACAACATCCGGCGGGAGCATCCGGGCAAGGAGGGGGAGAGGGCGTACGAGGAAATCGACGATCTGGCCAAAGGACTGGAGGAGAAGGGGGAATACTGCTTCGTGCTCAAAGCGGAGGAGGACGCTCCCGTCTCCTATGAAATCGAATCCGTGGAATGGAACAGGAACACCTTGGATCGCCAGAAAACCGTTGTGAACATCGGCAACCGGGGGAGCATTCACATGGAAATGGATGGGCGCTTCCTCTTCTTGCGTCTCCAGAAACCTGTGATCTCCATGTCCGCGGCCCTGAAGGAGCCGGGGGGGGAGAACGGGCTGGCCGCTCCCCAGGAGGAACCCTGGGAGGGGCTGAAGAGAACGCTGGAGGACGGCAGACTGGCCCTTTCCCTGAAGGAGGGGAACAGAAAAGTGAGGATTTGCTTCTATGCCAGGAAATCCAACCTCCCGACACCTGCCGACCCATCCCCGGGCGACCAGAAAACCGCGGTTCCTGCGGCGGAGACCAGTGGCGAATGGCGCCTGGTCGGATATGCGCTTCGGGAGAATGAGGGGAAAGAAAGCCCCGTGGCTGTGGTGTCCTGGAAGAGTCCGCAAGGAGGAGCCCTCCCCGCAGGGGAGATCTCGGTGGAGGCGTGGGCCGGGGCGACCGTGGAGAGGCAGATGGACAACACGGTGGAAATCCGGATTCCCTGCTTTGGGGAGGAATGGAAGAAATTGTGCGAGAAGGAGAGAGATGCATGGGAGGAGTTCCGCGGAAGGGACTTCGCTCCCTGGGTCAAAGAGTTCCAGGCGCATCTGGAGGAGGAGTTCTTCCCAAGAGCCCGGAAAGGGCCTTCGAGGGACGAGTCGCTGGAGGAAGAAGATTTGGAGAGCCGTCCCGAGGTGAAGGAACAGAAAAGGTTGAATGTCCTGCGGGAGCGCATCTGGCGGGAGGTTCCTTTGGGGAGGCTGATGAATCTGAAGGACAACATGGGGTTGCCCATCCCCGAAGGGCTGGTGATTCTCGCCAAGGAGGAGGGATTGAGTTGTCAGAAGATCCAGGAGAGGCGGCTGGATGGCCATTTGCCCAAGGGAGAGCAATGCTTGAGGGAGTGGGAGGAGGAGCCGGAGAAGCGGAAAACTTCCCTGGAGGGGGAATGGAAGGGAAAATTGACCCTTTGTCTCCCCAATGGCGAGAAGTTTGCATTTCAGGGATTTGTCAAGGAGTAGAGAATGAACAAGATTCGGTCGGTCATCTCCCGTTTGGAGGCCTTCTTCGCCAGGGAGAATTGGTCCAATTCCCCCACGTTCCAGAGGTTGCTGGGGGACTACAACCAGGTGTGCGAGGAGCTGAACCAGCGTCTCGGGAAATGCGAGGCCCTGTTGGCGTCCGGCAAGAAGGCGGAGGCCCTGCTGTCGGCAGAAAAATCCCCCTCCTTGTTTGAGGTGGTGCCTCCCCTCCAGGGACCGGGGATTCTCAAATTCCTCGAGGTCTGCAATGGCTACCAGCTCCCCCCGCCCCGGGTGCTGAAGACCTCGGTCTTCCAGAGCCTGCTGGAGGTGCAGAACGAACCCGCCACCCTGGAGGAATGGATCGGCATCTTCCGGAGCATGAGCCGAAGCGGGGCTAGCGAGGAGAAGCTCATCGTCCTGCGGAGAATCACGGCGTTGCAGCCCAACGATCCGGAGTGGGCCAATCAACTGCGGCATGCCGAGGTGGCCTTCATCCCCGGGTTGATCGGGGAGGCCAAGCAGGATATTCAAAACGGCAACTGGGACGCCCTGGCGGAGAAGGAGGAGATGTTCGCCTCTCCCACCTGGCGGGCCTCCGTTCCGGATGTGGTCGTGGAGAAGGTCCGCCGGACGCTGGAGGAGGTGCGGAACCGGGAGTTTGGCGTCCAGGCGGAGCAGATTCTCCAGGAATTGGAGGCTTCTTTGGCCGCGGATAGCTTCCCGGATTTCATGCAGGCTGCCGACCATTGGCAGATTCTCTGCGAGCTGGACCGCTATCTGCCCAGCGAAGAGGAAAGTCTCCGCTTTTCCCGGGTGGAGGACCATTTCGCCGAGCAGAAGGCGGAGGCCGTGGAGGAACAGGCTTTCAACAGCGCCGTCATGCGAATGCGTTTCTTCATGGAGTCCCCCGAAGAACATTCCTACGAGGAGACGATGGAGAACTACCGCCCCCTGATGGAATTGGGACGCCCCGTCCCCGAGGATATTCAGGAGTTTGTCCGGGAGGTGGGGAAGAAGTGGCGACGCCAGAAGGTGAAGGCCACCTTTCTGACCATCCTGGTGCTGGGGCTCCTGGCGGTCGGCGGCGCCGGGGGAGGGTTCTTCTGGTATCTGAAGGAGCAGCGGATCCAGCAGCTGGAGACGGCGGTGGAGCGGAAGGATGTGGCTCTGGCGGAGGAGCAGGGAAAAAAACTGGCCGCCCCCTGGTGGAGGCTTCTCAAGAAGGACAAGCAGAGGATTCTGGCCCTGGAGGGGGAGCTGGAGGAACTGGCGCGGCAGGAGGAGGAGTTCCTCCAGGACCTGGAGAATTGGCGGGGGACCTATGTCACGGAGGAGATGGTGGAGACGGGGGAGACGGGGGAGGGGGAACTGGAGGATCTTGCCTCGTTGGCGGAGACGAAGGAGAGTCGGCGAAAGCTATCGGAAGTGAAGGAGGAAGCGAAGGAATTTCGGGAGAATTTGAGGGGGGAGCGCACCCGGGAGATGCGGACGACGCTGGATGCTCTCGCGAATTTGGAGCAGCAGTTCGACGCTTTGGCCCAGGCGGCCGCCTGGGAGGAGATGAACGACCTTCTGCGGGAAGTGTCGTCCCTCCAGGCCCAGGCCCGGGGCATCACGTTCTACGACGAGGCATGCATGGATGACGAGGATCGGGAACGCCTGGATTTCATGTGGTGGAAGATAAGAAAGCATCTCGTTCAGTATAAAGCAATTATGGATAAGCTGGTGGAGATTCGCAAGCTCCTGGCGGACGAGAAGGCCCTGGAGGCCCAGCAGTGGCCCGACCTCTTTTGGGAGATCTCGGCCTGGCTGGAGGATTACGACAACCAGGAGAAGCAGGAGCGGGATCTGCCCTGGGAATGCAAGAAACGGCAGCCTGGACTGGTGGAGGCCAGCATCCTGCAGGATCAGGTGGACACCATGAAACGCTCCTACATGGGGAAGAGGCGGGCCTGGGTTTTGCGGGAGGGTCTCCACGCCCTGGAGGATCTTTCCAAGAAATTCCAGGAGGGATTGGCGGCGGGAGATTGGGAGGCGACCTGGAAGACCCTGGCGGAGTATAAGATGCGCTACGAGGCTCTCAAGGAGCAGAGTCACCGTCGGGGGACCAGTTCCGAGGAGGGGGCGGCCTGGAGGACCTTTGACAAGTTGCAGAATCCCGGAGACATGGAGAAGGAGTGGGAGAGCCAGAAGAAATTGGAGGAGTTCATGCTGACCTTCCAGGAGGGGCTCTCCAATCTCGCCGTCCCGGAGGTCCGCCAGAAATTCCTCCAGATGCTGGAGAAGGGGCAGGCGGATTTCGGGGAGGCGGGAAAGATGTTGTCCACTCTTGCCTATCAGCTGAAGTCCCTGGGGACGATGACGGACTGGCGGACCGGCGCCCTGGATTTGAGCGATCCCCCCACGGAAAAGAGCGTGAAATGCTTCGTGGATCTTTGGCGCTATGTGAATTGGAAGCAGCAGGAGAAACGGCTTTTTGAGGAGGCGAGAAACGAAGTGTTCTCCCTGGCGGACCTCTACAAGGAGCGGGCCCGGCACATGGGGTATTTCGGCTTCCAGGATGCCAAGGGGGAACTCCATGAATGGATCTTCGGCAAGGTGGAACTGGCCTTTCTGAACCAACATGCCTCCTCCCGGAAGGACAAGATGAGATTCTCCATTGGAAACTGCGAGTTCTCCATCCAGGACCAGAACGTGGAGGTGATACACAAGAGAACGGACGGACGCTCGGAGCAGAAATACTATTTCCAGTGCACCTTCCCCGGCCCGCAGAAGAAGGAGAACGGCACCGTGGAGCGCACAAAGTTCACCAAGAAATACATTGCCCGGAGGGATCTGGAGGAGGCGGGCGTTCCCTTGGATCCCTCGGAATTGGCGGAGTCACTGCAGAAGTTGGAAAAGACTTTCCTCTCCCCAGGATTTGTAGAGCTCCTGCTGGATCAGCAGCGCCCTCCTCGCATCTGGATGGATCTTCGATGCCACTATGCCGCCGCGCTTCTGGAACCCTGGTATGTTGTGGCGCAGCATGGGAGGAGGAGCAAGGCGGGGCAGGAGAACCTCAAAGAGCCCATGGCCGCCGTCTTTGCCCTGCCGGAACTGGAGAAGGAGTGGCAGACGGTGGAGGAAATGAGGGAGAAGATGGATACGCTTCTGGGTCTCCTTGCTACCGCCAGTTATGGTGACAAGTTCTCCTTGGTGGATGATCTTGTCCGGAAGCGATTCCTGGAAATAAATTTTCTCCCCTTGAAGCGGATCGCCGGAAGCCTGAACGCCTACTATGCCCTGCAGAAAAAAATCAACGCCTGCCATTTCTCCTGCGTGGGCGTCGCCTGGGGACAGCGGGAAAAACTCACCCTGAATCCTCAAGTCAAGGAGAGTGACGGAGAAGTGTGGGCTCTGCTGCCTCCCCCCCGGGGAACCCGCCGTGTGGGCACCCTGCGGAAGGGAAAGGTGGTGTTGGACGCGGATTTCTGGAATGCCTACTCCGACGATGTGGTCCTGCTGGTGACTCCGGGGGACCAGGTGGATTCCGCCAAATGGGCCCGGGAGTTCCAGGAGGAACTATCGGCTCTGGGGGGAAGTGTGCCTTGTCTCCCCTCTTTCTTTCCTGTCAATGCTAGCGTGAGGTAGAATCATGTTTTACTATGTGCAGAGCCGGGGGAAGGTGCTTGGCCCCTACACCTCGGGACAGATCAAGGACCTGATGCTTCAGGGACACTTCGACGCCTCCCTGCAGGTCTCCGCAGACCGCCGGATCTGGGTCTCTCCCCAGGAAGTGGCGGAGTTCCGGGAGTGGGTCCTGCGCCATCCTTTGCCGGCGGCTCCTTCTTCTTCCGAGGGAAAAACAACGAATCCACTCCACCTCGGGCTCTTTGGCGCAAAGCTCCAGAAGGGGATGAAAATCAAACTCCTCCTGGGGAGCGTGGCGTTGCTCCTCCTCTTCTTCGGTTTCCTGGCCTCCCAGGGCTCCCCGGAGGATCCGGCAATCTTCACCGGGGAAGGGAAAGGCGATGATTGGCCGTGCTACGAGAAGGTGAAGTCGGCCATCGCCCTGGTGGTCATGGTGGTGGAGAATCGGGAGGAGGGGGAGATGGCGGAGTTCCCCATCGGGACGGCTTTCGCCGTCTCCCCGGATACCTTCGTCACCAATGCACATGTGGCGGAGGGATTTACGACATCTCATTTTGCCTGGAGCGTTGTGGCGAACGACCTGGCCCAGGAGGCGGAAAGGCAAAATATGTCGATGGAGGAGTTTCTCGGTGGTGTTGACTGGGATGGTGTGGAGGCGTTTGTGAGGGAGTTCTCCCAGGTGTGCCGCGTCGTCCGAGTGGAACTCCGGATGAACGGCACCGGGGAGGTGTTTCCCGTCTCCCGGGTCATGGTCCATCCGAACTACATTGACGAGGAGCAGAAGGGGCTCTACGATGTGGCCAAGATGACGATCCGGGGACGGGTCGCCACCTACTTCCAGGTGGCGAACAAGCAGGAGCTCCATGCCCTCCACGAGGGACAGAGCATCGCCTCCGCCGGCTTCCCCACGGAAGGAACAGGCCTGAATCTGGATGTGAACCATCCCGTCGCCTCCTTTGCTGACGGAAAGATCCGAAGGATGACCAATTTCGGGGGCGCCGACGGGGGAAAGGAGAACAACCGTCTGATTGACCATTCCATCCCTGCGGCGGGAGGCGCCTCCGGCAGCCCCATCTTCGACCGCAAGGGCCATGTGGTGGCCGTGCTCTGGGGAGTGGCGTTCGCAGGACGCCTCAATGGAGAACGCATCGCCTCCGGATCCTTGAATAATTTTTCCGTCCGCATTGACCAGACGGAAGCCATCCTCCCCCAGGATATGATGCCCCTGGAACAGTGGGTGAGAAAATAGCCACTACCCCACCCTGGAGGGAAGAGGGAGAGAATCTCCCGCCGGAGGGGAAAAAGACTCCGGGGCGTGGCAGGCTCTGCTCCTCTGTGGTCGACTTGCGCCGGCTTGGCGTTTTCGTGCCCGACCTGTTTCCAATCTCCGTGTTCTTCGTGTGTGTCGCCGGCGCTTCTGTTCCGCGAGTGCTATAGCATGGTAGCAGGGATGACGAGAACATTTTCCGTCAGGTGGCACACGGTGGGATACAGATTGAGCAAAGCCCCCGTGCCGACCTGCATTCCGGAAGGGGCAAGTTTCCCAAATTGTCGGACATCTGCTTTGTCGAGTCGAGCGCTTTTTTTGATTTCAATGGGATACAGTGTATTGTTTTCCTGCAGGATGATATCAATCTCGCTAGGGTTGCGCTCCTTGGTTCTGAAGTAGAAAATAGAGGGGATCTGACCTTTTTCTGAATAACTTTTAAGGATTTCAGAAACGCACCAGGTTTCCAGGAAATGACCGGAAGCCGCTCCTGAGGCGAGGGCTTCGGGGGTATTCCAATCGGTCAGGAACGCCATGAGTCCCGTGTCCAGGAAATACATCTTGGGGGTGGAAACGGTTTCGGAGGAACGGTTGTTTTTGTATGGATGGAGAAGAGTCGCGATATTGGAGGTCTCCAAAATACTCATATATCGCTTTGCCGTGGGAACACTGATCCCTGTGTCCCTGGCGAGATCAGAGTAGTTGAGCATCTGCCCGGATCGTGCCGCCGCCGCTTTGAGAAAGCCGTGGAATACCCCAAGATCGGCGACTTGGGCTAGTTTGCGCACATCCCTCTCCAGGTAGGTCTGAAGATAGGACTGAAAAAAGATGCTCCACCGTTTCTCCGGGTTCCTGGCACAACGGAGTTCCGGGAACGAGCCAAGCCATATTTCCCGAAAGAGCTCCTGGGGAGTCATTTCGGGCATTCCTTTGTCGCAGAAGCGTTCAGGCAAAAAAGGAATGGAAGGGACGCCCACAATTTCCCGGTGTGAAAAACCGAAAAGATTGAAGATGCCAATACGTCCTGCCAAAGATTCAGAGACCCCCTCCATTAGGTCGAAGTTCTCCGAACCGGTCAACCAATACATCCCGTTCGCCTTCTCGGGATCGGTGGTTCGCACGTTATCCACGATCTCCTTGAGGTAGGGAAACAATGTGGGCACATGCTGGATTTCATCAATGATGACAGGAGGTGGGTTGTCGGCAAGGAAAAGCCGGGGATCTCGCTCCGCTTTGTTTCGCTGGTCCAGGGCGTCCAGGGAAACAAAGCGTCTTCGGGAAGAGGCGATTTTCCGGAGAAATGTGGTTTTTCCTACTTGTCTGGCCCCCGTGAGAAGCAAAACGGAAAAGAAGTCGTTTGCCTCCAGAAAGGCCTTTTCCAATTCTCTCTTCACAAACATTCTGATATCCTCCAATTTAACACGCTTCTTTAAGATAATGCATTTTTCCCCGGTGGCCACGGAAGGTCTTTTGGGAGGAATCGTTTTGAATCAGGAAAGGAAGGGAGAGGTTCCGTCAGAGTCCCGGGGAGTTCTTTTCCCCGTTTCTCGCAAGGAGGGGGGGGAGATTCCGCCTTCGGTGGTTGCTCCCCCTCCTGTCCATCGTTTTGCCACCCCTTCCGGGGCGTCGGCGTCATGTTTCCTTTCGTGTGTGTGTCGCTAGGCGCTTTTGGGGTTCATGAGGGTGATGGCGGCCAGGACGGCGGCCAGGGCGCAGAGGAGGAAGAGGTCGGGGCGTTCTCCGGTGAGGAGGACGGAGGCGGTGACGGCCAGGGAGGCGGAGAGGAATCCCAGGGAGCCCAGGCGCGCGGGGGGGACGGTCCGCAGGGCGGCATACCAGAGGGCGATGGCGCCTCCTCCGCTTAAGGCGCCCAGGTAGACTGCGCTGAAGAGGAAGGCGGGGGAGGTGTTCCAGGAGAGCGTGCCGTGATTGACCAGCAGGGCCACGGGGAGGAGAATGAGGCTGGCGGTGGCGAAGAAGAGGAGGCTGGAGAGCATCCCGCCGTATTTGCGGGAGAAGGATTCCCCCAGGACGGTGAAGGCGGCCCAGCAGCAGCCACTGCCGAAAGCCATCAAGTCCCCCAGCCAGAGGGGGGAGTCGGGGTCCACGAAATCATCCCGTCCCTGGGAGAGGAAGAAGAGGAAGAGTCCCAGGAGCCCCAGCGCCATGCCGAGGGACTTTCGTCGGGTCAGGGTTTCCCGTCCCAGAATCCATGCCAGGAGCATGGTGGTGACGGGGGCGGTGTTTGCCATGAGGGAGCTTCGCGCGGCGGTGGTGAATTTGGTGGACCAGAAGACCAGGAGTCCCTCCGCCAGGATGCCCAGGAAGGCCAGCAGGAGCATTTGCGGGGTGTCCTGTCGCAGCATGCGGAGGGCCAGGGCGCGTTGGCGGGGCTGGAGGAGGAGCGGGGAGAGGCAGAGGGCGGCCAGGAGGAACCGGAGGAGGGAGAAGGAAAGGGGCTCCACGGTCTCTTCTCCCTGTCCGAAGAGGAGGCGGCTCACGGGATAGAAGCTACCCCAGGTGAGGGTGGCCAGGATGCCGCAGAGCCAGCCCAGGGCGGGGGAGGCGGGGGAGGGGAGAAGAGAACGGAGGAAAGACATGGGCGGGGTGTGAAAACAAACGGCCCCGCCTCCGGGGAGGGATTCCCGGGAGACGGGGCGGAGAGGCGGGGAAGGGGCGGGGGGAACCGAAGGGAGGGGGAGGCGTGTCGCCTGCCCGCCCTGCCTTCGGTGGAGCCGCCGCCTCTTCCGGAGAAACCCCCTACTTCTGGTGGTAGTGGGTGTGGAGGAGGTGATGGGCCTTCTCGGAACCGGGCTCGCCCAGATACTCCTTGTAGAGAGTCTGGATGTCGGGATTCTCATGGGACATGCGCATCTTCTTGCCGGCATCTTCCTTGTAGAGACCCATCATCCGCTTCTCCAGCAGGGAGCGGTCCCCGTGGAGATAGGGCTGGCCGCCGCCGTTGATGCAGCCGCCGGGGCACGCCATGATCTCAATGGCCTGGAAACGGCCGGGCTCCTTCCGCACCATCTCCAGCACCTTGCGGGCGTTGCCCAGGCCGGAGCAGACGGCCGCGTTCACCGTCAGGCCAGGCGCCACCTCCACGGTGGCCTCCTTGATGCCGTCCAGTCCACGCACCGCGCGGAAGTTGATCTTGTCGCCCTGGAGATCCTCTCCGGTGAGCATCTTGTGGACCGTGCGGAGAGCGGCCTCCAGCACGCCGCCGGTGACGCCGAAGATGTCGGCGGCGCCGGTGGAGAGACCCAGGGGGCTGTCATACTGCTCGTCGGCCATGTTGGCCAGATTGACGCCGGCCTCCCGGAACATGCGGCACAGTTCCCGGGTGGTGAGGACGTAGTCCACGTCCCGCACGCCGTTGGGGGCGAACTCGGGGCGGGCGGCCTCGTACTTCTTGGCCTGGCAGGGCATGACGGAGACCACGATGAGGTCCTTGGGAGCCACGCCGATCTTCTCGGCGTAGTAGCTCTTGGCGATGGCGCCGAACATCTGCTGGGGGGACTTGCAGCTGGAGGGGATGTTCAGCAGATCGGGGAAGTTGTGCTCGATGAAGTTGATCCATCCGGGGCAGCAGCTGGTGAGGATGGGCAGGTTCTTGCCAGCCTTGACCCGCTCCACCAGCTCGTGTCCTTCCTCCATGATGGTGAGGTCGGCGCTGAAGTTGGTGTCGAAGACCTTGTCGAAGCCCAGGGCGCGGAGGCCCGCCACCAGCTTGCCGGTGATGGGGGTGCCGGGCTCGAAGCCGAACTCCTGGCCCACGGCCACGCGCACGGCGGGAGCGGTCTGGACGATCACGGTCTTGGAGGGGTCGTTGATGGCGTTCCAGACCTTCTTCACATAGCTGATGCCGGTGATGGCGCCCACGGGGCACACGTTCACGCACTGTCCGCAGAAGGTGCAGGAGGTGTCCGCCAGGGGGATCATGGAGGCGGTGCCCACCTTCGCGGAGAATCCGCGACCGTAGCCGGTGAGGGTGCCCACCGTCTGGACCTTGTTGCAGACCGTCTCGCAGCGGCGGCACATGACGCACTTGGAGAGGTCGCGCATGATGGCCTCGCTGGAGTCGTCCACGGGGAAGCGGTTGATCTCTCCCTGGAACTCGATGTCCCGGATGCCGAATTCGGCGGCCAGCTGCTGCAGTTCGCAGTCCTGGTTCTTGGCGCAGGTGAGGCAGGTCTTGGGATGGTCGGAGAGCATCAGCTCCAGCACGGTGCGGCGGGCGTTAAGGGCCCGCTGGGAGTGGGTCCACACTTCCACCCGGTCATTGGTGATGGGGGTGGCGCAGGCGGGAACCAGGATGGGGCGGGGACGGATCCCCGTGGCCTCCACCAGGCAGATGCGGCAGGAGGCCGGCTTGTTGGCGACCCCGCAGCCCACGTCCTTGCAGTAGCACAGGGTGGGGATGTTGATGTTCAGCTTCTGGGCCGCCTCCAGGATGGTGGAGCCGGACGGAACGGTGACCTTGGTTCCGTTGATGGTAACAGTGACGTCACTCATGGCGATGATTCCCTAACTACTCCTTGACGATGGCTTTCTTGGGGCATCCGTCGATGCAGGCGCCGCACTTGATGCACTTGGCGGGGTCGATGGAGTGCTTCTGTTTGAGTTCGCCCTGGATGGCGCCCACGGGGCAGTTGCGCTTGCACTTGGTGCAGCCGATGCAGCCGTCGGTGATCTTCAGGGTGTAGAGCTTCTGGCAGGTGCCGGCGGGGCACTTCTTGTCCCGCACATGGGCCAGATACTCGTCCCGGAAGTAGCGCAGGGTGCTGAGGATGGGGTTGGGGGCGGTTTGGCCCAGGCCGCACAGGGCGGTGTCCCGGATGGTGTTGGCCAGTTTCTCCAGCTCCGCCAGGGTTTCCTCGGTGCCGTTTCCGTCGCAGATCTTCTCCAGCATTTCCAGCATGCGGCGGGTGCCGATGCGGCAGGGGGTGCACTTACCGCAGGATTCGTCCTTGGTGAATCCCAGGTAGAACTTCGCCATGGCGGGCATGCAGTCCCGGTCGGAGAGGACGATCATGCCGCCGGAGCCCATCATGGAGCCGATCTTGGAGAGGTTGCCGTAGTCGATGGGGGTGTCCAGGTTTTCCTTGGTGATGCAGCCGCCGGAGGGGCCGCCGGTCTGGACCGCCTTGAACTCCCGTCCGCCGGAGATGCCGCCGCCCACGTCGTAGATGATTTCCCGGAGGGTGGTGCCCATGGGCACTTCCACCAGGCCCACGTTGTTGATCTGGCCTGCCAGGGCGAAGACCTTGGTGCCGGAGTTGCCCGAGACGGTCTTCTTCCAGTTGCCGTTCTCGTCGGTCTCGATCTTCCAGTTGCCGATGGCGGAGTACCAGGCGGCGCCCTTCAGGAGGATGACGGGGATGGAGGCGTAGGTCTCCACGTTGTTCACGTTGGTGGAGCAGCCCCAGTATCCGCCGCCGATGTTGGCGGGGAAGGGGGGCTTGGTGGTGGGTTCGCCGCGCATGCCCTCCATGGAGTGGATCAGAGCGGTTTCCTCGCCGCAGACGAAGGCGCCGGCGCCCAGCTTGATCTCGATGTCGAAATCGAAGTCGGTGCCCAGGATGCCCTTGCCCAGGAGGCCCAGGCTCCGCGCCTCGTCAATGGCGGTCTGGAGGCGGTGGACCGCCAGGGGGTATTCGGCGCGGATGTAGACCAGGCCGTGCTTGGCGCCGATGGCGTATCCGCCGATGGCCATGGCCTCCACGATGGAGTTGGGGTCGCCTTCCATGATGGAGCGGTCCATGAAGGCGCCGGGGTCGCCCTCGTCCGCATTGCAGACGATGTACTTCTCGTCCGCCTGGGTGCTGGCGGCGATCTTCCACTTCAGGCCGGTGGGGAAGCCGGCGCCGCCGCGGCCGCAGATGCCGGAGTTCAGCACTTCCTGGATCACCTGCTCCCGGGTCATGTCGCACAGGCACTTGGCCAGCGCCTGGTAGCCCTGGTTGGCGATGTATTCGGTGATGTCCTCGGGGTCGATGAGGCCGCAGTTCCGCAGGGAGATGCGCTGCTGCTTGGCGTAGAAGGACATCTTGGCGTAGTCGTGGATCCGCTCCTTCAGCATGGGCTCCACATAGAGGAGGCGTTCCACCAGCTCCTTGCCCACCACGTGCTTCTGGACGATCTCCTGGGCGTCCTCGGGGGTGACCTGGACGTAGAAGACGTTGTCGGGCATGATCTTGACGATGGGGCCCTGGGCGCAGAACCCGAAGCAGCCCGTCTGGACCACCTTCACGTCGTCGGAGAGACCCGCCTTTTCGATTTCGTCCCGGAGGTTCTGCATGAGCTCCTGGGAGTTGGAGGCGTGGCAGCCGGTGCCGCCGCAGCAGAGCAGTTCCTTCTTCCGGGAGTGGATGTCATGTTCGCTGACGCAGCGGAGGGCCAGCTTTCCCTTGGCGGCCTCGAAGGCGGCCAGCAGTTCATTGCGGTTGGTGATCTTTTCCATAGCTCAGCCCTTAGCCTTGTACTCGTTGATGATGGCGACGGCCTTGGCGGGGGTCACCTTCCCGTAAACCTTTCCGTTGATGACCATGACGGGAGCCAGGCCGCAGGCGCCCACGCAGCGGAGGGCGCTGATGGAGAAGAGGCCATCCTCGGTGGGGACGGTGTCGGCTTTCACCCCCAGGACGCGCTCGATTTCCTGGAGCACGCGTTCGGAGCCTTTCACATAGCAGGCGGTGCCCAGGCACACGTCGATGCGGTACTTGCCCTTGGGCTCGGTGGTGAAGTAGTTGTAGAAACTCACCACGCCGGAGACCTGGGCCTCAGTGAGGACGAGCTTGTCGGCCACGTGTTTCTGGACCTCCCGGGGGAGGTATCCGAAGATATCCTGGGCCCGGTGCAGGACCTGGATCAGGCGGCCGCGGCGCCGTTCGTCGTCGGCCACGATGCCCAGTCCGTCAATAAAGGCGTCCAGCTCGGCGAACTTCGCCTTGGCGCCCTCAGAGAGATTGCTGCAGCACATAGAAGGGTGTGTTTACCTTTTGGGGACTTCTCCGCCGTGGCGCTTCGCTCTCGGGGCCTCCTTTGGGGGGAGGGAGCACAGGCCGCGGGGCAGGGGAGTCGGGGGGTGTGGGAGACGTGCGGAGGCCACTGGACCAGTGGCCGGGACCGCACCGGGCGAAAGGCCTGTCCCCCGGGGGGGAAGGCACATGGGGAAAAACGAGGTAATATACTTCCCGGAGCGATGATTGTACCGGGGAAGGGGCGGGGGGAACGGGAAAAACCGGCCTTGGGCGCGCGTCCCCGCGCTTGCCTAATACCAATACTGGGGATGCCGTCGGGGCGGGGGCTACTGCAGCCCCGCCTTGTTGAGGCGATAGTTCATCATGCGGGGGGAGACCCCCAGTTCCCGGCCGGCGGCCGCCCGGTTGCCGTTGTGGCGTTTCAGGGCGCTCTCCAGGATCTTCCGCTCCACGGCGGCCAGCTGCTCCTCCAGGGTGAGGTGTTCGTCGGGCCGGAAGGGGTCCTCGGAGAATTCGGGGCGCTGGAGGGTGGGGGGGAGATTGTATCCGTGGACGCAGTCGTCCTTGGCGGTCAGCACGGCCCGTTCCATGCAGTTCTCCAGCTCCCGTACGTTGCCCGGCCAGGCGTATGCCTGGAGCATGTTGGCGGCGGGGGAGGAGATGCGGGTGATGCGCTTGCCGTAGCGGGCGTTCAGCTTGTTCAGAAAATGCTGGGCCAGGAGGATGATGTCGCCTCCCCGCTGGGACAGGTCGGGCATCACGATGGGGAAGACGGAGAGGCGGTAGTACAAGTCCTCCCGGAAGAGCTTCCGGGCCATCAGGTCCTCCAGGTTCCGGGAGGTGGCGGCGATGAAGCGGACGTCGCTGTGGAGCTCCTCGTTGGAGCCCACCCGGCAGAAGGTGCGCTCCTGGAGGAAGCGCAGGAGCTTCACCTGGACGGGGATGCTCAGGTCGCCGATCTCGTCCAGGAAGAGGGTTCCCCCGTCCGCCGCCTCGGCCCGTCCGATGCGTCGTTCCTGGGCGCCGGTGAAGGCGCCCCGCTCGTGTCCGAAGAGCTCCGATTCCACCAGCGCCTCGGGGAGGGCGGCGCAGTTCAGCACCACGAAGGGCTTGTCCCGCCGGGGGGAGAGTCCCTGGATGGCCTTGGCCACCAGTTCCTTTCCCGTGCCGCTGGAGCCCCGGATCAGCACCGTGGCGCCGCTGGACGCCACCTGGTGGATCTGCTCGTAGACCTTCCGCATGTCCGCGCAGTTGCCGATGAGCTTCCCCGGATTGCTGGGGAGCATGTCCCGCAGCTGCCGGTTCTCCTCCATGAGGGCCTCCCGCTCCGCGCACTCCTCCCGGCAGGCGGCGGCGGCCTCGGCGGTGATGTTGGCGATCACCTCCAGGAAGGCCACGTCCTTCACCAGGGCGCCGGTGTCGGAGCGCATTTCGCAGTCCACGGAGAGGGTGCCCACCACCTGCCCCCGGTAGATCAGAGGGACGCAGATGAAGGAGAGGGATTCGTTGCCGGTGCGGCTCCGGGTGCGGTTCAGGAAGCGGTGGTCCTTCCGCACGTCCAGCACCACCTCCGACTTCCCGGTCTTGGCCACCAGGCCCGTGATGCCCTCGCCGATGTGGTAGCGGCCCAGGGCGCGCTCCTCGGCGTTCAGGGTGCGGGTGCTGGCCTCGATGCGAAGCTCGTCCCCCTCCAGAAGGGCGAAGGTGCCCCGCATCATCCCCAGATTCCGCTCCAGAATCTCGATCACCTCCTCCAGAAGACGGCGCACGTTGCGCTCCCGCACCACCACCGAGGTGACCTCCTGCAAAATCTCGATTTCATGGGATATCATAGTCAAAACCTGTGGGGGCGGCAAAAGGGGGAAGACGGGGCGGCGGGGGCGGGCGGGGCGGGGATTACAAAGAGTGTCGCCTGCCCCGACGGGGGCGCACAAAGCAAGGGGCATGCCAGGCAAAATGGCAGGGGAAAAACCAGAGATTGTAACCCGGGAGGAAGAGGGATTTACAGATTTTGTAAATTTGCTCCCAGCAAGGGGTTTCCCCCGTTTCTGGCATGCCGATTGCTTTGTCCGTCTGTGCCGTCGAGAGGCGCCGCAGGGACGGGCCCGAAGGGACGCGGGCTTTCGCTGCCGGGAACACGAAAACCATCATGGAGAACCGTTACGACAAGGAGAATCTTTTGCCTTTGCTGGAGCACCCCAGGCATGCGGTGCGCCGGAAGGTGACCCGGGAGGACAACGGGGTGGGAAGGGACTTCTCCCACGGGATGCAGGAGCGCTTCGGGGAGAATCCCCCGGAGCGGGAGCGCATGACCATCCATTTCCTCGGCGTGGCGGGGGATTCCTTCGGAGAGGGACTGGCCCGGGGCATCACCTTCGTGGCGGACGCCGTGGGCCGGGGAGGCTGCGCCAGGATGCACGGAGGAAGGGCCGTCATCCTCACCTTCCCCGGAGAGGACTTCGCCCAGGAAATCACCGGAGGGTGCGCCTACGCCCACGACCCCCAGGGAAAACTCCTGGAGCGGGAGGACGCCCTCGCCCTCCGGATCCTGCCGGGCACCCAGGAGGAAAAGGAGCTGAAGGGGCTCCTGAGGGAACATGCCGCCCTCACCGACTCCCTCCGGGCGCGGGAACTCCTGGAGAACTGGGCGGAAACCCGGGGGGAGTTCGTGAAGATGACCCCCAGATACGGGGAGAATGTGTCATAAAATGTAATCCAAAATCCCGGATTTTACAATTACTGTAATTATATTCCAGAAAAATGGAGGGAATTTCTGGGTGAGGGGGTGGTCTGGCATATTGCTTGCTAAATTATTCACCCCCGCCCACCCGGCGGGCCCGTCCCTGTATTTCGTTATCCGTACCCGTTGTTCCTCCGGCCCGGTGGCTCCCCTTTCCTCTGATGGCATCAGAGAGGCCCCTGTGCTCCGGCGGGGACGGCGGGCATCATTCCCTCTGAAGGAGTCCCTCGAAGACATGAGCAAGTACATTGAGACCATTCTGCAGGATGTCCGCGTCAAGAACGCCGACCAGCCCGAGTTTTTGCAGGCGGTGGAGGAAGTTCTGACCACCCTCGCCCCGGTGATTGACGCCAATCCCGACTACCAGCGCTACGCGGTGCTGGAGCGTCTGGTGGAGCCGGAGCGCACCATCCTCTTCCGGGTTCCCTGGGTGGACGACACGGGGGCGGTGCGCGTGAACCGCGGCTACCGGGTGCAGTTCAACTCCGCCATCGGTCCCTTCAAGGGCGGTCTCCGCTTCGACCCCACGGTGAACCTCTCCGTGCTGAAGTTCCTGGGCTTCGAGCAGGTCTTCAAGAACTCCCTCACCACCCTGCCCATGGGCGGCGGCAAGGGCGGCAGCGACTTCAATCCCAAGCAGAGCCCCCACACCCCCGGCAAGCGCTGCAGCGACATGGAGGTGATGCGCTTCTGCCAGAGCTTCATGACCGAGCTGTTCCGCCACATCGGGCCGGACACCGACGTGCCCGCCGGCGACATGAACGTGGGCGGCCGTGAGATCGGCTATCTGTATGGCGCCTACCGCCGCATCCGCAACGACTGGACCGGCGTGCTCACCGGCAAGGGCCTCTCCTTCGGCGGCTCCCTGATCCGTCCCGAGGCCACCGGCTATGGCGCGGTGTATTTCGCCGAGAACATGCTGGCGGTCCAGAAGCAGAACTTCGAGGGCAAGGTCTGCGCCATCTCCGGCGCGGGCAACGTGGCCAGCTTCGCCGCCAAGAAGCTGATGGAGCTGGGCGCCAAGGTGGTGACCCTCTCCGACCGCTCCGGCGCCCTCTATGTGAAGGACGGCATCACCCCCGAGACCCTCTCCCTGATCATGGACCTGAAGAACGTCCGCCGCGGCGAGCTCAGCGAAGTGGTGAAGGAGATCCCCGGCGCCGCCTTCTTCCCCGGCGCCCGCCCCTGGCAGGTGGTGGACAAAGTGGACTGCGCCTTCCCCTGCAGCCGCCAGAACGAGCTGGACGGGCAGGACGCCGCCTATCTGCTGGCCCACGGCTGCACCCTGGTGGCCGAAGGCGCCAACATGCCCTCCACCCCCGAGGCCGTGGAGGCCTTCCTCCAGGCCAAGATCCTCTATGCTCCCGGCAAGGCCGCCAACGCCGGCGGCGTGGCCACCAGCGGTCTGGAGATGACCCAGAACTCCGAGCGCCTCTCCTGGACCAGCGAGGAAGTGGACAGCCGCCTGAAGAAGATCATGGCCGCCATCCACGACAACGCCTACCAGGCCGCGGCCAAGTACGGCCACACCGGCAACTATGTGATGGGCGCCAACATCGCCGGCTTCACCAAGGTGGCCGACGCCATGCTGGCCCAGGGCGTGTAGGAAAACGCCCCATGCCTCCGGGAGGGGAGGGCGGTCCGGGCGGGAAACGGGATTCCGCCGTTCTTCCGCCGCCCCCTCTCCTCCTTCCCGGGCCACCGTCGCCGCCCCTCCCTGTCCCCCCTTTCGCCCCCCGGATTCCGGGGAAGGTTTTCCGGGGGGAAAGGGCGGGCTTCCGGCGCCGGTGGCGTCTCTTATATTAGGAGCCTATGCACAAGATTCTACGAAAACAACGCCTCTCTGAAAACGTCTTCCTCATGGAAGTGGAGGCTCCCCTCATCGCCCGGGAGCGCCGGGCCGGGCAGTTCATCATTCTCATGGTCGACCAGGAGCTGGGGGAGCGCATTCCCCTGACCATCGCCGACGCCGACCCGGAGAAGGGCTCCATCACGCTGATTTTCCAGAGCGTGGGGGCCTCCACCATGCGCCTTGCCGCCATGGAGGAGGGGGAGGAGATTCCCGCCCTCCTGGGCCCCCTGGGCCGTCCCACGGAGATCCGCGGGGAGAACGGGGAGAAGCCGGGCCGCGTGGTGTGCGTGGGCGGCGGCATCGGGGTGGCGCCCCTCCATCCCATCGCCCAGGCTCTGAAGGCCGCGGGCAACCAGGTCACCATCATCATGGGCGCCAGGAACAAGGACCTCTTCGTCATGGAGGAGGAGATGCGGCGGATCGCCGGCGACCGCCTGATTCTCATCACCGACGACGGCTCCTCCGGCCGGAAGGGGCTGGTCACCGAGCCTCTGAAGGAGCTCTGCCAGGCCGGCGGGGTGGACGAGGTGATTGTCATCGGTCCGCCGGTGATGATGAAATTCTGCGCCCTCGCCACGCTGCCCTTCCAGGTCAAGACCGTGGCCTCCCTCAACACCATCATGATCGACGGCACGGGGATGTGCGGCGGCTGCCGGGTCACCGTGGGGGGGAAGACCCGGTTCGTCTGCGTGGACGGACCCGAGTTCGACGCCCACCAGGTGGATTGGGACCAGATGATTCGCCGGACCGCCGCCTTCCGTCCCCAGGAAGCCGAGGCCCGCGCCCACGTTTGCAAAGCAGGAATTTTCACGAAATGACACCCAAGGAGAAAATGGCGATTCCCCCCCAGGCCATGCCGGAGCAGGCTCCGGAGGTCCGGGCCCGCAACATGAAGGAAGTGGCGCTGGGATACACCCCGGAGCAGGCGCGTCTCGAGGCGTCCCGCTGCCTTCAGTGCCCCACCCGTCCCTGCATCCAGGGATGTCCGGTCTCCATCGACATCCCCGGATTCCTGGGGCTTGCCGCCCAGGGAGACTTCCAGGGCGCGTTGAAGGTCATCCGCAAGAGCTCCCTGCTGCCCGCCGTGTGCGGCCGGGTCTGCCCCCAGGAGAAGCAGTGCCAGAAGAACTGCACCATGGGCAAGGTGCTGAAGACCGTGGACGGCGCCGTGGCCATCGGCCGGGTGGAGCGCTTCTGCGCGGATCTGGCCCGGGAGACGGGGGACGCCTCCGGCGAGGAGACCGCCTGCGCCCCGTCCACGGGCAAGCGGGTGGCGGTCATCGGCTCCGGCCCCGCCTCCATCACCGTGGCGGCGGACTGCGCCCGGGCCGGTCACGAGGTGACGGTCTACGAGGCGTTCCATCAGCTGGGCGGCGTCCTGGTGTACGGCATCCCCGAGTTCCGTCTGCCCAAGGCCATCGTCCGGGCCGAGGTGGACGGGCTGCGCCGGATGGGCGTGCGCCTGGAGACCAACTTCGTGGTGGGCCGCACCCGGAAGCTGAAGGATCTTCTGGAGAAGGACGGCTTCGACGCCGTCTTCATCGGGGTGGGCGCGGGGCTGCCCAAGTTCATGAACATTCCCGGCGAGGACCTGAACGGGGTCTTCAGCGCCAACGAATACCTGACCCGCGCCAACTTGATGAAGGCCTACCTGGAAGGCAAGGCGGACACCCCCTTCTGGCATGGCAAGCGGGTGGCGGTGCTGGGCGGCGGCAACGTGGCCATGGACGCCAGCCGCATGGCCCTCCGTCTGGGCGCCGAAAAGGTCTACCTGATCTACCGCCGCTCCCTGGCGGAGATGCCCGCCCGGCGGGAGGAGGTGCACCACGCCCAGGAAGAGGGCGTGGAGTTCCTGGTGCTCCAGAACGCCAAGCGCATCCTGGGAGACGGCGAGGGCAAGGTCAACGGCCTGGAATGTCTCCGCTACGAGCTGGGAGAGCCGGACGCCTCCGGACGCCGCTCCCCGGTGGCCATCCCCGGCAGCGAATTCACCCTGGACGTGGATACCGTGGTGGTGGCCGTGGGCAACGGCTCCAATCCCCTGGTGCCCTCCACCACTCCCGGACTGGAGGTGAACGCCAAGGGAAACATCGTGGTGAACCCCGAGACCAACGCCACCTCCATCCCCGGCGTCTTCGCCGGAGGGGACATCGTCCTGGGCGCCGCCACGGTGATTCTCGCCATGGGCGAGGGCCGTCGTGCCGCCGCCGCCATCAACGACTATCTCCAGGGAAAGTGACGCCACGGTCCCGAAAGCCCCGGGATTGCGGGGCGACGCACCCCCGGAACGGGGAGGGGTTTTGTCTGTCGTTCTTTATAACTTATTTGTAATGAACAAGTTATAAAGAATGGAGAAGTTCCCTCCCCGGGGGTGGAGAAAAGGGGGCTGGGAAGGACGTAGGGGGGGAAGCGGGGGTATATTATCCCGTTTTCCCGCCTGCCTTCGGGAAGCCCTTGTTTTTGTCCGCATCCTCTGCCCCCTTTCTCCTGCTTTCTTATGGAAGACACACGTGACACGCTTCCGGCCGCCGCCCCGGCGGAGACGGCCCCCACCGACTTCATCCGGGAAATCGTCCGCCAGGATCTGGCCACCGGCAAGTACCGTCCCGAGGAGATCCGCACCCGCTTCCCCCCGGAGCCCAATGGCTACCTGCACATCGGCCACGCCAAGGCCATCTGCCTGGATTTCGGGGTGGCGCAGGAATTTGGCGGCAAGTGCAATCTGCGGATGGACGACACCAATCCGGGCAAGGAGGATCGGGAGTATTACGATTCCATCCAGGAGGACATCGCCTGGCTGGGCTACCAGTGGGACGGGGAGGTGAAGTTCGCCTCGGACTACTTCCCCAAGATGTATGAATTCGCCCTCCTGATGATCCAGAAGGGGCTGGCCTATGTGGACGACCAGAGCGCGGAGGAGATCCGGGCCACCCGGGGCACTCCCTTCCAGCCCGGCGTGGATTCCCCCTGGCGCAACCGCTCCGTGGAGGAGAATCTGGACCTCTTCCAGCGCATGAAGAACGGGGAGTTCCCCAATGGCGCCAAGGTCCTCCGGGCGAAGATCGACATGGCCCACCCCAACATCAATTTCCGGGACCCCGTGATGTATCGCATCCTCCACGAGAGCCACGAGCGCACGGGGGACCAGTGGTGCATCTATCCCATGTATGACTGGGCCCACGGGCTGGAGGACTCCCTGGAGGAGGTCACCCACTCCCTGTGCACCCTGGAGTTCGAGATCCACCGGCCCCTCTACAACTGGTTCCTGGAACCCCTCCCCATTCCCCGGAAACCCCGGCAGATCGAGTTCAGCCGCCTGAACCTGACCTACACCGTCATGTCCAAGCGCAAGCTGCTCCGCCTGGTCCAGGAAGGCCATGTGGCCGGATGGGACGACCCCCGGATGCCCACGGTGCGAGGCTTCCGCCGCCGGGGCTACACCCCCTCCAGCATCCGCAACTTCGTGGCCGCGGTGGGCATCACCAAGTTCAATGGCGTCACGGACATGGGCGTTCTGGAGAACACCCTGCGGGAGGAGCTGAACCACGACGCCCCCCGGTACATGGCGGTGCTCCATCCCCTGAAGGTCACCGTGGTGAACTATCCCGAGGGACAGGTGGAGTGGCTGGAGGCCGTGAACAACCCGGAGAAGCCCGAGGAGGGCACCCGGAAGATCCCCTTCGGCCGCCATCTGGTCATCGAACAGGAGGACTTCCAGGAAAATCCCCCCCCCAAGTACTTCCGCCTGGCGCCCGGACGGGAGGTCCGCCTCCGCTGGGGCTATTTCCTCCGCTGCCAGGAGGTGGTGAAGGACCAGGAGGGCAAGGTCACGGAGCTGCTGTGCACCTACGACCCCGAGACCCGGGGCGGCAACGCCCCCGACGGCAGGAAGGTGAAGGGAACCATCCACTGGGTGGAGGATACCCACGCCGTCTCCGCCACCGTCCGGGAATACGACCGCCTCTTCAAGACCCCGGAACCCGACGCCGTGGAGGAGGGACATGATTTCCTGGAGAATCTCAATCCCGATTCCCTGAAGGTGCTGGAGGGCTGCCGCCTGGAGGCGGGCCTGGCCGAACTCCCCCCGGAAAGCCGGGTCCAGTTCGAGCGCCTGGGATATTTCGTCACCGATTGGCGGGACCATCGCCCCGACGCCCCGGTCTTCAACAAGACCGTCTCCCTGAAGGACTCCTGGGCGAAGATCCTGAAGAAGGGCTAGGAGAAGGACAGGAATGGAGAACCAGGATTTCCAGGGAAAGACGGCGGTGGTCACCGGCGGAACCCGGGGCATCGGCGCGGCCGTCAGCCGCGCCTTGCTGCAGCGGGGATGCCAGGTGGTCGCCGTCTTCGGGGGCAACCAGGAGGCGGCCAGGGCCTTCCGGGAATCCCTCCCTCCCCGGGAAGCCGACCTGTGCCGGCTGGAGGCCTGCGACGTGGCCTCCCCCCAGGCGGTGGAAACCCTCTTCCAACGCCTGGACCAGACGCTGGAACACCTGGATTTCCTGGTGAGCTGCGCCGGCATCCGGCAGGACGGGGTGGCGGCCATGCTCCCCGAGGAATCCTGGCGGCGGGTCCTGGCCGTGAACCTGGACGGCGCCTTCCACATGGCAAAACAGGCCCTGCTCCGCATGCTCCCCCGCCGCAGCGGACGCCTGGTCTTCCTGACCTCCCCCATGGGACGCCTGGGATGGCAGGGACAATCCAATTATGCCGCCTCCAAGGCGGGACTGGTGGGGATGTGCCGCTCCCTGGCCAAGGAAGTGGCTTCCCGGGGCATCACCTGCAACTGCGTCTCCCCGGGCTTTATCGACACGGATTTCATTGGTGGCTTGACGGATGACCAAAAGAAGGAATACACCCGCCTGGTGCCCTGCCGGCGTTTCGGACGCCCGGAGGAGGTGGCCTGCGGCGTGCTCTATCTTCTGGGTCCCCAGGCCGGGTATGTCACCGGCTCCGTCCTGGAGATCACGGGCGGTCTTTCCTGAAGCATGACGGGAGAGAAGCCGGGAGGAGAAGCGTATTCCCCCTCCTCCCGTCCTCCCGGGAAAGACGCCAAGCTCCGATTCTCCCCGGAAGGACCCCCATGCCCTCCCGCGGGAGCCTGCCGGGTGTTCCGGCATCAAGCAACCCAGCACCCCCTTGGAAAACCAAGACCATGAAACCCAACATCTCCCTCCTCTTCCTCCTCGTTCTTGTCCTGGCGTCCGTGGCTCTCACCGGCTGCGGACGTAAACAGGTCCTCCACATCTACACCTGGGCCGACTACTTCTCCCCGGAGCTGGTGGAGCGTTTTGAAAAGGAAAACGACTGCGTCATCAAGATGGATATCTTCGATTCCAATGAAATGATGTTCGCCAAGCTCCAGGCCGGCGGCACCGGGTACGACATCATCGTGCCCACCCATTATTTCATTGGCAAGATGGTGAACGAAGGTATGATCCGCAAGTTGGACAAAAGCCTCCTCCCCAATCTGAAATATCTGGACCCCGAAGTGGTGTCCATGATGAACCCCCAGCTCCTGGACTACTGCGTGCCCTACTTCATGAGCTACACCGGACTGGGATACAACAAGAAACGCCTTCCCGACTTCCAGGCCTCCTGGAACATCTTCGAAAACGCCCAGCTGGCGGGCCGCATGACCCTGCTGGACGACTACACCGAGGTCATGGGCGCCCTGGGACGCTATCTGGGATACACCGCCGCCGAGCTGGACGACCCCGTGGAGGGCGACGCCCGCATGGAGGAGGTGGTGAAGCTGGGTCTCCAGTGGCGGAAGAATGTCATCAAGTTCGAGAACGAGCAATACAAGAACGGTCTTTCCGCCGGCGAGTTCCTGGTGGTGATGGGCTATTTCAGCGACCTGGCCCAGGCCGTGGACGAGCAGCCCGACACCCTCGGCTTCGTCATGCCCAAGGAGGGCTGCCACATGAGCTGCGACACCCTGGTGGTGCCCGCCGACGCCCCCAATCCCGACCTGGCCTACAAGCTCATCAATTTCCTCCACGATCCCGAGAACGCCGCCCAGAACATCCTGGACATCCACACCTACTGCCCCAACTACCGGGCGGTGGAGCTGATGGATCCCGAGGTGGTGGCCAGCGGCAATTTCATCATCCCCAAGGAAGTCCTGGCCAACTCCGAGTTCATGCCTGAACTCTCCCCGGAGCAGGAGGCCCGCCACCTGAAATACTGGAACCGCATCAAGGGCGGGCTGGACGGGGAATAACCCCCGTCCCTCCGGCTCTCTTCCCCCCAGGAAACCCCCGGCCCTCAAAATCTGGATTTCCTGGGTGGAAAAACAGGGGAAACGTGGTTATAGTATCCCCGTTTTCCGGCAAATCCGGGGCGGCGCGCCCTGGGGATGCCAGGGCAATTCCGAGCCACGCTCCCCCTTTCCCCCCTTTTCATGCACTTCCGCTTCGCCAATCCCATGACCTTCCGACTTACCGTCGCGGTTAGATAGCGTTGCAGGATGGCGTCAGACGCTTTCCGGCAACGCGAAAAGGAAAACTTTTGCCATGTGACTGAAGCGTCCGTCCCCAGAAAAGGAAATCGCCCCATTCCAGATTCGTCGGCCCCACCGGCCGCGGAACTCCCAAAGCCCCTTCGGTCCATGCGAGACTGTGGGGCTTTTTCCGTATCCGGCGGCAGACTTCCCCCGGGAAGACCACCGGAACCACCCTTCCCAAACCGAACCCCTCTGGATCCCCTCAATATGAAATGCACCGGCGCGAAAATCTTGGTGGAATGTCTCCTGGAACAAGGAGTGGACACCGTCTTCGGATACCCCGGCGGGACCATCCTCAATGTCTATGACGAACTGGTGGACTACCAGGACCGGATCCGACATATTCTCACCAGCCACGAGCAGGGGGCGGCGCACGCCGCCGACGGATACGCCCGCAGCACCGGGCGGGTGGGGGTCTGCATGGCCACCAGCGGCCCCGGCGCCGCCAACCTCACCACCGGCATCGCCACCGCCTACCTGGATTCCTCCCCCGTGGTCTTCATCACCTGCAATGTGGTGGGCTCCCTCATCGGAAAGGACTCCTTCCAGGAGGTGGACATGACCGGCATCGCCATGCCCATCACCAAGAGCGCCTTCCTGGTGCGCCGGGTGGAGGAATTGGCCGACACCCTGCGCCAGGCCTTCGCCATCGCCGGCAGCGGACGCCCCGGCCCCGTCCTGGTGGACATCCAGAAGGACGCCACCGCCGCCGAGACGGAATACACCCCCCTCCCGCGGGAACAGCATGTGACCCACGGGGGACTCGCCGCCCTCATCCACCGCGCCAGCCAGAATTTCCGGCCCCCGGAACCCGACCAGGAGGATCTGGACATCCTGGCGCGGATGATCCGGGAGGCCCAGCGCCCCTTCCTCATCTGCGGCGGCGGCGTGGTGCTCTCCCGCGCCCAGAAGGAATACGTGGAGTTCGCCGAGCGCCTGGACGCCCCCTCCGCCTTCACCATCATGGGCTGCGGCGGAATCCCCGGAAAGCATCCCCTCTCCACCGGCATGGTGGGCATGCACGGCTCCCAGGCCTCCAACATCGCCGTGGCCAACTGCGATCTCCTCATCGCCGTGGGGTGCCGCTTCTCCGACCGGGTGGCCCTGGATCCCGCCACCTTCGCCCGGCAGGCCAAGGTGGTCCAGATCGACATCGACCGGGCCGAGATCGACAAGAACGTGCCCACCGCCCACCACATCATCGGCGACGCCCGCCGGGTGCTGGCGTGCCTCCTGGAACGGGTGGAGCAGGGCAGCCATCCCCAGTGGAAGGAAAAGATCTTCTCCTATCCCCGGCAGCCCCAGTACCCCGTCTCCGGGGAAACCCTCAACCCCAAACAGGTCTGCGACGCCATCAAGAGGATCCTCCCCCAGGACACCATCGTCGCCACCGACGTGGGACAGCACCAGATGTGGTGCATCCAGAACTTCCTCTTCGACTACCCGGGCCAGCTGCTCACCAGCGGCGGCTTCGGCACCATGGGCTTCGGACTGGGGGCCGCCATCGGCGCCAAGATCTCCCATCCCGACAAGGCCGTCATCCATGTGACCGGCGACGGCAGCTTCCGCATGAACTGCAACGAACTGGCCACCGAGGCGTACTACAACCTCCCCGTCATCACCATCATCTTCAACAACCAGACCCTGGGCATGGTGCGCCAGTGGCAGACCCTCTGCTACAACAAACGCTACAGCCAGACCGACCTGGACCAGCGCGGACCGGACTTCGTCCTCCTGGCGAACGCCTATGGCCTGGAGGGGCGCCGCGTCCGCACCGTGGAACAGCTGGAGGCCGTCCTGAAGGAAGCCCTGGAAGTCCAGAAGGGATTTGTCATCGACTGCGCCATCTCGAAGGACGAAATGGTGCGCCCCATGGTGGCGGCGGGCAGGAAGATCACGGATTTCCTGGTGGACTAACCAGAGGAGGGCAGAGCCATGATGCAAGAATCCCAGAAACTCCATACCCTGGCCGTGCTGGTGGACAACGCCGCCGGCGTCTTGAGCCAGGTGACCCGACTCTTCTCCCGGAAGGGATACAACATCGACTCCCTGGCCGTGGGACCCACCGATGACGCCTCCATCTCCCGCATCACCATCGAAATCACCACCGATGTCGCCCGGGCGCGGCTCCTGTGCAACCAGCTCCGGAAGCTCATCCCCGTCCACTCCGTCACGGACCTGACGGAGCGTCCCAGCCTGCGCCGTTCTCTGATGCTGGTGAAGGTGCGGGTGCCCTCCAGCCTGGCGCAGACCAAGATCCTGGAGGTGGCGGAAGTCTTCCGGGCCTCCGTGGTGGACATGAATCCCCAGTGCCTCACCCTGGCCGTCATCGGCGATGACGACAAGGCGGAGGGGCTCCAGAGGATGCTGGAGGAATTCGGCATCCTGGAGCTGGCCCGCACGGGCACCGTGGCCCTGGAGCGGGGCCTGGGCACCATCTCCGACCAGACCAAGATGAAGGGCGAGTTCGACTACGGGAAGAACCTCCTGTAGCCCCTCCCCGCGCCAAGTCCCCTTTCCCCGATACGCCGCCCCTGGAGCGCCCCTCCCGGGACCCCCAGGACGGCGGTGAAGAGAATACCCCAAACATCCCATCCCCCACCCCCTAACAAGGAGAAAACCCAAAATGGCGAAAATGTACTACGAGAAGGATTGTGACATCAACAATCTGCAGGGCAAGAAGATTGCCATCATCGGCTACGGTTCCCAGGGGCATGCCCATGCCATGAACCTGAAGGATTCCGGACAGGACGTGGCCGTGGGTCTGCGCCCCGGCAGCAAGTCCATCCCCAAGGCCGAGGCCGCCGGACTCAAGGTGATGTCCGTGGAAGAGGCCGCCAAGTGGGCTGACATCGTCATGATCCTGGTGAACGACGAAGTGGCCGCCGACGTCTACAAGAAGTCCATCGCCCCCAATCTGGAGCCCGGCAACGCCGTGGCTTTCGCCCACGGGTTCAACATCCGCTATCAGCAGATCGTGCCCCGTCCCGACATCGACGTCTTCATGGCGGCTCCCAAAGGCCCCGGCCACACCGTCCGCAGCCAGTTCGTGGCCGGCAAGGGCGTGCCCTGCCTGGTGGCCGTGGAGCAGAATGCCACCGGCAAGGCCCTGGACATCGCCCTGGCCTACATCGCCGGCATCGGCGGCGCCCGCGCCGGCGTCATGGAGACCACCTTCCACGACGAGACCGAGACCGACCTGTTCGGCGAGCAGGCCGTGCTGTGCGGCGGCGTGGTGGAGCTGATGAAGTGCGGCTTCGAGACCCTGGTGGAGGCCGGCTACGAGCCCGAGAACGCCTACTTCGAGTGCATCCACGAGATGAAGCTCATCATCGACCTGATCAACAAGGGCGGCGTGGCTGCCATGAACTACTCCATCTCCGACACCGCGGAGTTCGGCGAGTACGTCTCCGGCCCCCGTGTCCTGCCCCACGACCAGATCAAGGCCAACATGCGGGCGGTGCTCTCCGACATCCAGGACGGCACCTTCGCCAGCCGCTGGATCGCTGAGAACAAGAACGGCCGTTCCTTCTTCAACTCCAAGCGCGACATGCTGGCCAAGCACCAGATGGAGATCGTCGGCGAGGAGCTGCGGAACAACATGCTCTGGAAGGATGGCGACAACGGCGACAAGGGCCTGGACGCCGCTTCCAACTGATTTTCGGTACATGAACACAAAAGGGGAGGCGGCACCGTCTCCCCTTACTTCAAAACAGGAGGTTCCCCTATGAAGCTTTCCGCAAACGTCACCCAGGGTGTGGACCGTGCCCCCAACCGGTCGCTGTTCAACGCGCTGGGCTACACCAAGGAGGAGCTGGACCGTCCTCTGGTGGGCATCGTCAGCTCCTATAACGAGATCGTCCCCGGCCACATGAACATCGACAAGATCACCGAGGCCGTCAAGCAGGGCGTCGCCATGGCTGGCGGCACGCCCATCGTGTTCCCGGCTATCGCCGTCTGCGACGGCATCGCCATGGGCCACATCGGTATGAAGTATTCCCTGGTGACCCGGGACCTGATCGCCGATTCCACCGAGGCCATGGCCATCGCCCACCAGTTCGACGCCCTGGTCATGATCCCCAACTGCGACAAGAACGTGCCCGGCCTGCTGATGGCCGCGGCCCGCATCAACGTGCCCACCATCTTCGTCTCCGGCGGCCCCATGCTGGCGGGCCACCTGAACGACGGCCGCCGCACCTGCCTCAGCCACATGTTCGAGGCCGTGGGCGCCTACCACGCCGGGACCATGGACGAAGCCGGCGTGGACGAGTATGTGGAGAATGCCTGCCCCACCTGCGGCTCCTGCTCCGGTATGTACACCGCCAACTCCATGAACTGCCTCACCGAGGCCATCGGCATGGCCCTGCGGGGCAACGGCACCATCCCCGCCGTCTACTCCGCCCGGCTGCGGCTGGCCAAGCACGCGGGCATGAAGATCATGGAGCTGGTGGAAAAGGACATCAAGCCCCGGGATATCATGACTCCCGCGGCCTTCCACAACGCCGAGACCGTGGACATGGCCCTGGGCTGCTCCACCAACACCATGCTCCATCTGCCCGCCATCGCCCGGGAGGCCGGGGTCACCATCACCCTGGAGACGGTGAACGAAATCAGCGCCCGCACCCCCAACCTCTGCCATCTGGCCCCCGCCGGGGACGCCTATGTGGAGGATCTGGATCTGGCCGGCGGCGTTCCCGCCGTCATGAAGGAGCTCTCCCGGAAGTCCCTGGTGGACACCTCGGTGCTGACCTGCACCGGCGCCACCCTGGAGGAGAATCTCCAGGGGGTCTCCGTCCGGAATCCGGAAGTGATCCGTCCCCTGGAGAAGCCTTTCCTCGCCAATGGCGGCATCGCCGTGCTGAAGGGCAATCTGGCTCCCGATGGCTGCGTGGTGAAGCAGGCCGCCGTGGCTCCCGAGATGATGCGCCACACGGGCCCCGCCCGGGTCTTTGATGGCGAGGAGGAAGCCCTCTCCGCCATCTACGGCGGAAAGATCCATGCCGGCGACGTGGTGGTCATCCGCTACGAGGGCCCCAAGGGCGGCCCCGGCATGCGGGAGATGCTCTATCCCACCAGCGCCATCTGCGGCATGGGCCTGGGCGCCTCCGTGGCGCTCATCACCGACGGGCGTTTCTCCGGCGCCACCCGGGGCACCGCCATCGGACATGTGAGCCCCGAGGCCGCCGCCGGCGGTCCCATCGCCCTGGTCCAGGAGGGGGACCTGGTGGAGATTGACATCCCCGCCCACAGCGTCACCCTGAAGGTCGCTCCCGAGGAGCTGGAGCGGCGCCGCCAGGCATGGACCGCCCCCGCTCCCAAGGTCACCACGGGCTATCTGGCCCGCTACGCCAAACTGGTCTCCTCCGCTGACAAGGGCGCCATCCTCCAATAAGCCTCCCTCCCCCATGCGACAGCTGACCAGCCAACTCCTCCTCTATGGCAATGTGGCCCGGGAGGGCACCATCCTGTCGGAACTCGCCGACATCGACCACCAGGCCAGGAGCCTCCCGGAGGGCGGGGATCGCGCCCCCCTCCGGCGTCGCTTCTACGACCAGGTGCGCCGCATTCTGGAGCTCGCGACCCTGTGCGGATTCGACAAGAATCTCTGGCGCAACTACATCGCCTATCTGGTGGCCACCGACGAGAATCCCTTTTCCCTGACCTGCGAGCGGGTGGGGGCCACCCCGGAGGCCAGCGTCAACCTCTTCGCCGTCCATGACTTCGAGATCTTCCAGAAGCTCTTTTCCTACGACTTCTCCGGCATGGAGGCGGCGCTGGGGGTGGAGTGCTTTTCCATCCTGGAGGAGTATCGGGCCATCCCCAAGCGGGAGGGCGCCTACAACCGCGGGGTGAGCCGTCGCGTCCAGGCCCTGAGCCAGGCACTGGAGAAGTGCGCCACCCCCGGCGCCTTCTTCCATGTGGTCACCGATTTCTACCGCCAGCACGGCGTGGGCGATTTCGCCTTCAACCACGCCTTCCGTCTCCGCAAGGCCGGCGACGCCCCCCTGGAATTCCTGCCGGTGAACAATCTGGACAGCCTGGGGCTGGATGGCCTGGTGGGCTACGAGCGCCAGAAGTCCCTCCTCCGGGAAAACACCCTGGCTTTCCTGGCGGGAAAGCGTGCCAACAACGTCCTGCTCTACGGCGACAGCGGCACCGGAAAGTCCACCAGCGTCAAGGCCCTTGCCCACGACTACGGCGACTACGGCCTCCGGATGATCGAGATCTACAAGCACCAGTTCCGGGAACTCCCCGAGCTGGTCGCCCGGATCAAGAACCGGCGCTATCGTTTCATTCTGGTGATGGACGACCTCTCCTTCGAGGAGAACGAGGTGGAATACAAGTATCTCAAGGCCGTCATCGAAGGCGGCGTGGAGAGCAAACCCGAGAATCTTCTGGTCTACGCCACCAGCAACCGCCGCCATCTGGTGCGGGAGAAATGGTCGGACCGGGAGGACATGGAGCATGACGGGGACATCCACCGCTCCGACACCATGGAGGAGAAGCTCTCCCTGGCGGAACGCTTCGGACTGGCCATCCTCTACGGCAATCCCTCCAAGAAGGAATACGAGGCCATTCTCCATGCCATCGCCCGGCGAAACGGCATCGAATTGACTCCCCAGAGGATGGCGCTGGCCACCCAGTGGGAAATCCAGCACGGCGGATTCTCCGGCCGCACCGCCCAGCAGTTCATCCAGTCCCTGGAGGGACGGGACGGGCAGGACTAGCGGAGTCCCATAGCATCCCGGCGAAGAGAAGGGGAGGAAAAGAGAGAGATGGAAGCGGTTCTCATTGCATTGGCCAGCGGTTTCTGCGGCGGATTAGGGGGCGTGGGGTACAAAGTCTCCAACATGGGGAAGGTCTCCACCCTCCAGGCCGCCGCCGTCATCGCCTTTTTCGGCGCCCTCTTCTTCGGCGTGCAGGCGTGTCATCAGGGGGAATGGGCCCTCTTCTCCTGGCAGGTGGCCGGTCTGGCCCTGGCCTCCGGATTCTCCCAGTATCTGGCTCTGGTCCTCTTCGCCTGGGCTCTGAAAAAAGCCCCCCTCTCCCTGGTGTGGTGCGCCTCCAGCCTGGAATTCATGCCGGGACTCCTCTTCGCCTGGCTCGCCTACGACGAACCCATGTCCTACTGCCGCTGGGCGGGTCTGGTGGCCCTTCTGGGCGCCATCGTGGTGGCTTCCTTCGCCGGCGGCGAGGAGACCCCCGGGAAAGAGCAGGGCGCCGACCTCCCGCCGGAGCCGGAGAAGCCATCGGCGAGCCGTCCCTCCGTGCCCACCATGCTGGCCACCCTGATCGCCTTGCCTCTGCTCTTTGGCGGGCTCTTCGTCTGCATGAAGTGGGGCTCCTATCTGCCTGCGCCCGGTGCGCCGGAGAAGGTGATCATGGACGCCACCGGCAACATCTTCATGTGCCTGGTCTATTTCACCATGATGGTCACCTGCGCCTGCCATGTGACCGCGACCCGGGAGTGGAACATCACCCGTCTGGGGGCATGGGGATGCGCCCTGGCCACCATCCCCACCGTGGCCAGCTTCTTCCTCCAGCTGTGTATCGTGGTGGAGGCCCCCGCCGCCGTGGTCTTCGCCTTGACCTACTCCATGTCCATGTTCTCCACCGCAATCCTCTCCACCTTGTTCCTGGGGGAGAGGCGCACCAGGACCTGGTATGCCACCCTGGGGCTGGCTTTGCTGGCGGTGGTGCTGATCAGCGACGTGCTCCCCCTGCTGGCCCAAACCTGGCCGAAATAGCTTTCGCGCCCCCCCCCGGGAGGAGAAAATTCTATTTTCCCTGGGAGCTGCCGCCCTTCTTCCGCTTGGGAACGGAGCCCGTGGCGGCGCCCGCCGCGGGACGTGGCGGCTTCCTTCCCTTCTCCAGCTCGTAGAGCTGGTCCCGCAGCATGGCCGCCCGCTCGAATTCCAGGGCCTGGGCCGCCTGCTGCATCTCCTCCTCGATTTGCCGCTTCGCCTCGGTGAGGTCGTATTCGTATTCCGCTTCCTCCTCCGAAACGCACTGGCCCGGCTTCCGCAGGACGCTGGCCACCTTCTCCTTGGCCTCCTCCACCAGATGGAGGCTGGCCTGTATCGCCCGGCGAATGGTGCGGGGCGTGATGCCGTGCTCCTGGTTGAATGCCATCTGCTTCGCCCGGCGCAGTTCCGTCTCCTCCAGAAGGAACCGGATGGAGTCGGTGAGGACATCCGCATAGAGAATGACCCGCCCCGCCGCATTCCGGGCGGCGCGTCCCGCCGTCTGGACCAGGCTGGAGGCGCTGCGCAGGAAGCCCTCCTTGTCCGCGTCCATCACCATCACCAGGGCCACCTCCGGCAGATCCAGACCTTCCCGGAGGAGATTGATGCCTACCAGACAGTCGAATTCTCCCGCCCGGAGTCCCCGGATGATTTCCACCCGCTCCAGCGCGTCCAGGTCGGAGTGGAGATAGCGGCTTTCGATGCCCACCTTGCGCAGGTATTCGGAGAGCTCCTCTGCCATTCGCTTGGTCAACGTGGTCACCAGGACCCGCTCCTTCTTCTCCGTCATGCGGCGGATTTCCTCGATGGCGTCGTCCACCTGTCCCGTCAGGGGGCGCACCTCCACCAGAGGATCCAGGAGACCGGTGGGCCGGATGATTTGCTTCACCGGGGTGGTGAGGGAGAGTTCGTAGCCGCCCGGAGTGGCGGAGACGAAGATGACATTCTTCTGGAGGGAGCGGAATTCCTCGTAGGTCAGGGGGCGGTTGTCCAGAGCGGAGGGGAGGCGAAAGCCGTTCTCCACCAGGACCCTCTTCCGGTTCCGGTCCGCGTTCTGCATGGCGTGGAGCTGGGGCAGGGTGACATGGGATTCGTCGATGATGGTGAGGAATCCCTCCGGGGGAAAGTAGTCGATGAGGGTGAAGGGACGGCTCCCCGCCTCCCGGGCGGCGAGATGCCGGGAGTAGTTCTCGATGCCCTGGCAGTATCCCACCTCTTGGAGCATCTCCAGGTCGTAGGTGGTGCGCTGATGGATGCGCTGCGCCTCCACCAGCTTGTTCTGGTCCTCGAAATCCCGCACCTGCTCCTGCAACTCCGCCCGAATGGCCCGCACCGCCGCCTTCATCTTCTCCTCGCTGGTGACAAAAAGCTTGCAGGGGAAGATGACGGCGGAGGCGGTCTTCTCCACTAGGGTGCGGGTCATGACATTCCGGTAGCACATCCCTTCGATGGAATCCCCCCAGAACTGGATCTCCAGATAATCCTCCCGGTGGGAGAGATAGACCTCCACCGTGTCTCCCGCCGCCCGGAACTGCCCCCGCTCCGGCGCCAGGTCGTTCCGGGTGTATTGGAGGGCCACCAGCTTCCGGAGCAGATCGTCCCGGGAGATGGACTGGTCGATGACGATCTTCGCCTCCAGGGAGGCGAATTCCTCCGGATCGCCCATGCCGTAGATGCAGGAGACCGACGCCACCACAATCACATCCTTCCGCTCCAGGAGGGCTCCCGTCGCCGCCAGACGCAGCCGCTCCAGCTCGTCGTTGATGGCGGAATCCTTGGCGATGTAGGTGTCGGTGGAGGGAATGTAGGCTTCCGGCTGGTAGTAGTCGTAGTAGCTGACGAAATACTCCACGGCGTTCTCCGGGAAGAACGCCTTCAACTCGCTGTACAGCTGGGCGGCCAGGGTCTTGTTGTGGGAGATGACCAGCGTGGGCATCTGCAGCCGCTGGATCACGTTGGCCATGGTGAAGGTCTTTCCGCTGCCGGTGACGCCCTGCAGGGTCTGATAGTGGAGATGCCCCTCCCGGATGCCCTTCACCAGGGCTTCGATGGCTTCGGGCTGATCCCCGGCAGGCTGATATTCGCTATGGAGAATGAATTGCTCCGGCATGACATGAGGCGCCTGCGTCCTAGAGCCCAAGGGCGTCCTTCAGGGCCTCCACCTGGTCCAGACGCTCCCAGGGGAACTCCTCCCAGCCAAAGGGACCGTAGGCGGCGCTCTCCCGATAACTCCAGCCCCGGGGAGACAACAGCCCCAGCTCCTGGGAAATCTGGGCGGGACGGCAGTCGAAGATCCTGCGCTCCTGGAGAAGGCGCACCACCTTCTTCTCCGGAACCGCGCCGGTGCCAAAGAAGTTCACATTGAAGGCCAGGGGATCCGTGACGCCGATGGCGTAGGCCACCTGCAGCTCGCAGCGCCGGGCCGCTCCCGCCGCCACCAGATTCTTGGCGATGCGCCGCAGCATATAGCAAGCGGAACGGTCCACCTTGCTGGGATCCTTTCCGCTGAAGGCGCCGCCGCCATGGCGTCCCGCCCCGCCGTAGGTGTCCACGATGATCTTCCGTCCCGTCACGCCGGTGTCGCCGTCGGGGCCGCCGATGACGAAGTTTCCGGTGGGGTTGATATAGAGCTGTCCACCCCGCTGATTCACCCGGGAGAGGTCCACCTCCTGGAGGAGCTCCTGGGGCAGGGTTTCCCGGAGGACGTCCAGCACGGCCTGGCGCACCTTCTCTCCGGTTCCCTCCAGATGCTGATGGGAGACCACCAGGGAGGTGATGGCCACGGGGCGTCCTTCCTCGTAGCGGAAGGTCAGCTGGCTTTTGGCGTCCGGCCGCAGGAAGTCGTATTCCGGCTGGCTTCGCCGCAGCTGGGAGAGGCGGCGCAGGATTTTCTTGGCGTAGTAGATGGGGGCGGGCATGTAGGCGGGGGTCTCGTCGCAGGCGTAGCCGAACATGATGCCCTGGTCGCCCGCGCCCTGTTCCCCGGTGATGCTGGTGGCCTCCGAGACGCCTCGGGCGATGTCCGCGCTCTGCTTGTGCAGACGGTTCTCAACCCGCAGAGTGGCGGCCTGGAACCCCTCGCCGGGACGATCATACCCGATCTCCGACACCGTCTGGCGCACCAGACCCTCGTAGTCCGGCGCCTCTCCCTGGAAACTCACTTCCCCCGCCAACGCCACATAGTTGGTGGTGGCCAACGTCTCGCAGGCCACATGCCCCCGGGCATCCTGGGCCAGCACCGCATCCAGCACCGCATCGGAAATCTGATCGCAAACCTTGTCCGGATGCCCCTCGGAGACGGCTTCAGAGGTGAAGAGGAAGGATTTCGGCAGGCACATGACTAAAACTCCCAGTGTGTTGTTAGGCGAAAGAAGGCATCAACGCCCTCCCGCCCCGGAGACCTTGGAACTCCGGATGAAACCCCCTCCAGAATAGACACCCCAATGCCCGGACATCCTGCCCGGCAAAAAATGAAAATCAGGGTGGATTGGGGAGAAGGAACGCCCCCGACCGACATCCGGCCGGAAAAACAGACGGCTGGTTAATATACCCTGCCCAAAGGGGCTGATGGCGCCGGAGCACCCCTACTTCACAAAGTCCAATCCCCAAACACAGAGAATACCAAAACGCTGCCGCTTCAACACAGAGCACACAGAGGCGCCTGCGGCGCACACGGAGCACAGGTCGGCGCTGCCGCTTCAACACAGAGCACACAGAGGCGCCTGCGGCGCACACGGAGGACAGGTCGGCGCTGAAGGCGGGGGCGTTCCGGCATCCGGTCTCGGATGCCTTGTTGTCCCCGGGAGGCTCCACGGAGAGAGAAAGCTCCTGCCGGAGCCCCCTCTCTCCATGGATCTCCGGGACCAACTTTCCCGGGCGGGCACGCCCCCCCCGGGAACGCCCCTCCTCCGGGACCAACCTCCCTGTTCGAGCACGCCCCCCTGTTCTTTTGGGAGGCAACCTCCCCTGGAGCTTCCTGGATTTCAAGCCCCTCTAGCCCCTCTAGCCTCCCTAGCCCATCTAGGGCATCTAGCCCTTTTGATTCTCCCGGGGGGAGAGAATGTCCCGCCGGCCCCCCTCCCAATCACTTGCTCGCATGCGCACGCGCGCGTGCGGGGTAATCGGTTTCCCCACGCCCCCCACCCTACCGCCCTCACCGTAATCCAGCTCGGGAGGACTGCAATCTCATGGGCGGCAAACGCTCGAAATTCCCATGGACGCCATGTCCATTCCCTGCCATTCCCTGCCAAGACGGCGGTCATGCTTCTTTGACGCTGCCCCGTTGCAAGGGGGCTACAAGAATCCCGCCAGGGGCAGGGCAATGTCCCGGGAGGGAGGGTGGATGGAATCTCCGGGGGGAGGAGCAGGGGGGAAGGACGGGAGGGAAAAGACCGTGTTCCGTGGCGCTGTCCCGGGAGGGTGGATGGAATCCCCCGGGGGGGAGGAGCAGGGGGGGAAGTGCGAGAGGGAAAAGACCGTGTTCCGTGGCGATGTCCCGGGAGGGTGGATGGAATCCCCGGGGGGGGAGGAGCAGGTGGGGAAGGACGAGAGGGAAAAGACCGTGTTCCGTGGCGCTGTGCCGGAAGGGTGGGTGGATGGAATCCCCGGGGGAAGGATCGGGGGTGAAGGGCGGGAGCTACATTGTGGGAAAAGACCGTGTTCCGTGGCGATGTCCCGGGAGGGGGTTGCCCTTCCGCGGGCGTGCCCCGGAGAAGAGCCTGTCGCGTCTTGCCATGAACTGGAAAATCTGCGCTTTGCTTTCCGCTTTTTTCGCCGCCCTCACCGCCATCTTCGGCAAGCTGGGGGTGAAGGAGGTGAACTCCAATCTCGCCACGGCCGTCCGGGTGACGGTGATTCTCTTCTTTGCCTGGGGACTGGTCTTCTGCAGCGGCGCGGCGGGCCAGCTGCGCCAGTGGCCGGGACGCACCTGGCTCTTCATGGTCCTTTCCGGGGTGGCCACGGGATTGTCCTGGCTCTTCTATTTCCATGCCTTGAAGCTGGAACAGGCCTCCAAGGTCGCCCCCGTGGATAAATTGAGCGTGCCCATGACCATCCTGCTGGCCGCTCTGCTTCTGGGGGAATCCCTCACCTGGCAGACGGTTCTTGGGGGGCTGCTGGTGCTGGCGGGCTCCCTGGTTCTGCTTCTATAACCGAAAGGCGCATCCGTCCCGCCGTCCTCCCTTCCCCGGGGATATGGCGGGGAGGGAGGGGCGTGGCGGGGGAGGATCAGCCCTTCTTGTGATATTCCTGGAGGGAGCACACATCCACGCGTCCCGACTCCAGGGCGACGCCATCCACCCCCTCTGCCGCCATTTGGAGGGCGGCGGTGGTGGTGGTGATGGGCAGTCCGAACTGGATGGCGTAGGAGCGCATGGTGGCGCCGTCGTCATTCATGTCGGGGATATTGACGATCCATCCGATTTTATGCTCCAGAATCAGGTCCTTGAGGTTGGGTCTTCCCTCGGAGAGTCGGAAGACGGCCTGGCAGGGGATGTTGTGCTGATAGAGGAGGGCGCCGGTGCCGGCGGTGGCGTAGAAGTGGAAGTCGTGGGCCGCCAGCTTCTGGAGCCAGGGCAGGGCGGCCTCCTTGTCGGCGTTGCGGATGGAGATGAAGACTCCTCCCTGGCGGGGAATCCGGTTGCCGGCGGCGTCCTGGGACTTCAGGTAGGCGCTGGAGGCGTCGATGTCCATCCCCATGACCTCTCCCGTGGATTTCATCTCCGGGGAGAGGGTGACATCCACGCCCGGGAATTTGGGGAAGGGGAAGACGGCTTCCTTGAAGGCGGTGTAGTGGATGCGGGGTTCCTGGAGGAAGCCCAGTTCCTCCAGGCTCTCCCCCGCCATGCAGCGGGCGGCGTATTTCGCCAGGGGGGCGCCGGTGGCCTTGCTGGCGAAGGGGACCGTGCGGGATGCCCGGGGATTGACCTCGATGACGTAGACCTGTCCGTGCTGCACGGCGAACTGGATGTTCATGAGCCCCACCACATGGAGGGCCTTGGCCAGCTTCCGGGCAAGGGCGCGGATCTCCTCCAGCACCTGGGGCGGCAGATCCCGGGGCGGGATGGAGCATGCGGAGTCGCCGGAATGGATGCCGGCCTGCTCCACGTGCTCCATGATGGCGCCCACCACGGTGTGGACGCCATCGGAGAGGCAGTCCACATCCAGCTCCTGGGCGTCGTTGAGGAATTTGTCAATGAGGATGGGATGGCCCTCGGAGACGCTGGCGGCTTCTTTCATGTATTTCCGCAACTCGCTCTCCTGGAAGACGATAGCCATGGCGCGGCCGCCCAGCACGAAGGAGGGGCGCACCAAGACGGGATAGCCGATGGCAGACGCCACGCGGCAGGCTTCCTCCCCGTCCTTCGCCATGCCGCTGGGGGGCTGGCGGGCGCCGGTGGCGGCGGCGATGCCCTTGAAGATGCCCCGGTCGTCCGCCGCATCGATGTCCTCCGGCGGCGTGCCCAGGATGCGGACGCCCGCGTTCTTCAGGGCGGTGGCGAGGTTCAGGGGAGTCTGGCCTCCCAGCTGGACGATGACGCCGTCGCACTGTTCCCGTTCGTAGACGTTGAGGACGTCCTCCAGGGTCAGGGGTTCGAAGTAGAGCCGGTTGGCGGTGTCGTAGTCGGTGGAGACCGTTTCCGGGTTGGAGTTGACCATGACGGTCTCGTAGCCGGCCTCCTGGAGGGCGAAGACGGCGTGGACGCAGCAGCAGTCGAATTCGATGCCCTGTCCGATGCGGTTGGGGCCGCCGCCCAGGATCATGATCTTTCCCTTGGCGGTGGTGGGTCTCACGGGTTCGTCGGCGTCGCCGTAGGTGGAGTAGTAATAGGGGGTGGTGGCGCGGAACTCACCGGCGCAGGTGTCCACGGTGCCGTAGACGGGGCGAATGCCCAGGTCGTTCCGGCGTTGCCGCACCTGGGTTTCCGTGGAGTGGAGGGCGTAGGCCAGCTGGCGGTCGGAGTATCCCAGCTCCTTGGCCTTCCGGAGGGATTCCTCGGTGTCCTGGATCTTGTCCTCGAAGTCCACCAGCTCCGCCAGTTTCCGGAGATAGAAGAGGTCGATGGCGGTGAGTTCCTGGATGCGCTCCAGGGACCAGCCCCGCTTCAGGGCGGCGTGCAGCACATAGACCCGGTCCGCGTTGGGACGGCCCAGCTCCCGCTCCAGGGTGGCGTCGTCCATCTCCTGGAAGGGCAGGAGCTTCTCCTCCAGTCCGAATCCCCAGTGTCCCGTCTCCAGGGAGCGGATGGCCTTTTGGAATGCCTGGTTGAAATTGCGTCCGATGGACATGGCCTCGCCCACGGCCTTCATCTGGGTGCCCAGGGTGGAGTTGGCGGCGGGGAACTTCTCGAAGGTGAAGCGGGGCATTTTCACCACGACGTAGTCCAGGGCGGGCTCGAAGCAGGCGGGGGTGGTGCGGGTGATGTCGTTCCGCAGTTCATCCAGGGTGTAGCCCACGGCCAGGAGGGCGGCGATTTTGGCGATGGGGAAGCCGGTGGCTTTGGAGGCCAGGGCGGAGGAGCGGGAGACCCGGGGATTCATCTCGATGATGAGGCGTTCCCCGGTCTGGGGGTTCACGGCCCATTGGACATTGGAGCCGCCGGTCTGGATGCCGATGGCCTGCAGCACCCGGAGGGAATCCTGGCGCATGGCCTGGTATTCCCGGTCGGTGAGGGTCAGGGCGGGGGCCACGGTGATGGAGTCCCCGGTGTGGACCCCCATGGGATCCACGTTCTCGATGGAGCAGACGATGACGGAGGTGCCCTTGCGGTCGCACATGACCTCCATCTCGTATTCCTTCCAGCCCAGGAGGGATTCCTCGATGAGGACCTCGTGGTTCAGGCTGGCGTCCAGCCCCCGCTCCACGATGGTGCGGAACTCCTGGGGGTCCCGGGCGATGCCGCCGCCGGTGCCGCCCAGGGTGAAGCCCGGGCGCACCACCAGGGGCCACTTCCCGATCATCTGGGCGATGAGGGTGGCCTCCTCCATGCTGTGGGCGGAGCCGGAGCGGGCGCTGCGGATGCCGATGGCGTCCATGGCGTCCTTGAAGGCATTCCGGTCCTCCGCGCGGGTGATGGCCTCGGCGTCCGCCCCGATGAGCTCCACATGATAGTGCTGGAGGACGCCGCTCTTCCATGCCTCCATGGCCAGGTTGAGGGCGGTCTGGCCGCCCAGGGTGGGCAGCAGGGCGTCGGGCCGTTCCCGCCGGATGATCTCCCGGAGATATTCCGGGGTCATGGGTTCCAGATAGGTGCGGTCGGCGAACTCCGGGTCCGTCATGACGGTGGCGGGGTTGCTGTTGAGCAGCACCAGCTCGTAGCCCTCCTGCTTCAGCACCTTGCAGGCCTGCACCCCGGAGTAGTCGAACTCGCATCCCTGGCCGATGACCACGGGGCCGGCCCCCAGGAGCATGATTTTATGGATGTCAGTGCGTCTGGGCATGGGGGGAGTTCTCCTTTCTCTGGAGGGCGGCCTTGACCAGGCCGGTGAAGAGGGGATGGGAGCGGAAGGGGCGGGAGAGGAACTCGGGATGGAACTGGCATCCCACGTAGAAGGGGTGTCCCTTGAGCTCCACCATCTCCACCAGCGTGCCGTCGGGGCTGGTGCCGGCGATGGCCATGCCGGCCTTCACCAGGGGTTCCCGGTAGGCGTTGCCGAACTCGAAGCGGTGTCGATGTCGTTCCTGGATGTCCTGGCAGCCGTAGAGTTGGGCGGCCAGGGTGTCGGGCTGGAGGCGGCAGGGATAGGCGCCCAGGCGCATGGTGCCGCCCTTCTGGCGCACGCCCCGCTGGCTCTCCATCAGGTCGATGACGGGGTCCGGGGTCTCCGGGTCGAACTCCGTGGAGTTGGCCTTGGGCAGCCCCAGCACGTTCCGGGCGTATTCGATGACCATGCACTGCATGCCCAGGCAGATGCCCAGGCAGGGGATGCCCCGCTTCCGGGCATAGGTCAGGGCCGCCACCTTCCCCTCCACGCCCCGGGCGCCAAAGCCACCGGGCACGATCACGCCGTCGAATTCCTCCAGCCGCTCCGGGGACTTCTCCAGCTCCTCGGATTCGATCATCTCGCATTCCACCCGGGAGCGCAGGGCGATGCCGGAGTGGGAGAGCGACTCGAAGATGCTCTTGTAGGCGTCCCGCAGCCCGGCGTATTTCCCCACCAGGGCGATGCGGCAGGAGCTGCCGGGGTGGAGCACCCGGTCCAGCAGGTCGTTCCAGTCGTCCATCCGGGATTCGGTGACGGGGAGCTCCAGGAGCCGGAGGACCTTTTCGTCCAGCTGCCGTTCCGCCAGTTCCTGGGGCACTTCGTAGATGGAGTGCTTCACGTCCTCCTCCTCGATGACCAGATCCTGGGGCACGTTGCAGAAGAGGGCCAGTTTCCGGCGATGCTCCTCGGCCATGGGGACTTCGGTGCGGCACACCAGGACATCCGGGAAGATGCCGATGTTGTGGAGGATGCTGACGGACTGCTGGCTGGGCTTGGTCTTCAGCTCGCCGGCGGCGTGGATGAAGGGCACCAGGGTGAGATGGAGGACGATGGCGTTCCGGCGGCCCACCTCGTTCTGGAACTGGCGCACGGCCTCCAGGAAGGGGAGGGACTCGATGTCGCCGGCGGTGCCGCCGATCTCGGTCATCACAATGTCCACCCCCGCCTTGTCGGCGCTGCGGATGGCCTCCTTGATCTCGTTGGTGATGTGGGGGATCATCTGGACTGTCGCCCCCAGGTACTTCCCCTCCCGCTCCCGGGCGATGACGCTGCTGTAGATCTTTCCGCTGGTGTAGTTGCTGTGGCGGTCGCAGGTGACGCCGGCGAAGCGTTCATAGTGTCCCAGGTCCAGGTCGGCCTCGGTGCCGTCGTCGGTGACGTAGACCTCGCCATGCTGATAGGGGGACATGGTGCCGGGGTCCACGTTCAGGTAGGGGTCGAACTTCTGCATGGCCACGGTGTATCCCCGGGCCTTCAGGAGGTAGGCAAGGCTGGCGGCGGTGATGCCTTTGCCCAGTCCGGAGACGACGCCTCCGGTGATGAAGATGAATTTGGTCATAAGCGGGAGTTCTGGCGGGAGGGGGCTCCGTCGGCTGTGGCGGCGTTTCCGGGGGCTATGCCTCCATCATCTTCCGGAAGCGCCGGAAGAGGTGGTCGGCGTCCCAGGGGCCGGGCGCCGCCTCGGGATGGTATTGGACGGAGAAGGCGGGCAGGGTCTTGTGGCGGACGCCCTCCACGGTGTGGTCGTTGAGATTCCAATGGGTGATCTCCAGACAATCGGGAAGGCTCTCCGGCAGCAGGGCGAAATTGTGGTTCTGGGAGGTGATCTCCACGGCGCCGGTCTCCACCTCCTGGACGGGATGGTTGCAGCCGTGGTGTCCGAAGGGGAGGCGTCCGGTGCGGGCGCCGCAGCTGAGGCCCAGGATCTGGTGACCCAGGCAGATGCCCATGATGGGGAGCTTGCCCAGAAGCTGCTGCACGCAGGGAATCACGCCCTCCACGCCGTCCGGGTCGCCGGGGCCGTTGGAGAGCAGGAGGCCGTCCGGCCGGCAGTCCAGGACATCCTGGGCGGTGCAGCCCGCGGGAAGCACCCGCACCCGGCAACCCGCCTGGGAGAGGTGGCGCAGGATGTTCCACTTCACGCCGCAGTCGATGACCACCACGGTGCGGTCCCCCTGGTCGCACCAGGCGTAGGGGGCCTCGGCCGCCACCTTGGTGGCGCAGTCCACCCCGTCCAGCCCCGGCCATTGGCGCGCCCGTTGGACGGCCTCGGCCACGGGGAGGGGAGTGCCGTCGGCGTGGAGCCATGCCCTCTGGGTGCCGTGCTCCCGGAGATGGAGCACCAGGCGGCGGGTGTCCACGCCCTGGAGGGCGGGCTTCCCCATGCGTTTCAGGCAGTCGGGGAGGCTCTCCCGGCTGCGCCAGGAGGAGGGGGGATTCATGGTTTGCACGATCAGGCCGCTCAGGAAGAATCCCCGGGATTCCATGTCCTCCGGATTGCAGCCGTAGTTGCCCACCTCGGCGGTGGAGAGGGCGACGATTTGCCCGTAGTAGGAGGGGTCGGAGAGGATTTCCTGGTATCCGGTCATTCCGGTGTTGAAGACGGCCTCCCCGGGGAGGTCGCAGGGGGCGCCGCAGGAGACGCCGGGGAAGACGGTGCCGTCGGCCAGGGCGAGATAGGACTGGGGTTCCGTGGGCATGATGCAGAGGAAAGGGGGGAGGTGGGAGGGGTCAGTAGGCGCGGGTGGAGAGGTGCTTGGCGTAGTTGACCAGCGCCTGGTTCACCACCCGGTTGCCTCCCGGGGTGGGATAGTCGCCAGTGAAATACCAGTCCCCCGTGTGCTCGGGAATGCAACGCCGCAAATCCTGGCAGGAGAGGAAGACCACCCGCAACTCCGCTTTCAGGTTCTCGGGGCAGAGCCGGCGGCAGATGGCCTGGGTGATCTCCTGGTCGGTGAAGGGCTCGTACAGCTTCATCGCCCGGTTCTTCATGCGGAAGTCCGGCCGGTAGAGATCCTCCTGCGCCAGACGCACCGCCTCCTGGAAAAGCTCTTCCATGCCCCGCTGATGGATCAGGTCCATGCAGGCCTGGAAGGCCACCAGCTCCCCGAAGGAGGCCATGTCGATGCCGTAGCAGTCCGGATAGCGGATCTGGGGAGCGGAGGAGACCACCACGATGCGCCGGGGCAGGAGGCGGTCCAGGATGGGGAGGATGGCCCGGCGCATGGTGTTGCCCCGGACGATGGAGTCGTCGATGACCACCAGGTTGTCCTCCTCCGGGCGGACCAGCCCGTAGGAGACGTCGTAGACATGGGGGAACAATTCGTCCCGCTTTCCGGCGTCGCTGATGAAGGTGCGGAACTTGGCGTCTTTGACGGCCACCATTCCGAAGCGCAGCTTGTGGCCTTCCCGCAGGTCGTCCAGGGCGTCCAGCATGCCATGGAAGCTGATCTGCGCGGTGTTGGGGATGTAGGAGAAGACCGTGTGGTCGAAATCGTGGTCCACGGCGTCCAGGACCTGGGGGGCCACGGCCCGTCCCAGCGCCCGGCGTTCCTGCTGGATTTCGGCGTCGTTGCCCCGGGAGAAGTAGATGCGTTCGAAGACGCATTTCCGGGGGAGCTGGGGCGGCAGGCAGGGTTTCAGGGAGACCACGCCGGCGGCGGAGACGGTGAGCAGGTGTCCCGGCGGCAGTTCCTGGACATCCTGGAAGGGGAGGTTGAAGGCGGTCTGGATGGCCACCCGTTCGGAGGCCACCACCACCACTTCCGGGTCCACATGGTAGAAGGCGGGCCGGATGCCGGTGGCGTCCCGGAAGGCGAAGGAGTCCCCGTTGCCCAGGATGCCGCACAGGGTGAAGCCCCCGTCCCATTTGGCGGCGGCCTCCCGGATGGCGGCCTCCAGTTCCCCGGGATGGGCGTCCATGCTCCGGGAGAGGGAGATGAGGAGCACCTCGCAGTCCTGGCTTCCCCGGGGATGGTATCCCTGCTGGGTGAGCTGGGCGAAGACGCTGCGGGTGTTGGTCAGGTTGAAATTTCCCGCCAGGAGCATGGTCTTGTCCCGGTGGAACTCCTCCCGGACCACGGGGTGGCAGGCGTCCAGGGTGCGGGTGCCGAAGGTGCCATAGCGCACATGGCCCAGATAGACTTCTCCGCAGAAGGGGCGTCCCAGGGGGCGCAGTTCCTCGGGCGGGGGTTCGGGGCCGGCCTCCTCCATGCGGGTGGAGATTTTCTCCAGCAGGTCCGCCAGGGGCATGGAGGCGCAGCTTTTTTCCAGATGATAGAAGGGTTGTCCCGGGGGCACGTCCAGTCCCACGCAGGCGATGCCCGCGCCGTCCTGGCCTCGGTTGTGCTGTTTTTCCAGCAGGAGGGAGAGTTTGGCGTAGCCATAGGCGGCGGTGCCATATTTCTCCGCATAATGGGAAAGGGGTTTCCGCAGACGCAGAAGGGTTACGCCGCACTCGTGCTTGATGCTGTCGGACAAGGGGGGACCTCCGGGGAGGGAAATGGGGGAGAAGGGGGCGGGCGTCCCGTGGCGGGAGGCGGGCAGGGAAAGGGGGAACTCGGCATGGTCCTGGTGAATCCCCCCGCCCGGGACCCCGTGTGGGGGGCGGGCGGGGGCACCGGAATGCCGGGTTCCCCCTGGGAACGCTAGCAGATGAAGAGCATTTCCCGATACTTGGGCATGGGCCAGACCTTGTCATCCACGATGGTCTCCAGGGCGTCCACGTCCTTGCGGAGGGCGTCCATGGCGGGGATGATGCCCTGGGCCTTGTCCAGAGCCTTCTCCAGGGCGGCGATGTCCTTGGAGAGGGCGTCCACGTCCTTGGCCATTTCCTTGCGGAGGGCGTCCACGGAGGCGCAGACCTTGGCGTCGCCCAGCGCCAGCAGCTCCTTCACCGCCACGGGCCGGATGATGCTCTTGGCGATTTCCAGGGCGATCTTGCCCTCGATGTCCAGCCGGCGTTCGTATTCCTCCCGGAAGACCTCGTAGCGGGAATCCAGCTCCACCTTGGAGAGCACGTCGTACTTCTCCAGGAGGGCCTGGTTCTTCTTGTCCTTCAGGGGCAGGATGGCCTCCTGGGTGGAGGGCAGGTTGGGCAGGCCGCGGCGGGCGGCTTCCTTGAGCCATTCCTTGGTGTAGCCGTCGCCGTTGAAGATCACCCGGCGGTGGGCGGAGATCTCCTTCTTCAGGATTTCCTGGAGGCCGGCGTTGAACTTGGCGGCGGGCAGCTTCTCCAGCTGGTCGCTGAGGAGGTCCATGGCCTCGGCCACGATGGTGTTCAGCACCATGTTCACCTCGGCGCAGGACTGGGAGGAGCCGGGGGCGCGGAACTCGAACTTGTTGCCGGTGAAGGCGAAGGGGCTGGTGCGGTTCCGGTCGGTGGCGTCCCGCTTCAGGGTGGGCAGGGCGTCCACGCCGATGCGCAGGGTGGCGGCCTTCTTGCTCTTGGCGGCGGCGGCGCCGTTCACCAGCTGGTCGATGACGGCCTCCAGCTGCTCGCCCAGGAAGGTGGAGATGATGGCGGGAGGCGCCTCGTTGGCGCCCAGGCGGTGGTCGTTGCCCAGTCCGGCGGTGGCCGCCCGGAGGAGGTCGCTATGGCTGTCCAGCGCGTGGATGATGGAGGTGAGCACGGTGAGGAAGACGGCGTTCTCCTGGGGGTTGCTGCCGGGATCCAGCAGGTTGCGCTTGCCGTAGGAGATGGCCCAGTTGTTGTGCTTGCCGCTGCCGTTGATGCCGGCGAAGGGCTTTTCGTGGAGCAGGCACACCAGGCCGTGGCGGTCGGCCACCTGGCGCAGCACTTCCATGATGAGCATGTTGTGGTCCACCGCCAGGTTCAGCTCCTCGAAGATGGGCGCCAGCTCGAACTGGGCGGGAGCCACCTCGTTGTGGCGGGTCTTGGCGGGGATGCCCAGGCTCCACAGCTCGTTCTCCACGTCGGTCATGAAGGCCAGGATGCGGGCGGGGATGCTGCCGAAGTAGTGGTCCTCCAGCTGCTGGTGCTTGGCGGGCGGGGCGCCGTAGAGGGTGCGTCCGGTCTGCAGCAGGTCGGGGCGCTGCAGGTAGAACTTCTTGTCCACCAGGAAATACTCCTGCTCCGCGCCCAGGGTCACCCGGACGGGCTCCTCGCCCTGGCCGAAGCACTTCATCAGGCGCACCACCGCCTTCTTCAGCGCCTGGGTGGAGCGCAGCAGGGGGGTCTTCTTGTCCAGCACTTCGCCGGTGTAGGAGCAGAAGATGGTGGGGATGCAGAGGGTGGCGCCGTTGCTGTGGCGCTTGATGAAGGCGGGGCTGGTGGGATCCCAGGCGGTGTATCCCCGGGCCTCGAAGGTGCTGCGGAGACCGCCGGAGGGGAAGCTGGAGGCGTCAGGCTCGCCCACGGTCAGGGTCTTGCCGGAGAACTCGAAGATGGCCTTGCCCTGGGAGAACTCCAGGAAGGAGTCGTGCTTCTCCGCGGTGCCGCCCGTGAGGGGCTGGAACCAATGGGTGTAATGGGTCGCTCCGCGGGAGACCGCCCACTCCTTCATGGCCGTGGCCACCTCGTCCGCGATGCCGGGATCCAGAGGCTGCATGCCGTTCAGGGTCGCCATCAGTTTCTTGTAGGTGGACTTGGGGAGATGCTCCGCCATCTTCGCATTGTCGAAGACGTCTGCCGCGAAGAACTCCAACACCTTGGAACCCTGAGGTTCCGTCCCTTCTGTGCGGCGGTCCGAAATCTTGCACACCGCATCAAATCTCTTTTGCATGGTCAGTCTCTCCAAATGAAGGATTGGGTCGCGCCCGGCATCCCGCCGGCATGACGTGTTTGGGGGCTTAGCAACCGGCATGCCAAACTCCGACATCTCCCGACGAACCAGGGAACCCCTGCCTGGGCGGATTACAGAATATGTTTCACCTTTTGCGAACGGTTTACATTCTTTGTAAAAATATTTCATCCTTTGTCGCCTCTCCCTGGGAAAGTCCCATCTTCCGTGCCTTGGCATGTCTTTTGCTCATGCCCCAAAGCCAATTTCTTTTGTGCCGGGGGAGGCGTGTCCCGTCCGGGATTCGTCTTCCCCTTTGCCTCACACAACCGCCCTCGTCCCCATCGGGGTCTTGTGGTCCTTCTTCCGCCGCGTCGGCGGCGGGGGGCGGCGGCGGTTCAAGGAGAATCCTCGATGGATACCAAATATCGACAGCGTGGCCTTTCTCTTCCCCAGGACGAGGGGCTGTACCATTTCCAGAACGAGCATGACGCCTGCGGCGTGGGCATGCTTGCCAATCTCCAGGGAATCCCCTCCCACGACATCGTGCACCATGGCGTGACGATTCTCCAGCGGCTTCTGCACCGCGGCGCGGCGGGCAGCGACCCCCTTTCCGGCGACGGCGCGGGGCTTTTGAGCGTGATTCCCCATGGTTTCTTCCAGCGTGTCCTGGGAGGCGTGCTGCCGGAGGCCGGCGGCTATGCGGTGGGCATGGTCTTCGGCGGCGAGGGGGAGGAAGCCCTGCTGGAGCGGATTGTGGAGGAGGAGGGGTTCAGGCTGCTGGCCTGGCGCGAGGTGCCCAAGGACTGCGCCCGCCTGGGCGAGACCGCCCGCGCCACCTGTCCCCTGATTCGCCAGGTCTTCGTGGCGCCCGTGGCGCCCGTTTCCGGGGACGCCCTGGAGCGCCGGGTCTTCGTGATGCGGCGCCGTCTGGAGAAGGAGATGCTGGACGCCTATTTCAGCAGCTTCAGCAGCCGCACCGTGGTCTACAAGGGCCTGATGCTGGCCACCCAGATCGAATCCTTCTATCAGGATCTGGCGGAGGAGGACTTCGTCTCCCCCCTGGTCCTGGTGCATCAGCGCTATAGCACCAACACCTTCCCCACCTGGCGCCTGGCCCACCCCTTCCGCTATCTGGCCCACAACGGGGAGATCAACACCCTCCGGGGCAACCTGAACCACGGCCGCACCCGGGAGGCTTTCCTGGACAGCCCCCTCTTCGGACAGGACCTGAAGAAGCTGCTCCCCCTCATCGACGAGACCCAGAGCGACTCCGCCTGCCTGGACAACATGGTGGAGCTCCTGGTGCAGGGCGGCCGCTGGCTGCCCCACGTCATGATGATGCTCATCCCCCAGGCATGGGGCAAGAACTACCACATGGGCAAGGACGTGCGGGGATTCTTCGACTACCACTCCGCTCTCTCCGAACCCTGGGACGGCCCCGCCGCCGTCACCTTCACCGACGGCGTGGGCGCCGGCGCCATGCTGGACCGCAACGGCCTGCGCCCCGCCCGATACTCCCTCACCCGGGACGGCCTCTTCGTGCTGGCCTCGGAGACCGGCGTGCTGGATCTGGACCCCGCCCAGGTGGTCTGCCGCGGCCGTCTCAAGCCCGGCGAGATCCTCTGGTGCGACCTGAAGGCCCACCGGCTGGTGCTGGACGACGAGCTGAAGAACCAGGTGGCTCGCCAGTCCCCCTATCGCCGCTGGTCCCAGGAGTCGAAGATTCCCGTGGCCGGGTTGTTCGACACCATCGTGGCGGAGCATGGGGACGGCAGCCTGAAGGAGCGCCAGCGCCTCTTCGGCTGGAGCCAGGAGGACGTGGATCTGCTGGTGCGTCCCATGATGGAGACCGGGAAGGAGCCCGTGGGCTCCATGGGCAACGACGCCGCCCTGGCGGTCCTCTCCCCCCGTCCCCAGCTCCTCTTCCAATACTTCAAGCAGCGCTTCGCCCAGGTGACCAATCCTCCCATCGACCCCATCCGGGAGGAGCTGGTCATGAGCCTGACCACCTACATCGGCAACCAGGGCAATCTCCTCTCCGAGGAGGCCCACCGCGCCAGCCTGGTGCGCCTCGCCCGTCCCATCCTCACCGGCGAGGACCTGGCGCGGCTGGAGAACATGGGCCGCGACCGGGTGGAGAAAATCCCCATCCTCTGGAAGGACGACCTCTCCCAGGCCCTGAAGGAGCTGGCGGACCGGGCCGTGGCCGCCGCCAAGGCGGGCCGCGGCATCCTGGTGCTCAGCGACCGGGATGTGCCCCCCGGCACCCTCCCCATCCCCTCCCTGCTGGCCGCCGCCGCCGTCAACCAGGCCCTGGCCGCCGCCGGGCTGCGCCCCCCCGTGGGCGTGATCCTGGAGACCGGCGAAGCCCGGGAAGTGATGCATTTCGCCCTGCTGCTGGGCTACGGCGCCACCGCCGTCCATCCCTATCTCGCCTTGGAGACGGTGGCCTCCCTGGCCGGGGAGCAGGATCCCGCCAAAGCCACGGAGAACTACATCTCCGCCGTGGACAAGGGCCTGCTGAAGTGCATGTCCAAGATGGGCATCGCCACCCTCCGCAGCTATCGCTCCGCCCAGATGTTCGAGGCCATCGGCCTGGGACGCGACCTGATCCGCCAGTTCTTCCCCGGCACCCCCAGCGCGGTGGACGGCATCGGCCTGGAGGAGGTGGCGCAGGAGGTGCGCCAGCGGGTGGAGGAGGCCCGTGCCGCCGCCAGCGGACGCCCCCTGCCTGTGGGCGGCGCCTACCGCTGGCGCCGGGACGGCGAGCCCCATCTGGTGACCCCGCCCTCCATCTGCGACCTCCACGCCGCCGTGCGGGAGGATGACCCGGAACGCTACCGCCGTTTCGCGGAATCCGTCAACTCCCCCGCCCAGCCGGTGCGCCTCCGGGACCTTCTCCGCTTCCGGAAGGAGGCCGTCCAGTCTGTTCCCCTGGAGCAGGTGGAGGAGGAGTCGGAGATTCTCCATCACTTTGTCTCCGGCGCCATGAGCCTGGGCGCCCTCAGCCCCGAGGCCCACGAGGCCATCGCCCTGGCCATGAACCAGCTGGGCACCATGAGCAACTCCGGCGAAGGCGGCGAGGGCCCCGAGCGGAACATCCCCGGCCCCAACGGGGAGAACCGCGCCAGCGCCATCCGCCAGGTGGCCTCCGGACGCTTCGGCGTCACCGTGGAGTATCTTGCCCACGCCCGGGACCTGCAGATCAAGATGGCCCAGGGCGCCAAGCCCGGCGAGGGCGGACAGCTCCCCGGCGACAAGGTCAACGAGGAGATCGCCAGAACCCGCCACGCCACGCCCCACGTCACCCTCATCTCCCCGCCCCCCCACCATGACATCTACTCCATCGAGGACCTGGCCCAGCTGATCCACGACCTGCGGGCCGTGAATCCCGCCGCCCGGGTCTCCGTGAAGCTGGTGTCGGAGAATGGCGTGGGCACGGTGGCCGCCGGCGTGGCCAAGGCCCATGCGGACGTGGTGGTCATCTCCGGCCACGACGGAGGCACCGGCGCCGCCCCCCTGAGCTCCATCAAGCATGCGGGCATGCCCTGGGAAGTGGGCCTGGCCGAAACCCACCAGACCCTGGTGAAGAACGGTCTCCGGGGCAAGGTGCGGATCCAGGTGGATGGACAGCTGCGCACGGGACGGGATGTGGTCATCGCCGCCCTGCTGGGCGCCGAGGAATTCGGCTTCGCCACCTCCCTCCTCCTCGCCCTGGGCTGCATGATGCTGAGACAGTGCCAGGACAACACCTGCCCCGCCGGCATCACCACCCAGGACCCGGAAATCCGGAAGCGCTTCAAGGGCAAGCCGGAGCATATCCTCCGCTACCTCCGCTTCATCGCCCGGGAAACCCGGGAGACCCTGGCCTCCCTGGGGCTGCGCTCCCTGAAGGACGCCGTGGGACGCGCCGACCTCCTGGAGGCCGACCCCGCCCGCATGACCGGAAAGGCCGCCGGACTGGATTTCCACGACATGCTCCATGTGGTCCAGGGCGACGAGGTCTGCTGGAACGGAGAGCTCCACCCCGAATCCACCATCGACGACCAGGTCCTCTTCCCCGCCCTGGGCAAGGCCCTGGAGACCTTCGCCCCCGCCCATGTGGAGGTGCCCATCGTCAACGCCAACCGCTCCGTGGGCGCCCGCCTCTCCGGCCGGCTCGCCCTGGCCAAGGGGCTGGCCGGACTCCCCGACGACACCTGGAAGATGGACTTCCGGGGCACGGCGGGCCAGAGCTTCGGCGCCTTCCTTGCCCACGGCATCACCTTCCGTCTGGAGGGCGAGGCCAACGACTATGTGGGCAAGGGGCTCTCCGGCGGCAGAATCATCCTGGTGCCTCCCCGGGAGGCCACCTGCCCCGCCGAGGAGAACGTGCTGGCCGGCAACGTCATCGGATACGGCGGCACCTCCGGCGAAATCTTCATCAACGGACAGGCCGGCGAGCGCTTCGCCATCCGCAACAGCGGCTTCCAGGCCGTGGTGGAGGGCGTGGGAGACCACGGCTGCGAATACATGACCGGCGGCCGTGTCGCCGTCCTGGGCAAGACCGGCGTCAACTTCGCCGCCGGCATGACGGGCGGTCTGGCGTACGTCCTGGACGAGGACGGCGACTTTGACCTGCGCTGCAACCTGGACACCGTGGACTTGGAGTCCATCCGGGAGGGTTCTCCCGAGGAGACGGAGCTTCTGGAGATGCTGAAGAGCCACCGGGAGCTGACGGGCAGCGCCAAGGCCGGCCGCATCCTGGAGCAGTGGCAGGAATACCGGGGGCGCTTCGTCTGCGTCATGCCTGTCGAATACAGAAAAATTCTTCGGAGCGCACGATAATGAGCAAGACCTTCTTTGAAATCTCCCGGCTGGACCACCTGTATCGGCCCGTGGAGGAACGTCTCCAGGATCTCCGGGAGGTGGAGTGCCAGGTGTCCGGGGAGGAGGTGCGCCTCCGCGCCCGGCGTTGCCAGAACTGCGGCGTGCCCTACTGCCACGCCATGGGCTGCCCCCTGATGAACCACATTCCCGAGATGAACCGGGCGGTGGTCCACGGGGACTGGCTGGATGCCTGGGAGCGGTTGTCGGAGACCAGTCCCTTCCCTGAATTTACCAGCCGGGTCTGCCCCGCGCTCTGCGAGGCGGCCTGCTGCCTGGAGGGAGCGGAGTTCGACGCCACCAACGTGCGTCTGGTGGAGAAGGCCATCGTGGACACCGCCTACGCCAATGGCTGGGTGAAGCCCCAGGTCCCCGCCGCCCGCACCGGAAAGAAGTTCGCCGTGGTGGGGGCGGGCCCCGCCGGACTCTCCGCCGCCGTGGCCCTCAACGCCGCCGGCCACGAGGTCACCCTCTTCGACCGCAATCTGCGTCCCGGCGGCCTCCTCCAGTACGGCATTCCCTGCTTCAAGCTGGACAAGGCCGTGGTGCAGCGCCGCTGGAAGATCCTGGAGGAATCCGGCATCCATTTCCACGGCGGCGCGGAAATCGGGAAGGACATCTCCGGGAGCTATCTGCTGAAGCACTTCCAGGGCGTGGTGGTGGCCAACGGCACCCCCGTGCCCCGGGAATTGAAGGTGCCCGGCCGGGAACTCCCCCAGGTCTACCAGGCCCTGGATTTCCTGGGCGGCATGAACCGTGCCGCCACCGGGGAAATCTCCCAGGCCCCCATCTCCGCCAAGGGCAAGCGGGTGCTGGTCATCGGCGGCGGCGACACCGGCAGCGACTGCGCGGGAACCTCCCTGCGCCAGGGCGCCGTCTCCGCGGTCTCCATTGACGTGATGCCCAAGCCCCCCGCCCGCCGCTCCCCCAAGACCCCCTGGCCCCTCTGGCCCTACAAGCTGCGCTCCTCCTACGCCGTGGAGGAGGGCATGGAACGGTTCTGGAGCCTGAATACCCTCCGCATCCTGGAGGAGGGGGGCAAGGTGGCGGGAGCCGAGGTGGTCCCCGTCGCCTGGGAATTCGCCGAGAACGGGCGTCCCGTGAAATTCAGCCCCGCCGGTCCCTCCCGGATCATTCCCTGCGACATGGTGGTGCTTGCCATGGGCTTCCTGAAGCAGTCCCGTGAGCAGATTCTGGCGCAGCTGGGATTGCCGGACGAGCCCAACGTGGTGTTGGCGGGGGATGCGGCCTCCGGACCCTCGCTGGTGGTGCGCGCCATCGCCGACGGGCGCAAGGTGGCGGCGGAATTGGCCTAGGAACGGGAACGTTCCCGGAGAACCACAGGAAACACAGGCACTCCCAAGGAGAAGCAAGGAATGTGCGGTTTCGTAGGAATTTTTGATGTGAAGGAGGGGATGGCCCCCGCCTTGAGAAAGCAAATCCTCCAGATGTCCCGGAAGATCCGGCATCGCGGGCCGGACTGGTCCGGGGTCTTCGAGGGGGGGCGCGCCCTCATCTCCCATGAGCGGCTGGCCATCATCGACCCCCTCTCCGGCAAGCAGCCCCTCTACAGCCCCGACGGACGCTACGTCCTGGCGGTGAACGGCGAGATCTACAACCACGAGGAGCTCCGGAAGGAACTGGCCGCCGACTATCCCTTCCAGACCCGCTCCGACTGCGAAGTCCTCATCCCCCTCTACCAGAAATACGGCGCCGGCTTCCTGGAACGCCTCAACGGCATCTTCGCCTTCGCCCTCTACGACCGCCAGGAAGACCGCTATCTGGTGGGACGGGACCCCATCGGCGTCATCCCCCTCTACCAGGGCTGGGACGCCGACGGGCACTACTATGTGGCTTCGGAGCTGAAGGCCCTGGAGGGCGTCTGCTGCATGATCCAGGAGTTCCTGCCCGGACACATCCTCCAGACCGGAGACCCCGCCCCCAGCCGCTGGTACCAGCGGGACTGGTTCGCCTACGAGGCGGTGGAGAAGCAGGTCTCCTCCATCCCCGTCCTCCGGGAGGCCCTGGAGGCGTCGGTGAAGCGTCAGATGATGAGCGACGTTCCCTACGGCGTCCTCCTCTCCGGCGGTCTGGATTCCACGGTGATCACCGCCATCGCGGCCAAATTCGCCCGCCGGCGGGTGGAGAGCGGCGACACCCAGGAAGCCTGGTGGCCCCGGCTCCACTCCTTCGCCATCGGGCTGGAGGGGTCCCCCGACCTGGCCGCCGCCCGGAAGGCCGCGGAATACCTGGGCACGGTGCATCACGAGATCCACTTCACCATCCAGGAGGCGCTGGACGCCCTTCCCGACGTGATCTACCATCTGGAGACCTACGACATCACCACGGTGCGCGCCTCCACCCCCATGTTCCTCATGGCCCGCGCCATCAAGGCCATGGGCATCAAGATGGTGCTTTCCGGGGAGGGGGCCGACGAAATCTTCGGCGGCTACCTCTATTTCCACAAGGCGCCCAACGCCAGGGAGTTCCACGAGGAGACCGTCCGCAAGCTGGGCAAGCTCCACCTCTACGACTGCCTCCGGGCCAACAAGGCCCTGGCGGCCTGGGGCGTGGAGGGGCGCGTCCCCTTCCTGGACAAGGAGTTCCTGGACGTGGCCATGCGCCTCAACCCCGCCGACAAGATGTGCCAGGGGCGTATCCTGCCCCCCACCACCGGCACCCACGGCGCCTCCCATATCGAGAAGTGGATTCTCCGGGAGGCCTTCCAGGACATGCTTCCTCCGGAGGTGGCCTGGCGGCAGAAGGAGCAGTTCTCCGATGGGGTGGGCTATTCCTGGATTGACACCCTGAAGGAGATGACCGCCCGGGAGGTCTCCGACGCCCAGTTCGCCCAGGCGTCCCGCCGCTTCCCCGTCAACACCCCCGCCACCAAGGAGGAATACTACTACCGCAGCATCTTCGCGGAGTGTTTCCCCTCGGAATCGGCAGCCGCCTGCGTGCCCCACGAGGCATCCGTGGCGTGCTCCACCGCCAAGGCCCTGGAGTGGGACGAGGCGTTCCGCCACATGAACGAGCCTTCCGGCAGAGCGGTGGCGGGCGTCCACGACGCCGCCCTCTAGTCCCCCTCCCGAAAAAAAACATCCCCCGGGGAGCGCGGGCTTTCCCGGGGGATTTCCATCGGCGCTCTCCCAGGGGAGGGCGCCGTTTTTTTGTCTGGATTCCCGTTTATTCCAGGGGGAAGTTTTGGGGATCCAGGGCGTGGAGGATGGCGGCGGCGTAGATGCGGTGCCCGTAGTCGTTGGGGTGGTTGACGCCGTTGCCCGTGAGGTCGTGGAAGCGCTTGCCCCGGGCCATGTAGTTCCAGAAGGCATAGAGGTCGACCACGGCGGTGTCCGCGGGCGCCGTCCGTCCGTATTCCCAGACGGTTTCCTGGAGGAGGCGGGAGGTTTCCGGCGGGGTGTATTTCCACTGGGGATTGCCGCCCATGGGGATGACGAGGAGATATTCCGTGCGGGGGCATGCCTGCCGGCAGTCCTCCTGGACGGCCCGGAGATTCTGGATGAAGGTCTGGGGGTCGAAGGTGTTCAGGTCGTTCATGCCGTAGGCGATCACCAGGAGATCGGGGGCGTCCTGGCGCCATTCCTCCTTCCGTTCCATTGCCTGGCGGGATTCCGTGCCGCCGATGGCCCGGTTCCGGAAGAGGAAACGCACTCCCCGGCTCTCCCATTCCCGTGCCATGAGGCCGGGATAGGCGGGCTGGAAGGGGGGCTTGTGGAGGAAGTCCGTGGCGTTGTAGCCCTCGGTGATGCTGTCTCCGATGAAGGTGGCCTGGAGGCGCTTCTCCTGCGCCAGGCGTTGCCGGCACCGGGGCAGCCGCTCCTCCGGAACGGGGGTGGCGGGTGGCGGGGGGATTTCCTTGGCCCGGTAGGTGACCTCCACCTGGTGGCGGGCGAAGAAATCCTGGTTGCAGAAGCGGAGGAAGGTGCCGCCCAGCCCCCCCTCCACCGCATTGGCGTCCGGCGCGGGGTAGGGTCTGGCCTCCTGGGGGGAGAGAAGAAGATCCCCGGGAGCCAGGCAGGGGAGGGAGGAACCCTCCGGACGCACCAGGGCGTTCCCGTCCTCCGCAAGGCGGTAGTCCCGCCCCGGCTGATAGGTGACGCCCAGAATGGGACAGGCGACGGAGAGGATCTCCTGCGCCGGAAAGCGCAAGGGAGACGCCTCCCCCTCCAAAAAGAGGACGCTTTCCTGCAGGACGATGCTTTCCTGGCGATTCCAAAGGAGAGACATAGGAGGAAAAAAGGACGGGAGGGGGATAGACAACGCCCCCTTCTCCGCCTCCGGGGAGGGCGGGAAGGGGGACGGGGGAGGGAGACTATCCTCTCAGGGAGAGGACGTTCTTTTCGTAGTTTCTCACCTCCGCCATGAACTGGGAGTCCAGGGGCAGGTCTTTCTGCTGGCAGTAGGCGTCCCACACGATGCCCCAGGGAAGGGCCTTGGCGGCTTCCTGGGCTGCCAGGCGTCCGGTGAAGTCCCAGACCTTCTCCTCCTCCTTGGCCAGCGGGGGCTCCAGGAGGGCGATGAGGAGGGCCTTCCGGAGATTCCGGGCGCCGATGACCCAGGCGGCGATGCGGTTGATGCTGGCGTCGAAGTAGTCCAGGGCGATGTGGATGTTCTCGGGGGCGCAGCAGTGGATGCATTCGTGGGCGATGGCGAGCAGTTCGTCGTTGAGGGCCAGGACGTGGTCGCTGTCCCACCGGACGCCCCGGCTCACATGGAGGAGGATTCTGCCCTGCTGGCAGCAGAGGGAGGAGAGTTTGTCCGCCACGGATTCGGTGGGATGGAAGTGTCCGGAATCCAGACAGATGAGTTTTCCCTTCCGGGCGGCGTAGGTGAGATAGAAGTCATGGGAGCCCACGGTGCAGGATTCGGCGCCGATGCCGAAGAGCTTGGATTCCACGGCGTCCAGCACCTGGCTTTCCGGGAGTTCCTCCTGGAAGGTCTGGTCCAGGGAGTCCAGGAGTCTCTGGCGCGGGGCGGTGCGGTCGGCGGGGGTGTCCTTGAAGCCGTCGGGCGCCCACACATTGCAGACGCAGGGGGTGCCCAGGGTCTTGCCGAAGTTGGCGCCGATGCGGCGGCATGCCTGTCCGTGGCGGATCCAGAATTTCCGGATTTCCGGGTCGGGGTGGGAGAGGGAGAGGCCGTGGTCCAGCTGGGGATGGGAGTAGTAGGCGGGCGCCAGATCCAGGCCGATCTTCCGCTCCTGGGCCCAGGCGAGCCACTGGGCGAAATTCTCGGGTCCCAGGGCGTCCCGGTCCTGTCCGGGAGCCATGGTGTCCACCTCGTGGGCCTGGAGATTCACCCGATGGGGGCCGGGAAGCAGGGCCATCACCTGGTCCAGATCCTGGCGAAGCTCCTGGGCGGAACGCGCCCGGCCGGGATAGTTTCCGGTGACCTGGCACCCTCCCGTGAGGGCGTGGGTGGGATTGTCGAAGCCCACCACGTCGTCTCCCTGCCAGGCATGGAGGGAGAGGGGGATGGCATCCAGTTTCCGGAGGGCCTCCGTCACATCCACCCCCTGCTGGGCGTAGATGTCCTGGGCGTACGCAAAGGCGGATTCAAGTCGGTTGGTCATAGGGCGGGGTGGGCTGGAAGGCTGCGGGTGGACTCCATCGGGTGGAGAGGCGGCGGGAATCCCTCCTCCAGGGCATGGAGCGGGGATTTTTCTTATTGTATGCAGAAAACATTCCCAGACAATGGATATTAGTAGCGTTTTTGTATCCAAAAGACACCTCGCCCCCTTCTTGACATGCCCGCCGAAGCCTCCTCCCCCCTCCTGAAAATCCACAGTCTCCGCTACGAGCGGGACATTGATTTCTGGCGCTACCGGGATTTGGTCACCCCCTATTGGCGCCTCTATTGGAACGAGACCCCGGGGGCCTATCTGGAGATCCAGGGGCGGCGTCATCCCATGGGGCCGGACCGGGTCTTTCTCCTGCCGGGGTATCTCCGCTTCTCCACGGGGCAGGATGCCCCCTTCCACCAGGTCTACATCCATTTCACCCCCCGGGAGTGGAACACCCGCCTGCCGCCCCGGCTCCATGCCCTGTCCGTGACGCCCTCCCTGGAGGAGGAATTCCGCCGCTTCCTTGCCCTTCCCAACACCTCCCAGTGCCGGCAATGGCGGGATCTCCTGGGCCTCGCCATCCTGACGGAATGTCTCTGCCAGCTGCCCCGGGAACTCTTCCTCCTCCCCGCCCAGATGGACCCCCGCATCCAGGCGACCTGCGATTTCCTCCGCAGCCACGGACGGGAACGGGTGGAGAACGAAACCCTTGCCCAAATGGCCCACCTGAGCCGCAACAGCTTCGTGAGACTCTTCCGGAAGGAAACCGGGGAAACCCCGCAGACCCTGTCGCGACGCTGGAGAATCGAGGAGGCATGCGACCTCCTCCATTTCAGCCAGCTCTCCCTGGAGGAAATCGCCGAACGCACCGGCTTCGCCGACCGATACCACTTCTCGCGGGTCTTCCGCAAACTCCTGGGAAACTCCCCCGCCTGCTTCCGGAAAAGCTCCCGCAGCCCCCAGGGCTGAACCCGAAACAGACGCCCCGCATCCCCGCCGCATTTTGCCCTGAATTGTATCGCTATATTATGGCAAGCATGTTCTGTTTTCAGGAAAGGGAAGGGGCGAGCGGGGAAAAGAAGGGGGAAGAGGGCGGGGAAGGAAGGGGACTTTCGGGGAGAATAATTTATAACTTATTTATTATCAAGTAGTTATAATATAACAGAAACCCTTGCCGGGAAAAATATTCTGGAAAATTCTCCTGGCGTGGCTTGAAATTTTCGGGAAATTTGCTAAACTTTCTTTCGTGCTCTGAAAGTTGCGATACAATTTGTGTTTTGTATTCTTTCTCTTCCCTTCTCGTCGTTTCCCTTTTTCCTTTTTTCTTTTTCCTCACCATTGTCGATTCGCCTACAACAGGAGCCAACCATGCGTCGCGGTTTCCCCTTCCCCTCCCACCTTCCCCGTTTTTTCACGCTGATTGAATTGCTGGTTGTCATCGCCATCATCGCCATTTTGGCGGCCATGTTGTTGCCGGCCCTGAGCAAGGCCCGGGAGAAGGCGCGGACCATCAGCTGCACCAACAACATCAAGCAGATGACCTTGGCGTTGGTGTGCTACTCCACGGACTCGGAGGACTTCCTGCCCCACGATGGCATTGGGGGGAACCAGTGGAAGTTTGTGTTGCAGGACTGGCATGTTCCCTATACGAAGCCGGCGAAGCTGTGGCACTGTGTGAACTACAACGAGAGCGAGGCCTGTCCAACTACGCGGGAGACTGGACGGTCCCCACGTTGCAGATTACGGCGAACCTGGCGGGCAGCTCCAACGTCTTCGGCGAGAACGCCGGCGTCTACAGCCAGGGCGTCAAGCTGGTGCGTCTGCCCAATCCCTCGGCCACCTGCGCCGTGCTGGAGAAGAACTGGCGTGCCTATTCGGAAAACGAATATTGCCGCAACAACCTGGATCGCAGCATCGCCTGGAACAACACTCCCTTCTATTTCCTGGGGCCTGCCAAGCATGAGAACAAGTTCTGCCTGATCGGCTATGTGGACGGCCATGTGGCGCCCAACATGGACAACCTGAAGGGCTACGACGTCGAGGGCAAGTTCCTGGAGCTGGTCTCCGGCGGCCTGGACGAGCGGAAGTGGTAGTCCACGTTCCTGCCGGCATCCCCCTGGCTCTCCTCCGGGCGTATTTCCGGGAGGCGGGGGGATGTCCCGCGAAAGCCAGGGCGCCTCTCCTGCGGGGGGGCGTCCTCCCTTTCTTTATTCCTGATTCCTGCACGCCTGTCCCTCCTATGAAGAAAGCCGCGGCCATCTCCCTGCTCTGCCTTGGCTGCCTCCTCGCTCCCCTTTCCGCGTTTTCCCAGGGGATCGTGGGCATCTGGAATTTCGATTCGCCCCGCGGATTTCTGGAGAGCGCGGCGGGGGAAGCCCGGCTGCAGGGGAGGGCGACGCCCGTGGCGGGCATCGTGGGCGGCGGCGCCTATTTCGACGGGAGGGAGGATTTTCTGGAACTGCCCCTGACGCCGGAGAACGCCCTGGGGGAGGAGTTCACCATCTCCTTCTGGTTCAAAGCCGAAGCGGATTCCCCCGTCTATCCTCCTCTTCGCCACACCAACGGATATTTCGTTGCCAATGGCGGGCCGGGCTTCAGCTGGTATGATGTGACGGGGGAGAAGGGCAGGGTCTACGACGGATACGCCCATCCCAAGCTGCTGGAGCCGGGGCAATGGCATCACCTCGCCCTGGTGATGGACCAGGAGGCCGTGAGCCTCTACTTCGACGGCATGCTGATCCGCTCCAGGCAGGGGGAGGCCCTGGGGGCGTTGAAGGCGGGGGGAAGCGCCATGATCGGCGGCCATCTGGCCCGGGTGAATGACCAATGGCTCAATTTCCATGGCGTCCTGGACGAGGTGTCCTTCCTGAATTTCGCCAAGCGGGACTGGGAGCGGGTGCAGCTTCTGCTTCTCCGGGAGAAGCTCCAGGCGCTCGCTTCGGAAATCTCCCCCGGCGCCTCCTGGCAGGAGGAGTTCCGGAACTTCTCCCGGCGGGCGTTCCAATGCTGGTCCGACCCGGAGGCGAAGGAGATTCTTTTGCCGGAGGGGCGGCGCCTTGCCCGGGAGGCGGAGACCCTGCTGCATGGCGTGGAGGGCGTGGATTTCCATGTGCGGGTCTGCTCCTCCATGGAGCGGATCATGCCGGATTCTCTGCCGGCCCTCCAGGGGCTTCCCCAGGCACGGATGACCATGGCGGGGAACGAGAGGGAGAGTCTTCAGCTCCTGGTGGTTCCCGACACCGCCCGGGAGGAGGGAACCCTGCGGGTGGAACTGCCCCGGACCCTGACCTCCTCCACCGGGGAGGAGGCGCCCTTCCGTCTCTCCCTGTGGCAGGTGGAGTACACTCCCCTGGCCAGCCCCAGCCACTGGATGTATGCCTATCCCGCCGTGCCCGACAAGCTGCTCGCCCGGGAGGTCTTCGCCTTCGGCGGGGAGACGCCTTTCCTGCCCCTCTGGCTGGAGGTGATCTCCCCCGAGGAGGCGCCGGCGGGACGCTACCGGGGCGAAGTGCGCTTCATCCGGGAGGACGGAGAAAGCCTCGTCTTGCCCCTGGAGGTGAATCTTCAGCCCTTCTCCCTGCCCCGGCGCAACATCGTCCCCTCCATCGTGGGCATCTGGGAGCGGGATCTGCAGACGTACCTGCAGGACGGGGATGTGGCGGGCTTCAAGGCACTCATGACCGCCTATGCCGACATCCTGGTGGAGCATCGGCTGAACCCCAGCTTCCTCCACCAGGGGGATCTGGTGGCCCAGTGGGTGCGGGAGGGGGTGTATCCCGACTATTCCCTGGACGCCGCCGGGGAGGCGAAGGTGAACTGGGAGTTCTTCGACGAACTGACGGAGCATCTGCGGGAGAAGGGATTGTCCACCATCGTCATGGGCCCCTACTACCGGACGGTGGAGATTTGGAAGAACAGCGTCGCTCCCGAGAAGATTTGGGAGGAGGTGGGGAACCATGCCCGGGAACGGGGATGGCTGGAGGACGCGGTGGCCTATCCCATCGACGAATGGGAGATTCGCCACCTGGACGAAATCAACGCCGTGGGCAGGATGGTGAAGGAGTCCTCCGGCGTGCGCTGGCTCATGACCCTGGGCAGCCAGAACTCCCCCCTGCCGTCCATTCACAACGTGGGGCTCTGGATTCCCCAGTTCCATTGGATTCATCTCCCGGAGGCGCGTCGGGCGCAGCAGGCGGGCATCCCCGTGTGGAGCTACGTCTGCACCGGCCCCCAGTTCCCCGTGCCCAACTTCCACCAGGACACCCCCGCCGCCGCCGTCCGCATGGTGCCCGTTGCCAATTTCCGCTTCGGGTTCGACGGCATTCTCCATTGGGCCGCCAATTTCAACACGGGAAAGAACGCGGTTCCGGTGGTGGAATACGGGGCGGGGGAAGGCCGGTATGTCTACGCGGACGAGAGGGGGTTTCCCGTGCCCACAATCCGTCTGAAGAACTTTGCCGACGGCATGGAGGACTGGACGGTGCTGGAGATGCTGCGGCGGCGTTCCCCCAAGGAGTATCGGGAGCGGATGACGGAGCTGGAAGCGCTGATTCCCGGCCGGGAATTCGAGCCTGGAATGGAGATCACCGCCTCCTCGCCCCGGGAGGCCACCTATCACACCTTCATGCACGAGGAAGCCTTCTACCCCGTGATCAGCCACCCGGAGGAGTATCTGCGCTGGAGGGAACGGCTCTACCGCTCCCTGGCAAGACAAAAATAGCCCGCCTCCTCCCACGCGTTCTCCGCAACCCTCCACAGCCTTCCCCCCCCATGAAAAAGTCCCTCCTCTGCCTCCTCTGCCTCGCCCTGGTCCCCGCCCTTCCTGCCGTCGACGCCTTCCTGGAAATCCCCAGGGCAACCGTGGTGCCGGTGATTGACGGAAATCTGGCGGGAGACGAGTGGAGGGATGCCGTGGAGCTTACGGGGCTCCAGTTGACCAACGACCGGGGGCTGGCGCGGGAGCAGACCCGGTATTTCCTCAAGTGGACCCCCGATTTCCTCTATGTGGGGGCGTTCTGCCAGGACGCCAATCCCGCCGTCCTCGATCCGGCGCGTCCCTACAATGACTGCCTGGAGCTCTTCCTCATGGCTCCGGGGGAGCAGGACGTGGTGCACTGGCTCTTCTATGCCACCGGCGGTTCCACCCTGGATTACATCGACGCCGAATATGGAAGCGGCTACCGCGGGGAGCGGGGGGAGGTGGAAAGCGCCACCCAGGTCGGGGAGAAGGGCTGGAGCCTGGAATGCCGCATCCCCGCACGCTCCTTCTTCCTGGATTTCTTCCCGGACAAATACCTCTATAGAATGAATCTCCATCGCTGCTTCAGCGACAACGGCACCCACAGGACCGACGGACGGCCCGCGGAGTTCAGCAGCTTCCGCTACATTCGGGGACAGTTGCTGAAACCCAGGGACGCCGCCTGGATGCGCCTGGGGGCGGCTGCGGAGACTCCCCTGCGCTTGAAACGGCTGGATGCCCGGGGCATGGCCCTGGAAGCTCCCCAGGACGCCCAGGTGCTGGTGGCCTCCCCCGGGAATGTTCAAGTGGTTCCTCCCTCTCCGGAGGGCGGTTTCGCCCTGGATTTCCCCGAAGGGTGCCCCGAGGTGACGCTCCGGGTGCTGCGGAAGGACGGCACGCCCCTCCTCGCCAACGACTACCGCTTCTTCCCCGGGGACGACGCCCGGCGGGAGGAGGCGCGGCGGGTCCAGGCCGCCCAGACCGGCCTGGGGGTGGATGTGCGGGGCGCCATGACCCGGGTGTTCCAGGATCTGCCCTACGCCTCCCAGGGCGCGGGGAGCGTGGCTTTGACGGCGGCGAAGAACGAGCAGGAGAATTTCCAGGTAGTCCTTTTCACAGGCAAGGAGCCGGTGGAGGGAGTCACCCTGGAGATGGAGGAATTGAAGGGGGAGGACGGAGCCGTTCTGCCCCCTTCCTTGTGGCAGCTTTTCCTGGAGGAGGATGCGGTGGCGGACTCCGTGGGCTATCCCAACGTGCGCGGGGCGGGGCTTTATCCGGATCCCCTCCATCCCCTGGCGCAGCCCCTTTCCCTGGAACCCATGAGCGTGCGGCGGGTGTGGGCGAGTCTGCGGGTGCCGGAGGAGTGCGCCGCCGGCACATACACCGGCAGTCTGGTGGTGCGCCGCCAGGGCGAGGTGTGCCGACGGATTTCCGTCTCCTGCCGGGTGTGGGACTTCTCCCTGCCCCGGAGGCAGAGCATGCGCTCCGCCTTCGCCATCTGGGAACGGGAAATCTACAACCTCCATTTCGCGGGCACGGACCGCACTGCAGAGGAGTTCGCCCAGACCATCCACAAATATGCCCTGATGCTCCTGGAGCACCGCCTCTCCCCCATCGTCTTCAAGACCGATCGCCTGCTTCCCAGGGAGGTCGTGGAGAAGGTGGGCCCCGTCTACGACGACAAGCAGGAGGATGGCACCTATGTGTATCATCCCCACGGCTACGACGCCATGGTGGAGGAGTATCTGGCGGGGGGCGCCACCGGCTTCTATGTGGGGCCGGAAGTGACCCCCGGCGAGTATGGCAAATACACCGACCAGGAATGGTTCCAGCTGTGGAAGGCCATCGGCGACCACTACCGGGAGAAGGGACTGCTGGAGTACGCCTATGCCTACCCCTTCGACGAGCCGGGAAACGAGAACCGGGAGTTCGTGAGCCGTCGGATGGAGATCCTGAAGGAGGCCGCCCCCGGCCTGAAGACCCTGCTCACGGGTGCCTGCTCCCTCATGCCCTCCACGAAGTTCCGGGGCGTGGACATCTGGGTGCCCCAGCTCCATTGGGTCCACTACCGCAATATGCGGGAGGCCCAGGACGAAGGCAAGGAGGTCTGGTGGTATCCCTGCTCCGGTCCCTGGTATCCCTACCCCAACTACCACCTGGACCTGCCTCCCGCCGCCTGGAGAATCCTGGCCTGGGCAACCTTCAAATACAACTTCGACGGAATCCTCTACTGGGCCACCGCCTTCCTGAACAACCAGGACCCCCGCCGAAACAACAACTACAGCTGCAACGGAGACGGGGTCCTCATGTACGACCTGCCCGATGGCTCCCCCATCCCCAGCATCCGGCTGAAAGTCATCGCCGACAGCATGGAGGACTATGAATACCTGGTGCTCCTGAAAAAGTGCGTCGCCAAACATCAGGACAACCCCGAAATGGCACCCCTGGTGGAAAAGGCAAGGGACCTCCTCGCCATGAAGGAAATCTTCCGGTACCTGGATGACTACGCCCTGGAGGAGGACGCCTACCAGAGCTTCCGACAGGATGCCGGGGAAGTGCTGCAGAAGATGCTGCGCTGACGCCTGAACCGCACGGGACGCAGGACGGGGACGGAAAAATCCCCCCTCCCTCCCCGGAATCCTGCGTCACGGGATATATTTCGATACAGTTTTCCTTGACATGTAGCGACACCTTCGGCCGAAGTCCATGAGAGAGAAGAAATACCTCCATTTGCATCAGCTATTGCGGGAGCGCCTCCAGAGCATGGTCCCTGGGGAGAAGCTGGAATCGGTGCGCTCCCTGCAGAAGCGGTATCAGGTGAGTCTTGCCACGTTGAACAGCGCCCTGAAGCTGTTGACGGAGGAGGGGCTTCTCCACAGTGTGCAATACAAGGGGTTGTATCGGTCGAATCCCACCGCGGAGACGGCAAGCCGGACGGTGGTGCTGGTGTTGCCGGGGCGGGAGGAGCCCTTGTTCCAGCGGATCATTCTCTCCTGCTACGAGGCTTTGCGGGCCAGGAACATCTCCATGCAGCTTTCCATCTATCGCATCACCCTGGAGGCGGAGTTGCAGACCATGCAGGAGGTCTTGGAGCATCGGCCGGACGGGGTGTTGTACATGCCCACCACCATTTCCGAGGGCTTGAAGGAGCTGTTGCGTTCCTGGGCTCCGGTGCTGCCGTTGGTGCAGATCAACCGTGAAGTGGGGGAGTCCTCCCTGTCCTTTGTGGGCAACCAGTGCCAGGAGGCGTCCCGCCTGGCCACGGAGATGCTGATTCAGGCGGGGCATCGTCGCATTGGCGTCATCCGTTCCAGCAACTCCCATTTCTGTCTGGACCAGCAGGAGCGTCTGGTGGGGTTTCATCAGGCCCTCCGGGAGGCGGGCCTCACCTTCGCCCCCCAGTGGGAGATCGCCTTCGACAGCATGGAGCCCACCATCTCCAGCGACGTGGTCTCCCTCCTGATGTCCCCGGAGCGTCCCACCGCCTTTTTCGCCACCAACGCGGTCTTTCTGCCCCATCTGCTCCAGAAGGCCGCCTTCTGCAAGGTCAAGGTGCCGGAGGAGTTGAGTGTGACCAGCTTTGACTTGAAGGAGGCCTTCGACAACCTCCTGCCTCTGAAGCTCACCCATCTGGCGCAGCCCATGGAGGCCCTCTGCGCCCGGGGCGTGGAAATCCTGGCGGACATGATGACCACGCGGGACCTCTCCCCCCGGCGGGAGCTTCTGGCGCCCGCCCTTCAGCCCGGGGAGAGCTGCCTGCCTCCCGTCGAGAAATAAGAAAAGCGGGGGGGGAGGAAGATTATGTTCCGGGGAGGATGCGGCTGTGTTCCCCCGGCGGGAGCCTGGTGCCGTCGGGGAGGATGGCGGTGGTGCCTTCGGGGACGGACAGCTCCAGATGGAGCTCCTCCCGCCTCCTCCGACATCCCAGGCGGATTTCCCCGCCCGGAACGGGGACGTATCCCTCCAGATGCGTCAGGTCCAGCAAGGAGGGATTGACGGAGAATTCCCGGAAGCCGGGTCTGACGGGCTGGATGCCCATCAAGGCTTCCTGGAAGAAGCAGAGGGGGGAGGTGCCGAAGCCGTGGCAGAGGCTTCCCGCCCCGTCGGCGCCGTTCCGTCCCCGTCGGGCGCCCACTCCGAATTCATAGAGGGTATGGTATCCGGCCTTGAGGCAGTCCCCCCAGTGGGTGCGGATTCGCGCCAGTGCTTTTTCCTTGTCCCGGGTGCTTCCCAGGGTTGCCGCCGCATGGAAGATGGGGTAGTGGAGATAGAGGTCGGGGGAAAGGAGTTCCGGGTCGTTCATGGCGCGGAGGAAGCTTTCCCGACATTCCCGGGGCGCCTGGCCGGAGAGGAGGGCCAGGGCGTGGGGGAGCTGGCTGACCAGCTTCCGGGGCTTTCCCTGGAAAAGCACATTGTCCACCAGGAGTCCCCTCTGCCGGTCAAGAAAAGCCCTTTCCGTGGCTTCCCGGATTTTCCGCAGACGGTCCGGCGCATTCTCCCGTCGGGGGTCGACTTGACATTCCCGGCACAGTTCCTGGTAGAGGGTCTCGCCTGCCATGCGGAGATACTGGAGCATGGACTCCTTGGCGGGGGAGAAGGAGTAGCCCTGGCTGTCGTATCCCCAGTCGTAGAAGTTCCAGACCTCCGGGGGCACGTCCACCAGTCCGTCCTCGCCGGTGATGGCGTCAAATCCCTCCAGGATTTTCCGCACGCAGGGCAGAGATTGGGCGACCGTTTCCCGGTCTCCCGTAGCCATGTAGTAGTGGTGCAGGGTGAGAATCAGGAGGAAATTCGTGGGGAGGAGGACCAGGCTGGTCTTCAGGTCTCCCAGGGGGGCGGGGCAGACGCCGGGAATCATGCCGTCCTGGGGGCGTTGCTGGGAGAAGGCCAGCTGGAAGGCCCTCCGGTGGATGGAGGAGGCGCCGAAGGCGGCCAGGGAGGCGGCGCTTTCCACATACAAATCGTTGACCCAGAATGCCCGCTCCCGCCAGGGGCAGTCCAGGAAAATGTCCGTGGCGCAGCTTTCCAGAGTGCGGCGGCAGAGGGCGTCGATGTCATCCAGCAGGGGGTCGCTGCCATGGAAGCCCGCCCGCTCCACGAAGGGATAGCGATGGCTGTGGAACGCCGCCTTCCGGATTTGGATGGGGCGGTGGAAATTCCGGAAGAGGAGCTGCGCCATGCGGCCGCCCCTTTCCCAGGTCAGGCCGCCGATGCGGTTTTCGCCCTCCCGGAGACGATAGCGGTCGCAGAAATGGTATCCATCCATGCCGAAGAAGGATGCCTGCAGACGGTCCCCCGTCTCTTTCCACAGCTCCTCCCCGTAGACCACGTCCACCACGGTTCCCTCCGGGGCGTCCAGCTCCACTTCCAGGTAGCCGATGGCATCCTGTTCCCAGTCCAGCACCAGGGAGATTCCCTTGCCTTCCCGGGTATCGGGGAGAAGCAGGGCGGGCGCATCCGGGTTGGCGGCGCAGAGGCTTTCTCCATGGAGGAGGCGCTCCGGGGGGAGGGGGGAAAAGGGGAGAAGATCCAGCTGGCGGGAGAGGGGGAGGGCGGCCAGGTGCGGGGGGAGTTCCTCGACTTGCCGCGGGGCGAGGAGCCGGCGGGGGACGAGGCGCTCTTTGTGCTGGGGCGGCAAGCCGGATTCCGCCATGGGGCGGGCTGCGACGGGGTTGTCTGAAGCCAGCACCCTGGGGGGAAGCCATTCTCCCGTCAGCTTGCCCAGCTTCCACTCCTCCGGGGGTGCCTTGGCCAGGTCTCGTCGTTCCACATAGCCGGTCTGGAAGGTGTAGAAGGGCACCTCCCGTTCCCAGTCCGGGGCGGATTGCAGGCGCCATTCCTCGTCGGTGCCCAGGACGTCCTCCAGTTCCAGCCACAGGGCGGGTTCGCCCCCCGGCGCCAGAAAGTTCTCGTACACCGGACTGTAGACCAGGGCGGCCAGGTGGTTCTCCCCCCGCCGCAAGCGGGCGGCAACGGGGACGCTCTCCCGGAATTGCAGGGTGGCTGTTCCCCGGACGGGGCCCTCCAACACCTCCTCCCCGTTGAGAAAGATGCGGCAGAACGCGGAGGCGCTCGCCGTCAGAAGAGCCTGCCGGGGAATCTGGTCCAGGGAGAAACTTCGGTAGGCGCGGAAGGTGGCGTGGGGTTTGCCATCGTAGTCTGCGGGGGAAATCCAGCGGGGAGAGGGCATGGACGGGAAAAAGGGGGGTGGAATTTCGCGGGGGCTTCTCCTGCCGGGGGCAGGAGGGAGAGGGGCATGGGCGCTGGCGTCACGAGAGAAGGAGGGGAGGGCTGCTCCAAAGGCTCTGCCTTTCATCCCGAAGCTGGAAGAAGGCGCCGCAGGCGTCGGGGGGAAGAGTTCCCCAGAGGCGGCCTTCCCGCCATTGGGCGGGCAGGGGACGCCAGCGGCGGTCGCCCCAGTGCCCGCTGGCCCGGGTGACATGGAGACGGGATTCCAGAAGTTGGCGCCCCGCCAGCTCCGCCGGGCAGGAGACGACCCTCCCTTCCGGGGCGAACTCCACCTTGCCCAGAACCGGCAGAGGAGTCTTTTCCCGGATGGCGCCGGCGAAGTCGAAGATGGTGTGGCTTTGCCAGCATCGGGTGTGGTCATGGGGATAGTCCACCCGGAGGCTTTGACGGCAGGGTCCCTGGGGCAGGGTGGTGGAATGGGCCCAGGAGGGAAGGGGGAAGCACTCGTCCTCCGCATCAGTGAGCCACAGGAAGGGCATCTTGGCCTGGGCGAGGAAGAGGTCGGGGTCCCAGAGGGAGAACCACCGCTCCCGTTCCTCGGGGGATTCCTGCTGGCCGACCAGGTTGGAGTCGCCGGTCTGGAAGCCGCCGCAGCCGTAGACGGGAATGGCGTAGGCAAAGGAGGGCTCCCAGGCGGCGGCCAGGCAACACAGAAATCCTCCCCAGGAAATCCCGGTCACGCCCACGCTCCCCGGGGCGGTCTGCGGCAGGGAGGCGAGAAGACGGCGCCCCCCGAGGACTGCCCCGACCCCATGATAGACCCACTGCTCCTCCAGAGGGAGAAAGGAGTCCTGCAGACATCCCCAACCCGGCGGGCCGGAATGGGGATGACGGGGCCACTGGGGAAGAGAATAGGGATTCTCGCTCCAGGCGGGAATCCCCCCGCAGGTGTCCATGGCCAGAGCCACATACCCCCGGGAGACCCAAAGACGCACCCAGTCCGCCAGGGCGGTGGCGCCCCCGCCGTGCACCAGCAGTATCCCCGGCGCCGGATGCTCCGCGCTGGCTCCCTCCGGGATGCCCAGCCAGGAAAACACCCAGGTGGTCTCTCCATGCCAGGGAAGGCTCTCGAAGAAGATCCCCCGGACCCCGGGCTGATGCTGAAATTCCTCGGGAGCAGGATGGAGGACGGGAACGTCTCCCTGGGAAAGAGAGCGGGAAAGACGGGAGAAAAGCGCGAAGGACTGGCCCATGGAGGAGAACATGACGCCTCAAGAGGAAAACGGAAAATGGTCCCCGGGGACCATCGCCTTCCCTGGAAGACACCAGGCGGGACAAGGCGAAAAACACTATAGTGTATTGATACAGTTTTCCCAAGCAATCCTCCCCCTTTTTTTGTCTTCCATGCCCATTTCCTACGATTCCCGGCGGCGTCTTTTCCGGCTGGACGCCGGTGCGTTCACCCATGCCTTCTGCCTTCATCCCGGCGGTGCGTTGATTTCCCTGTATAGCGGGGTGCGTCTTGGGGAGGGCGTGGGGTTGGAGGAGTATCCCGCCCGCGCCATTTCCTTTTCTCCCTTCGACCCGGCATTTCCCGGATTTTCCCTGGATGATTTGCCCCAGGAGTTTTCCACCCACGGGGTGGGGGATTTCGGGCTTTCCTCGGCCGTGGTGAGAAACGTGGCGGGGGACACGGTGACGGTTCCGGTCTATCGTTCCCACCGGATTTACGGGGGGAAGGCGTTGCCGTCGGGGCTTCCCGGCTGTTCGGGGAGCGCGGAGGAGGCGGAGACCCTGGAGATTCTTCTGGAGGATCCCCTGACCAAAGTGGAGTTCACGCTGGTCTGGAGCGTCTTCCACCGCTTTGGCGCCATGGTGCGCTCCCTGCGGGTGCGGAACGGGGGGACGGAGCCGGTGACCCTGGAGAAGGCAGCCTCCCTCTCCCTGGATTTGTGGCCGGGCGTCCAGGAGCGGGAGGTGATTTCCTTCTCCGGGAGCCATTGCCGGGAGCGCAACTTCTGCCGGGAGCCCCTGGGGCAGGGCGTGCGCCTCTTCGGCAGCGACCGCGGGATGTCCAGCCACCAGTGCAATCCCTTTTTGATGGTGTGTTCCGCGGGCGCCACGGAGACCTCCGGGGAGGTGTGGGGAGCGATGCTGGTGTACAGCGGCAGCTGGCGGGGCGAGGTGGAGGTGGACCAGTTGAGCCGTCTTCGCCTGAATCTGGGCCTCAGCCCCCAGGAGTTCCGGTGGCGCCTGGCGCCCGGGGAGGAGTTCCAGACGCCGGAGGCCATCCTGGCCTATTCCGGAGAGGGCTTCGACGCCATGAGCCAGACCTTCCACGACCTCCTCCGGGAAACCCTCATGGCTTCCCCCTGGACAAGACGGCCCCGCCCCATTCTCATCAACAACTGGGAATGTATGCAGTTCAATTTCACCCAGGAAAAACTCCTGAAGCTGGCCCGCGCCGCCGCCGCCCACGGCATCGAAATGATGGTCCTGGACGATGGCTGGTTCGGAAAACGGGACAATGACCACTGCTCCCTGGGGGATTGGCAGGAGAATACCCGGAAACTCTCCGGCACCCTGGCCCAGCTCTCCCGGAAGCTCCACGACCTGGGCATGAAATTCGGCCTGTGGTTCGAACCCGAGATGATCTCCCCGGACAGCGACCTTTGCCGCCGGCATCCGGAGTGGGTGCTGGGGGTGCCGGGACGGACCCGGACGGAGAGCCGCTGGCAGTGCGTCCTGGATCTCTCCCGCCCGGAGGTGGTGGACTATCTCTTCCTCCAGCTGGAGCGGATTCTCTCCCAGGCGCAGATCGAATACGTCAAATGGGACGCCAACCGGCATCTCACCGAGGCTTTCTCCCAGGCCCTTCCCCCGGAGCGCCGGGGCGAAACCCTCCATCGCTATGTGCTGGGGCTCTATCAGCTCCAAAGGCGCCTGACGGAACGCTTCCCCGAAATCCTCTTCGAGGGATGCTCCGGGGGAGGAGGACGCTTCGACGCCGGAATCCTCCACTATTTCCCCCAGATCTGGTGCAGCGACAACACGGATGTCTACGACCGCCTGAAAATCCAATACGGCACCTCCTTCGCCTATCCCCCCGGCGCCATGGGCGCCCATGTGGCCTCCTGCTGGGACAAGACCCGGCACACCGATTTCGAGACCCGGGGCAATGTGGCCCTGGCCGGCACCTTCGGCTATGAACTGGATCTGGACGAATGTCTGCCGGAGGAGCGGGCGCAGGTGCCGGAGCAGTGCCGCCGCTACCACCGGCTCCATCACCTGGTGGAGGAGGGCGTCTACCACCGCCTCACCTCCCCCTGGGAATCTCCCCTCGTCGCCTGGATGAACGTGGCAAGGGACCGCTCCGAATTCCTGTTGACGGTGGTCCAGACCGACCGCCGCTACAATGCCAAGGCGCCCTGGCTGCGCCTCCGGGGGCTGGACCCCCGCGCCGTCTACCAGGACGAGCAGGGACGCCGCCTGGGGGGAGACCTCCTGATGCAAAGGGGAATCCCCCTGCTCCTGGAGCGGGATTCCCAGTCCCTTCTCCTCCATTTCCACGCCGTCAGGGAGGATTCGCCCCGGGAATGACGCCCTCCCTCCTCCCCCTCGGAAGGCTCCTGCGAGAAGAGGCGCAGCGGGGCATGGCCCCGGGGACGGTTTATATTCCCCTCCGTTCGGCCCCGCCCCCTCTGGCAGGAGCGGAGGCGCAGACATTCACCTTTTGGGGTGATGAAGTCATAACCATCACGAATACAAGGAGATGCAAATGGAGGAAACATTGTCGTTCCCGGGAGAGACCCTGGAGACCTACGAAGGATATCAAGCCCATCGTTTCGTCTGGGACGGGTGCCCCTGCATCCTGGTGGAACCCCACGAGCCCCTTCCCGGAAAGCCCTGGGTCTGGAAGGCCGAGTTCTTTGAAGCCTATCCCAAATACGAATTAGAGATGCTGCGCCGCGGGTATTATCTGGCGTACATGAGCGTGGGCAACACCTTCGGCTGCCCGGATGCCATGGAGCATTTCGACCATTTCTACGAGATGCTCACCGCCGCCCCCTACGGCTTCCACCATCGTCCCGTGCTTCTGGGGCTTTCCCGGGGCGGGCTTTACATCTACAACTGGGCAAGCCGCGACCCGGACCGGGTGGGCTGCCTCTACGGGGACAATCCGGTGTGCGATTTCTTCAGCTGGCCCGGCGGCAAGGGGGTGGGCCCCGGCAGTCCCGAGGATTGGGAGAAGCTGCTGAAGGACTACCATTTCGCCGACGAGGAGGAGGCACGGAAGTGGCCCTCGCCCCTGGATTTGGTGGAGAAGCTGCTGAAGAACGGCGTGCCCCTGATGCATGCCGCCGCCACCGATGACGAGATTGTCCCCTACAGCGAGAACACGGTCCGGATGGAGGAAAAGGTCCGTTCCCTGGGAGGCACTTTGAAGGTCTTTGCCCATCCGGGACTGCACCATCCCCACGGCCTGGAGGACCCCGCCCCCCTGGCGGATTGGGTCCAGGCCAACACCCGGCCCTGATTCTCCCCCGGGGAGCCTCCCGCCCGTCTCCCGGGACGGCGGCATGTCTCCCCTCTTCCCCTCCCTCCCTTCCTCGCCTCCTCGCCTCTCTCCCGCATGAACCTCGACTTTCGCATCGACTGGGGATACCAGTTCCTCTATTCTCGCCGTCATTACCATCCCTTCTTCCAATGGGATGGCCACCTGGAATGTCAGGGCGGGAAAATCCTGGAATGTCGTCAGTTGGCCTATCCGGTGATCTGGTTTGGGCCGGGGCAATGTCCCCGGGAGACGCCCCTTCCCTCGCCCTGCTGGAAGAGCGTGACCCGCCGGGGGCTGTCGGGCATCCGGGTGCTGGCGGAGTGTCCGGAGGGGGAGGAGGTGCGTTTTCGTCTGGTCACCGCCTCCGGGGAGTTTTCCTTCACGGCGCGGGAGATTCTGGAGGAGGGGCGTCTGCTCTTTCCCGTGGGGCCCAGGGATTTGAACTGTCATGTGATTGTGACGCGCCGGGGTCACCTGTGGTATCGTCCCGCTCCCCGTCCCGGGGAGAGGGTGTGGGAGGCGCGGGAGCTGCCCCTGCCTTGCCACGACTGGGCCCGGATGGAGACGGCCTGGCTGGCCCCCGGCGACTCCTTCTCCCTCCCCGTCCGGATTCCCGAGAAGACCACGGATTTCCAGGAGAATCTCCTCCATTTCCAGGCCATGGCCGCCCCGGAATACACCCCGGGGGAGGAACGCCAAATCCACGAGACCTACACCCTGGAGATCCAGTGCGACGGCACGCCCGTCGCCACGGCCAGGCACTATTTCCGGGAGCATGACAATTTCATGCAGCTCCTGGAGGACCTGTGGGTCGCCTTCCCTGCGGAACCGGGAGCCCACACCCTGACCATCCGGAACCAGAACCCCCGCCATCCCCTCCTCTTCAGCCGCATCACCCTGCGGCAGCAACGCCGGAACCATCTCCAATTCTCCCTGCCGTCCTGGGGACTGGTGGACGAGCCGCTGCTGGGACGGATCTTCGCCACCCGTCCCTGCACGGAGACCATCCGCTGGCCCGGGGGGGAGGCCACCCTGTCCCTCCAGCCGGGCTGGAACGAGTTTCCCTTCCGGATTCACGAGCCCCGGACCAACGTGGAGTTCACGGCGGGAGACGCCCGGGGAATCCTGCCCGCCATCTACGCCACCCGGGAGGAGGGGATTCCCGTCACGGTGGGCTATGACATGACGGTGGTGCCCCACGACGACCATGGCTTCATGGACTGGCTCCTGGACTACACCTGGCGCACCCGCCTGGGCAATCTGGTGGTGTTCCGGAGCTTCCGCTGGGAGGAGCCCACAGAATACCGGGACGTGCCGGTGCCGGACGCCCTTCTGGAGCGGTGGGGGCGTTTCTGCCGGGAGCATGGCATCCGGGTGGAGGCCGCCAACCAATTCGAGTCCGGCGCCTTGATCCGCGGGGCGGGGGAGGCCCTCCATTCCGCCGGATACCACGAGTATCCCGGCGCGGTCTATGCCCGGGACCCCGCGGCTCCCTGGGCGTCCCGGGATATGAAGGAGGCCAGCGAGCACTACGTCGAATATCTCCGCATCGCCGTGGAGAAGATGCGGAGCGCCTCCCCCAGGACCGCCTTCGGGGACGCCGCCGGGGGACACCGTTACGACTATCTGGCGGGCGTCGACTTCATCCGCGCCGAGACCATGGTGCCCCACACCCAGCATCTCTGCTCCCTGGCGCGTGCCGCCGCCGAAACCCTGGGTCCCGGGGAATGGGGCGTCCATATCGCCATCCAGCACGCCGCCCAGCCCTATTTCCTCACCCACCTGGGCCAGTATTTCCTCTCCCTCTTCCAGCCCTGGATGATGGGCGCCTCCATGATCTACGAGGAGGATTCCCTCTTCCTGCTCTTCAAGGAGGAACGGCAGTGCTGGGATGACGCCCTCACCAAGGGAAAGCGGGACATGACCCGGGAGTTCTTCCGCTTCGTCAAGACCCATCCCCGCAAGGGCAGAAACCGCCGCGCCATCGCCTTCTGGGAGGGACGCTACGCCGCCCCCTTCAATGGCTTTATCTGCGGCGAGGAGCAAACCCCCGACTATCCCGTGTGGGGGCTCTTCGGAAACACCGCCCCCGAATGGGGACACCGCCAGCCGGAGAAATGCCGCCATCTCCTGGATGTCCTGATGCCCGGCGCCAGCACGCATCCCCTCCGGCAGCAATACGGGAAACGACGCTTCTTCTTCTCCGGAACCCCCTACGGGGATTTCGACCAGCTCCCCGCCGAGGCCGACGCCCAGGCGCTCCGGAACTACCGCCTGATCCTGAACCTGGGGTGGAACACCATGCTGTCCCAGGATTATGAAAAGCTGAAGACCTTTGTCCAGTCCGGGGGAATCCTCTTCACGGGACTTCCCCAGTTCAGCACGCACCTCCGTCGGGATTTCCTCCGGGACATGGAGGAGCTGGCTCTCTGGAATCAGGGTGACCTCTCCGAGCTGTGCGGCGTGAAGGTGCTGGGGCCGGGCATGGAATACTCCGGCCAGTGGAACGGGGCGGACCGGGAGGAGTTCCCCCGCCCCGAACTCTCTTCCGCCCCCAATGACAACCCCGGGGAGGACGGGCCCTGCCGCCTTGCCCGCCTGGAACTCCAGGGCGCCCAGGTGGTGGCGTGGGACGCCTCCACCAACGCCCCCCTGGTGGTGAAGCATCGCCTGGGCCAGGGAACGGTCTACCTTCTGACCGCCTGGGCCTATCCCGGCCACGAGGCGCTCCAATCCCTCTCCGCCTCCTGGATCGCCGCCCTGGCGAAGCGGGTCCTGCCCCAGGAATCCGTGGAGGATCCCTCCCGGGAGGTGTTCTGGACACGCTGGGAGGAGGAGTCCGGGGCCAGAAGCCTCATGCTCCTGAATACGGATTGGACCCGCCCCGGCAACGAAAAGAGGGTGGAGATCCATACGCCCGCCCTGGACTTCCCCCTGGTGGTCAAGGAGCAGACGCCCCATATTCTCACCATCCTCCCCTTCGCCGTCCTGGAGGCCACCCCGGAGCTCCATCTGGAGGTGGAATCCCTGGATTCCCGCCAGGCGCGGCTGCGGGTTCACGGCGTGTCCGGCATCGTGACCCTCCACAGTCCCAAACTCCCCGGCGGCATGAAACAATTCTCCCTGCCCCGGGACGGGGCAATCCTGCGCACCTGGACCCTGGAAGACACGGAAGACCCCAGGGGACCCGTGGCTCCCTGAAATCCTCTCCCCCCTCTCCCGAAACGGGAACTCCCCTGGCATCAGGGGACAATGCGCCGGACCCGCTTTCGGGGAGGAGGAGTGGCCAGGGCCTGCAGGCGGTCGAACAAGACCAGGAACGCTCCATATTGTTCCCGGGAGATCCCATAGAGTCCGTGGGTCATGTGCCGCCAGATGGCGAATATGGCATCCCCCACCAGGAGAATGTCATCGGCGGTCTGAATCTTCTCCAGTTCCGGACGGGGGTAGGCGAAGCAGGCGGCCGTCAGTGCATTGCCCTGGTAGACAAAGCCCAGCGCCCATAACGCCTCCGGAAAGGAGGGATCCTCGATGGCTCCCGTCCCTTCCACAAAAATGGGCTTCCAATGCTCGAGGAAGGCGAGAATGCGTTTCCGGGAGGCAAGACGCCGCCGTTGACAGGGAAATCCCTTGGGAGGGCGCCTGAACTCTTCCGAAGGTTCTGAATTTCGACGAGGGGACATCGGGAGTTTCAAAGGGGGAAAAATAAAAGGAGCCGCGAAGAAGGAGGAGGGAATGTCCTCCGGACTTCACGGCTCCGGGAATGTATCGCCTATCCTGTTCCACGGGAGGCCGGGGGAAGTATTTCGCTTCGTTCGCCTTCGCCTCCTTCAGCTCCACCAGACGATGCAGGCTGGCGGCGATGGATTCCAGGTGGGCTAGCCTCTCCTTGATTTCATTCTGGCTCCGCAGGAACTGGTTGATTTTCCAATACCAGCACATCACCTCCCGGCAGAGAATGAAAAGGAGGAAGAGGAAAGCGAGCAAGACGATGGTGGAAAAGACCTGGGACATGGGAATCTCCTGAAAGAAAAACACGCGGAAAAACAACACACAAAACCGGACCGGGATTTTGTCCCGTTCCCGAAGTTATATACGCAACAACTCCCTGTTTTTCCAGGCAGCAATCCGGATTTCTGCGCCGTTTCGCCAGTCCGTTACAAGATCGGGTTCGCCCCGGGGGAATAAAAGGGCTAGATGCCCTAGAGGGGCTAGCGGGGGAAGAAATCTATGACTTGCCCCCGAAAGATAGATCTGGGGGCGTTCCTGGCGGGGCATCCCCGCCTTCAGCCCTCTCTGTGCCCTCCGTGCGCCCGGCTTGCCAGGCGCCTCTGTGTGTTCTGTGTTGAAGCGTCGGCGCCCGGCTTGCCGGGGGGAAGACCTCAAGCGTCCTGGCGGGGAGGACGGAGGCAGCGGGGGCGTCCCAGAATTTCGCTGAAGATCACCGCCTTCCGCATGCCGGCCGCCGTCCGGGGCAGCCCCAACCCTTCCAGAGTGACCGGCTTGTGGCGGGGCTCCTGGGGGGAGGGATGGGGCGTGGGCACGGCGGGGGTGGTGGCGATGTGGGCGTCCGCATGAAGGGCGGCCTCCGAGGGATGGACGGGGAAGTCCCCGGCCTCCAGCGTGGGCCCCATGTGTTCCTCCGCATGGAGGAGAGCCGGCGTCTTGACGCCCTCCAGGGGGGAGGTGTGGGGGGGAGGAATGGGGGCCGCATAGGACTCGCCCACGGGCTCTGCCGTCAACGGCTGTCGGCGGGGCGTCTCCGAGGGCAGGGGAGTCCGCGCCTCGTCCTCGTTCTGGTCTTCGCCCTCGCCGAGCATCTCCTCCAGCTCCTCGGGGGAGGCGTCGCCGAGGGCCTGGGACAAGGCTTCGGCGATCTCCCGTCGACGCTTCTCCCGTTCGGCGGGCGTGAGCGCCTCCGCGTCTTCCAGCTCCTGGCTGTCCAATTCCAGGTCACGGAGCTGCCTCTGCTGTGTTTTCTTCCGGGACTCCCGTTGGACGGCGTTCCAGACGACAACCACCAGATAGACGATGACGATGACAACGACCTTGAGCATGGAGAGGGCGGGCGCGGCCTAGATTCAGATCTGCTGGGGTTCCTCGCCGGCGATGGTGCGGCGCATATCCGTGTCGGAGCGCAGGTTCTCCAGCCGGTAGTAGTCCATGACGCCCAGCTTGCCGCTCTTCAGGGCGGCTGCCATGGCCAGGGGAATCTCCGCCTGGGCCGCCACCACCTGGGCCTGCATCTCCTGCACCTTCGCCTGCATCTCCTGCACCTTCGCCTTCATCTCCTGCTCGTAGGCGACAGCCGCCGCACGGCGCACCTCCGCCGTGGCCTGGGCCACCCGGCGGTCCGCTTCGGCCTGATCCGCCTGGAGACGGGCGCCGATGTTGTCTCCCACGTCCACATCCGCGATGTCAATGGAGAGAATCTCGAAGGCCGTGCCGGAATCCAGTCCCTTCTCCAGCAGACGCTGGGAGATGTTGTCGGGATTCTCCAGGACGGCGTTGTAGGAGGCGCTGGAGCCGATGGTGGTGACGATGCCCTCGCCCACGCGGGCCACGATGGTGTCCTCGGTGGCGCCGCCCACCAGGCGTTCCAGATTGGTGCGGACCGTTACCCGGGCGCGGACCTTCACCTGGATGCCGTCTTTCGCCACGGCGTCCAGGGTGTCCCGGTCGGCGCCCCGCTTGGGGCAGTCGATGACTCGGGGATTCACGCTGGTCTTCACGGCCTCCAGCACATCCCGTCCCGCCAGATCGATGGCGGCGGCCTGCCGGAAGGTGAGGTTGATGGCGGCCTTGTCGGCTGCCACCATGGCGTTCACCACCCGTTCCACATTGCCGTGGGCCATGTAGTGGCTTTCCAGGTCATCGGTGGAGATGGTGGTGATGCCGGCCTTCCGCAGCTGGATGTAGCAGCGGACAATCAGGGCGGAGGGCACATGGCGCAGGCTCATCACCAGGAGGCGCCAGAAGGAGATGTGGGCGCCGGAGGCCTGGGCCTGCAGCCAGGTGCTGAAATAACTGCAGATGATGCAGAAGGCGATGAACAGGAAAAAGACGGCGATGACCGACAGAATGCCAAGGAAAATGGACATGGGGATGGGGTGTTCGGGGGTTGGATGAGGAGGGGGAAAAGGGAATCGCCCGGTGGCGTGGGCCCGCCGCAGAACCGGGGGCGGCGTTCTGCCGCCGGGAGCGGGAAACAAGAGGAATATACAAGGGTTCCGCTTTTCCGGGAGACGCGGCCCCCGATTTGGTTCCCCGGAGGGACAGGGAAAGGAAGCACGGGGCAGAGTGCGTCCCGCGTCGGGCAGCGCCGGCAGGCGCCGCCGCCATTTCCTCTGCCGGCGGGGGAGGGCGCCTCTGTCGTGCCTGGGTTGTCGGAACAGGGCTATAGTATGGAGTTTTGCCGCCGGAAGTGCCGGAAGGCGGTGTCAATGGCAATGCGCTAAGGAGTGCTGATTTATGGAACTTGATTGGTCGAATCTGACATTTTCCTACCGTCCCACGGCCTGTCACGTGGAATACCACTGGAAAGATGGGAAATGGGACGAAGGCGAGTTGAAGGAGAAGCCCTTTGTCACCCTGTCCATTGCTGCGGAGTGTCTGCACTATGGCCAGGCGGCATTCGAGGGCTTGAAGGCCTACCGCGGGGAGGACGGGAAGATCCGTGTGTTCCGCATGGAGATGAACGCCCGTCGTCTGATTCAGTCTGCCCGTCGCTGCTGCATGGCTCCGGTGCCCGAGGAGTTGTTCTGCGAGGCGGTGGAGCGCGTGGTGCGGGCCAATGCGGAGTGGATTCCTCCCTACGGCACGGGAGCCACTTTGTACATCCGTCCCCTGCTCTTCGGCTCCGGTCCCCAGATTGGCGTGGCTCCCGCCAGCGAATACACCTTCATCGTGCTGGTGGTGCCCGTGGGGGCCTACTACAAGGGCGGCCTCCAGGCCGTCCGCGCCTGCATCGTGGACGACTACGACCGCGCGGCGCCCCGGGGCACGGGCAATGTGAAGATGGCGGGCAACTACGCCGCCAGCCTTCTCTCCCACGAGATGGCCAAGGAGAACGGCTTCGCGGTGGATCTGTATCTGGATGCCGCCGAGCACAAATACATCGAGGAGTTCGGCTCCTCCAACTTCATCGGCATCACCCATGACGGGAAATATGTGACCCCCGCCTCCCGTTCCGTGCTGCCCAGCATCACCAACAACGGTCTGCAGCAGGTGGCCGAGGATCTGGGCATCCCCGTGGAGGTGCGTCCCATCGACTTCGAGAAGGAGATTGGCACCTTCGCCGAGGTGGCGGCCTGCGGCACCGCCGTGGTCATCACCCCCGTGAAGGAGATCGTGCGTCTGAGCACCGGGGAGAAGTTCACCATCGGCAGCGGGGACGGATGCGGTCCCGTCTGCCAGAAGCTCTACGATGCCTACACGGCCATCCAGTGGGGAAAGGCTCCGGACACCCATGGCTGGCTGAAGGTCCTGGACTAGCCCCTTGCCAAAATCCGACGCCCAATTGAAGAATCCCGCCCCGGAACCCTCCGACGAGACTTTGCTCCAGGGGGTTCTGGCGGGAGACCCCCAGGCGGCGCAGCTCCTGTTCGATCGCTATCAGCCCCGGCTTGTGGAGAAGGGGTGCGCCTATCTGCCCTCCCGGGATCTGGCCCAGGACGTGGCCCAGGAGGTCTTCTTGAAGCTTCTGGAGTCCCCGCCCCGGGAGCTGGCCGACGGCTCCCTGCGCCCCTGGCTTCTCCGGGTGACCCGGAACCTGGCGCTGGACCGCGCCCGGAGAGGACGCCACGAGATCGCCTCCGGCGGCGGGGGCGACCTGGAGATGTCCCCCTACGCCCCCCAGGGACACGAGCCCGATCCCCTGGCGGCGCTGATGCGCTCCAACGACGCGGAGCGCATCCGCAGCCTGTGGGGACAGCTTCCCCCGGAGCTCCAGCGGGTGCTGGAGGCGCGCTTTGAACGGGGGCTCTCCTTCCAGGAGATCGCCCTCCAGGAGGGCATCCCCCTGGGAACGGCGCTTTGGAGGGGGCATCACGCCTTCAAGCTCCTTCGCCAGAAATGGAGCGCGGAATCCTGAACTGCGGAACGTCGCCATGCTGAACACGAAGACCTTTTATCCTTTGACCGGTGGAGTGCGCCACTATGCCTGGGGGGAGTGCGCCTCCCAGGGCAAGACGCCTTTCATCGCCGACCTTTTGAAGCAGGAGCCCGGGGAGGAGCCCTGGGCGGAGCTGTGGCTGGGCGCCCATCCCTCCCTGCCTGGGCTGCTGGACACCCCGGAGGGAACCCTGCCCTTGAACCAGGCCATCGCCCAGGCCCCCAAGGCGTGGCTGGGAGAGCGCAGCGTGGCGGTCTCGGAGGAGCTGCCCTTCCTGCTGAAGGTGCTGACCTGCAGCGCGCCCCTCTCCATCCAGAGCCATCCCGACGCCCAGTCCGCGGTGCGGCTCCATGCCGCCCGTCCGGACCTCTATCCCGACGCCCACGACAAGACGGAGATCATGATCGCCCTGGAGCCCTTCCAGGCCCTGGCGGGATTCCGGGGATTGTCGGACATCCGGGGGGATTTGGAGAAGGTGGAGGCCTTCCAGCCCTGGCTGGCGCTGTGGCGGTACGGGGAGCCCACCCTGCGCCGTCTGGTGGAGAGCCTCTTTTCCCTGAATGTGGTGCCCCTGGCGGCCATGCTGACCCAGGCCCTTCAGGAACTCCAGGAGCGGCAGGAGGAGGCCCTCTCCGCCGCGGACAGGCTCTTCCTCTCCCTCTCCCGGGAATATCCCGGAGACCGGGGAACCCTCTTCGCCTATCTGCTGAACCGGGTGGATCTGGCGCCGGGACAGGCCCTCTTCCTGGCGCCCAACTCCCCCCACGCCTACCAGCGGGGCGCCGGCATCGAGTGCATGACCAACTCCGACAACGTGATCCGCGCCGGACTGACTCCCAAGGCCGTGGATGTGCCGACCCTCCTCCAAACCGTGGATTTCGACGCCACCGGCTATCGGATGGTGACGCCCCGGGAGACTTCCGTCCAGGGCGGCCGCATCCGGGAATATCCCGCCCCCACCCCCAAGTTCCGTCTCTTCTTCCATGAGGACGCCCCCTGCCGGCTGGAGAGCCATCCGGACGCCCTGGGCGTCTTCCTGGTGGTCCGGGGAGATGCCGTCCTGAAGGACGGCCAGGGCCGGAGCATCCCCGCCCCCGCCGGCACCGCCTGGGTGCGCCCCGCCGACCTCCAGGCCGGCGCCATCCTCCCCGCCGCTCCCGGCACCCTCGTGGTCTGGGCGCAAAGCGCCTTCTGACCACCCCCGTCCCTTTCTTTGTCCACGTCCCCGTTTCCCGGTACACCACAATGTCTGAAGAACTCGATTTCGCCGCCTACTTTGAGAATACCCAGGTCAACATGTCCATCAAGAAGGGAGAGAAGGTCTCCGGACGTGTCATCGCCATCGACAAAAACAGCGTCTTCGTGGACCTGAAGGGACGGCAGGACGGGGTGCTGGACCGGAAGGACTTCCTGAACGAGCAGGGAGAGCTGACCGTCCAGGTGGGCGACATGGTGGACGCCTATGTGGCCGGCAGCGACGCCGACGGCATCCAGCTGCGCCGCCAGCTGGGCGGCCGCGCCATCCACGAGGTGGACCAGGCGGTGGCCGAGGCGTTCCAGAGCAAGATTCCCATTGAGGGCAAGGTGCTGGCCGTCCGCCGCAAGGAGGAGAGCCTGGTGGGCTTCACGGTGCAGCTGGGCAAGAGCGAGGCCTTCTGCCCAGCCAGCCAGATGGATGCCCGGGGCGTGCGCCGGGAAGCCGAGGAATATGTGGGCCAGACCTACTCTTTCCGGGTGACGGAATATGCGGAGGACGGCTACCGCCTGGTGGTCTCCCGCCGCGCCGTGCTGGAGGAGCAGGAGGAGGCGGCACGCCAGCGCATCCTGGCCAATCTCCAGGAGGGCGTGGTGCTCACGGGCACGGTGGCCTCCCTGCAGCCCTACGGGGCTTTCGTGGATTTGGGCGGTCTGGACGGCCTGGTGCCCGGCCGGGAGCTCTCCTGGGACCGGGGCGTGCGCCCCGAGGATGTGGTGAAGGTGGGGGACAAGGTGACCGTGAAGGTGATCGGCTACGAACCCGGCGAGGGCGGCAGGAAACCCCGCATCACCCTCTCCCTGAAGCAGGCATCCGGCGCCACGCCCTGGGAGCAGTTCATCCAGAATCCCGCGTTCGCCGTGGGAAGCCGCTGCAAGGGCACGGTGGCCCGCCTGGCGGCATTCGGCGCCTTCATTCGCCTGGCCCCCGGGGTGGACGGACTTGCCCATGTCTCCCAGCTGGGCGCCGACCATCGGGTCGGCCATCCCTCCGAAGTGCTCCAGGAGGGGCAGGAGGTGGAGGTGACCATCCTGGACATCCAGGAGGAGGGCCATCGGGTCTCCCTGTGCGTGGGCGAACCCCGCAGCAAGGGGGAGAAGGCTGCCGAGCTTTCCCCGTCGGAGGCCCTGGAGGCGGCGAAGGCGGCCGCCGTGGGCGAGGTTCTGGAGGGCGAAGTGGAGAAGCAGGCCCCCTACGGCCTCTTCGTCCGTCTGCCCAATGGCCAGACCGGTCTGCTGCATATCAGCCAGATCGAGCTGGCGGGCGGCGAGAACACCATGAAGGAACGGGTCATGTTCCGTCAGCATCCCCTCCACAGCAAGATCCGGGTGCTGGTGAAGGAAGTGCAGGGCGACCGGATCTCCCTGACCACCCCGGAGAAGGCCGCCCAGGAACAGGAGTCCAATGGACGCCTGGAGGTCCGGGATGCCGGCAACGAGAACTTCGGCTCCCTGGGCGACCTCTTCAGCGGCTTGAAACTCTAGCCCTCCCCGCGCCCGCGCCGGGGGACCGCCCGGGGGGACATTCCGGCGCAAGTGCGTCAGGGTGTCCCAGGCTCCCGGGGAAATTTCCCGGGGGAGCGGTGGCATTGTTCTTGCTTTGTCCCCCCCTGTTTTGCCCTTTGACGGGACGGGGCGGCGTGTGCGCCTTCCAGGGGGGAGGACGCCCGAGGAGGGAGCGTCCCGCCTCTCCCTGCGTTCGCTGCGTTCCTGGCGCCGTCGTCCCGTCAGGCGAGGGGAGCCGTTCGGCAGGTTCGGATGTTTCATTTTCAAGGTTAAGGAGATAGGCAATCATGGAAGACAAGGAAGCGAAGGTGGCGCCGGAGGAATCCGCCGTGCTTGAGGAAGAGAAGCCCCGGACGGAGGAGCCCGCCGCCCCCGAGACGGCTGCCGAGGAGCCCGCCACCACGGATATCGAGGAGGAGTCTGTCGCTCCCGAGGAGGAGGAGAAGTCCCAGCCCGAGGAGAAGAAGCCCTCTTTGGAGGAGCAGCTGGAGGAGATGAAGGGGAATTACCTGCGATCTCTGGCAGAGTTGGAGAACTACCGGAAGCGGATGGCCCGGGAGATGAACGAGGTCCGGGAAAGCACCCGCCACCGCGCCCTGACGGAAGTCCTGGGCATCTATGACCTTTTGCAGATGGCGGTGGATTCCGCGAGGACCGCCCAGGATGTGGCCTCCCTGCGGCAGGGAGTGGAGATGACCTTCGGGGAGCTGAAGCGCACTCTGAACGGTCTTGGCGTGGAGGCGGTGGACGCCCTGGGCCAGACCTTTGATCCCGCCTGCCATCAGGCGGTGGGGATGGAGGCCAGCGACGAGGTGCCCGAGGGCACGGTGCTGCGCCAGTGGAAACCCGGCTTCCGCATTGGCGGCAAGCTGGTGCGTCCCGCCGTGGTGGTGGTCTCCAAGGGGCCGGAGAAGCCGGAGCCCGCCGCCGCCCCCGGGGAGGAGGCTGCTTCGGAAACGGAGGAAAAGTAGAGCTTCTTCACTGAGGGGAGGAGGAATCAGAGACCATGAGCGACAGCAAGGATTTCTACACAGTTCTGGGCGTCTCCCAGAGTGCTTCTGCCGATGAGCTGAAGAAGGCCTATCGCCAGCTGGCCATGAAGTATCACCCGGACCGCAATCCGGGGGACAAGGAGGCCGAGGAGAAGTTCAAGGAGGTGAACAACGCCTACCAGGTCCTCAGCGACCCGGAGAAGCGGCAGCGCTACGACGCCATGGGCCACGACGCCTATGTGCGGGGCGGCGCCGGCGGCGCCGGCGGCCCCGGCGGCCCCGGCATGGACCCCATGGACATCTTCAGCCAGTTCTTCGGCGGACGGGGCGGCGGCGTGGAGTTCGACCTGGGCGACCTCTTCGGCTTCGGCGGCGGCCACAGCCGCTCCCGGAACAACGGCCCCCGCAAGGGAAAGGACCTCCTCTACACCCTCTCCCTGGATTTCGAGGAAACGGTCTTCGGCGGCAAGAAGACCATCAAGGTGCCCCACCAGGTGCACTGCTCCCGCTGCCACGGCCAGGGCGGCGAGCCGGGAAGCAAGACCATGGTCTGCCCGGAGTGCCGGGGCACCGGTCAGGTGGTCCAGGCCAGCGGCTTCTTCAGTGTCACCAACCCCTGCCGCCGCTGCCGGGGCACGGGCAAGATCATCGACAAGCCCTGCCAGCAGTGCCATGGCGCCGGGGAAATGGAGAAGGTGGACGAATTGACCATCACCATCCCCGCGGGCATCAACAGCGGCGAACAGCTGCGCCTGGGCGGCCAGGGCGACGCCGGCCCCATGGGCGGCCCCAGCGGCGACCTCTACGTCCAGATGGATGTGAAGCCCAGCGACATCTTCGAGCACCGGGGCAACGACCTCTTCTGCGAGGTGCCCGTCCCCGTGACCATCGCCATCCTGGGCGGCCCCGTCCGGGTGCCCACCATCACCGGCATGGAGGAACTGGAAATCCCCGCCGGCATCCAGAGCGGCACCACTCTCCGCATCCGCAAGAAAGGCATGCCCAGCCCCCGGGGAACGGGACGGGGCGACGAATATGTACGCATCCGGGTGGAGGTGCCCCGGGGCCTCTCCTCCGAACAGAAGAAGAAGCTCCAGGAGTTCGCCAAGCTCTCCTTCGATTCCTCCCAGTATCCGGAGGGCGCCGCTTTCCAGAGGAAGGCGAAGAAGTGGGATCTGTGAAATCCCCCTGTCCGCGTACGCAAAAAAGCCTGGAAGTCCATCCCGGACTCCCAGGCTTTTTCTTTCCCCCCTTTTTTTTCTATGCCGCAGGGGCGTTCTAGTCCTGGCAGCCCAGCCAGCCCAGGGAGGCGTGGAGGAAGGGACGGAACCAGCGGCTCTTGTGGGTATTGTAGTTCTCGTCGAAGGCGCCCTTGGTCAGAGAGGTCGAGGAGTAGTCGGGCATGAGCACGTTGCAGCGTCCGTCATGGCGGCGGGAGGTGGCGTAGAAGGCGGTCTCGTCGTCTTCCCGGCAGAGCACGTTCCAGCACTGGAAGATGGTGGTGCTGTCCCAGGTGATGGTGGTGGAGAGGGTGTCGGCGCCGTCGGCGATCATGACGGGGGTTTCGCCGTTCTTGCAGTGGTTGAGCAGTTCGGTGATCTTCACGGGCTGGTTGGTGTGGGTGTCCTGGGTATAGCCGTAGGTGCTGTAGTTCCAGGTGTAGCAGCAGCTCTGCTGGAGCTCCCCGTAGTTGGTGCCCTTGAAGAGATTTTCCTTGCTGGCGGCGGGGCAGCGGAAGAGCTTGAATGCCACGTTTTCGTATTTCACCATGTAGGTCATGTAGGGGACGTTGCCGCCCCAGTCCTCGTTCTTGAGATAGTAGGAGGGATAGTAGTCGTCGTAGTCCTGGGTGTAGAGGGCCACCATCAGGCCGATCTGCTTCAGGTTGTTGGTGCAGGAGATGGCCCGCGCCTTGGCCCGCGCCTTGGAGAGGGCGGGCAGCAGCATGGCGGCCAGGATGGCGATGATGGCGATGACGACGAGAAGCTCGATGAGGGTGAAGGTCTTTTTCATGGGGCCTTGGGCGCGGGGGAAGGGAGGTTCATAAGGATAGAAACACGGGAAAAGTCTAGGAAAAATCCGGAGAATTTCAAGGAACGGGAGGAAAAAAATCCGCGGGGACGGCAAAAAAATGCGCCTCGCCGTCGGAGAAGGACGGGAGGCGCGGGAATGGTACCCCCGGGCGGAGTCGGACCGCCGACCAATGGTTTAGGAAACCACTGCTCTATCCACTGAGCTACGGGAGCGGGAAGAAGTTTTCTTTGTAACTAGTTTATAGGCAACGAGTTACAAAGACTGGCAGATGGTGATCGCCGCCACGCCCACGATGTCTTCCGCGGAGCAGCCCCGGGAGAGGTCGGAGACGGGGAGCGCCAGACCCTGGAGGATGGGGCCGTAGGCTTGGGCTCCGGCCAGGCGCTGGACCAGCTTGTAGCAGATGTTGCCGCTGTTGAGGTCGGGGAAGACCAGGACATTGGCGGTGCCGTTGAGGGAGCCTCCGGGGGCCTTCTGGGCGGCCACCTTGGGCACCAGGGCGGCGTCGGCCTGGAGTTCGCCATCCACCACGGCGTCGATCTTCTCGTCCGCCACCCTCTGGGCGCACTTGCCGGCGGCCACCACCATCTTCTCGATGATGGGGTCGGAGGCGCTGCCCTTGGTGGAGCAGCTGAGGAAGGCGACCCGGGGCTGCTTGTCCAGCAGCTGGCGGCAGGTCTTCATGGTCGCCAGGGCGATGTCCACCACGCCGTCGGCGTCGGGGTTGATGTTCACGCCGCAGTCGGCGAAGAGGAGGGTTTCCTCGCCGTTGGGGGCGGGGGTCTTCAGGTCCATGATGAAGCAGGAGGAGGCGCTCTTGATGCCGGGGGCGGTGCCGATGCAGTGGAAGGCGCTGCGGAGCATGTCGGCGGTGGAGGCGATGGAGCCGGCCACCATGGCGTCGCCCTTTCCGCTCTTCAGCATCAGATTGGCGAAGTAGAGGCGGTTCTGCACCTGCTGGCGGGCCTTTTCAGGGGTCATGCCCTTGGCCTTGCGGCGCTCGTAGAGGAGGTTGGCCAGCTCGTCCAGGAGGGGGGAGGTGGTCCAGTCCAGCACTTCCACATCCAGTCCCTGGAAGACGGAGGGATCGGGGAGTTCCGCGGGGGTGGCCAGGACCACCACCTTGGCCATCTTCTTTTCACCGATGATTTTCGCCGCCTGGATCACCCGGGGATCCTGTCCCTCGGGGAGCACCAGAGTCTTGTATGCGGCGGTGGCCTTGGCCATCAGGTTCTCAATGAGAGTCGCCATGATTACGCTTCGATTGGGGGTTGTTGTGGGAGAAGGGAGGGGAAAGGGGGATGGGCGGGGACTAGCCCTCCACCAGGCGGGCGGTCTCCATGGCGATCATCAGCTCCTCGTTGGTGGGGGTGACCACCGCCTTGAAGGCGGAGTCCGCCGTGGAGATCACCGTCTCCTTGCCGCGGCAGGCGTTGGCGGCCTCGTCCAGCCGGCAGCCCAGAGGCGCCAGGGCCTTCACGATGTCGGCCCGGGTCTCATAGGAGTTCTCGCCGATGCCGCCGGTGAAGAGGATGGCGTCCACGCCGCCCAGCAGCAGGTGGTACCCGCCGATGTAGTGGATCAGGCGATGGAGGAAGAGGTCGTAGGCGATGGCGGCGTCCTTGTCGCCATTGGCACGCAGCTCCCGGATGTCCCGCATGTCGCTGGACTTTCCGGAGACGCCCAGGAAGCCGGACTTCTTGTTCAGGAGGGTGTCCACCTCCTGGGGGGAGAGGCCGGCCTGCATCTGGAGGAAGGTGACCACGGCGGCGTCCACGTCGCCGGAGCGGGTGCCCATGACCAGTCCCGCCAGGGGAGTGAGTCCCATGGTGGTGTCCACCACCTGTCCTCCCTTGACGGCGCAGAGGCTGGAGCCGTTGCCCAGGTGGCAGGAGATGACCCTGGCGCTCTTGGGATCCAGGCCCAGGAATTCACAGACCCGTCCGTAGACGTACTTGTGGCTGGTGCCGTGGAAGCCGTATTTCCGCACCCCGTATTTCTTGTAGTATTCCTGGGGGATGGCGTAGAGGTAGGCCTGGGGCTCCATGGTCATGTGGAAGGCGGTGTCGAAGACCGCCACATTGGGGATGCCGGGGAAGTTCTCCTCGCAGGCCTCGATGCCGCCCAGGTTCGGGGGATTGTGGAGGGGGCCCAGGACGAAGCACTTGCGGATGCCCGCCTTCACCGCCTCGTCCACCAGGGTGGGCTGGGTGAATTCCATGCCGCCGTGGAGGACCCGGTGGCCGATGGCGCGGATTTCGGAGAGGTCGGCGATGACGCCCACCTGGGGATCCGTCATCTTGGCGCAGATGGGCGCCAGGGCCTCGCTGTGTCCCTGGATCCGGAGGGGCTCCTCCACCTTCTGTCCCTTGGCCTGATAGGTCAGCTTCGTGCCCTCCAGACCGATTCTTTCCACCAGTCCCTTGCACAGGACGGAGTGGTCCGCCATGTCGAAGAGGGTGAATTTCAGGGAGGAACTTCCGGAATTGATAACCAGGACTTTCATGGTCTCCAAGGAGAAAGATGGGGGAAAACAGGGAAACAGCGGGGGGGAGAAAAAACGAGGGCGTACTATAATCCCGGGGGACGCCGCCGCCCTCCCGCCAGGGGAAGAAAAGGTGGGCGGTTCGCCGGGGCGCCCTACTTCAGGATCAGCTCGATGACGGGAGTGACCTGGGGCGGCTGGATCACGGGCAGCTCCAGGGCCACGTCTCCCTCCGGACACTGGGCGTGGAGGGCGGCGTTGACTTCCTTGCTGTTCTCCCGGAAGAGCACCTCGCTGCCGTCGTGGAGGAACTGGGCATAGCGGATCTTGCCGGCCATCTTGGGCAGAAGGATGTGCTTGTAGGGCCAGTTCATCAGGTGGAGATAGAGGCGGCGGGTCCCGGGATTGTAGGTGTAGCGGCAGTCCCGGGGCTCGGGGTATTCCTCCGGGGCGGCGCCGCATCCGTAGATGGAGCGGCTGTTGTACTTCATCCACTTGGCGTAGTCCGCCAGCCGCTCCATGGCCCGGCCGTCCAGGTATCCCCGGCTGGTGGGGCCCACGTTCATCAGGACGTTACCGTTCCGGGAGACGTGGTTGATGAGCAGGTCGACGCACTGCTTCCCGGTCTTCCAGGTCATCTCGTCCCGGTAGTATCCCCAGGAGCCGGAGAAGGTGTGGCAGCCCTCCCAGACGGCGGGGCGCCCCAGCTCGTCGTTCATGGGGGAGTCGGGGGTGTATTGCTCGGGGGTGACGATGTCGCCCACGCCGGGGAGGTCCAGGCGGTTGTTGAGGATGATGTTCGGCTGGAGGGAGCGCACCAGCTTCACCATCTCCTCGGACTCCCATTCCTCCCGTCCCTTGCCGTCCCAGCTGCTGCGTTCGGGATGGTCCTTGCCCCAGATGAGTCCGGGGTTGCCGGGCTTGGGCTTGTAGGAGAAGTCGAACCAGAGGATGTCCACCTTCCCGTAGTTGGTGAGTAGTTCGGTGACCTGGTCCCGCATGTATTGGGCGTAGCGGCGGGTGTCCCGTCCCTCGTTGAGTCCGGGGCGGTCGGGGAGTTTGCGGAGGGGGTGGCATTCATCCACGGTGAAATCGGGGTGATGCCAGTCCAGGAGGGAGTAGTAGAATCCCACATGGAGTCCCTCGGCCCGGAAGGCGTCCACGATTTCCCGGAGGGCGTCCCGTCCGAAGGGGGTGTTGGTGATCTTGAAATCGGTGTATTTCGTGTCCCACAGGCAGAATCCCTCGTGGTGCTTCACGGTGATGATGAAGTACCGCATGCCGGCCTCCCGCGCGGCCCTGGCCCATTCCCGGGGCTGGAAGAGGTCGGGGTTGAAGAGGTCGAAGTAGATCTGGTACTGTTCGTCGGTGATGCACTCCTCGTAGCGCACCCATTCGTGGCGGGCGGGCATGGAGTAGAGGCCCCAGTGGATGAACATTCCGAAGCGATCGTGGGTGAACCAGCTGGTGTCGCCCTTGCCGAAGTCGGTGGGTTGGGACATGATGCGGGGGAGTTGGGGTTGGGGTATGGGGTGGGGAAGGGGCGGGTGGCGGGGCCTAGTCCTGCCGGAGCAGGGCGGTCGCCATGGCGCAGAAGTGGTCGGTCAATCCCAGGTCGGTGAGGACGTCCAGGATGGTGTAGCGGTTGCGGATCATGCCGGCGCCGTAGGTGGTGAAGCGCAGATCCTCCTCCGGCAGCCCGATCTCCGGCAGGGAGACGGGGCATCCCAGGGCCCGGAGGCGGCGCCGCAGCTCTCCCAGGGGCAGCAGCTGCTTCCGGAGGGTGCGGGAGAGTTCGGCGTGGGTGGCGACGAGGGCCTCCCGGCGCTCCACCGCCGCGGCGCCCAGGGGCATCTTCTCCAGGGAGACCTTCAGGGCGCTGGCTTCAAAGGGGGTGCCTCCCAGAAATTCCCGGATCTGGGCGGTCCGGGTCTCCGGGGTGGGGAGGGGGGCGCGTTCCGCCAGGGCCTTCAGCTCCTCCGTGGAGGTCTGGAAATAGACCGCCTCCATCAGGGCGGTGGTGATGAGGGAGCCCACCGCCACCTTGAAGCCGTGGGAGGGCTGGACGCCGTCCTTCCGGATGTCCCGCATCTCCCAGCAATGGCTGTAGAGATGCTCGGCGCCGGAGGCGGGGCGGGAATCCCGCATGTGCTGCATGGCGAAGCCGGTCTGGCAGAGTCCCAGGAAGAGTTGGCGAAGGGCCAGGGGATCGCCTTTGGGTAGGCGTTCCGGGGCTTCCAGCCACTGGGGAAGCTCCTGCTGCACCATGCCCCATGCCACAGGCTCCAGGGGGGTGATGCCCAGGGCGTCGGCGATGCGCCAGTCGCCCCCGGCGGGGACCTTGGCGGCCAGGTCCGCATAGCCGGCGGCGGTCATGGGGAAGGGGGCGGTGGCCAGGACCTTGGTGTCCGCGACGATGACCAGGGGGGCGGGGCAGGGCAGGGTCTGCTTCAGGCCGTCCTTGGTGATGGCGGCCCCCGCGGAGGTGTAGCCATCCACGGAGGGGGCGGTGGCGCAGCAGAGATAGCCATCCGTCTCCAGCTCGAAGGTGCAGCGCTTCACCAGGTCGTTGATGGTGCCGGAGCCCACGGCCACGGGACGATGCCCCCGGAGGGGCTCCCGGAGACGCTCCACCAGGGAATATTCGGCGTGGAAGGGGGGCTCGGCGGGGAAGAGGCAGGGGGTGTCCACCTTCAGTCCGCTTTCCTCCAGGATGCGCTGGAGGCGTTCTCCCGCCGCCTTCCAGGTGTTGCCGTCGGCCACCAGCCGGAGGGGGAGGGGGTCGTCGGGCCAGGTCTGCCGGAGGAGGGCTGGAATCCGGGGGAGGATTTCCTCGCCGATGAGGCAGAAGCGGGTCTGGAGGCCGGGGGGGATGGGGATGAAGTCCATGGGAGGGCGGGGAGGGTTGCGGGGAGATCAATCCGCCAGGAATGCCTTGCGGAACAGCTCGGGGTCGGCCTTGGGGATGCGGTGGTAGGTCATCAGACCGTTTTGCTCCTGCTCCACATCGGTGAGCTGGGTGTAGCACCAGCCCATGATGTCGGGAGTCTGGTTCATCAGCGCCACCTGCTCCCGGATGCGCTCCACCAGCTCCTCGGCATTCTGGAAATCCAGGCCGAAATAGCCCCAGCCTTCCTGGGTGCTCCCCCGCACTTCGGGGGGCAGGTACCGGAAGCCGCCGAATTCGTCCACATAGTAGGGCTGCCCCTGGTAGCCCGTGTCGAACTCGGGGCGCACGGTGGGGAAGCCCTTCTGCTTGTTGGGCAGCAGGAAGGGTTCCATCTCGCCTGCGGAGGCGCAGTAGGCGTGGATGCTCCAGATGTCGGTCTTGGCATGACCCCAGCCGCTGGAGTCGTGGACGGGACGGGTGGGATCCAGGGCCTTGGTGAAGGCGTACATCCGGGCCACGCCCTCCCGATAGCGCCGCATGGAGTTTTCCGTGAGGTAGATGTCGCTTTCGTTCAAGGGGGTCCACATCAGGATGGAGGGATGGTTCCGGTCCCGCACCACTTCCTCGCCCCATTCCTCCAGGAAATTGGTGAAGGATTCGTAGAAGTTCGTGTGTTCCTTGAAGCAGGTCTGGCACCACCCCTGGCCCCAGCAGGGGAATTCGCCCCAGACCAGGTAGCCCAGGCGGTCGGCGTGGTAGAGATAGCGGGGCTCGAAGACCTTCTGGTGGAGGCGTGCCGCGTTGAAGCCGCAGGCCTTGGCGAAGAGGATGTCCTTCACCAGCGCCTCGTCGTCGGGGGCGGTCCAGTTGCCCTCAGGGTAGAAGCCCTGGTCCAGCACCATCCGGAGGAAGATGGGGTGGTTGTTCAGGTAGAGACGGTTGCCGGAGACGTGGACTTTCCGCATGCCCGCGTAGGAGTCCACCACGTCGGAGACGCTCCCGTCCTTCTCCCGCACGATGTAGCGGATGTCATAGAGGAAGGGATCGTCCGGGCACCAGGGACGGGGATTCTCCAGGGGGAGGGTCAGGGTGGCGGTCAGGGTGGCGGCGCATTTTGCCGTGGCCACCAGGGCGTCCCCCTCCCGGATCTCCACCGTCAGGGTGGCGCCGGGGGTCTCCTGGAAGAAGGCGGGACGGAAGACGAAGGCGTGGTTGTCGAAGTCCGCCACCACCTGGCAGTCCTTGAGTCCCACGAGGCCGGCGGCCTCCAGATCCACGGTCTGCCAGATGCCCGTGGTGCGCCGGTAGGAGCACCCCTGGGAGTTCATGTACAGGCACTGCTTCCCTGTGCTTTGGACGGTGCTTCGCACATCGCTTTGGGCCTCCACCACCAAATCATAGGTCTGGCCGGCATGCGCCCGCCCGGTGAGGTCCACGGTGAAGGGAGTGCTGCCGCCCCGGTGCCATGCCACCTCCTCGCCGTTCCACCAGACCTTGGCGTCGTTGTAGACGGCGCCGAAATTCAGGAGGATGCGCCGGTTCTCCCAGGCGGCGGGCACGGTCACCTGGCGATGGTAGAAGATGCCCGTGATGAAATCCGTGTGCTCCACGCCGGAAAGGGGAGTCTCCGGGGCGAAGGGCACCTGGATCTTCTCCCCGAAACCTTGGCTCTTTCCCCATCCCCGCTCCTCGCCGGAGTGGACGGGATCGAAGGCAAAACTCCATTCTCCGTTCAGGTTCAACCAATCGGCGCGCCGAAATTGCATCCGGGGATATTCAGGACGGGGCAGCATGAGGATTCAGAGATGGCTGGTTTTGGGGAGAAAAATACAGGGTAGCCGACAGGAAAACAACGGGAACTCCTCCAATATAGCACCCTGCCTGGGGACGCCGGGAAAATCCCTCCCGAAGGTCCCCCGGGGGATGGGAGAAGGGAGTTCCGGCACGCCGCTTTCCCGGGCTACATTAACCCCGTCGCCTTCTCCAGGGGAAACACTTCCCCCCCGCCTCCCCGTTCCCTTCCTAGTCCCGCCCCGCCGATATGCCCCGCCTGCTTCTTCCCATTCTGTGCTGTCTCGCCTTCTGCGGCCTGGCGGCGGACACGGGTGTCCTCTCCCGCCTGCGTCTGCAGATGGTGTTGCAGCAGATGGAAGGGGAGAACATCTCGTACACCCATTGGGTGTGCGTGGGCGGGCAGCGCCAGAGGCTGTCCGTGTGCCAATGGAACGAGGAGGACGGGGTCTCGTTGCGGCGGGAACAGGTGAAATATCCCGAAGCGGAGCGGGACCGGATTCATTTCTGGGGATATTCCCGGGAGGTGCGCTACACCGGAGAGGAGGGCACCACCATCGCCTTCGTGGGCCCCATCCACACCCACCTGCTGCAGATGCCCTGGCATATGGCCTATCCCACCTTCGTGGACTACGGGGAGTTCTCCAGCCTGGATGTCTCCATCCAGGGACGCCCCCATTGGCTGATTCGCCGCCTGGATGCCCGGAGGGGCTCCGCGGAGGATTTCCTGGTGGAGCGCTCCTCGACGGGGGGACGCCTCCGCCGCTGGCGGCGCTTCGGGCAGGGGGGAAGGCTGCAGGAGGCCCATCTCTACGGGCAATACAAGGAACTCCCCCCGGAATTCTCCACCCGGGAAAGCTTCCTTCCCCCGGAGGAAGGAATCCTCTGGGAGGTGGACACCCGGGAGGAATACGCCAAGACCCGCCAGGAAATCCGCAGTCTGGAGGAAAAGGAGCGACGCACCGGAAACAAAAACGCCATCCCCCGTCCTCCCCGCTCTTGGGATGCATGGAAGGAAATCCTCGTCAACCCCGTCCGCACTCCCTCCCGACGCATCCTTTTGATTCTGGCCATTCTCGCCGCCTTCCTCCCTCTCCTCCCTCGCCTCAAGCCCCATCCCCAAAAAGTGCCATGAGCGACAGAGAACCCACAGGCGAAGAACTCCTCTCCCTCCTCTCCATCTCCTTCAATATCATGGAGTTCTGTCAGAAGAGGACGCCCGAGCTGGAGAAACATCTCCCCACCGCCGTCCAGATCCGCGCCATGAAATTCATGGAGCAGCTCTCCCCGGGGAAGGTCTCCCTGAAGGAAATCGGGGCGCTGCTCAACCTCTCCCAGGGCGCCGCCTCCAAACTGGTGGACCGGATGGTGCGCCTGGGGATGCTCCAGCGGGAATGGGATGAGAAAGATCGCCGAACCATTCGTATCACTCTCGCCCCCAGAGGGAAGGAAATTAGCGAATATCACCAGGAAAGAACCCGGCTCCTCCTACAGGATCTCCTGAAGGGAATGGACCAGGAGGAAATCCGCAGCTTTCTGAAGGTGGCGGGCGCCCTGAACCGCAAACTCTGGCAGGGCATCCGGAAAAGGGCAACCCCCAATCCCCCGGAAAAGTAGCCGCCTGCGGCGCACGGGACGAGCACAGAGGGCGCTGCCGCTTCAACACGGAGCACAGGTCGGCGCTGCCGCTTCAACACGGAG